>NZVR01000096.1 GCA_002701545.1 Blastopirellula sp. | reverse complement strand
ATTTACGGCAAATACGGCGGAGCCGACATTGAAGTCAACGGCGAAGAAGTCAAGATCCTCCGCGAAGGTGACATCTTGGCTAAGGTTCTCGACTAACCCAAATACAAAGCACGTGCTGCGTGAACCGCCCACGTGCTTGCCTATACTCCCAGAGGAGAAAGATCGTGGCAAAACAACTGCTGTTTGAAGATCACGCCCGCGCGAAAATGCTGCAAGGTGTCGAGAAATTGGCCGACGCGGTTGCCGTGACCATGGGCCCCACCGGACGCAACGTCATCATCGACAAGTCGTTTGGCGGACCCACCGTGACCAAAGACGGCGTCACCGTTGCGAAAGAGATCGAATTGGAAGACCGCTTCGAGAACATGGGTGCGAAACTCGTGGTTGAAGTGGCTCAGAAGACTTCGGATCTCGCTGGCGATGGGACAACGACCGCAACCGTCCTGGCCCGAGCGATTTTCAAAGAAGGTCTGCGAAATATCGTCGCTGGCAGTAACCCGACCGCCATCCGACGTGGTATCGACAAAGCCGTCGATGCTGCCGAGGCCCAACTGCTGGAAATGGCCAAGCCCGTCAGCAAGAAGGATGAAGTGGCGCAAGTCGGCGCCATCAGTGCTAACAACGATGACACCATTGGCCAACTGCTCGCAGATGCTCTGGAAAGTGTTGGACGCGACGGCGTAATCACCGTCGAAGAAGGCAAGAAGAGCGAGACCGAAGTCGAGTACGTCGACGGCATGCAGTTTGACAAAGGCTACATTTCGCCTTACTTCATTAACAACCCTGGCGACATGGACTGTGTCCTCGAAGACGCCTACATCTTGATCCACGAAAAGAAGATCAGCAATTTGCGTGATCTTGTTCCGATCCTGGAAAAGGCCGGACAAAGTGGCAAACCGCTGTTGATCATTGCCGAAGACGTCGACGCCGAAGCGTTGACACTGCTGGTGGTCAACAAGCTGCGTGGCACTCTCAACGTGTGTGCTGTGAAAGCGCCCGGGTTCGGCGATCGTCGCAAAGCCATGCTGGGTGATATTGCAACGTTGACCGGCGGAACCATGCTGAGCGAAGAGCTTGGCATCAACATGGAAAACCTGGAACTCGCTCATTTGGGTCGCGCCAAGAAGATCAGTGTCGACAAAGGCAGCACCACCATTGTCGAAGGTGCTGGCTCGCGTGCTGACATTGACAAGCGAGTGTCGCAGATCAAAGCTCAGATTGATCAGACGGACAGCGAGTACGACAAAGAAAAATTCCAAGAGCGGCTCGCCAAACTGGCGGGTGGTGTCGCGGTAATTTCCGTCGGTGCTGAAACCGAAGCTGACATGAAGCAAAAGAAAGCCCGCGTCGAAGACGCACTGCACGCCACGCGTGCCGCGGTCGAGGAAGGTATTCTTCCCGGTGGTGGTGTGGCTCTGCTTCGCGTGAAGGAAGCGGTTGCCGGCAGCCGTTCGTCCGCCAAAGGCGACGAGAAAATTGGGGTCGACATCGTCCTCAACGCACTCGATGCTCCCATGCGACAGATCGCCGACAATGGTGGAATCGACGGATCGGTAGTCGCCGACGAGGTCGCTGACAAGCCCAAGAACACTGGCTACAACGCCAACTCGGGTGAATACTGTGACATGTTCAAAGCGGGTGTGATTGATCCCGTCAAAGTGGTCCGCACCGCACTCGGCAACGCTGCGAGCATTGCTGCCCTGCTGTTGACCACCGAGGCATTGGTCACCAACTTTGATAAAGAGGATAAGGAAAAGCAGGCGGTCGAAGGTAGCGTCCGCTAGTGATCCGACAAGATGCAAGCAAACCGCGGCACGCGAAAGCCTGTCGCGGTTTGTCGTAGGTAGTCACCTTTTGGCAAGACCTTGCTGCCGAAGCGATGTGATCACCGCAGTCGCACCTCGTGCACCGAAACGGTAACGCCAGGTTTTGCCCGCGGACCGACGTGAAGCGAACCCCACCCACAGTAGCGAATGGCCATCAGTCCAATGGCGACAAAACGGGATTATTACGAGGTACTGAGCGTTAGCAAGAACGCTGACGGAAGTGAGATTGCGACCGCATATCGCAAACTTGCCATCAAGTATCATCCCGATCGCACTCAGGATGACCCTGACGGCATCGCAAAATTCAAAGAGGCCGCTGAGGCATACGAGGTACTGAGTGACGCCGACAAACGGTCCCGCTATGACCAATTTGGCCACGCGGGCGTTGACGGCGGCGCCGGACAGTACCGCGACGTCGAGGATATTTTTGAAGCCTTCGGCGACATTTTCGGCGGAGGCGTTTTTGACAGCTTGTTCGGAGGACGCGGCGGCGGACGCCGTCGCCAACGACGTGGTGGCGATATTCGAGCGGATGTCACCCTGACCCTCGAAGAAGCCGCCAAAGGAGTGTCGAAAACCGTCACGTTCCAACGCAGCAGCAAATGCGAGACCTGCGATGGCTCCGGCAGCGCACCCGGCTCAGCGCGGGAGACGTGTCGGCGGTGTGGTGGGCATGGCCAGGTCGTGCAGTCCATGGGTTTTGTCCGTGTCCAGACGAGTTGCCAACCGTGTGGAGGTACCGGATCGGTCATCTCAGTCCCTTGCAGTGATTGCCGTGGCAACGGGTTCGTGGCCACCCGCGTCAGCCAATCGGTCGTCATTCCGGCAGGCATCGACGATGGGATGCGGGTTCGAGTCAGCGGCCAAGGTGAACCCAGCCCGGAAGGTGGTCCTCCTGGCGACGTCTATTGCTTTGTGTCCGTCCGGGACCACAAGCTGTTCCATCGCGAAGGGCAACACCTGATACTGGAGCTGCCCATCACCTACACGCAAGCCGCCCTCGGCGCCATTATCGAAGTCCCGACGCTCGATGGCCCAACCATGTTGACCATCCCGCCCGGAACGGAAACGGGGAAGATCTTTCGGGTCTCGGGGGCCGGTCTCCCAGATCCGCACGGCGGACCGCATGTCGGCGATATGGCGGTGAAAACCTTTATCGAAGTCCCTCGACGACTTTCCAAACAACAAGAAGAACTGCTGCGAGAACTCGCTGAACTTGAAGAAACCGATGTCACGCCACACCGCAAATCGTTTCTCGAAAAGATTGGTGACTATTTCGCCGGCAGCGAACACGAGTGAACCTACCCTGAGTCGACGGTCGACCGACAGAACGGATATGAACTATGGCAGAGCAACCTACGAATGACCCCGTGGGCGACGACCGACGGGAACAGGCCGTCGACGAGGTGTTAGCAGGCGAAGACGCCGCGGAAACTGCGGAATCTGCACCCGCCGAATCGCCCAGCGAGCTTTCCGAAGTCGAGCAATTGCAACTGCAAGTCCAAGATGCAGAAGCACGCGTATTGCGGACGCAGGCGGAGTTGGAGAACTATCGTAAACGCGCTCAACGTGAAATGGTCGACGAGCGGAAATATGCGGCCATGCCGATGCTGAAATCACTGCTCGGCGTCGTCGATAACTTGCAACGCGCCATGCAGGCTGCCGAGCAAGAGGGCAGCGGCAATAGCTTGTTGGATGGCGTGCGGATGGTCGCTCAGCAACTGGCGAGTGTGCTCGAACAGCATCATTGCACCGCCATTCCCGCATTGGGAGTTGACTTTGACCCGAACCTGCATGAAGCGGTTGCCCAGCAGCCGAGCACCGAATATCCTGCGGGTACGGTAAGTTTGGTCGCCGTCGAAGGCTACATTCTACACGATCGGGTCGTTCGCCCCGCCCAAGTGATCGTGTCCACCGGGCCTCCGCCAGTGGCTGAGAGCACGCCCACCGACAACAGCTGACATCCGTGATTCGAGAAGAAAACGATGCCAACCTACGACTATGAATGCGATGCTTGTGGCCACACGCTGGAGATTTTCCAGAGCATGACCGAGGGCCATAAGAAAAAATGCCCGAAGTGCGGTAAGCTCAAACTGCGCCGACTGATCGGAGCCGGCGCTGCCGTCGTTTTTAAAGGGAGTGGCTTCTACCAGACGGACTACCGCAGCGAATCCTACAAAAAGGGAGCGGAGGCCGACAAAAAGGCGGCAGAAAAGAAATCCGAATCCAAATCGAAAGATTCAAAATCATCCAGTAGCAGCAAATCCGCCGACACCAAAAAGAAGTCGTCTGACTGATTAGGCCATCGGCCACGCCACCGAGCTCTCGCGGCATGCTGCTGCCCCCCATCGCTCGACGTTCACTTCTCAGCGCCAAAGGCCGCCAACGGTGAATACGGACGCCAACATTCTGTCCACCGGAGACCACTGGTGTGAGTTGACGTTCGACGGACGCGTTCGCAGCTACCTCGTCCACGTACCAGACGGCGCCCCCACAAATGACCACCGTTGGCCGCTCGTCCTTGCCTTTCACGGCAGTGGGACCAACGCCGCCATGATGAGCGAGTTTTCTCAGCTCAACGGAAAAGCAGATCGCGAAGGCTTTGTTGTCGTCTATCCCAACGGGACGGGGCGCACGCCGGCCGCCCGTTCCTTTCATGCCGGAAACTGCTGTGGCTATGCCAAACAGCAGCGCGTCGACGATATCGGCTTCATCGCCAGCCTGTTGGACCGGCTCGAGCAACAGCTGCGGATCGCCCCGGGACAGGTGTTTGCTACCGGGATGAGTAACGGGGCCGTCATGTGCTACGAACTCGCCTCGCATCTGGCGGACCGGGTTTCCGCCATTGCACCGGTCGCGGGCCCGATGGGTTCCGCGACCTGTACCCCCTCACAACCCGTCTCCGTCTGCCACTTCCACGGCACAGTCGATGCATACGCCCCCTTTGAAGGCGGACGAGGAAGACGCAGTATCAGCAAGACCAACTTCTTTTCCGTCCCGCACTCGATCGAGCAATGGGTCCACGCCAACGGTTGCGTTGCAGAGCCCACCACTGAGTCGCTGCCCTGCCCGGTTTCAGACGGCACACAGGTGCATTGCGAGCGTTACACTGCGGGACGGCAAAATACGGAGGTCGTGCTGTACACCATCGAGGGCGGTGGGCATACCTGGCCGGGTGCCCCCTCCTCCCTGCGCATCTTGGGGAAAACCACCGCCAACCTGAATGCCAACGATGTGATGTGGGATTTCTTCGAACGGCACGCCCGTCCCTCCGATGCAGTCAGCGTGACTCCGTGAACTCACGCTAGCTTTTCCGTCAGTCCCAAGTGTCCGTGCGGCGGCGCATCATCCTCACCGCTCGAGCGCGAACACGCGTCCTCAGTATTCCGCTGGAACGGACCACGTAGGCACGCGCGGCCCAGCAATCAGTTACAGCGAGATGTTCCGTTTCGCAACAGACGCTATACTAGCTAGAGATTCGTCGGGTGCGTTTTGGTGTTTGAGCACCTCATCGTCACCCTGCTTTCCAACCCCATTCCCCCGTCCTAGCCCGCCCCCGTCGCTTCCTACACGAGGCTCATTGATGCAAGCCAAACGACTGTCGTACTCCTGCTCCGGCCTGGTGGCGTTACTGACCTGCCTGACGGCCACACTTGTGGCACAAGACAAAGACATCATCGAAAGTGATCCGGCTGCGGCTGCGGCTCGTGAAGCCACTTTTTTGACCGGAACGCGTCAACTCACGTTCGACGGAAAACGCAGCGGGGAAGGCTACTTCAGCGCTGACGGGTCACAGATTGTCTTTCAGAGCGAGCGCGAAGCTGGAAATCCGTTCTATCAGATCTACGTCATGGACCTCGAAAACGGCGATATCGAACGAGTTTCTCCCGGTTTCGGTAAGACCACGTGCGCCTGGATTCACCCCGACGGCAAACAGGTGCTGTTCGCATCCACGCAGGATGACAAGCAGGCAAAAAAGAAACAGGCTGATGAAATTGCCATGCGCGAATCGGGAAAGGAGCGTCGCTATGCGTGGGACTACGACGCCACCTACGAACTGTATCGCTACGACCGTCCGACCAAAAAATACACCCGCTTGACCGACGTCCCGGGATACGACGCCGAAGCGTCCTGGTCACCCGATGGGAAATTGATTGCCTTCACCTCCAACCGCGAAGCCTACCAACGCAAACTCACACCAGAGGAGCAGAAGAATTTTGATATCGATCCGGCTTACATGAATGACATTTACATCATGCATGCCGATGGCTCGCACGTCACCCGGCTCACCAAGGCCCCCGGCTACGATGGTGGCCCGTTCTTTTCTCCCGACGGCAAACGTATTTGCTGGCGCCGCTTCACTCCGAACGGAGCCATTGCAGAAGTCTGGACCATGAATATCGACGGCAGTGACAAACGTCAGATCACGCGATTCGGGGCGATGTCGTGGGCGCCCTATTACCATCCATCGGGTGAGTATCTGATCTTCACGACCAACAAACACGGGTTTGCCAACTTCGAACTCTACTTGGTCGACACTCAAGGGCGTTCCGCGCCCGTGCGGGTCACCCACACCAAGGGTTTCGACGGCCTTCCCGTGTTTACCCCGGATGGGAAACAACTGGCTTGGACCAGCAACCGGACCGCCGCCAAACAGTCGCAAATTTTCATCGCCGACTGGGACCATGAAGCCGCTCGAAAATTACTCGGCATCGATTCTCAGTCTCCCTCCATCGCACTCAACCCACAAGATTCCGCATCGGTCCGCGAACAGGCGGCCGCATCGAAAAAAGCCGCCAGTGCGCAGTTCCTCCCTCAAGACGTGATGCGCCACGTGGCCTATCTCTGCCGTGATGAACTCGCCGGGCGACTGACCGGTACTCGAGGCGAGCAGCTCGCCACGGCGTACGTTGCTGCCTACATGGACAGTCTCGGACTCGAACCCGCTGGCGACGACGGCGGATGGTTTCAAGAATTCACGTTCACCTCGGGCGTCGATCTTGGCAAAGCCAACCAGCTGGCCGCTGGCAATCGCAAATACCAGGTGAACGAGGACTGGCGGCCCGTCTCGTTCTCCAAGAACGGCAAAGTGGCACCCTCTGAGGTCGTCTTCGGCGGCTATGGAATCGTCGTCCCGGCGTCGGGCGACCAACCCGAATATGACTCGTACGTGCATCTGGATGTCAAAGATAAATGGGTCGTCGTGTTCCGCTTTATGCCAGAGGATATCTCAGCCAAACGTCGACAGCATCTCTCCCGACCGTCCCAGTTGCGATTTAAAACCATGCTCGCCCGGGATCGTGGAGCCCGCGGCTTGATCGTCGTCAGTGGCCCGCGCTCGAAGGCAAAACGACAGCTGATCCCTCTCCAGTCCGACGGAGCACTCTCCGGCGCCAGTATCCCGGTCGTCAGCGTCACCGATGCCGTGGTCGATGCCTGGCTGGCAACCAATAAAAAATCGTTGGCCGACCTGCAAGCGAAACTCGACACCGGCGAAATGGCCATGGGCTTCCCCATCAAGGGCGTCAAACTGACCGCCGCGATCGATGTTCAGCAGATCAAAAAGACCGGCCGTAATGTCATCGGTCGCCTCCCCGCCAATGAAAAACATCCTGCCGCTCAAGCGGTCATTGTCGGCGCGCACGTCGATCACCTGGGCCGCGGAGCAAGCGGTTCGTCGCTGGCGCGCGACGACGAACGCAGCGCAATTCACTATGGCGCCGATGACAATGCCTCCGGCGTTGCCGCCATGCTGGAAGTCGCCGAGTATCTGGCGGATCTGAAACGCCAAGGCAAACTGCAGCAAAAACGCGACCTGCTGTTCGCAGCGTGGTCCGGAGAAGAACTTGGACTGATTGGCTCGAATCATTTCGTCAAAACCTTTGGGATGCCTGCCCATGGACACGGTCATGGGCATGGGCATGCGGCAGGCGTCGGGGCCAAGCCCAAGCCCCTTCCACCGGCCAAGCCGCCGTCTCCTGCCAAGCCAACCGCGTCTGCCTCCCCACACAAATTGCGCCCGAATTCCAAAAAACCAGCTGCGCACGATCCCCATGGTCACGGGGCCCACGCGCATCAGCACGGCATTTATCCCGCCATCGCAGCCTGCATCAATATGGATATGGTGGGACGGCTCGACAAAAACCTGGTGCTTCAGGGCATCGGCTCGTCTAGTATTTGGAAAAGCGAAATCGAACGTCGCAACGCGCCTGTGGGCCTTGCTATCACCCTGCAGGATGACAGCTACCTGCCGACCGACGCCAGCTCGTTCTATATGCAAGGCGTTCCGATCCTCTCCGCTTTCACCGGATCCCACGCTGACTATCACACTCCCCGGGACACACCTGACACCCTGAATTATGAGGGCACCGCCAAGGTCGCCAAGCTGATGGGGCTCATCACCCGTTCGCTGACGCTCCGAGACGACGCACCCGACTACATCGCGCAAAAGGCGCCCGAGAACAAAGGTACCAAAGCCCGACTCCGAGCCTACCTCGGCACGATCCCGGACTATGCCGAAGACGTCAAAGGTGTCAAGTTGGGGGGCGCCGCGAAAGGCGGGCCAGCAGACAAAGCGGGTGCTCGCGCCGGTGATATCATCGTCGAACTAGCCGGTAAGAAGATCGAGAATATCTACGATTACACCTACGCTATCGAAGCCCTGAAGATCGGTAAGAAGGTCAAGATGGTCGTCGAGCGTAAAGGCAAACGGATCACATTGGAGTTAGTACCAGGCTCTCGCGATTAGCGTTTACCCACTGAGCCAACGATAGCCCGGCGGCCCGCTTCGGTGCGAGTGCTCGGCAATCCACGCCGCGTTATCCTCAGAAAGCACTATCAACGTGACACCAGGAAAACGTCGCCTTCTCGGCATTGCATCCCTGATACTCGCCGTACCGCACTACGTAGCGGTGTTCTACCTCGGCAAATTTGTCTTTTTTTCTGGCCCGCTTGACTTCACGACCCCGTTTTTTGCCTTCCCCTTGATCTTCCCCTTGGCCTTCGCCATCGCCGCCACGATCTTCGGCGTACGTCTGATCAAAAAAAGCTTTTAGCACCCACGCGTTGTGCGAGGTGTCAATCGCCAAACGGGACGCCGCGCAAGGTTCCCTAGCCCAAAAACTGTGCAATCGCACCTTTCTGAGGTAGTCGATTGCGTTGCATCGTCAGATCCAAGTCACCGTAATGCTCGATCGGATTACCGTACGCGTTTAACAGCGTGGTGTACCAGTTACTCAAGGTCTTGTGGCCGTTCGTGCCATGGAACGGCAACCGAATGTAACGACCGGCAACGTCTATTTTCGAGTTCTTACCCGTGAGCAGAACCATGGGCGCTTCCGTGTCGGGGCTGTGATGCCCGGCACCCGTTTCAGGCATGTAAATGATGGTCGTGTTATCGAACATCGTCCCGTTCCCTTCGGGTATCGCTTTCAGTTTCGACACGAATGTCTGCACTTGCCTCATGTGATGTGTCTTGATGGCGTCCCGCATGGCTGCTGCGCCGGAGATCTGTCCGCCGTGACCGACCTGATGGATACTTGTCTTCTGTTTATTCTCAGGCAGCGACGTGATGTCCGTCCCCAGATCGTCGATCGTGTAAGTAACGACGTTGGTCAAGCCAGACGCCAACGCGCCAACGATGACATCGGTGAACGCGTCCTGTTTTTCCGGTAGCGTGGCATTTTCGCCGCCCTCTGCGTGCACCGGATCGATCGCGGGAAGATGTTTCTTGATCTTGGCTCCCAACGATGCAACTTTCGCATTGCGGTCACGAATCGACTGTAGCGAATCTACTTGGTCGCTGATTTTTAGCCTTTCGTCCCCATCCAGCCCGGTCAATCGCCGACGCTCTTGCTCGTGCAAGTAGTCGAGCAGGGCTTTATCGGTATCGGCTTCGTTTGTATTGGTCACCGACTTAAACAGCTCTTGATAAGCGGTCATGGGGTCCGCGTAACAGTAGTTGCGTTGTTTGGCGGCCGGCGCGGAATAACCCGATACAATTCCCGTGCGATGATCGCGGCCATGTGGTACTGCCAGCGACATTTCGACGTGACCGAAGGGCGAAGGAAAGAGTTTCGCCAGCTCAAAATCTATGGTGGCCCACTTGATGTTATTCAGAATATCCCGTCCGGCTTTGTAAGCGCCCATGCAACCAGAATAGGAGTAGTGGCCACCCCCGCTAACCGACATGGAAATCCCGTGCAGGATCGTCATGTTCTCCTTGTGGTCGTCCAATCCCCGCAGCCATTCTGGCAGTTCATGCTTGGCCAGATCGACCTCAAACGCCTGCTTTTCCTTGTGCTGCTTCAGCTCGGCACTGGAAAACGAGGGCAACCCGAATTGAGTCGTCAGGTTGCCGTTCGATTTGCGAATGAAAATGAACCGATGCGGCACACCCTGGGGAGCATCCTGCGTTCCGCCCAACAGGTGATTGAACGAGGGTGTCACTGCGAGGCTGGCGGTTCCCAGTGCGGTCGTCTTCAACAGTTCCCGGCGGCTGTACAACATCGATCAGTCCTGGTGGTTGCGTTTACGGTAAATGAAAGAATCGGAGCATAGCAGGGACACGATCACCTCGTCAAAGCTGCCATTGCTGTCAAGGTACGCTTGATCGGCGTCCATCAATGTGCGGGCATCGGCAAGCGTCTCATTGCGTCCCAGGAAATAGCGAAAGGCGTGTCGGATAATCGATTGTCGCACTTTGTCCGCTTTGGCTAATCGGTCAATCAAATCGAAGGCGTCGTCCACTTCCCCATCCAACTTCGGGTCGCCGGTGCCTTGCAGCACGCCCCGTGCATCGACCGGTAACGTCTTGTAAACGGGAAGTGATGCGCCAAACGCGTTGGTTTCACCCCGTTTTGCCTCTTTGATGAGGTTGTCGGGATGTTCCAGATTCTCTTCGGTTCGATATCGTCCGAAGTCGTCGTACAGCTCAAATGGAAACCCGAGTGGATCCATCTTTTGATGACAACGCCAACAGTAATCTGCTCCCGTCCGTGCTTCCATCCGTTGCCGTAAGGTTTTGTGGTGGTCAGGCGGAATGACTGCATCCACCGTGATGGGAACGTCGGGGATGGTTCCCGCTAATAACTTTTCACGAATCCATTTGCCGCGGTGAATCGGATCGGTTTCCAGATTCTGCGAGTGGGCGATCAGCCACGCGGGATGGGTCAAGATACCTTTGCGATGGGGAATGCTTGCCGGTTGTTGCGTTGGGTAATCCCAGGTTCTCCAGTCGAGATTCCAGTAGGTGGTGACTTGTTCGCCGCGCATTTGCTGCCCGGTACGGCCTACGACGTTACCCCCATGCCAGAATCCCATGGCCATCTTCATATACGGCATCCCGTTCGCCTGTCCCTGGCCAAAGTGGTTTTCCAATGCCGGCATCATCCGTTTCAGGGTGTTTAACAGGGCCTTGTTGTCTCCACCCCGGGTTTTCCGGAATTCCCAAATCGTCAGCATGAATTCTTTATGCGGGCCCACGTCGTCCGGCTCCCACGTCTGCCATTCCAAGTCCTTGAAGTGCTCGTACACTTGCCTCAACTGCACGGAGCCCGCTTGCATGGCGTCGTTGTCGCCCGAGTGATAGATGTAAAATTTGTCTGTCGTGAGCAACTCTTCAAAGACGTGCTGGTCGCGTTCCAGGATGTGCTCTACCAACATGTCCGCTTCATCGATCAACCGGCTGACCGCCTGTTCATGCCGCCCCGCACCGAAACGGGCGTCGTCTTTGAAGACCTCTTGTGCTTTGGGGTATCCAAAGAACTCGCGAAAGAAACGCAACTTCCGGATCGGTTGGTTTGTAGCACTGGCGTTGATATTTGCCGCCTGGACGCTTTCGTCAATGATGTACCACTGGTCTCGTCGATTCAGCATCCGCCTTACCTCACGTTCGTAGTCATCCCGTGACTTCAGGCGGCCCTCCTTCGCGGCTTGAACCAGTTCCTCATCCGGGCTGGCATCCGTCAACGCATACGCCAACGCATAACTCGCATCGCGGGGTGACATCAGCCGTCGCCCGTGNGCGTCCGCCTGCCCCTCGCCAAACTCGGTGCGATAGCCAAACTCNGTGCTCAACACCAGCGATTCGATGAGTTTGCCGATCGCTTGTTGCTGATCGAGTTTTGCGGTGTAGATTCGGAATTGCTCGACATGATCGGACATCTCCAAAGCGGTTGGTTGCCGTTCGAAAATCTGTGTGTACAACTCAGCAATGAGTTGCTCAATACCCGCAGCACCGCCCGCTCCTGCCGCCGCCCGTTGCGCTGCGAACGATGTGGTCCAGTCGGCCAGGCATTTGTCAATGATTTGGCTGTAACGATCTCCCTGCTGGCGATGCTTCTTGATCGCCCGAGAAACGATCGCCATCTCGTCGGCCGTGAGTGGCTTGTATTCAGGAGCCGCGAAATTCCCGTTTTTGATATGCGCATACAGCCGGTTCATGTCCCACGTGTCATAGAATAGCTTCATCGTGACAATGCGATTTCGAATCCGGTAGTCTGTCACCCCTGCGATGTACCAATCACGTTCGCATTGCAGGAGCATGTGTTCGAATTCGTCGCGATCGACGTCGCGATACGGGGCCCACACCGGATTCCCCTTTTTGTCACGCTGTGCCTCGGCGGCCACCTCCTTGACCTCATATGCGGTGCGTTTGTACGTCGCAATGCCTTGCAGAATGGCCCCGATATCCTCCTTGTCGAATCGACCCAAGAATTCCAGATTTTCGTGCCGCTTTTGAATTCCGTTGGTCGAATGTTTGGGCGGTCCCGGATACGGGATCTCCTTACGCACCAGTNGCGGAAGAAGCTGTTGGTGCTCATCGCCATAAATCGTTCCCAGCAAACGATCCATGAAGGAAAAGGTTCTCAGGAACTGCTCACGGGAGCGTAGCGTCTCGCGGTGACTCAGCTCAGCTTGCATCAGTGCATACATCGCCGGGTAGTTCGCCTTCATCGTCGCTTCTGAGGACATGTGACTGGCGATTCGCTTGGCGTTTCCCACCATCGTCAACAGGTGGCCGGTCGTCATNCGTTTGTGACCNCTATATCGCACGCCAACTTTCTGCGGCAGCAGATACGGGTTCGTAATGGTCCGGCGAAACTTGTTACCCCGTTCTGTCTTGGGACTCCAATGAATGCCGCTGTCTCCTTGTACCTGTTGCGCCGAACCATAGATGGTTCGGGTGGGCTGATAATCGAGTAAGCGGTTGACCTTCTCGTTAAAGATGAACTCGCTGATCAACCAACGTCGATCCGGAGTGGACGCCACTGCGTTGCCGTGGGCACCCGAAAACAACTGCTGGTGATCCACGACATTTCCATACTCAAATCGCCGCAGCTTTTCGGCCAATGCTTTTGCCGCATCACCGGTTGTCTGCCGATTCAGCCATTCGAGTAAGATCGTGCGTTCGGGAGGTTGCGGCTGCTTTGCATCCTCCGGAGGCATTTCGGCCAGCTGAATGAGCTTGTGCATCTTGCGGAACAACGCTTGACGATCGACTGCGTCCATCGCCTCCAGCGAGTCGACTCGCACCTCGCCCTCTTGCTTGTCAGGCCCATGGCACTTCACACAATAACTGTTCAGGGCGCTCGTGGCTTGCGCTGACATTGCGATCGGATCCAGCGTAGATCCGGTCGCACCCACACTGTCGCTGGCGGTTTGTGCAACCACTGGCAACGAGACCAAACACCAGACAAGCACACTGCCCCCNACACCCATGCCCCAACGTATCCGTGTCATATCTGCTCGCTCACAATCTGTTTCCCGTTGTCATCACCTGCCACGCATTGCAGGTCAACCCCACGCGCCACCCCCGGGAATGTGCATGAACCCGGGCTGCAACCGATGGGTCCGCTTACACCATAAGGTTTATCATAATGCGGCTGCAATCTCTCGCCAATCTTGTCACCAACCTCGTTGCGGCGGGGCTTGCGTCTCACCCGAGACCCCAACGCCTTCAGCAAGGGGCTCCTGATGAATGCAGGCCACCCCTCGCCCAGATCAACAGACGCCGCTCGACCAACCGATTTCCCGCATTTATTAGTAATTCAGGATTGCACCACCCCCCCCTGATCAGGGAGACTTGTCGATGTCCGGTCAATTAGCTTCCTGTAGTCACGGGAGCGTTGCATGGCAAGTCGGAACGGTACCGCTTACTTCCCACATCGAATTCGCGTCAAGTCACTGACGACCAAAACCATACCAGGAAAGTTGCCAATTGTTTTTTGGTTCGACGCTGTGATAAAAGGAGTGCAGAATGAGCATTCAAGTTGCCTGCCAATGTGGAGGTCGTTTCATGGCCCCGCCTCATCTGGCCGGGAAACGGGTCTCCTGTCCTAATTGTGGTTCGCCAATCACGGTTTCTGCACCAGCACCAGCACCAGCACCTCTTGAAGAGACCATCTTGGTTACCTGTCTCTGCGGTCAGCAGTTTCGGGCACAACCGCACC
>NZVR01000095.1 GCA_002701545.1 Blastopirellula sp. | reverse complement strand
TGTTCAAGACGGTTCATCCGATGATGCAACAACGATGCTCGCTGGCAGACATTGACCGCGAATACACCTTGAATGAAATTGCCATCATCACCCGTGCCGCCCCAGCAAAAATGCTTGGATTGCGCAACAAAGGGCACTTGGGACCAGGTGCCGACGCGGATATCACAATCTACACGCCTCACGAAAACAAAGAGACGATGTTTGAGTTACCACGCTATGTGATCAAATCCGGCGTGGTCATCGTGGAAGAAGGCGACATTCGCGAAGATCTTATCGGCAAAACCCTGCACATCTCGCCTGAGTATGACACTGAGATTGAGACCGACATCAGCGAATGGTTTGAGCAATACTACTCAGTCCGCTTCCGCAACTACCCGGTAGCAGAGAGCTACTTACACGCACCCGAAAAAATCGATTGCCTGAACTAGACTACGCTGCCGACAACCTGGCAGGCTGCGAGTTTCAGGCAACGGGTCCATGACACTACGGGTACTGAGGCAACTGGCCGATCCGCGTTCTCTGGCGCGCTAAAGCGGCCTCTCTCGAGCAGCAACGCGGCTTGCCTCAGCATAGCAAAACGAGTGGACAGGTCAGGAGTGGACAGGCCAGCACAATCCTGCAACCTACTTGCCGAGCACGCGGCCGCCTAACTTTTTCAGCGGTGGCACGACCCCGTCATCCATCAGTTCGCAGTCGACGATTTCCACCACACATTTACCTTCTATCCTCAACTGGGCATCACCGTTATTGCCGACCTGGCACTCGGTCAACTTGACGCGGGAGGCTCCACCAATCGAAATGCCACTTCGCCCATTTCCCCGACACGTCACCTTCGCGAACCCGGCGCGAAAAACACTGTCATTGGCATTGATACCGTCCAACTGATACCCCTGAACAACGAGATCACGAATGATCACATTACGCGCTTCATAGAGTGTGATGCCGACGGGCAAGGCAGCGTACGACAATTCGTAAACTGCTGGCACTTGGTCTTTCTCCACTCGAAAATAAATGTGCCGATCAAAAAGGCACCATTCCAGAGGGGCCAGCTTAGGGAAGGCTTCCTTGCTCTCCGACCGCTTGCGAGTCAACGGGCGGTCCCCTTGGAACAGCTGTTGATAAGCTGTCTTTTCGGGGTGAAAACGGAAAACATCTCCCACCACGTGTTCCCATTTGTCCTCCGGAACCGGGGCGGAACCATCGAGAACGGCTCCGTTTCCAATCAACTGAAATGGCTCATCAAGCCGACCGCTGTTCTTGGCAGCCTGGATCGTGATACTTTCCCGATAGGGCATTCCGGTATTTTCCAGAATCACACGATCGCCTTTGACGGTCTCTCGTAACGCGCGGGCAATTGTCCGGAACGGACCTTGCCTGCCATCAGGTTTCTCCGAGGTCCCACTCCGGGTGTCGTCGCCTGACACATTACTGACGTAATAATCCGTGCCATATGCCAGCCGGGGCGTGGCAAAGAAGCTGCAAAACACCAAGAACACGGCGACTTGAAAGTGCATCGACATACAGGCATCCAGCGGAGAAATCCACGAGCGAACAGAAACTCTGCGGATTCTGCTCACAGTTGCAGCGCACGTCAACCGCGAAGTTAGAAGTTTCCAGCTAGCAGCTGTCACTTTCCCCTGCTCCAGAGGTAGCTCACCGGGCGACCGACACGGCATGGGCCAGTAGGGCCAGTATGGGCCTAACGGGGCGCGTCCCCCGGCTTGGCAACCGCATGGTGACGCACACGCAACCGCATCGGCAGTGAGACCTGATTGCCCTCAACCGTCGCTACCGCATGAAACAGGCGCACCGTCTCAGGAACCCACGCCTCTGCCCGCAAGTAGATCGTGCGTTCCGTCTGTTTCTCCGGAATCAACACGCCATTCAACCCAATATCCTCCACGATCACTCCGTGGGGGAGGTTGTTGACATTGAAGCGAATGCGAGCGTCAAAGTTGCGCCGCTGTACGATCAAGCGTGCCGTCGTCATCGTGCCCGGGGCAATCACCACTTCAGGGATATCAGGGAACTGCAGTTCATCGATGGCAACTCGGTCAACGAGCGCAGACAATTTGAAGTGCCCCAGATTGTGCTGTCGATTGCCCGACGATTGGTCAATCTGAATCACCAACATCGTGCCGCCGGGAAACGCCACTGGTTCCTTGAGTGTCAATTCTGCCCAATGCGCCGGATCTCCATCCGTCTTTTTGACTTGCCATTTTTCTGCCTCAGAAGTCGCCACTGCCCAACCGGTCTTGGGGTTGTCGTCAATCATGTTTTTGGGATCGTGCCCGGCCTGAAAATAGTCTGCCTTCACCGCTGCAAACTTCACCTCTTTGGTTTTCGATGGATCGGTCAGTGAGATAGCGGTCATGCGCAAGTGATTGATGACAAAGTTACCAGTCGTGCCTGCTCTTCCCGGAGCACCGCTTGGCAAACTCGCATGCCCCAAGGCATCGAGTCGGATCGCGCGCAGTGGAGTGTCGTCAAGGTACGCCACAATCGAATACGTTTCGCTATCCGGGTTGGCCCCACTGGCAAGCAAGGTCTGGTCACTCTGCAAACTCAACTTCGTACCGTGCATTGCCTGATAGATAACAGGTCGCAAGGTCTCCCACTCCGGTTTGACTGGCAGTTCATACGTTGGGACGTCCTGACGTTTCGTTGGCTGCAAGTGGACCGTCACTTTTGGCTCTGCACTCAGCTTGACGGTGCCTAACGCATTCACATCACGCGCGACCTGCTTTCCGCCGATCTCAGCAGTCGCAGTCACACGAGCCTGTGCCCAGTTGGCCTCCGTCGGAGCAGGTGCAAACTGATGTGCATCCAGTGTCGCCTTGGCCTCGCGTTGGCCCGCTTGAATGGTCACGGGAGAACTCACGCGAAACCCCGGCGGAAGCCCTTCGACCTGCAAATGAATTGGACCCTGAAAATTGTCTGATCGTTTGGCGGTAAACGTTAATTCCTTGCCGCTCCCGGCACTGACCGTAGGATTGGCGCCAGCAAGTGTGACCTGGAAATCCGGCTGTGGACGCCGCACGATTAACTCGTAGGTAAAGTCTTTTCCGGAGAGCTGCCGAATGTCACTGACTTGGATCAAATAATCGCCGTCGGCGGGTGCGGTAAACGAAATCCGCGAGTCGTCTCCTATTTCGCGACGGGGATCATCATCGTTTTCGTAAAAGACGGGAAAGGTTGGTAATCCATTGTCCGGCAAGACACTGCCGGCAGGGTAGGGCACGACGATGTAAGCTGGTTCACCCAAGGCATGCGACCGAGCGCTGGTGTCAAAATACGTGTAGCGTTTGCCGGCACCGGGATAAAACAAGAACCCTGAATCCGGCCCCTGCGGCTTGCGAAACAGTTTGGTCACTTCACCATTCATGTACAGGTATTCATTCAGCTCCATCTCTTCCCAGTTCACCAGTCGACAATTGAGCTGTTCCGAGTTGATACCACGAAACGTGACCTCCGAGTCACGCACGGCGCGTAGTAGCAGGCGCGGGACAGGCCGCCCCTGCGCGTCCAGAATGGCGAGATTGGAATCAAGTTTCGATTTATCTTGTGCCGCCTTGGTCTCGATGATCCATTGCTCACCCTGTTTGGCCTGTATACGAAACAAATCACGGTCGGCTGCCCCATCCGTGTCTCGGTAGATGACTCCCCGTACTCGCCCCGGAGCTGCAAGCGGTGTTGCCTGGGATCGTTCGTCATTGGGCTCGATTTCATCAACCTGCGGTAACGCCTCGGAAGGCTGAGTCGTTGCGACTGTGTCACTCCAATCGGTTTCGCCAACGGGCACAATCAACTGCGTCCCGGAGGCCTGTTGTGATTGCAATGGATAGCTGGCCAAAGAACCATCCAGACGGCCGACAAAGACCGTTTTCCCGTCCGGCGTGACATGGAGTGCCGGCGCCCAGTCCGGTTGCGTTGGCAATTTACGCCTCAAGGTCATCCGCGGTGCATTCCAGATTTTGACAGCACTGTCTTCCCCCGAGGACACCAGCGTCTTCGCATCTGGTGCATAGTTGAGCCCCAGGATCGCTGCGTCGTGAGCGAACACCGACCACAACAGACGGTTGCTACCTTCACGTGCGGACGGACTGACTTCCCATACGCGAATACGATGACCGACCCCGCCCGCCGCGACACGTGTGCCGTCGGGGCTAAAGACCACGGTATACAACTCTTTCGTGGCCTGGTTCAGCGTGTCCAACCGTTGTCCGGTCGCCACGTCCCACAGTTTCACCGTGCGGTCAGCGCTGGCACTTGCCAAGACCTTTCCGTCACGACGAAAACTTAACTCGAAAACTGCGCCGTTGTGTCCTTTCAGCGTCCGCAACTCCTGACCGGTGCTGGTATCCCATAGCTTGATCAATCGATCGTATCCGGCAGTTGCCAACATGTTTCCATCGGGACTCAATCTCGCCGAGTAGATACTGTCACGATGTCCCTGGATCTCACGCACCAAATTCCCTTGCGTTACATTCCAAATCCGAATGTTCCCCACCAAGCCAGGCTCACCGGCAGCTGCAACCAGCAACTGAGAGTCACTGGAGAAAGCGACCGAGTTCACGTTTCCCTGATGCTCCCACCGCCGCGACTCCGCATCCTTGCCTAACGACCTAAGCGTCACATAACCGTCATGGGCCGTGGCCATCCAGTGACCGTCCGGCGACGCGACCAGCGAGTTCACGACCGCTGTCACAGGACCTTTCACAGCGATCTTCGGGACATGCAACTCCCATCGCTGTGCGACTCCATCCGGACCCTTTGCGCCCGCGTCGATCCAACGAGCCAACAGGGCGATCTCGTCTGCTGTGGGACGCGCATTATCTTTCGGCGGCATCCGTGGCTCTGCAGCCCCCGTCACCAATCGCAACAAACGACTTGTTTGCGCGCTCCCTGGCACCACCGCCGTCCCGCTTTTCCCTCCTCGCATCAAGGCTGGAAAACGATCCACTGCAAATCCACCGGCGGCATCGTCGGCGTGATGACAGCCTCCGCAATACTTGGTCAGGATCGGTGCAATCTGCCGAACATAATCCACAGGCGGCGAAACCTGGTCCTCCGCCCCCACACCACTGGAGACCAACAGTCCGCCAAGAAGAAACAGCCATCGACAACGCGCTTGCACGACCTCGTACCTCACGAATGGAACACCGATCAATCCATTCGTCAGTTTAGTTGCCAGACACCTCGGAACGCAACGTTAGGCGTCACCAAATTGGTCAAGTGCCGTCTGCTTGATGCCACTGAGATCAAGTTTTCCTGTACCTAACAGCGGCAGCACATCCACCTGATGGAAGCTATCGGAGGAAGGGATGAAGATATTCGGCAAGCCTTCTGCCTGCAGTGCTTCACGCACTTCGTCGGGGGACTGATCGATCGCTTTGTGGATCACAATCAGGCGTTCCCCTTTTTTCGGATCAGGAACCGCGGTCACGGCAGCCAGTAATCCGTCTTCTTCATTCGCACCCAGGACTTGATTGATCACCTCTTCGATCTTGATATGAGGCACCATCTCACCGCCGATCTTGGAGAATCGACTGAGCCTACCGGTGATTTGGATGAAACCATCGTCATCCAGCTTGGCAATATCGCCGGTCACATACCACCCATCCTTGACGACTTTCTCGGTGAGGTCATCACGACCGATATATCCTTTCATGATATTGGGACCTTTGATCAGCAGCATGCCCTCTTCGCCAATCGGACGCTCTTCTTCGGAATCCGGATCGATCACTTTAGCAGTCACTCCGGGAACCGGTCGGCCTACCGTGCCTTCTTTCCAGTCGACATCCCAATCACCGCTAGAACGGCTCGGTGGAACATTCACTGAGGCCAGTGGCGATGTCTCTGTGGCTCCGTAGCCTTCGACGGGACGCACGCCAAACTTCTCCTCAAATGCGTCACACAGCTCGGTCGGTAGTTTCTCAGCACCGGCCACCACCACATCGAGCGTCTCGAATTGTTCCTTGGTAGCGCGCCGTAGGAAAGTGCGCAAGAAGGTGGGCGTGGACAGAAGCACGGTGCCTTTATGCTGCTCACACAATTTACCGATCTTTTTGCCGTCTAACGGATTGAAGTGGTAGACCGAAGCCACGTCCAACGCCATGGCTCCCCACATCGTGACCGTGTACCCAAACGAATGGAAAAGCGGAAGAATTCCAATCAAGGTGTCTTGCTTGCCCAAATGCACCACGGTATCGATGGCCTCGACATTCGAGCCCACATTGCCATAGGTCAACATGACCCCCTTCGGCGTACCGGTAGATCCCGAAGTAAAGATCACGGTCAACACGTCCTCGGACGTGATCTTATCGAGCCCGAGTGACTTCTCGAGCATCCGACTCGGCATAGCAAAGGCCTGTAACGCACTGACCAGTTTGTCACCGGTGGTCGGCTTGTCCTTCAAGTCTTCCAAATAGATCAGTTCCGCATCCAGGTCGAAATTCATCTTCGACATGAATCTTCGGCTAGTCAGAACATGTTTGATGCCGCACTGTTCAATGCAGGAGTTCAAGACCTCCGAGGAGACGGTGTAGTTCAGGTTGACGGCGGTTTTGCGATCCAATGCCACCGCCATATTTGCCATCACACCGGCCAACGAAGGTGGCAACAGCAGCCCGACAAACTGCTCGTCCGCATCGTAGACATGCCGATTCAGCAGTCGTCGCAACACCAAAGTACGAGTCAGCATCATGCCGCCTGTCACTTCGTCGCCAGAAGAATCCGCCGCCTTCTTCACGCGTTTGCGTTGCTTGCATCGACGGATGAATTCACGGGGCAATTGCGTCATTTTTTCTGATCGTGTCGCCACAGCGGTCGCTCCTAAATCAACAACAGCGTTTCGGACGGTACCCACATTACTCGGATTGTAAATCGGAGCACCAAAAAAGATCGAGATGGGATAAGGCCATGCTTTCGGCCACTTCCAAAAAAATCGCCCCTTGTTGAAACTGAAAATACTCCCCCACAACTCATCCAGATAGACCGGTATCACAGGCGCATCAGTCCCTTTAATGATCTTCATCATCCCCGGCTTAAAGGACTGCACCTGGCCGGTCCGAGTGATCGCGCCTTCGGCAAAAATACAAACCAACTCACCGTCCTCAAGAGCCTTCCGCGCCGTACCGAGTGCTTTGACAATCATTTTGGGCTTGGGCAAGATCAAGATGACACCAAATAACTCCGCCAGCCACTTCATGAAACGGCTCTGAAAGTTACCCGCAAACGCGACGACGCGAATCGGGCGATCGACCGCCAACCCCACCATGACCCCGTCCACCCAGGACACATGGTTGGGCACCAGTAACGCGCCGCCTTCGGCTGGTACATTCTCCAGTTGATAAGTGCGAACGCGATAGATCGTGCGACTCGCCAACCACACCACAAAGCGGATCGTGGCTCCAGGCAACAGCCAGATGATGTAAGCAAATACAGGCAGAGTAAACAAACCGCTCAATAAAAAGATCTGGTTCGCCGTGAACAGTGGTTGCCCACTGGCGAGCGGCATCCGCAACATCCAAAACACGATCGACATCATGAACATGCCGCCGAACACCAGGAAATTCATCGCGGCGAGAATGGAACCCCGCGTCGCTGCAGCACTGTAATGCTGCATGTAACTACTGAGCGGCACCTCAAACAAACCCGCACTGAACCCCAGCCCCACCAGAAACACACAGGCCAACACAAAACTTGCCGTCACCGCCTGTGCCTGGAAAATGTCGCCTTGCACTGTAAATAGCAACATCGCGAACGCGGCAACGCCAAAAGCGCCCAGTGGCAAAATACCTAACTCGACACGACCACCCGACCAAAGCCCGGCCAGCAAACTCCCAATCCCCAATCCGGCGACTAAGCACGCCAGCAAAGGTGTCTTATCCGTGTCCACCAAGGCTCCACCCTCCGTGGCGAACTGATCAATGTTCAACTGAGCCAACATCCCAATCGACCAAAAGAACATCATTCCCAAAGATACCCGCAGCATTGGGCGGTCCATCGCCAGCGTCTTCAGATCCCGATAGGTCTGGAAGGGAGCGTCCCAAGGAAATCGGCGAGTCGGATTTGCTGCCGGTGCCTTGCGGATCAGCAGACTCGNCAGCCAGCCGACCAAGGCCAAGCCCAATAACACCGCACCGGCAATCAGCCAACCGTACTGGGAATCCTCTTTCGTAACTTCAGCCAACACGTTCCCAATCGCCATCCCGATCACGGTAGCCACAACCGTGCTCAGGCCCATCAGACCATTGGCATTCGAAATATGCTTGGACTGCAACATCTCGGGAATGCTGCCAAGTTTAGCGGGCGAAAAGAGCGCGCTCTGCGCACCCATCAAAGCCACTGCGACAAACAACACGTTGATATCGAGGAAAAAAACGCCAATCGTACCCAGCAGCATGATGCCTAATTCAGCCGCCTTACAGCCCACGATCACCGACCGTTTGCTGTAGCGGTCCGCCAGATAACCCGCAGGCGCCGCCAAGATCAGATACGGGAGAATGAAGCAATTCGAGCCGATCATCAAAATCGCGCTCTCATTACTCGCATTCAGAATCAACCCCTTGCCGATCCCGATCACCAACCAGCGAAAGACGTTGTCGTTGATCACACTCAGCAATTGCGTTGCCAACAGACCAACAAACGACGTGGACATCAGTCCACCTGACGGGGCCGGCTCAAGATGCGAATCAGGTTGCGTCATGTTCTATCTGTCGAAAGGGCCGAAGCGAAATACGCTCACAGCATGTCCGTCGGTAAGACACGTGGGGGGGGAGACTGCGTCAGTACGGCAACTTAGCCAAACACCGTAGATAAAGCGATACCATTCACACCTGCTTTCGCTGCCATGTCAGCACGCAACGTAGTTCACCCGCCTGTTCGATGGGCACCGCGTTGGTCAAGGATCGCCAGCAGGTCTCGCGAGAGCGCAAAGAATCGTTCTCATGATGGGTCCGACTGTTCACGTTCTTCCTGGTCCATCATCCAAGACCGTACGGCGTCGCGCAATTCGGCTGCGGATTGCTGTCGGGCATCTTTCGATTTCTCCAGACCTCGCAAGCAGATCATCTCCAACTGCGACGGAACCAGTGGGTTGTAGACGCCGGGCGGCTGCGGAGATTCACTTTCCACACGATCGAGAACCTCATGCACCGTATCTCCTTGAAACGGCGCCTGACCGCTCAATATCTCGTACAGCATGCTAGCCAACCCGTACACATCTGTGCGGTAATCGACTGCATCGTTATCACCGCGGGCTTGTTCCGGTGCCATGAATGCGGGTGTTCCCAACAGTTCCCCGCGCAGCGTCGGGGAAGGTCGCAGAGGCGTTGGGGGCCCGCTTCCTTCCGAATCTTTTTCTGACGATGCCAACTTCTTGGCCAACCCCCAATCCAACACNGTGACCTCGCCGAAATCGCCCAGCATCACGTTATCACCTTTGAGATCACGATGAATGACCTTGCGCGAATGCGCGTAAGCAATGGTGTTGCAGATCGAAACGAAGCTATCGAGCAGGTCCACCAACGCTCGAAAATGATCTCTTCCGCGCAGCGCGTGACACTCCCGGATTGCCTCTGTCAGCAACTTGCCGCGCATAAACTTCATCGTGTAATAGACTCGCCCGTCTTCTTCGCAATAGTCATACACAGGCACGATACCCGGATGACTCAACTGGGCTGTAATCTGCGCTTCGCGATAGAAACGCTCTCGATTCGCGGGCGAATGCAGATGTTCTGGAAGCAATTCTTTGATCGCCACTTCTCGCCCCAGCACCTGGTCACGCGCCAACCAGACCTGCCCAATCCCGCCTTGCGAATGCAACTCTTTCACCCGCAGTTGCTGCCGATCTGGCAAATCCGCCACGGCAGCGACCATCACGGTCCCATCGCGGGATGTCAGCCCGCTACCACTGTCATGTTGCAGTGACCGCCCGGAAACGGGCCTGGTGACTGGCGTGCGCCGGTCCACCAGCTTTTGCACTAACGGTTTATCAGATTCTCGCAGCCAACCATGCTCGACGAGAATATCGGCAATCGATGCATCTGTCCGAGAGGCCCACACCATGCACGCATCCAGCAGATGCTGCCGTTTGATCGCACCCGCCTGCACTGCCAGAACACCAAACAACAAGTTCGCATCCATGACGGCGCCGGCTTCCGACGGATTAACCTCCGACACATTGGCAGAAGCTCCGGTAATCGCCCGCAGTCGAACAACAAACGCATCGTCAGGCGGAAGCAGTTCATCCAAACGCTGAGCACAAGCGTCACACTGCGCCAAATGCTCCTCGACCTGGCCTGCTTCGTGCTCAGGTAACTCGTGACCGACCCAGGCCTCTAATCGCCATCGTTCGATGTGTTGCGTTGCTGTCGTCTTGTCAGTCACTAATCAATTAATCCCTGCCCCAGTTCCTTAAGGGCTCGCAGGACGCGATGCTGAGCCACCCGCACAGCTCCGAGAGACATGCCCAAACTATCAGCTACCTGCTGGGCTGGCTCCTCCTTGAGCACAATCCGCTGAAACGCCGTGATGCTCGTATTGTTGAAGCGGCGATAGGTCATCTCCAGCAAATGTTTCACCACATATTCGTTGTGCGCCGCATCCCAGATCAATGTTAAACGGCTGCGATCATCCGCCAATTCTTCGGCAATCGCCGCAAGGTTCGTCGTCACGCCCTGGCGTTTCCGCGTCCGCCAGGTCCTCCGCAAGCGGTGCGAGGTAATCTGGCGCAGCCAATTCCGAAAAGCTCCGGGACGCCCGTTATGCTCAAAGCTCCCGATCTTTTCCACCACNGTCGACATGACCTCCTGGCGAATATCTTCCGCATCTTCAGAAGCTACATTCTGTTGCCGTAACCAACTGAAGATCAGCCCCTCATAAACAGCAACGAACTCACGCCATGAGTCATGCGCGTCCGAATCACGTACGCGTTGAAGTAAGGTAATTCGCGTGTTGCCGTTCATAAACCCACTCTTGCTCCGCCCCAATTCTACACGCGCAAATTATTCACTCGCAACAACTTGCCACCACCTCGCAAACCCCGACACGAGTAATTTCCCAAAAAGGACAACTTCTGTGTAATTTTTTTGCCCCTGAGGGTGCTTTCCCTGTGGACGTCCACAATCCGGCGTCCGCCAGGGGCATACGGAACGGAATACCTAAAGATCGAGTGAGGCCAGACCGTGACACACATGCTCGAAGACGTGCAGGGGGACTTGCAGGCAACCACCAATATTTTCCGCGTCGACCCGGCTGCCCCGTGGACAGAAGACGCCGCAACGAAAACGGAACCCACCGTCTTTTTCGTTGGGAGAGCCACGCGCACGCATCAGTACGCACAGCACGCAACACGGGCGCTCGGCGTGACATGCCGGCACATGACCGCCGCGCAGCCCTTCTTCAAGGAGGCGTGCAATACCCGACCGGCGTGTGTCCTCACCAGCGATCCGCAATTCCACTCACTGGCACAGTCGCACCAGATGCCATTGCCGATCATCGTCATCAGCGAACACCTCGAAGTATCCGATGTGATTCGCCTGACTCGAGATGACACGGTTACCGTTCTCGAATCTCCCTGCCAGGAAAATGAACTGGCCGAGGCCATTGGGACGGCCCTCCGTGCTGACGCGAGACAATGGCAGGCCACCAACCGCCTGCAAGCGTTGAGGGCACGCGAAAGTGCATTGAGCCCTCGCGAGCGTCAGGTACTCATGCGGGTCATGGACGGTCGTCCGAACAAGTCGATTGCTCGCGAACTCGATGTGACGCAACGGACCGTCGAAAACATTCGGGCACGGGTAATGACGAAATTCCAAGCTACCTCTGTCGTGCATCTAACTCGCAGCTTTACCGAACTGCAACTGCTCGAAGAATTCCTCTCGGTACAGCGGCCGACATCCCAGGACGTTCAGGCACCACCGGTCTCGGCGTAAGCAATTCATCTATTGCAGCCACATTCCACCTCACTCTCGTCCCCGCTGGATGGTATAACGGTAAGAGGTGTCTCGAACGATGGTCATTCGGCCGCTCTCTTGCCCCATTACTCTCATCATTCGGCAAACGCTTTTGGCTGGTCAAACGGGCGCGTTTCGCCCTTAGAAATACCTCTTGGCCGAGTGTCGCATCAATGGACTTGGAGCTCTGGAAAATTGTTGTCCTCTCGGTGATTCAGGGGACAACGGAATTCCTACCGATCAGCAGCAGTGGTCATCTGGTCGTGGCGACGTCATGGTTATCTCCGGGATCTGACAGCCCAGAGCAGATCAGCGACCTCAATGTCGTCCTGCATGTCGGTACGCTGGGATCCATTCTTCTCTTCTACAGCCAACGCATTATGCGTTTGCTTGGGGAAGATGCCCGAGTGGTGCCCAAGCTAATGCTCGCCACCGTTCCC
Organism: Blastopirellula sp.; assembly: GCA_002701545.1. GTDB lineage: Bacteria > Planctomycetota > Planctomycetia > Pirellulales > Pirellulaceae. The sequence goes on along the minus strand of NZVR01000095.1, from coordinate 25,856 downwards.
TCCATGGTCGTCGGACTCTCTCTCAAATTACTTGTCCCCGACACGATCAGGAGCCTGGTCCTAGACAACGCACTGGTTGCCGGCTGCCTGCTTCCCGTTACGGGCCTCATCTTGCTGTTCGGCTCTCGCCCCAAGCCACACTCGATGGAATATCAACAGATGACATTCTGGCAAGCGTTTGCGATGGGCATTGCGCAAGCCGGTGCGATTCTGCCGGGCATTTCGCGCAGCGGTACGACAATTACCGCTGGCCTGCGTCTTGGCCTCACACCAGATTCCGCTGCGACCTTTTCCTTTTTGATGGCCATCCCTGTCATTGCAGGCGCCGGGTTACTCGAAATACTCTCGCTCGTCCGCGATCTAGGCACAGACGTTGAGCAAACCACGCCTTGGTCCGCCTTGCTTCTGGGAATGAGCGTATCGTTTGTCGTCGGCTACCTGTCGCTACGATGGCTCGCAAATTGGCTCGAACAAGGCCGCTTCCACCTGTTTGCCTGGTGGTGCTTTCTGCTTGGATTCGGCGTCATCGCCTGGCAATTGCTGGGGCAGTAACGCCGGGCCCGACCTGGACAGGCCATGGTGAACACGAGCCTGAGGGCATCAAGGTCGCCATGGCTCAAGTCCTCCTGGCTTACTGCGCAGGAATTTCGCATCGACATCTTGATACCAAGCATGCAATTTCCGGCGCAGCGTCTGAACTAAATCGGGATTGTCGTCAGCAACATTGGTGCGCTCGCCGAGATCCGCCTGCAGGTCGTACAGTTGAATTGAACCATCCTCGAACCGTTCGATAAGTTTCCACTTACCCTGCCGAATCGCACCTCCCGGAAACCCACCTTGGTTACTGTAATGCGGGTAGTGCCAATACAGCGTCTCCCGTTGCAACTGGCCATCTCCCTTCAACAGACCAACCAGACTTTCTCCATCTCGATGCTGCTGAGGCCGGCTTTCCAGTCCGGCTATTTCCAACATCGTTGGATAAAAGTCGGTACTGATCACGGGTTGGCTACAGGTTCCCCCCTGATCGGTCACTCCGGGCCAGCGGATCATGAACGGTTCGCGAATGCCTCCTTCGTAGAGCCAGCCTTTACCACCTCGCAACGGCAAATTCGACGTCGGCGACCCCTCAGACGTCGACAAGCCGCCGTTATCGGACATGAAACAGATAACGGTGTTGTCGTATAACCCAGCCTGCTTCAACTTGTCGATCACCCGTCCAACGCTGGCATCCATCGACTCCACCATCGCTGCGTAAGTTGCATGTTTCTGCAAAATCCGGACCTGGCGTTCTCTGCCTCCTGGCAACACCTGTTCTTCGGGAGCAAATTCGGGGCGCCCTGACAGTCGCTCCGCTTTCTTCTGATACTTCGCAACCAGTTCCTTGGGAGCTCGCAGTGGCGTGTGTACCGTGTAGAAGGACAGGTAAAGCAGAAACGGATCGGCCTGAAATTTTTCGATCAGTCCCACTGCCTCATCGGTCAAACGCTCAGTCAAATGTTCACCGCGAGGACCATCTGCAAGACGCGGGTTCGCATAAGGCGAAAAATAGCTGCGAGGCATCCCACGAGCATGCCCGCCGATGTTGACGTCAAACCCCTGATGTTCCGGCCAGTAGGCCTCGGTCGGACCAAGATGCCACTTACCAAGAAACGCCGTACGGTAACCGCCCTTGGACAACGCTTCCGCTAGGGTGAATTCCTCCAGAGGCATGCGATCGTGCAGTGGCGCGGGAAGAAAACGACCGGCGCGCTTACCAGAAAAGAAGTTGGTCGCGTCCACNCGGGAAGGGTACTTACCAGTCATGATGCTGTAGCGTGTTGGACTACACACCGGATTGGCAGCGTATCCATCAGTGAACCGCATGGCCTCGCGTGCCAGAGCATCCACATGCGGCGTCTCATAAAACGTCTGTGGATTGTTGGCACCGATNTCCATATACCCCAGGTCGTCAACGAGAAAGAACACAAAATTGGGTTGCTTGGCCGCTAACCCCGCAGGGAGCGCGAACAAGGTGAACCCAATGACCAAAACCCATTGCTTATTTATCATCTGACCGATCAGTTCCCGGTGATTTCACCTACTAACGACTCACTTACGTTGCCCCACAAACACAGCGCGCTATCTTAAACGCAGGCACCCCAAGTTGCCAACGCAGCGACGACAACCCTCGACCACATGAACCTTCAGCAACCGCCCCCACAGACTCGCATCTGCTGCAAGATGCGCTCCAACATCGCTAGTGATTAAACAGAAACTCGCGACTACTGAGGACGCTCCAGAAAAGATCCTCAACAACAGCGCGTTTCTCTTCTGCGGGAGCGTCCTTGAGAAATGCGACCAACCGATCCCTCTGGGCATCGGTCGGCAAGCGAGACAACGCACGAAGGTACGCTTCGTTGACAATTTGCTCCGGCGCATCGAGGCGCAGTAAATCATCCACAACGTTATCTTTGGCCTGCAACTTCGCGTTCAGCGTATCACCGTTATACAGATGCAAAACCTGTGTCATGCTCGGCTCGTCTGTCCGTTCACAATCACAGGTAATGATCCGGTCAGGCCGCCCAAAGGTGGAGAGGAAATACGAATCGACACTGGCATCCGCCAATTGCAGCGCTCGTGTCCCTCGCTCCTTATCCTTGAATTGACTGGGAACATCGGTCACGGTCGACATCGCATCGAGCAGCACTTCTGCTTTCAACCGCCGCGGATAATAGTGTGAGTAAAACCGACTGTCTGCCGCGTTCTCTGGTAATGCAATACTGGAGCGTTGATACGCCGCCGACTTCAGAATAACCCGCATCAGTTCTTTAAGGTCGAATTGATTCTCCACCAGATAATTTGCGATTGCGTCGAGCAGAATCTCGTTCGACGCCGGATTGGTTAACCGCAAATCATCGACCGCCTCAACCAACCCGACGCCAAAGAAGTTAGCCCAGACGCGGTTGGCAATGGCTCTGGTAAAATAAGGATTCTCTGGCGACGTGAGCCAACGGGCGAGATACAACCTGCGGTCAGCCATGTCGTCGAAAGCTACCGGGGGAGCATCCAGAGGTCGTGGCGGTTGCGGCTTACCTAAACTCGGCTGCACAATTTCGCCGCGGACATCTGAAAAGATGACCCGTTCGCCCTGAAACGAATCGTTACGGAAGTCCCCGCCCCACTTCTTACCGCGCACACGCGCGAACATGCCGGCCATTCCGTAGTACTGATCGTTGGTCCATTTTTCGAGCGGATGATTGTGACACTTGGCACAGTTGATGGACAATCCCATGAAGGCCTGCGAAACCGTCTCTGCCATCTCCTCGGGACTTTGATGCAAGGCATAGAAGTTCGCTGCACCATTCTCAAAGGTGCTTCCACTGGCAGTCACCAACTCATAGACCAACTTATCCCACGGCAAGTTGTCCGCGACCTGATCGCGAATCCAGCCGTAATAGGCCTGCACTGCCTTGGGCCGCAAACGCGCCCCGGTCACCAACAGTAAATCCGACCAATGATACGCCCAGTAATCCACGAATTCCGGNCGCGCCAGCAACTGATCGACCAGCGNACTGCGTTTGTCAGGCGCGGGATCNGCCAGAAACTCTCGTGTCTCTTTTGCGGTGGGCAAGATCCCTAGTGTGTCCAGAAAAGCACGCCGAATGAATGTCGCATCATCACACACCGGGGAGGGTGGCAGATTTAAGCTCGCCAATTTATCCAAGATCAAATCATCAACAAAATTGTGTCGCGCGGAGTTTGCAAACACTTCAGAGGGTACATCGTTCGCATAGGGCACACTGAGAAATGCCAGTTGGTTGTGGTTCAGATACCAAACCTTGATGGCTCCCTCACCGGCACCGGTCACATCGACCAAACCGTGCTTACCAATCGCAGCCACGTTGCTATTGAGCGAAGTGTATTTCGCCCACCGCGTGACATCTTCACAATGCCCGTCGCTAAAGTGCGCCAGCACAACCAACTGCTGNTGAATCCCTGGTTTTTGTCGGGAATGTTTCGGAAACACCTCGACCCGTTCGATCACCGGATCTTCGTCACTTGGCCCGGGTGTTCCACTAGCGATCCACTCCGCCAGCACTCGATATTCCAAATCCTTGACTTCGAACCGTACGCCACCTTTGTGCGGCAACATCCCCGTCGGCTTGGTCAGCAGCATGCTACGCCCCGGATCTCCGGGCACAATCCGTCGCCCGCGTGCCTGACGGGTCAGGTACGAATAATCAGCGGCCAGATCAAATCCGAACAACGTCAGCCGAAAACCATTCTGTCCAGCGCGGGCACCGTGACACGCTCCACCATTGCAACCGGATTTTGACAAGACGGACTCAACGTGATTACGAAAACTCCATTGAAATTCCTGTTGCTGCCCGGTCACCATCACCTCCACCGTGGCAGCCTGCTCGCCAACACGCGCCGTCAATATTGCTTGCCCATTGCTGACCGGCACTGCCACACCAGCCTGAACCTTCACAATCTGCGGGGCGCTCGATTCCCACCGCACCCCCTCATGCACTTGCGTCAACACGTGGTCACCACGGCAACGCTGGACGATCAGTCGCTGAGTCGCTTCCGTGGTCGTGAGCTGGACTGCCGTGGGGAAGATGCGCAGCGTCTCATCCGCCCGCGCCAGCACACCAGAAAGGCAAAAGGCAATCACCAGAAATGGAAACGTGCTGCGACTCACAAGTGGATCTCCGACGTGATACAAGCGACTCAGATGCGCGACAACGGGATGATCAAAACAACTCTTTGATCTCTTCCTTACCAAAATCAACCAACGGGAAGGGGCGACCATTGGGGCCCGGCAAAGTCGTATCCAAGTCAAAACCTAAACTATGGTAGATCGTCGCCACGACTTCGGCAGGATCGCACGGACGTTCCGCCGGGTAGCCTCCAATCGGATCACTTCGTCCCACAACGCGGCCACCCTGAACTCCGCCACCAGCAAAATACATGGTCCAACATTGCGGCCAATGGTCCCGGCCACCGGCAGGATTCACTCGCGGCGTACGGCCAAATTCCGCCAGATTGCAAACCAACGTATCGTCCAACATCCCCCGATCGACCAGATCTTCGATTAAGGCGCTGTATGCCTGGTCATACATGGGCGCCACGATATCTCGCATGCCCTCGATGGATGTGAATGGCTTCGAACCATGGATGTCCCAGGTGATCTCGTCAAACACCGTCAGGAAGGTATTTACGGTCACGAAGCGCACACCGGCCTCGATGAGACGTCTGGCCAGCAAACAACACTGCCCGAAACGATTCATCCCGTAACGCTCACGAACCTTACGTGGTTCCTTTTCTAGATTGAACGCCTCACGGGCTTCCGGACTGGTCATGATCCGGTAAGCCGACTCAAAGTTACTGTCTAACAGTTTCGCACTCTGGCTCGCTTCGAAAGCTTGCGCTGTGTCTTCGACGATCTGTCGCATCTTACGACGACGGTCAAGCCGTACTTCACCAATCGTATCGGGGGGCAAGAGATCCGGTACTCGAAAATTCTCCTGGGAGGGATCGGTATTGAGAATGAACGGGTCGTAAGCTTTGCCTAAGAAACCAGCGTCCTGCCCATGAGGCAGATTCCCACCCGTTCGCCCCATCGCTTCCGGCAAAATGACATTTGCCGGAACGTCCGACCTACGACCGCGGAGGTACTCCAAAGCACAACCGGCATGGGGCGTGTTGATACCTCCGGCAAATAAACGTCCGGTCTGCATCATCTGATGCCCTGTGTCATGCACTGCTGCTGCAGTATGAAAACAACTTCGCACCACAGAAAAACGATCTGCCAATTTTGCGTGCCGAGGCAAAATCTCAGTTAGCTGAATGTCAGGGGATGCCGTCGACACCGATTGAAACGGACCACGNATCTCTGCGGCAGCATCGGGCTTGGGGTCAAACGTATCAATCTGACTTGGTGCCCCAAGATTAAAAATCATGATCACCGANCGGTCATCATGCTCCCCCTTCACCNCGCGTTGCTCCTCAGCTGCCAACAGTTGAGGCAACGACAATCCCACCGCACCTAAGCTCCCCACCTGCATAAAATCCCGTCTGGTGATGCCATCACAGGTGGTTACAGATCCTTTATCCGTCAGTTGCAACATCGGTATCCTCGGGCGAATGTTCAGGAGTGGCACGAGCCAGGCAGCAACCCGCCGTAGCGTCGACTTACAGTACCATCGGTGTTAGCTAAAGTCAATTTAACAAAGCGNTTACAGAGGACTATTCGAGCCACCCAGTGGAGCCGAATCGAGGTTGCGAAGCGACCACAAGTAACAGGCCGCCGAGATCCCGCCTGAACCAAACACCATACACATCACCATGATCTGGTAACGCACGGCAATCAGCGGAGAAACTCCCTCCAGAATCTGCCCGGTCATCATCCCTGGTAACGAGACGATGCCGACGGAAAACAGCGAGTTCGTGATAGGAATGAGTGCGGCGCGCAAAGCGATGGGCCGCGCCTCGAGATAGCTCAGTCCATTTTGCTTCTCGGCCGCGTAACGCTCCGCTGCCAAGCTCACACAATTCATCGCGTTAGCAAAGATCATCCCACTCAACGGGATTACAAACCGGGGGTTCCACCGCGGTTCCAAATGCAAGACGGCCTGCGTCACCAAAGCAATCGTGACCAGACTGCCGATCGCAATCGATACGAAGACCCGCGGCAGTAGCTCCCAACGTCGCTGCTGCAACGGGCGCAAGGCGATCCAACTGGCCAACACCAACATCACACCCAAAACCAAGATGACAATCCAGGGCGTTTCTGCCTCAAAGATAGAGACCAGCAGATACCCCACGAACAACAATTGTAGAACCATCCGGCTCATGGCGTAGATGGACTGGAACGCCTTCATCTTCCAGTAGTAGAGAATGGCAACAACGACCATGACCGGCAAAAACGACAATGCCAGGTTGGCCAGGGGAATGGACTGCATTTCAAGTGCCTTCGTCTTGCCGAAGGTCACCGGGTGGTGTTCTTCGGACGTACCGCGCGTGCTGCTGGCAACGCGCTCGCGGGAAACGCGCGTTGGACCAAGCATTTACCGGCGAGAGCCACTTTCCGTGAATCCCACACGGAGCAAGATCAGGGCGTGAGCCACCGCAGCGCTCACCTATCCGGATCCGAACCAAAGTTAGGCATTCCCANCTCGCGGCACAAGCCACTGAGCTCAAATGACTACAGAGAAGAGACGATCAGAGATACGTTCTGTCCACCGAAGCCAAAACTATTGTTCATGACGCGGCGACACACGACGTCCCTGGCCTCGTTGGCAACGTAATCCAAGTCACACTCCGGATCCGGAGTGTGGTAATTGATCGTCGGAGGAACTGCATTCGTCTGAACCGCCTTCACACAAGCCAACAGTTCCAGCGCTCCACAGGCGGTGGTCAAATGCCCCACGGCAGCTTTGATACTACTCATCGGTGTCTGGTAGGCCTGCTCACCAAAGACGCGTTTCACTGCCAGCGTCTCAGCCTTGTCATTGGCCATGGTCCCGCTTCCATGCGCGTTGATGTAATCAATCTCCGCTGGTGCGACTTGTGCGTCAGCCAGACACATCTGCATGCACCGCGCTGCCTGGGCACCCTGCGGCTGTGGATCCGTGACGCGGTAGGCATCATGTGTCGACGCAAAGCCAACGATCTCGGCCAGAATATTCGCACCACGGCGTCTGGCGTGTTCGTATTCTTCCAAGCAAAACACCGTGCCACCTTCGCCAATCACGAAACCTTCGCGGTCTCGATCAAAGGGTTGCGCCGCACCTTGAGGATCACCGTTGCGTTCCGACAAAGTCGACAAGCGGTGAAAACCGGTGACGCCAAACGGATGAATCATGCTGTGCGCTCCGCCAGCCAACATCACGTCCGCCTCGTCACGACGGATCACTTCCACCGCCTCACCCACGGCCAAGGAACTGGAGACGCAAGCTGCCGTATAGTTCCGCACGGGGCCCTGGGCGTTCAAGAGTCCCGTCAACAGATAGACCGCAGCCCCGGGCTCCATCGTCAATTCACGCTCCGCATCACACAATCCACTCATTTGTCGTGCGAAGGTCGCAGGGCAGAATCCCGCGGCCTGCACCGCGTCCGAAATCGAACTCGTGAAGCGATCAAAATCGGGAAAAATCTCACCACACCCCAAGTAAATCCCGCTCCGCAACGGATCGTCGATCGACTCCGCGACTCCAGAAGATTGCGTCGCCTGCAAAGCGGCCCCAACCGCAAATCGCGTTTGCCGAGCATGATCTTCCCAGGTCGCAGGGTCCAGCCCCACCGAACCGAGATCCCAGTGCTTGACCTCCGCTGCAATCCGCACCGGAAATTTACTGGCATCGAAGATCGTAATGGGCCCAACGCCACACGCTCCGGCAGTCAAACTCTGCCACAACGCCTCGGGCTCATGCCCCAAGGGCGTCACGCAACCCAATCCGGTGATGACAACACGTCTTCTCATGAAAAGCGGTTCTATGTCTTGATGTGCAGGCAAAAAACAGCGTTTTTGCTGTGAACAAGCTACCGAATGAACTTCGGTTAAAAACCACCGGATAATTAAAATACATGGCCATGGCAAACAAAAAAGCCTGCGTCAATCGAGGCGTTCGTTCCGATCACACCAGTCGACATGAATACACCGCGCACGATCATCTCCCTAGCACCGCCTCCGCACCTCCGTCCGCCTCCCCTTGTTTTGCTGCCGTAGGAGGTGTATCACAACCGCCGCAGGCGCATGGTCCGCTCAGCGGCCCGCGTCTGTGTCCCCCGGTTCGAAAAGAAGCATGAGGTAGCATCGATGCAAGTCATATCTGCAGACCAAGTTCACGCGGCACTCACGTACCCGGAAATGATCGATGATCTGGAAGCGGCGTATGCCCGTGATTTCACCATGCCGCCACGCAAGGTGTTCTTGCTGGATGATCATGATGACAATCACGACGCGTTCGCTTTGCTCCCCTCCTGGAACGACTCGGTGATTGGAGTCAAAGCGTTCACGTACTTCCCTAATCCCAAGCCAGGCGACAAATCCCTGTACTCCAAGATTCTGTTGTTTCAGCGAGAGAACGGTGAACCGCTGGCACTGGTCGACGGCACCAGCGTCACGTTCTGGCGGACCGCTGGAATCTCTGGCTTGGCCTCGCGTCTGCTCTCGCGTGAATCTTCCGAGTCGTTGCTTCTGCTGGGAACGGGCAACCTGGCGCCGTATATCATCCGCGCACAAGCCAGCGTGCGGCCTCTCAAAAACATCATGGTCTGGGGGCGTACACGAGCGAAAGCAGAGGCCGTCGTCGAGCAACTCACACCCGAGCTAACCACCGCGCAACTCACGGTCGTCGACGATCTCCAAACGGCTTGCGGCCAAGCAGACATTATCGTCAGTGCGACCGGCTCCCACGAGCCATTGGTCTGCGGCGACTGGGTCCAACCCGGCACGCATACCGACTTCATTGGCAACCACCATGCCACCAAACGCGAATGCGACTCGGCATTGGTGGTCAAGTCCAAGCTGTATGCTGACAGCCGAGACAACTGCTTTCGCGAAGCGGGGGAGGTCTTGGTCCCGATTGCTGAAGGCGCCATCACCGAAGNTCATGTGGTCGGACAACTGACCGAAATGTGCGCACGCAGTGTTCCCTTGCGTGAGAGCGACGACGAGATCACCATGTTCAAATCGATTGGTATGGCCCTCAGCGATTTGGTGGGAGCCCAATCGGTTTACAATGCCACCAAAAATGCGTAGTCGATTCTCATGCTTTTCTCCTCCACCGTTTTACCGCTGATCAAAAGCCGCACGTTACTGTGGGTCACCTTCTATGCGCTGCTCTTGTCGCTCTACGCGCTACTCCCCGTCTGGAAGGAATACAGCAGCTACAAAGAATTCGGGGATCTGCCAAGTGACATCCACGCTGCTTTAACACTGGTCTTGGGATGGCTGCTGGTGTTTCGCACCAACACCGCTTATGCGCGTTGGTGGGAGGCGCGAACGCTGTGGGGCGCATTGGTCAACACGTCGCGAAATATCATGGTCAAAGTCGTCTCCATTCCGGGCATCACCGAAGAGCGAGCGNGCGAGTTCCAACGCGACATCACAGCCTTTCCCTACTCCCTGCGCAATCACCTGCGAGACGATTCAGAGCTCAATAAGTTGCCTGGGTTTACCGACACAACCGAACACCCCGAGCATGTACCGGCGTACCTGTCGGATCTCATCCAGCAACGCGTCTGGAGTCTGAAGGTCAACCAGCAGATTGACGGCGATGACATGCGTGCCCTGGATGAGCAGACAAGTCGGTTGCTGGACATTTGTGGTGGCTGTGAACGCATTCGTCGGACCCGGATCGCCAAGTCGTATCGGGTATTTGCACGTCAGTGTGTCTTTTTGTTCCTGGCCACCTTCCCCTGGGCAATCGTCAATGGATTTGGTTATTGGACCATCCCCATCACCGGGATCATTGCCTACTTTATGATCGGACTGGAAACCGTCGCCGAGCATGTCGAAGAACCGTTCGGATTCGATGAAGACGATCTCGATCTCGATGGATTGTGTGAAACCATCCGCCAATCCGTGGGCGAAATTGCCGCGCGCGGTCACTAGGGTTGGTGACGGGAAAGTTTCACGACTGCGTGACGCGTTCGCGCACAGTTTGACGGAGACTTTACGCGTTTCTAGAATGACTCCTCAGTTTCCAGGTCTTCGACGAGAGCAAGCACGGCGGTTCGGACACCATGTTTCAAACTGGATACATTCTCAATCGTCGAGCGGACTTCCTTTGGTTCATCACCTTGCCATTCCTAGCCATTGCGGCAGGACTCGCAGGCCAAAAATGGCTGCCCATCACTGCGGCAGCATCTGTCGGCTTGTGGATTACCACCCCGCATCACTTTGCGACCTGGATACGCACCTTTGGCTTCCGTGACGAGTGGCAGCGTTGGCGTCTGCCGCTGATCGTCGGCCCGGTGCTGATCTTCACCGCGATCTGGCTGGGCCTCACCTGGTCTCCGTTGACCGTGGCGATGCTTGTGATGCTGTGGGATCATCAACACAGCTTGATGCAACAATACGGATTCAGTCGCATCTACGATTTTAAAGCGGGAACCGGCAGCGCCTCGACGGCACGATTCGACCTGGCGTTGAACTGGATCCTGTATTTCAACATGTTCTTCGTTTCGCCTTACTGGACTCAGATCTGGGTCATGGAGTTATTCAGTTGGAAAGTTCCGCTGAATGCCGCCGTGGTGCAAGGAATTCACTGGGTCAGTTGGACGATCACCATCGTCTTTCTGGTGATCTATCTGGGACACTTAATCCGAACGGTGCGCCAGGGCCATCGCATCAATCCGATGAAACTGCTGTTTTTGGGAAGCAGTTATTTCATGTGGTACTTCATTGCCTGGTTTTCGACATCGCCTTTGCTGTACATGATCGCGCATCGCATCATGCACGGCGTGCAGTACGACGTGATTGTCTACTCGTATATCCAACGCAAGGCCGGCAAGACCAAGGGAGTACGACGACTGATGGCCGAAATCGCTCGTCCCGGCCGCGCTTACGTGTTCATTCTCTTCGGCCTGCTCTACGCCTTGGTGTTCGCATTCCTGGTGGGCAACGAATTAACCGATTTCGGCTTGGGACTTTTGAATTTCAACATTCCCTATGACTCACTTCCCGAACTGGGCATCAAGCATGTGGTGAGTTTTTCCAAATACGATCTCTTCGCCTTGACCATGATCAACGCCGTCGCACTCGTACACTACTATTACGACTCCTTCATCTGGAAAGTGCGCGACACCAAAGTGCAAACCGGACTCTAGCCGTATGCAAGTAAAGACCTCAGTAATCTACCTGTTGCTGATTCTGGGTGTGGCAACGGTATTCGCGTCGTTCGAAGTCCTCGTCGTCCACGAAGGATTCGAAAAGAAATCGACTCACACGCAACAGCCCCAAGTGATGGACGCCATCGCCGCGACCTATCATCAAATCTACCCTCAACGCCCGATGTCCCACTACGTCCGCGGAGCGATCGCTTTCAAACAACAACGGTTTGGGGAAGCAGAAAAACACTTTATCGAGGCAATCGAACGGCAGGGAACCCAAGAAAACATGCTGTACGACTACGCCGTGAATCTCGTAATTCAACGTGCCAGTCAAGAAGAAGTCGATCAGGCGATCCGCGCGTGGCAACGTAATTACCCCGATTCCAAACGTCCCGTCCCCCAAATGGGCGAACCACCACCCGCGGGTGATTCGGAAATGTACCTGCGCGGCGTTGACGCTTTACGCGCCCAAGACTTTGAAGCAGCCAAACATTGCTTCGAAGCGGAAATTGCGACCGGTACACGAACCGAGCAACTTCTCTACAATTACGCACTGACGCTCGTCCTCCACAAAGAGGATGCGAAAACCATCGAGTCCGCCATCGCACTCTGGCGCGAACACTTCCCCAATTCGCAACGCCAGGATCCACGCATTGCCGTGGCGCAAGCGTTGACGCCTTCCTCCGAACCTTAGCTGAGCTCTCTCATGTCCGACCCTCTCTTCTCCGTCGCCGATCAGATTGTCATTGTCTCGGGAGGCTCACGAGGCATTGGCCGAGCCATTGCGGAAGGCTTCGCACAACGGCAGGCCCACGTGATCGTCACCGGACGAGACGAAGCGACTCTGAAAACTGCCTGTGACGAAATGGAGAGCCAGCACCAAGTGACCCCCATGGTCTGCGATGTGGCCCAGCGGTCCCACATTGACGACTGCGTGACGCAGGTGATCGAGCGTTTTGGGCGAATCGATACGCTGATCAACGTGGCCGGAGTCAACCGACGCAAACCCGCATTGGATGTTTCCGAAGACGATTACGACTTCATCGTGGACATCAACATGAAAGGCGCGTTCTTGTTTTCACAAGCGGTAGGTCGGCAGATGCTGCAACAAGAAAGCGGCAGCCAAATCAACATCGCCTCACTCAATACCGATCGACCACTACGCAATGTGCTCCCCTATGCAACCAGCAAAGCGGCGATGGCCCAAATGACCAAAGCGTTAGCTTTGGAATGGGGCGACCGAGGCGTGCGCGTGAATGCTCTGGCACCCGGATTCATCCTCACAGACCTCACACAAAAACTGTGGTCGGACGAAACGATGCAGGCTTGGGGCCGAGCGAATACACCCCAGCGACGCCTGGGTGTGCCCGACGACATGGTGGGGACCGCGCTGTTCCTGGCAGCCCCCGCGTCGGCCTTCATGACCGGACAAATCCTCTACGTCGACGGTGGATTCACTGCAGGCTGGGCGTGGCCTATCCCCGAGTAACCCTCCAGACCGACGCCTCGCCTCGCCGTTTCAATACGACAGCCCCACCTGCGAAACCGTCCGATTCAACGGCAAACTCTTGGGAAGTGCGGCTTTCTGCCACACCATTTCACCACCTGACACAGGCTACCAGTTCATTCCATCAACTGGCCTTTTACAGTATCATAGAGGTCTTAGCCCTCCTATTTTCCTCACTGCCAAGCTGGAGTTTCTTTGGTGTTCCGACCCGGACGTACTACGGCGCTCACCGTATTCCTACTCGTTTCCTTGCGTATCGCGATCGGCTGGCAACTCTTCTATGAAGGTGTCTGGAAGATTGAAACGCAACGCACGCCAACCCCCTGGACAGCCGCTGGCTATTTGAAGAACTCATCGGGCCCGATGCGCGGTACCTTTCGCGCAATGACCGGCGACCCAGATGACCTAGACTGGCTCGATGTCGACAAGATGGCGAACAAATGGGATGCCTGGCAGCAACGGTTCGCCAGCCATTACCAACTGACCGACGCGCAAAAAGCCAAATTGAATAGCATTCTCAATGGCCCCAAGGAATTTCAATCCGATCACCTGGCGGCACTCCCCGAAGGTGTCGACCTTTCGAAAGTTGGTGTGATTTCCTATTCCAAACGTCCCTCGAAAAGCCAACCCGAACGAACCGTTCTGGTAGTCGATGGCAAACGTCACCTGGATGGCCGGGAATACACACGCCTACTCAACATGGCTCCCGAAGCTGCCGTAGCCGAAGACACGCCCGAGGACGTGCAAGCGTTCCGCGAACAACTGGAAAAAGTCTATTTGCGTTCTTCGCGGCTGAGCTACAAAGAACGTCTGCAAGCGAGCGTTCGCGGCAACCCCGACGTGGCTGGCATTACCAATAAAGAAGGCGAAAGCCAGCAAATGGGGAATCTAGAGAAATACCAACACATGCTGGCTGACTACGAAAAAGCGTTGGCCAATGCCAAGCAAGACTTCCAGCACGATCATCTACAAAAGCTCTGGGGAGACATTCAAAAGGAGAAATCTTCCTTAGTGGGTCCCATCCGAGCGTTGGATGCCGACTTGCAGAAAGACGCGCAAGCGCTTTTGTCTCTGGAACAACTGAACCGCGGGAAGTCTCCGGCGGCTTGGTCTCCGCAGCGAACAGCAGACTGGCTGACCATTGCCGGTCTGACCTGCCTGGGCCTATTATTGATTGCTGGCCTGTTCACTCGGTTTTCCGCATTCATGGCCGCAATCATGTTGTTTTCCTTCTACATGGCGATGCCACCGTTCCCCGGCTACCCGGAAGCCCCCGGACCGGAGCATAGCTTGATCGTGAACAAAAACTTAGTTGAAGTGCTGGCGTTACTGGCAATCGCGGCACTTCCCACCGGCTCCTGGTTTGGGCTGGATGGCTTGCTCACCAAACTTCTGTTTGGTCGGCGGCGATCTGGAGATAACGACTAAATCATGCCGAACAAAAGGTGGGGTTGCACCTAATAAGAGAGAGAGAAAGCAACTCAATCACCCTGTGTCCCAACATGTGCAGCGTTTGCCCGGTGACCAAACCTGCTCACGCGTTTTAATTTGAACACCATTTCCTAAGCAAATTATCTTATCCGTTGGCGGCATGTCCGCCTCAGAAGCGAGGTCTCCCAAGATGATGACGACGCCCGAACAAGAACAGATTGGTCGCGACAACTTTCACGAAGCAGTCGGTTCGGAACTGACGCGACGCGACGCGATCAAGGCAGCCATGGCCGGAGGCGCCGGGTTGGGCGCGGCCTATTTCGGGTACCAGAAACTGACCGGCGATCGGGTCCGTACCGCGTTTATCGGCACTGGTGACGAAGGCAATGTCCTCATCACCGAACACCCCGAAGACTACATGGAAATCGTCGCCGTCGCCGACATGCGACCAACCAATCTGGATCGCACCTTCAAAGGCAGTCACCCCGTCGCCCGCATCGGCTTGAATGCCAAACTTGGGGAAGCCAAAGCCAGTAAAGTTCGCACCTTCAGCAACCACAAAGAGTTGCTCGCAGCCAAAGACGAACTCGGCCTGGAAGCGGTCGTGATCGCGGTACCGCTCAACCAACATGCACCGATTGCCATGGAGTGCATGGAAGCAGGCTTGCATGTGCTCAGCGAAAAACTCATGGCCCGAACGGTCATGCAGTGTAAAGAAATGATTCGCAAGGCTCAGGAAAAAGGCTTGATGTTGGCTGTCGGCCATCAACGTCACTACAGCGTGCTGTACGACAACGCCAACCACTTGATCCAAAAAGGCCTGCTCGGCGATATCAAATTCATTCGTGCCCAATGGCATCGTAACAATAGTTTCGAAGGGCGCGACGCCTGGAGAAAGTGGAAGTACGACAAGTACGCCAAAGCCGATCGCGACCATCTGACCAAGCTGGAAGAGGCAGGGACGCTGGAAGAGTTTGGCTATGATTCCGCCAAACAGCTGGTCGACTGGCGACTTTACAATAAAACCGGTGGCGGCCTGATGGCCGAACTGGGAAGCCACCAGATGGATGCCTGCAGTATCTTCCTGGGAAAAGTCCATCCGCTGGCAGTTCACGGCTACGGCGGCAAAAACTTCTATGGCGTCGAAGGCGTCGGGCCACGAGATAAATGGGAAGATGATCGCGAAATCGACGATCAGATCTTTGTGACTTTCGAGTTCCCGGGCAAAACGTATTACCAGGAAGATGGCCACACCGTAAACAATCCCGACGACATTTGTGTCGTCACCTATTCGTCTATCAACACGAACCGCTGGGAACCTTACGGCGAAGCCGTATTTGGCTCGCGCGGCACGATGATCATGAAGACCGAAAAGGAAGCCCTGCTGTACAAGGAAGCCAGCGCGACGAGCGGTGGCGGGCTGGATCAACGCCTCTGGGTCATCGAGGGCACCAAGGGCGGCGGCCCCGTCCTGGATTCCTATGAGACGTCGGCGCCCACAGCCGCAGCGGCCATGGCCAGCGACGAAATGGGGCCCAAAATCAGTCGGGGCTACCGAGAAGAAATGGAACATTTTTGCTACTGCATCCGCACGAACAAAGATGAGCTCCGATGCAACGGCGTGGTTGCCATGGGCGATGCCATCATGGCCATGACGGCAAATCTGGCCATGCAGCACAAACAACGGATCGAGTTCAAACCGGAATGGTTTGATCCAGCCAGTGACGCCACCCCAGAAGCCGACTTTGCCTGAGCCCGGTAAACGCCCCAGCCCGGCGCACCTGGCCTCACCCGGAAAGACATTCGAAATCCCACGTTCGCGGGGAACCGGTACGTCGTTCCACAAGTTTTACCGGTGATAGCAAACCGTTTGGGCACTTGTCACGTAAGAACTGTGCTGCAATGGCCTTTTCTTGGAGACTTCGCATGGCTTGTCATCGCTTTCCCCCGGTCATCTTGCTGGTTCTCGTCGTTGCCATTGGCTGCCAGCAAGCTCCTTCGCCCCAATCAAACACCCCGACGGCCGAGGTGCTGTCAGCACGCAGCAAATATCTGCTCGATCAAGCACCCGCCACGCCGCTCGGAGTCAAGGAAGCCAAGGCCACCATTACCGAGCCCAGTCCGCTCGTGCTGACCGGCACCATTGACGCCGGAGCACGAGAACCATGGGAAGCGGGCAAGGCACTCTTTCTCATCACCGAATCCTCCATCGCAGCGCATGATCATGGTGAAGACGACAATTGCCCTTTCTGCAACCGCGAGAAAGCTGCCAATCTCGCGCTCGTCAAATTCGTCGATGACTCCGGCGAAACGGTGGCGATCGATGCACGCGATCTGTTCGGACTTGAGAAAGGCCAACAAGTCGTCATCGAAGGGACTGGGGCGGTTGACCCCAGTGGCACCCTGGTTGTGACGGCCAACGGCATCTTCGTGGGAACGAGCGGTAGCCCATAGCGAGCGTCCTTCGAGCGAGCGTCCTTCGAGCGAGCGTCCTTCGAATACATCCTCGCAAAGTACTTGCTCGACATCCCGCCCAGCGACATCCCGCCCAGCGACAGACGACAGTGACACGACCGTCAGTCGCGTGCCGACTCACGTGCTGCGGGGGAACGTTCCATCGCTTCAGCTCGATAATGCGTTCTGCCGCAGTAGCAGTTGCTGGAGATCATCGATCCAACATTCCAGCAAGGTGGCTTGATTGGCGTTCGCATCGACTTGCTCGATGGCTTCGAGACAGCGTTCCAGACATGCTGCCGCCACTTCTGCTCCGCCGGTCCAGCGTCCACTCATCTGTTCAATCAGTTGCTGTAGTGCATCTCCGCCTGGAGCTTGCTGGCCACACAACGACACCATGCATCGCTGATAGAATTCAGCCGAGATTTCAAACACGTGCTTCATGCGTGCGCGCCGCAACGACGCATCTTTGCCTGCCTGATCGACGAAATCACCAACGACACGAGCATAGTGGGGTGGTGTCTTTCGGAAATCGACCAGTTCTCGGCTCCACTCCTGGCGAAAGGTCATCATCTCAGGGTCAGCGTACAGCAACGCACGGGCAATGCTGCCGTTCGCCAGGGCTGCGATCTCAGCGGCGGTGGCGTCCGATTCGACCGCCTGCTGCCGCATGAGAAGCTGCTCGACCTGCGGTTGCGACAAAGCACCAAACCGCACAATTTGCGACCGCGAGCGAATTGTTGGCAACTGACGCTGTTCACTCGTTCCCACCAAGATCAATAGACTTCGGGGCGGGGGTTCTTCCAGCGTCTTCAGCAGGCAGTTGGCACCTTCCTGATTCAAACAATCGACGTCATCAATGATAGCGATCTTGTATCGGCCACTGTACGGCTTGAGGGCAATGTCATGACATAATCCCTCAGACATCCGATGATCACGATCCCCAATCAGCAACTCCACCGGAATCACACTTTTGTCCGCCGGCCGGGAGACGTGAATCACATCCGGATGGGTGGAGGCAGCCACCTGCTGACATGCCTGACAATGACCACAAGCTTCCAAGAGCGCGTCGTCGTTCCGGTCACAAAGCAAGGCGCGCGCCAGCTCGATTGCAAACGTCCGTTTACCAACGCCATTCGGGCCAACAAACAGGAACGTACTGGCCAAACGCCCCAAGGTCACACTCTGCCGAAACCGTGTGACGTTCTGATCGTGTCCAAGGATTTCACTCCAGGGCATAACGCTCATTCTCCCCGTAGTGAGGTCAGTGAATCTGCTAATGTGGCATCCACCTGAAACACACTTCCTACCAGATTCAGCATGCTAAAGGCTTTAAAAACATGTGGGTTCATGTTGCACAAACGCAGTTTCCCCTGGGACAAAACCAAACGTTTTTTGACTCGCAGCAAGCCATTCATAACCGCGGTGGAACATTGCTTGACACAACGAAAATCGATGACCAGCCGCCGGGGATCCCGATCAGCAACAAATTCGATCAGCGCATCTTGAAATCCGGAAACCATCATCGTGTCCATCAACTGCTGATCGGTAAGTGTCACAACCGTGATTTCGCCGTCAGCTTGTTCAACGGTAAAACGACTGGCGTTCGGCATGTCACGAAAGCTCCGGTACGGTAACCCTATGCCCGCAACCTTACCAAAGGAGCGAGCTGTCGCCAAGCGTCACGTCGACCACTTGCCATGCCCCGTTGCCAGCGCTTGTCAGGCGTTGTTATCGTACAGCGACGGAACGTCGGCACAATGATCTTTTGATGAACATGACTTATGAGCGGGCCATGCGACTAGGAATATTTGGTGGAACATTCGACCCGGTACATGTCGGGCATCTCCTCTTGGCAGAGACGTGCCGTGAGCAGTGCGAGCTGGACGCCATCTGGTTCGTGCCAGCAGCGTTCCCCCCGCATAAGCTGACTCGGAAAATCTCATCCGACAAAGATCGCATCGAAATGCTGCAACTGGCCACCGCAGGCCACCCGTCTTTTCAGATCTCCACCGTCGAAATCGATCGCGGCGGAGTCAGCTACACGGCTGAAACGTTAACGCACATTCAGCAACAGCACCCGGAAGCGGAGTTATTTTTTCTGATGGGAGCCGATTCGCTGGCGGAACTCGCCACCTGGAAAGACCCGCAACGCATCTGTGAACTGGCAATCCCGCTGGTCGTCCGCCGCGCTGGCAGCCCAACACCGGACCTCGCCGTCTTCAACACGCTCGCATCTCCGACACGGCTGACGGAAATCAGCCGCTACCAAGTCGAAATGCCGGTTCTTGAAATCAGCAGTACAGACCTCCGCGAGCGAGCCGGACATCAGCGGAGTTTGCGCTACCAGGTCCCCAGAGCGGTTGAGTGCTATATCGAAACGCAAAGGCTGTACCGGGATTGAACGGGGCGGTTGCAACAGCCTGTCGCAACCATCGGGCGATCGCAACGAGCGATCCCCAATCCTGCGCGTTCGACGCTACACCCACTCCAAACCGCTGCGCTTCTTCACGCGACTCTCAAAGTCCCCCAGCAGGCCGCCAATCACGTCCCACTGTTCCGGTCGCCGCACCTCGATGTCACCGTGCTGATTAATGCGCACCACCGTGTCATCGCCGATCCCCAAAGCGGCCAAATCTTTTGCGTTCAGTTCATCGTCTTTGACGATGTCGGCCAAGACACGGCCAGTCAATTCAATGAATTTCAAGTCGGTTTCCAGTGCAAATGCGTCTGTGGGCGAAAAGGTAAATCTACCGGAGATGATAACGAAGCAACTTACAATTTCAAATCAGGGACAATTGCCCGCATCGCCTCACATAATGCCAGCAACGTCTCCACCGGCAATTCCTCAGCTCGGGCATTGGGCAATAACCCTAAATCTTCCATCACTTGATCCACCGTCGGCTTGTCAACGCGTTTCTTGAAGGCACTCAATAACTCGCTCCGCAAAAACTTGCGGCGATGAAAAAACATGGCGCGAGCAAAACGGTGAAAGTACACAAGATCGGGAATCCGCTGCCGCATCTCTGGATCCGGTTCGATGCGGAGGATCGCCGACTCGACTTTGGGTCGAGGCCAGAACACCGAAGGGGGCATGATCCTGACAATTTCAGCTCGACATTGGCTCTGAATCCAGACCGACAGGGCACTGTAATCCTTGGTTCTTGGGCGAGCCACAATGCGTTCCGCAAGCTCCTTCTGAATCGTCACCGACATCAATCCGGGCGTCACGTCAGTCAACAGCAGATTCGAGATTACCGGCGTCGCCACATTGTAGGGCAGGTTGGCAGCCAACTTGAAACGGCGACTGGGGTCGGCGGACAACTGAGTGCGAATCTGGTCTAGCACCTCGTCGTGGTAATTGTTCTTGTTACGCAACGCGTCCCGCTGCAACATCGTGATGTTGTCGAAGTCGTAGAGCTCTTCGTGGGCCAGTTGGTACAGATGTGAATCGATCTCCACGGTAACCACATGCGCTGCCTTGGCAGCCATCAGCGCCGTCAATGAACCTGTGCCCGTACCGACTTCCAAAACCACATCATCGGGCCCCAATTCGGCTGTTTCTTCCAGTAGCCGAATCAGGTTCAAGTCAATCAGAAAGTTCTGACCGTGTCGCGAATCTGGCTCTAACCCAACCTCAGCAAAACGCTTGGTTAGAAACGAAATAGTTTGACGATTTGCCGGCATCCGTATGGCTCAACTCAAAAAAAGGCACTGCAGCTTATTTGCCGTACAGTTTCACATCGTCAAAGTCATTCATGTCGTCGAAGGAACCTAAACCGACACGACCTTTTCCAAACGTCTTGTCTTTGACCTCCATGTGTGGCTTTTCCATGTTGTCAAAGAAGACCTGAATGGTGCCCTTCGAGCTGTCACGCACAACCTTGACTTGATGCCAATCATCGTCCCATGGCGTCCGGTTTTCATTCTTGGTCAACGCCTTGCGAGGTGCATCGTTGACAATCATGATCTGTCCACTGTGAGGGTCAGGGCGTGCACCCAGGTGGCAGTAATAGAAGTGGGTGGGATCCTGGTGGTTAAAAAACACACAGCAATCACGGTGGTTTCCGGTGTCCTTCGTACTACGAACGCGAAAGGTCAACACGAAGTCAGCGACGGCCACGTCTTTAATCAAAGCAATGTTGTGGGGACTGCGAACTTTGGGGCGATAGTCACTCGTGCGTCGATTGAGGCCATATACGTGGTTGCCGTCCACTTTGCGGTGCGTCCAAGCCGTGTCATCGGTCGTTTCCCAACGATCATGTCCCGCTTCGAAATCTTCACTGAACACGAGTGGTAAACCGTTAACTGCTTCCTCTGCAGTCACAGAACTCTGGGTTATCAGCAGACATGCCAAGCCAGTTGCAAATATGAAGACACGTAACATGGGAACTCCGCGGGATCGAGTCAGATGATGTACAAAACATGCGGTCGGTATTGCACCATCGTAAACTCTCGACCGGTCGCTGTCTCTCCCCGGTAACCGGTTTACCAGACTCGGCCCCTCAATGCGATCACGCCGGGCTGGCAAACTAGTTCATCCCGGGATCGTACGGAATATGCCGCGGATCGATCGCGGAGTAAATAATGTCATCCCCGATGTCCGACGTCACCTGTTTCCACAGATCGTCACCCTCGTAGAAGATCATACCAATTGTCGCCGAGGCAACGAGCCAACCGCCCACCTCCAGCTCTTCGTCTAACTGCTTCGGCCCCCAGCCGGCGTAGCCACTGAAAACGCGAAACGGATCAAACTCGGTGTTGACCAGTTCGTCCAAGGCGTCACGATCCGTCGACAAGTACACCCCTGGCACAACCTCATTCTCCGAAAGTCGCTCATTGGTATGAAGTGCCATCAACGGCCCGGCAACCGGCCCCCCCAGATTCAACGGTTGCTCGCAATCACAACTCTCATCAGAAATGATGTCCCATACCTCCGATACCGTCTGATTGGTCGGCCGATTCAAGATCAATCCAAACGCACCTTCGTCATCATGCTGAACCATCAACACGACGCTGCGCAAAAAGTTGGGATCGGGTAAGTGTGGGGACGCGACGAGGAACTGTCCACGAGTCGAAGTCACTGATTTCTCCCTGAATCGGAAGTAAGATCCCCTGATTCTAACTACTCGCTTCCGCGTGTGTACGCCTGACAAGAAGTTTTTTTGGGGAGGCAGCAATCGAAGGGCGCGCGTGGCTGACGGACGGCGAACAAATCAAGCAACTTCTTCAATTGCCCCAGGCTCTTCACCCTTCCGCTTTTGTTGACTTCGTCGATGAATCGTGGCCTCCTCGGGTGAAATGCGACCAACGTACTTTTCGGCTAAACGGCAATGGATTGTCACCCGTTCGCCGTGATAAGTACGAGAAAGCACCTCACCTTTTGCCGCCAAAAACGCCATGAGCTTGCCGTTTTCGACCCCAAATTCCACGTCAATATCGAGAAACGAGCGGCTCAGCGCATCGCTCACCGACATGGCCAGCTTTTCAAATCCCTCACGGGAAAAAGCGCTGATCGCAACCGCATGCGGATATCGGTTCAAAATGGCGTCCAGGTAGGAGACCGACTCCGGACGATCAATCTTGTTCACCACCAGCAACGTATCTTTCTCTTCGATTCCCAATTCCGTCAGAACCTGATACACGGCGGTAATCTGGTTCAGCGCCGATGGATTACTGGCGTCCGCGACGTGCAACAACAAATCGGCCTGGCGTGCCTCTTCCAATGTCGCCTTAAAGCTGGCAATCAACCGGTGAGGCAGATCTCGAATGAAACCCACCGTATCGCTCAGCAACACCGGGCCCCAATTGGGCAATTGCCACCGCCGAGTCCGCGTATCGAGCGTGGCGAACAGTTTATCTTCGGCCATCACTCCGGCATCCGTGAGCGCATTCATCAGGGTGCTTTTGCCGGCATTGGTGTAGCCCACCAAGGAAACCGTCATTTGCTCCGAGCGCGCCGCCACCTGACGGGCTTTGCGTTTCTCGATACCGGCCAGTTCGGTCTTCAAATCGTGAATGCGTTTTTCGGCTAAGCGGCGATCGACTTCCAGTTGCTTTTCACCCGGGCCGCGCATCCCAATCCCCATGTTGTAACGCGACAGGTGGGTCCACATCCGCTTCAGCCTCGGCAACGAATACTCAAGCTGTGCCAACTCAACCGCCAGTCGTGCTTCGTAGGTTTGCGCACTGGAGGCAAAGATATCCAGAATCAATTCCGTACGATCGATGACCTTGACGTTGATCCCTTTCTCCAGATTTCGGGTCTGTCCGGGTGTCAGATCATTGTCGAAGATGACCACATCCGCCTCAGTCAACTTGACCATCGAGGCCAGCTCTTCCAATTTGCCTTTCCCCACGTAGGCCCCCGGATCGGGCTTATTGCGCCGCTGCGTCAACGTTCCCACCACCTCGGTCTGGGCAGTGGTCGCCAACCCCGTCAACTCGGCCAGTGGATCTATCTCCTGGGGGTCCTCGGGCAGAATCACACGTACCAGCACAGCACGTTCCGAGGCGACGCTTTCAAAGCGATCTCTCTCTTGCACAATCGGCAGCTTCCGGGGTGAAAGGGGTTTTCTCCTATTGTACCAAAACCGTCGCCGGAACGAAGGGCGCGAGCAACTCCCCAGGTGTCAGGCAATTCGCCCAAACGCGGCGAATCAGAGCGAGGCAGAAGCAACCTTGGGATCCCCGGGTGCGTTGGCAACTCCGTCCTTGTAGAGTTTGTACTCAAACGCGTCATTCAACGCTTTCCAACTGGCTTCGATAATGTTTTCACTGACACCAATCGTGCCCCAAGCCTCTTCGTTGTCTTTGCTTTCAATCATCACGCGAATGCGTGCAGCCGTACCAGCCTCGGAATTTACCACACGCACCTTGTAGTCGTACAAGTGCATGTCGTTCAACGTCGGATAGGTACCATTCAGCGCCTTACGAAGTGCCGCGTCGATCGCATTCACCGGTCCATCTCCCTCGGCAACTTCGTGGCGAATCGAATCGCCGACCTGAATCTTGACGGTCGCTTCGGTCGTGATTTCACCGCTGGTTTCTTTACCAACTTCCACGTGGTATTTAATGCGTTCGAAGTGGGACACATACGTCCCAGCAACACGTTTGACCAGCAAATCAAACGACGCTTCGGCCGCTTCATACTGGTAACCTTCATTCTCCAACCGCACCACTTCTCCGAGTATCCGGTCCATCAACTCACGATCTTGCTCGATATCGTGCTTGGTGGTCAGAGCAATGATGTTGGAGCGTCCTGACAATTCGCTTACCAGAATGCGACGTTCGTTCCCGATCACCTCGGGGTTCATGTGCTCGTAGCTTTCTGTCGCGCGATTAATCGCATGCACATGCATGCCGCCTTTATGAGCGAAGGCACTTTGACCGACAAACGGCTGGTTATTGCGCAAGTGCATATTGGCCGTTTCGTAGACATAGCGTGACAGTTCGGTCAAATGCTCCAGACTTTTTCCACCCAGCACCTGATAGCCATCCAGCTTCACGGCCAGATTCGTAATGGCACAAATCAAGTCCGCGTTACCACAACGCTCCCCTACGCCATTAACAGTACCCTGCACCTGCACGGCACCGGCTTCCACGGCAGCCAACGAGTTCGCGGTTGCCAAATCACAATCGTTATGACAATGAATCCCTACGTTGACCCCACTGGCCTCCAAGGCCTCACTCGCTGCTTTGGTCATGGCAGCAACCTCAGCTGGCATCGATCCACCATTGGTGTCGCACAAGACGACGAGACTGGCCCCCGCTTCGGCCGCAGCGCGTATCGTCTCTGCCGCGTATTCCGAGTTCCGCTTCCAACCGTCGAAAAAATGCTCCGCGTCATAAATGACTTCTCGCCCCGCCTCTGCCAGAAAGGAGACACTGTCTCGGATCATGGCCAGATTTTCTTCCAGAGAGACGCGCAACACTTCCGTGACATGAAAATCCCAGGTCTTGCCAACGACCGTGCAGCACGGCGACTCGGCCGCCAACAGCGCCTGCATGCCCGGATCATCCTTGGCCTCCAGCCCGCGTCGCCGGGTCATCCCGAACGCACTCACCTTGGTATGCTTCAGGTCCAGCTCGCGGACACGACGAAAAAACTCCTCGTCTTTCTCATTGGAAAGAGGATAGCCACCCTCGACATAGTCGACCCCCATCGCATCGAGGCGTTGGGTAATCTGTAGCTTGTCCTCCAATGACAAACTGACTCCTTCGCCTTGGGTGCCATCACGTAGCGTCGTATCGTAGATCTGTATCGTGCGCATAGTTAACTCGGGATGCGTTAGTAAAAAAGCCCTGAAACCATTCAGGCTTCAGGGCTTATCTTTGTCCAATTCTGGCTGATACCCTCAAGCCGACCACACTCCAATAATCGCATCGGCGCCGCAACGACGCGCCGTAATTATTGTCACGTTTCGAGAGTGGATGGGGAGCAACATCAGGTACCTGCTTTTTCTACGACAACCTTACTTCTGGAGCCAATTTGTGTCAACTGCGACCTGCCGCTGCTATTTTCAGCAGGCAAGCCGCCGGATCTCGAACCGCCGGAGCACTCCACTCAACCTCCACTCAACCTCCACTCAACCTCCACTCAACCTCCACTCAACCTCCACTCAACCTCCACTCAACCTCC
>NZVR01000094.1 GCA_002701545.1 Blastopirellula sp. | reverse complement strand
AGTAGCGAGCAAGGTGTTACCCATCTCTGGAATCTGGCCGATGGGACAACCGCCGGGCTGCTGGCTGGCCATCAAGGACCGATCCATGATGTCGCCTTCCACCCCGACAACCTCCGTCTCGCAACCGTCGGAAAGGACGGTACGGCGCGCATCTGGCAACTGCCCAAGCCGCCCGTCGCCCTGGCGGGCATGACGCAAGCAGTCACTTCGGTGGATGTCAGTTCCGATGGACAATCGGCCGCGACCGCATCTACCGACAAGAGCGTCCGCATTTTCAACACCACTACCGGCGCCGCCATCCGCGCACTGACGGAACACGAGCACGCCCCCACGGTCGTCCGCTTTCACCCCAGCGCAGCCGAGCTTGTCACCGCGGACGAACAGGGCCATATGCACTTCTGGAATGCCGCTGACGGCACGCTCCAAGCCAACGTCGGTGCACACACCGGCCCAGTGATCGCTGCTGCCTATCATCCCACCGGAAAATTACTGGCCACTTCGGGCACCGATGGCAGTCTGAAACTTTGGAGTCTCCCCACACCGCCAGAAAAGTCGCTTCAAGGGCACACCCAACCTATCACCGCTGTCGCCATCTCGGCGGATGCCAAGCTGGCAGCCACTGCCAGCACCGACAAGTCCATTCGGTTGTTTGACGCCACGACCAACCAACCTATTCGCCAGCTCGACGCGACCAGTGAACTGTCGGCCTTGGCGCTGAGCCCTGACGCCCAACGGATCACCTCCGGCGATGCGGAAGGACGGGTGCACGTCTGGTTGACTGCGGATGGCTCTCCCTGGCCTGGGACACCCACGGCGGAAACCGCCGAGCCGCAACTTGTCCCCGCATCCCTCTCCGGACACGACGGCAAGATCAACGCCGTCCACTTTCGCGCCGACGGTTCAGAGATCGTGTCTGCCGGTGCGGACGGGACGGTCCGCCTGTGGCGTCTACCCACAGCGCCGCACGTGCTGCCTCATTCCGTTGGCCCCACCACTCAGTTCGCGATCAGCCCGGATGGGAAACTGGCTGCGACCGCCGGGACACACCAATCCCGACCGGCCGTTTTCATCCGAAACTTGAGCACGGGAAATTCGGTTCACACCCTGCTGGGTCACGCCGCTCCCATCACGTCACTGGCATTCGCTCCCAATGGGAAACAGCTGGCCACCGGCAGCGCCGACCAGTCGGCACGGATCTGGGACCTGACCGATGCCAAATTCCCAGAACTCGCGAAACTCGACTTGCCGTCATCCGTCTCCGCCGTCGCCTTCGACAGTGACGCGGCGCATCTCTTCACCGCCACCACCGACAACACGATTCGCCAGTGGGCACTGGCTGACAACTCCGAAGTGCGTGCCTTTACCGGCCACACTGCCGCCATCCACCGCCTCGTCCATCACGATACCCTGCTGGTCAGCGGAGCAGCCGACAACACCGTACGTGTCTGGAACGCAGCCACAGGTGCCGCCGTCCGCAGCCTGCCACATGGTGCCGCCGTGGCCGACATCGCCGTCAGTCCGGACGGAAAATCCATCGCGTCCGCGGGTGCTGACCAAGCGGTCAAGATCTGGGATGTTGCCAGCGGCGCCGCGGTCACCACACTCACCGGCCATCCCGATGCCGTGATCGGCCTTGGCTTTCATTCCCAAAGCCAGCTGCTGGCCAGCGTTTCGCCCACCACGGTCAGGCTGTGGGATCTCGAATCGCAGCAATGCCTGCAAGCGTTTTCCACGGGCGAGTGGGTCGCTAACGGCGTGGCATTCGCGGCTCAGGATCCCGCCGATAAGCCCAACGACTTGACCCAACTACGTTTGGCGACCGCCGGCGTGGATGGCACCCTCCGCATCTATTCGCCTGATGTGCGCGCGGTACTGCACGGCCACACGGGCGAGGTCACCGATCTCGCGTTAACCGCGGACGGGAACCGGTTAGCCAGTAGCGGCGCAGACAAATCGGTCCGGCTCTGGAATCTCGACAATCACCAACTGCAGGGGCAATTCACCGGTCCTACCGACGCCGTCACCTCGGTCAGCATCGCAGCAAATGGCACCCAACTGGCCGCCGGCAGCGTCGACAAAANCATCTATCTGTGGGACGTCCCCGACGCCACAGCCGCAACCGCAGCGCCCCCACCCATCGCGGCACGCGATACGATTGCAACAGAGACGGTGGTGCGGACCGTGACTTTCGGTACGCAGGCATCCCAACTAGCCACCGCCGGTGACGACCAACAGGTGCGCGTCTGGGATGTCCCATCAAAATTAGAACTCCAACGTTTTGCCGGCCATCAAGCTGCTGTCCAGGCCCTCGCCTTTGCGGGCGATGGAACCACGATCCTCAGCGGGGCTGCTGACAACGAGGCGCGTCTGTGGTCCGTCTCGGCAACCCTCCTGGCCTCGCAGACCGAGGGGAACTTCCACGATCTGGCGTTCAGCCCTCAAGGCAATCTCCTGGTGGCACTCGACGACCAGCCACAACCGCTCGCGTGGCCTTTCGAGGAACTGACGCCTGGTGTTCTTTTCAAATTCCCCGTTCCCCAACCACCGCTCAACGCGCAACCGGCCGAACCCCAGCAACGCCTCGCGATGCAGCACCAGGGCGGCCAGTTCGCCACGCTGGGAGAGTCCGGACGCGTCACCGTCTGGGACATCCAAACGCGAACCGCCGTAGCCACCCTGACGCCCAACATTCAAGCCACCGAAACACCGGACGCGGCACCCGACCAACCGAATGCCGCAGAAGCACCCACGCGCCCCATCGGTCAACTCGCCTTCAGTCAGGATGATACGAGGTTAGCCGTCGGGACCGGACAGCAAATCGATGTCTATGACCTGGCCAGTCAGCGGCGGATCGAAAGGCTGCCCCAACCCACCCCGGTCACCTCCCTGGCGTTTACCACGGACGCCCAAAATCTGGTCGTTGGACGACTCGGCACAACCAACAACGCCGCCTTGGAACAGACCCACATCCAACACTGGCTTACGGGACATGAAGGGCCCGTCACCAGTGTTGCGTTTGCACCCGATGGCAATGCCCTGGTCACCGGGGGAGCGGACAAAACCGTACGCAAATGGAATCTGGCCGATGGCAAACCGATCTGTTCTTATGCCGGCCACGAAGCGAGTGTTAGCAGCCTGACGATCTCCCCGGATGGCAACCACTTGGTCACCGGCGACCAGGCCGGACAGGCCCTCGTCTGGCCACTGACGCCGATGCCGGCCGATGCCGTCACCGTCGAACCCGCCCTGTCGATCCCTCACCCCGCCGCCATCCAATGCTTGCATGTCAGTGGTGACAGTTCGAAACTCGTCACCGGAACGGCGGACTCCCTCATCACCGTCTGGGATCTGACCCTGGGACATCCGTTGCAAATGTTCCACGACCACACCGCCGCCGTCCATTCCGTCGCCTTCGGCGCCGACAATCAAACCATCCTGTCCGGAAGTGAAGACCAAACCGCACGCACCCAACGACTGGCCGTTACCACTGCCATCCCGGCCCATGAATCTGCAATCCACGAAATGGCCTTGTTTGCTGCCGGGGCACAAGTCGCCACTGCAGGTGCCGATGGAACCATTCGCATTTGGAATCTGGCCAATGGCCAAACGCTGCGCACCTTCGAAAACGAATCACCCATTCGGTCGCTCGCAGTACGCGGTGACAATGCCCAGTTGATCGCCGCCGATGACGCCAGCCGCCTCAGGCTGTGGAACCTGACCAATGGCGAAGAACTCACTCAATTCGAAACGCCGGCGACCGTTCAACAGCTGAGCTACAGTCAAGACAACGCTAAGATTGCAGCGGCCATGAGTGACGGGGTCCTGCGCTTTTACAATCCGACCGACGGCTCACTACTTTACGAATTAACCTCCGATCAGCCACTGACCACTGCCCACTTCACACAGGACGGCCGTCGCGTGCTGAGCGGCGACCCCGAAGGCAACTTGCGGCTGTGGAGTTACGCATCGCCCACGGCACGAAGCACGCTGACCGGACACGGTGGGTCGGTCTACGAAGTGGCTGTCAGCCCAGATGGAACACGGATCGCGTCGGCCAGCGCGGATGCTACCGTCCGCCTGTGGGATGCCAAGTCAGGCACCCAACTCACCCAACTCACCGGCCATCAAGGCCCCGTTTATAACTTGGCGTTCAGTCCCGATGGCGCCCTGCTGGTCTCCTGCGGTGCGGACCAAAGCGTTCGCCTCTGGGATGTCCTGGGAGGCAGGCAGCTGAAACAGATTCCCGTCAGCTCCGCCAGCCTCTACTCAGTTGCCTTCCACACCGATGGCAAACGGGTCCTCACCTCCGGACTCGATAAAAAGATTTATCTACTCGATGCGCTCCAAGGAACCCTCCAGCAAACCCTGGAGGATCATCAGGATTACGTCTATCGCGTCGCCTTCAACCAACAGGGAAACCGCATGCTGTCCTGCGGTTACGGCGGCAACATCGTGATCTGGAATGCTGCCAATGGCCAGAAACTCTTCACCCAAACGCTCGGTGGCGTTGCCAACGATGCTACCTACTCCCCAAACGGGGAGCACATCGTCGTGGCCGGTGGCGATGGCAAGGCACATTTCATCACCCTGCCACCCCAGTCCCGCTAAACCAGCATAATTACCCATGCTAACAACTAATAAAACTTGCCCTTATTCACTTGCAAAGGGAATGAGTTACCACCTAATATGACGAACACATTAGAGTTCGTTGATCGGTAATATGCCGAGAACATACGCTGTGCGCGGATTGGAAGCCAGCAATCGCCATCCTGAATGCGAGGGAGATGTTGTCATGTTGAATTTGTTGTCGCGGACCAAGAGTCGTGATTGCGAGGGAAACACACGTCGGGACTTCTTGAAGGTCGGTTCCCTCGGTTTGGGTTCCTTCGCGTTGCCTGACCTGTTGCGCATGCGGAGTGCGGCGCGGGCAGCTGGGCAGCCGGTCAAGGACACTTCGGTGATCTGGCTCTGGCTTTCCGGCGGACCGACGCACGTCGAAACGTTCGACCCCAAGTTGACGGCCCCGGCGGAATACCGCAGTACGACCGGTGAACAGACCACGCCACTGCCGGGCGTGACGGTCGGCGGCACGTTCCCCAAGATTGCCGGCGTGGCCGACAAGATGGCACTCGTCCGTTCGTTTGCCCACACCAACAGCGGTCATGGTGGTGGTACCCACTACGTGATGACTGGCTACGACAACCGTGCAATCGACAACGGTGGTTTACCGACGCGTCCTTCGATCGGTTCGATTGTGTCGCGTGTACGCGGGCCGAACAATTTGAACACTGGCATCCCGACGTATGTGCGTATTCAAGGGATCGGCAGCGACGGCCCCGCCTTTTTGGGCCCGGCCTNCAGTCCGTTCGATCCTCGCGGCAAAGCGCGTCAAAACATGTCGTTGGTGGTTGACCGTCAACGTTTAGACGATCGTCGCGCACTGTTGAAGGGCATCGATCAAGTCAAGCGTGAGGCCGACCAGTCGCGCCTCATGGAAGGTCTCGATGCATTCGAGCAGCAGGCATTCAACCTGGTCCTGAGCAAATCTCAGCAAGCGTTTGACCTGAAGTATGAAGACCCTCGCGTGGTCGAACGTTACGGCAAAGGTTTGGGCGAGCAGTTGTTGACCGCGCGTCGTTTGTGCGAAGCGGGCTGCGGTTTTGTGACGCTCAACTACGGCGGCTGGGACATGCATGGAAAAATCGAAGAGTCCTTGAAATCCCGTTCGCCCCAACTGGACCAGGCAGTCGCTGCTTTGGTCGAGGACATGAGTCAGCGCAGTGTCGACAAAGACATCTTGCTGGTCATCAGCGGCGAATTTGGCCGTACTCCCAAAGTCAACAACAATGCCGGTCGCGACCACTGGGCGCCACTCAGCACCTTGGCGATGGCGGGCGGCGGACTTCAGATGGGTCAAGTCGTGGGCGAGTCGGCGGCGAAGGTTGACGTGCCGAAAACAGCCCCCATCCGTCCTCAGGATTTGATGGCCACGATTTTCCACGTGCTCGACATCGAGCCCCGTTCGCAATTTGTCAATCAAGCTGGCCGGCCGGTCTATATGGTCGAGGACGGCAAGCCGATTGAAGAGCTAGTCTAACGTGCAGATCCACAACGCCCGGTCACTTGACCGGGCGTTGTTTCATTCCTGCTATCATACTGGCTGATGGTCGTGCTGGCTTGTCGCCCGGAACGTCCTTGCTCGGTCACTTAGCCAACACCTGATTGTTGCCATTTTTTTAGGGTGTCACTGATGAATCGATCCCCTGTCCTGCTCGCTTGTGCCACCCTCCTGATCGCCTGCGGTGCCGTTCTCGGCCAGGACGATTTCCCGGGGCTCGGTCCGATCGGAACGCTCTCCGGTTTAGAGTTTTCACCCACCGACAACCTCGTCCTTCGCGGGGTGAATGATCGCGCTCAACTGGTGGTTTCCGGCAAGTACACCAGTGGCCAACTGCACGACTTGACGCATCAAGTGACTTACCAGTCGGCTCCCAGCGGCATTGTCCAAATTGACCGTAGTGGTTTTGTCACACCCCTGGCGGATGGCAAGGTGACGATCACGGTGCGCAGCCAGGAGGGCACCACGGCTGCGCTCAGTTGTCAGGTCGAGAATTTCGCCAACCCCAGGCCAATCAACTTCGCCGATGAAGTCACCCCCATCTTCACCAAACTTGGTTGCAACGCGGGAGGCTGTCACGGCAAATCCGGCGGGCAGAACGGGTTTAAATTATCCCTCCTGGGTTTCTACCCGGAAGAGGATTACGAGTGGTTGGTCAAAGAAAATCGCGGCCGGCGCATTTTTCCGGCAGCACCCGAATTCAGTTTATTGTTGACCAAACCGCTCAACCAACTGCCTCACGGCGGCGGGAAACGTCTGGAAAAGGACTCCTATGAATATGAGTTGCTGACACGTTGGATCGAACAGGGGATGCCGTACGGCTCGGAAGACGATCCGATCGTCGAACGCATCGACGTGCTGCCCAAAACCCGNGCCATGAATCGCGGCACGGCGCAGCAACTGCGTGTCGTCGCTCACTACAGCGACAACTCGATTCGGGACGTCAGCCGCCTGGCCAGCTTTGAGTCCAATGACAGCGAGATGGCACATGTTTCCGAGCGTGGCCGAGTGAATGTCTTTGATCGACCGGGAGAGGCCGCGATCATGGTCCGCTTCCAAGGCGTCGTGGATGTCTTTCGCGCAACCGTGCCGCTCGGCTTGCCCGTCACCCAATTACCTCCTACCAAGAACCTGGTGGATCAGCACGTTTTTGGCAAACTCAAGCAACTCGGGATCCCGCCATCGGCGCTGTGTGATGATTCCACCTTTGTTCGTCGCGCCTACATCGATATCACAGGCCGCATCCCGACCGCCGATCAGGCCCGTTCGTTCGTAGAAAGCAAGTCCCCTCAGAAACGCGACCAATTGATCGACGCGTTGCTCGCCAGCCCCGGCTACGGTGACTACTTTGCCAACAAGTGGACGATGGTCTTGCGCAACAAACGCGCAGCCAATAACACGGCTCCGTCGTTTAAATTCCACGACTGGGTGCGTCGCCAACTGCAACTCAACGTCCCCTACGACCAGTTCGTCCGCGGTGTCCTCGCATCCAGTGGCGACATCGACGCCAATCCAACGACCTACTGGTACACCAACGTGACCACGGCCAATGCGCAAGCAGAAGATGCCGCACAGTTATTCCTCGGCTTGCGTGTCCAATGTGCGCGTTGCCATCACCATCCCTTCGAGAAGTGGAGTCAGAACGACTACTACGGGTTCCAAGCATTCTTCTCGCGTGTGGGACGCAAGAACAGTCGCCGTGGCCTGCAAAACGGAAACATTTTCCATGACCCCGGCAAGGCCACCGCGCGCAATCCCCGCACACAAGCCGATTTGACCCCCACCGGACTCGGTTCACCCGCATTGGAGCTGCCACCCTACGAAGACCCACGACACGCGTTGGTGGACTGGATGGCACAGCCTGAAAATCCGTTTTTCGCTCCTGCCCTGGTCAACCGTTATTGGAAACACTTCTTCGGTCGGGGAATCGTCGACCCGGAAGACGACATGCGCGTCACCAATCCTCCCACGAACCCCGAACTGCTGGATGCGTTGGCCAAGAGTTTCATCGCCAGCAAATTTGACTTGAAGCAGTTAGTGCGGACGATTTGCACTTCGAGCACCTATCAACTCAGCTCCGAACCAACCAAATTCAATCAGGACGACAATCAGAATTTCTCTCGCTTCTACCCGCGCCGCCTGAACGCCGAACCGCTCTACGACGCCATCAACCAGTTCACCAATACCAGCGTGGTCTTTACCGGCATGCCCGCCGGCACACGGGCCGTTCAATTACCCGACAGCGGCTTTAACGACTACTTCCTCACGGTCTTCGGGACACCCCAAGCGGAAAGTGCCTGCGAATGTGAGCGAAACGACGGCGCGAATTTAGCCCAAGCATTACACCTGCTGAACTCCGCCGACGTCCAAGGCAAATTGGCCACCAACCAGGGACGCGCCAACTTGCTGGTTACAGATACCGAACGGACCGACGCCGAGAAAGTCACCGAATTATACTATTGGGCGTTCGCTCGGCCGCCGCGCGACAGCGAATTGGACTTTGTACTCAAGTACCTCAGTCGGAAAGCCAACAAAAAACAAGCCTACGAAGATATCCTGTGGGCCATGCTCAACACCAAAGAATTCCTCTTCAATCGATAACTGTTAGGCGTCTGCCTCGCGCCCGGGCCACTCGGTGAGCTCAGGCATTCGCCGGAAAGCACGATTCAACCGCGCCCACAGCGCCACGACAACTCAGCGATTCAAGGAAGCTGCCCTCGCGCAAGGATGCTCGTCACTGGCTGCCCGTTGCCCCTGACGCCGTCCCACCACCTTGCGTTCCGAGAACCACCGGATGCTTTCTCTGCTAACCACTCGCGTGCATGTCGCCATCGTCTTGCCATGGATCCTGTTGACGTCCGCCGCCTACGGCCAGTTACCGGCGACTCGACTGGGAAGTGTCTTTCCGCTCTCAGCGAACCCGGGGCAATCTATCGAGCTATCCATCGGCGGCGTCGACCTGGACGACGTCCAGACGTTGGTGTTCTCGCACGCCGGCATGACAGCAAAACAAAAAATGGCCGAGCCAGGCCCGTTCGACGAGGGCCCCCAACCTGTCGCGGGCACCTTTGTCGTTAACATTGCCGGAAACGTTCCGATCGGTCGCCACGAAGTACGGGCAGTCGGCAAGTACGGCGTTTCGAATCCTCGCACGTTTTTTGTCACCGACCTGCAATGCGCTCAGGAATCCGAACCCAACAATGAAAACGAGACGGCAACGGCCATCGAACTGCCTGCATCGGTCAGCGGTCAACTGGCCACGGCGGCCGACACCGATCTTTATCAATTCACCGCCTCCGCCAATTAACGCATCATCCTCGATTGCCTCGCCCGCCGTGCTGATTCTCAAGCCGATGCTGTGGTCGTCGTTTATGATTCAGCGGGACGCGAAGTTGGGAACAGCCGCGATGCCTATCGGGGTGACCCCCTACTCGACTTTCAGGTAACCGCCAACCAGACCTACACCATCAAGGTTTTCGATTCCACATTCCTCGGGGGCCCCAGCTACGCCTATCGATTCACGATCGGCGCCCTACCGCATGTCGATTTCCTCTCACCCCCAGCTGCTTTGCCAGGAAATCGAACGTTCACAATCTACGGACGCAACCTCCCCGGCGGCCAGAATGCAGGCGTCAGTGTCCACGGCAAGCCGTTGCAGAAAATCAATGCCTCGATCGCCTTGCCAACCGCATCTGCTAACTTAGCCGGNACCTTCCTGGATCCCGCCAGCGCCAGCCTGAATGCCGTTGCCTATCGAGCAAAAAACAACTTGGGCTGGTCGAATACCGTCCTGGCGGGTGTCGCTACCGCACCACCGGTCAACGAAGTCGAACCCAACGACACACCGCAGCAGGCGCAAGCGGTTACGCTCCCCTGCGAAGTCATGGCGAATCACACGCAGCAACGCGATGCCGACTGGTTCACGTTCGAAGCCAAGCAGGGCGAGGCAATCACTCTGGAAGTCATCTCCGAGCGTCTCGGTCTGGACACGGACCCGGTGTTGATGGTCGAACAGATTGTCAAACCGGCAGAAGGTGACGAAGCCGAACAGACCACGCAAATCGCTTTCGTTGCCGATTCGAGCATCCCCAACACGGGACCGGAAGTTGACACCTACACCGCCGACCCGGTACACCACTTTATCGCAACCGCCGACACTACCTACCGCGTGCTCGTCCGCGACCGCAAAAATGCCTTGCAGCCAGATCCACGGCACGTCTATCGGCTTTCCATTCGCCGTGCCCAACCCGATTTCCAATTGGTCGCCATCCCTTTAGGTTCCGCGACAGCCATGCTGATGCGCAAGGGAGATCAACATGGCATCCGAGTCGTTGCTTTCCGAAAGGATGGCTTTGATGGGGAAATCACACTGACCGCCACAGGCATGCCGGCCGGCGTCACGGCCAAACCCGCGACCATCGGACCACAAACCAACGCTGCCACCATCGTCTTGAATGCCGCGACAAACGCAGCCCCCGGTTCGGGGACCATCCGCGTCGTCGGTACGTCCACTGGAACCGGCGGCAACCTGCAACGGATCGCCCGCTTTGCCTGCGCCATCAACACCGTCACCCAGCGCGCCAATGCCACCCAACCACAACCGACCAGCGATTCGCGGCTATCCAACGGCATTGTGCTCAGCGTGTCCGCCATCGAACCATCCCCCGTCACTATCCAAGCGGGCGACGGGAAATTACTGGAGACATCACGGGCGGGCATCATCAAGATTCCGGTCACCCGCAGCGGAACCTTTAAAGGCAAACTGACCTTAAAACCCGATGTCATCCCAGACAACGTCGACGCCCCGGTGCTGACGCTGAACAACAATGCAAACTCCGGGGAATACGAAATCAAGCTGAAAAACAACACGCCGACTGGCACCTACTCTTTCGTGCTCGAAGGCATCGCCGAACAACACGACTATGCCCGCAACCCGGAGGCAGCCAAAGCTGCAGCCGANAAAAAGGTGCAAGTCGACAAAATCGCTGCCGAGGCGAGTGCTGCGGCTAAGGCAGCGACCGCCGCGCAAACGACCGCCAAGAACGCAGCCACCGCCGCAACCAACGCCGAAAAAACGGCGATGGAGAAACTGGCTGCCGCCAACACCGCGCTCGAACAAGCAACGGCGGCCGTCAAAACGGCAACCACACAACTCAACCAGGCAAAAGCTGCTGCAGCCGCCAAGCCGCAAGACACCACCCTCGCCGCTGCGGCGACCGCAGCGCAAAAAGCAGTCACGGATGCTAATACGAAATCCAAAACGGCGACCGTCGCCGTGGAAGCCGCCCGCAAAGCCGCCACCGAAGCGACTGCTCAAGCCAAAGTGGCTACCGACGCCAGCCAGGAAGCGGATCAGAAGGCACTGGCAGCAACCGAGCGTTCCAAGCTGGCAACCGAACTGAAAACGAAAACCGATCAACTGGCAACGGATACCGCAAATGCTGCCAAGCCCGCCAAAAAGAATTTCCCCGTGATCTCCACACCGGTCACGCTGAAGATCACCGATGCCCCGATCACACTGACCATCGCCAAACCGCAAGTGACGGTCAAGCAAGGCGCTCAAGTCGAAATGCCCGTGACCATCGCCCGCCGCTACGGCTTCACCCCAGCAGTCACGTTCAGCGTCGTCCTGCCGACCGGCGTGACTGGCGTGTCCGCTCCGAACGCCCAAGTACCCGCCAATCAGACCGCTGGCAAAGTCACCATCACTGCGGCCGCCAACGCCACCGTCGGATCCCATGCCGCGACGTTGCGCGCGTCGATGACGTTGAATGGACAAAACGTAACCATCGATCAACCTATCCAGTTGACCTTGCAAGAGGTTCCTCCCTCCTCATGAACGCTTTTCGAACCACCTGGTTTCTGCTCATCTCGATAGGGTTGGTCCACCATCTCTCGCCCACGGCGCAGGCACAGCCCGCCATTGCGATCGCCAACGTCTCGCGTAGTACGCCCGTCAGTTTCAGCGACGAAATCCTGCCGATCCTGCGCAACAACTGCATCACCTGCCACAGCGCAAGTGAAGCCAACGGCGAACTCAACCTGGAAAATCCCCAAGCAATGATCAAGGGCGGCGATACCGGGCCGGCCGTCGTCCCTGGCAAAGGATCGGAAAGCCTCCTGATCCGACTGGCCGCTCACCAGGATGACCCGGCGATGCCGCCGCCGGAAAATGATGTCGCCGCCAAACCATTGACGCCCCAACAACTCGGCTTGATCAAACTCTGGATTGACCAAGGCGCCAAAGGTTCCGCAACCGCAGGTGTGATTTCGCCAACCGTCTGGCGACCCTTGCCACCCGGTCCGAACCCGACTTACGCCGTCGCGGTCACGCCCGATGGCCAGTTCGCAGCCTGCAGTCGTGCCAACCAAATCTTCATCTATCATGTGCCCACAGGCCAGTTTGTCACGCGTCTGACCGACCCCGACTTGCAGCAACAATCAAAATCCCAGTTGCCCGGCATTGCACACCTGGATGTCGTGCAAGCACTCGCCTTTAACCGCGACGGCGACCGACTTGCATCCGGAGGCTTTCGCACGGCCAAGGTTTGGCGGTATCCCCGTGATGTCCAACGTTTGCAGATCGCTGCCGCCACTTCGGCGGTCAACGTCGTGGCAGTCAGCCCCGACGGTGCCTGGATTGCCACCGGCGCAGCAGACAACACCCTGAAAATCTGGAATGCCGCCACCGGGGAACTGAGCGAAACCCTCGCGGGCCACACCGGCGAAATCACCTGTCTGCAATTTTCCGGTGATTCGACCAAGTTGTTTTCCGGATCGGCTGATGCGTCGATCCTCATGTGGGATACCACCGATTACCGGCANGTCGGACGGATTGTTACCCCGGGACCGGTCTCCTCGTTAACGACGGTGCTTCCGCCAATTCCACCGGCGGACGGTGACTCAGCCGAGGCCGCCTCGCCAAGTGATACTCCGGCGCCGACTACCAGCGAGTTGCTCGCCAGTGGCGGCGACGAGGTGCTTCGCCTGTGGAAATTGCCCGCGGCACTTCCGCCAACTTATGAAGATCCACTGACGGGGGCGAACGTGCTGGCGGTCAGCGATGATCGACAATGGCTGGCCGTCGCCAATGCCCAGGGAGAGGTTCAACTCCGCGAACTCGGCACAGGCAAAGTACTTCATCGTTGGCAAGCACACGACCAGGCCATTCACGCGCTNACCTTTTCCCCCACGCCCAAACCAGAACCCACCTCCGACGGCGCTCAAGCATCCGACGACGAAAAACCGACCCCGGCCTTGCGAATTGCCACTGCGTCCGCAGACCACTCCGTCCGGATCTGGGACGCCCAAACAGGGGATTTGCAAGCTACCTTGCGCGGAACGCTGACGGCCCCAGTGTCGCTCGCATTTCGCCATGACGGCCTGGCGCTGGTTGCCGGAGCCGCCGACGGGAGCATCACCGAGTGGAGCCTTGCCACCGCAGCCCCCACCATCTTGACAACCCAAACGCAGCCCGCCGAAGTTTCCGCCGTCAGCCCTGACGGCAAACTCCTGGCAACCGTTGACGTTGTTGGCCAGCAANCGGCGATTCTCTTGCGTGAACTTGCCACCGGCAAACAAACCATGGCGTTGCTTGGCCACACAGCGAAAATCACCTGTCTCGCCTTCGATTCCGACAGCCGTCATCTCGTCTCCGGCTCTGAGGACCAGACCGCCAAAGTTTGGGACCTGAATGAACCAAAATTTCCTGAGGTGGCCAACTTCCAAGGTCATGCGGCCACCATTCGAGCCGTGGCCTTCAACGCGGACGCGACGCAAGTGTTATCCGGGGCCGACGATCATTCGCTGCAACTCTGGACCGTTGCCAATCCGACCGAAGCGGTCGAGTTGCAAGGTCACACGGGGCCCATTGTCGGTGTCGCTATCGCCGCCCAGGGCCAACCACTTTCGGTTTCGGCCGACAAGACACTGCGCGCCTGGAACGCGACCTCCGGGCAGGTAGCACGATCCACTGCCTTGACGGCCGCCGCAACCGCCATGACCTGCAGTCGAGATGGTGCCAAAGTCGCGATCGCCACCGCGGATCATCAAATCAATCTCTATCAGGTCTCCGACGGCAAATTACTGACGGGATGTCCCGGACACACGGCCGCCATCCACTCACTCGACTTCAGCTTCGACAACACCCGTCTGGTGTCTGCGGGTGCCACCGATACGATNGTGTCGCGTGTGACGGACGGGAGAGTGTTGGAAATCCTCACGCACGAAAAACCCTGGACCAGTGCCGTCTATGGCCCCACCCCCGAAATGCTCTTACTGGGTGACTCCGCTGGTGCAATCCAACATCACACACTGAGGTTTTCCGCAGCTTTCGGTACTTCCGATCAACCGATCACTTCCGTTCTATACCGACCGGACGACGCGGTCCTTTTTACCTGCACCAGCGACGGCGCGATTGATGCCTTCACGATCGCCACCGGTGCGCCACTGTTTGCAGCCAAGCACAACGCGGTCGTCCATGACTTGGCGCTCAGTCCCGACGGAGCGGCCTTACTCAGCGCGGGCGAGGACCAACAGATCAAGGTGTGGAATGCAACGAATGGAAGTGCGCTCGCCCCACCGGCCTTAACCGGCTTAAGCGGCCCCGTACAAGCCATCACTTTTGCCGCGGAAGGACAGAAGCTCATCACCTCCTCCGGTGGAGCGACTCCCGAACTTGCGGTCTTCGGCTGGCCTGACCGGGTCAAAGAGCAAATCCTGTCGAACGAAGTGGCACCGCACACGATGGCGACCATCGGGGCCACATCACGGCAAGTGATCGCTGTCGCCGACAAAGGCGCGATCGCCGTCCACTCGATCCTCGCCGACCGGCGCCTGTCAGGACACACGGCACCGATCAACGGGGTCACCTCACTCGGGCCATCCAAGGTCGTCACCGGCAGTGAGGACGGTACGCTGCGCGTCTGGGACGTCACCGCCGCCACGCCCCAGATCGCTTCACTCAACCACGGTGCACCCATCCAGGGAGTTGCCGTACGTCCGGATGGACAACGCCTTGCCTCGGCGAGTTCCAATGGCACGGTCAGGCTGTGGAATGCCACCAACAACGCGCAAGTCGCCGAAATGAAAGGAGACCTGCGGGCCAAGGCAACGGTCGCCAAGCTGACACAGGCCAAAACGGATTGGACGGCGAAAGTTGCTACAGCCAAGACGGCGCTGGACGCGGCACAGAAAGATTTGCCCGTCAAAACCACCGCTGAAAAAATGCGCTCGGACGTACTGGCCACGGCAGAAAAAGACGTCACGGCGAAAGCGGCAACACTCGCTACGGCGACTACGGCCAAATCCCAAGCGGAAGCTGCTGCAATCCAAGCCGCAGCCGTCGCTCAGGTCGCCACCAAAAAATTGGCCACGGCAAACCAACTGGCACTGGACTTGAAAGCCAAAGCCGATTTACTCACGGAGAAGGCAGCTCAGACGCGCGCCATCGCCCAGGCGGAACCGGCCAATACCCAGCTGAATACTTTGGCCATGCAAGCCTCAGCCACCGCGGAAGCGGCAACGGCCGAAGCCACCAAAGCCATGGCGGCAACCGCCCAGCCGGCCAAAGCAGCCGAGACGGCATCCCAGGCAGCGGCCGCCGCAGCGACCAAAGCGCTCGCCACCGCGAAACCCTTCACCGATGCATCCACCGCACTCTCCCAAGCACAGATGGTGATGGTGACCGCCAAACAGTTGCACGACAGCGCCGCCCGCGACCTGCAACTCGCAACCGCCGCCGTGCCACTGGCAGAGACACAACTCAAACAGGCCGAAACAACGCTCACCCAAACCGACACCCAATTGGCGGCCGCAGTCGCAGCAGAAGCCGAGACCGTGCAACCCATCGCTTGCCTGCAGTTTTCTCCCGATGGCCGCACGCTGGCAACCGGTGGCGCGATGGGAGTCATCCACACCTGGGACGGTGAGACGGGCAAAGCGCTCCGCAGCTACGTCGGCCATCAGGGACCGGTACACTCCCTGACCTATCGGACAGATGCGGAAATCATCTCCGGCTCGGCCGATCAACAAGTCACGGTGTGGACCGCAAACCCCAACTGGGAACTGGAACGCACCATCGGCTCCATTGCCGATCCTACCACCTTGATCGATCGTGTGGTCGCCGTGGACTTCAGTAACGATGGAAAGCTGCTGGCTACCGGCGGTGGCGTCCCTTCACGCTCCGGAGAAATTAAAATCTGGAACGTCGAAGATGGCGAGCTCGTTCACAGTCTGCCGGATGCGCACACAGACGGTGTGAACGCGATCGCCTTTTCACCTGACAATTTGCATCTCGCCTCGGCCTCGGCCGATAAGTTCGTCAAGAAATGGGACGTGGCTACCGGGAAACAATTACTCCAGTTCGAAGGACATACCAACCACGTTCTGGGAGTCAGTTGGCGAGCCAATGGACAGCGTCTCGCCAGTAGTGGTGCGGACGCACGGATCCAACTCTGGAACGCCATCACCGGCGACCGAG
This sequence comes from Blastopirellula sp., assembly GCA_002701545.1. Taxonomy (GTDB): domain Bacteria; phylum Planctomycetota; class Planctomycetia; order Pirellulales; family Pirellulaceae. The sequence goes on along the minus strand of NZVR01000094.1, from coordinate 49,256 downwards.
AACGCAACATTGCGGGATACCAAAAACAGGTCACCGCCGTGCGTTTCGTCGGACAGAGCCAATTCATCGTATCCACCTCCGGCGACCAAATCGTGCGCATGCACAACACCGACAACGGTGGCGTGCAACGTACTTTCGCCGGAGCGACTGACTACATGTATTGTATTGACGTAACGCCCGACATGTCCGTCGTCGTTGCCGGCGGACACGATGGCACCCTGAGAATCTGGAACGGCACGAACGCACAGGTCATCCACACCATTGAACCTCCCGAACCAGACAAAGAAATCGCATCCACCCAGTAATCACTTGCGGTTGGTAAAAAGGAATGCAACCAGTTACGCGAGGAACGGCAATCTCTGACTTTGATCATGCTCACACTGACTTACCGCGAGGTGCTTTCCATGGCACGCACTGTTGTTTCCTTACTGCCACTCGCTTGCCTGCTGACGCTCGCCTTCGTTCCCTCCGCCTTTTCGCAAGACCCTTTGGCTTTGACAGGCCATCAAGACGCGGTTTCGACGGCAGCCTATTCTCCTGATGGCAACTTGATCGTTACCGGAAGCTTTGACCGCACCTTGCGTGTCTTTCAGGCTGCCGACGGGGCGGAACTCCGAGTCCTCGACGGGCATCTGGGACAGGTCCTGTCGGTTGCCGTCAGCGCGGATGGTCGCCGTGTACTCAGTGGTTCCAGAGACGCCACGGTCAAACTCTGGGATCTCTACATCCCCACACCACTCAACCGTTATGAAGGACACACCGGGCCGGTTCGCGTGGTGCAAATCAGTGCCGATGGAGCGTGGTTCGTTACTGCCGGTGATGACCAACTCGCGAAAATCTGGAATCGCGCCGACGGCATGCTACTGCACACCCTGACCGGACATGAAGCCAAGATCACGCAAGCCTCCATCAAACCCGACGGCACGCAAATCGCAACCGGAGATGAAGCTGGATTGGTCCAACTGTGGGACCCCAAAACCGGAACAGCCGTCGCGCACATCGGAGCCCACACGGCGGCAATCACCGGACTTTCCTNTCACCCAACAACCGCATCGTTGCTGACGTCCGCAGCTGACGGTACAGCCAAGCTATGGACTCTGCCGACCAGCGTCCCCGCCCCGCTGCCACCACAATCCGGTGCAATTACCCAGGTCATCAGCGTTCAGGACGGAAAACAGGTCGTGACCGGTACCTCCGATGGCAAGGTCCAACTCCTGACCCTCACCGCGGCAGCACCAACGGCACGTGCTTTTGCCGGCCACGTCGGTGCGGTCCAATCGATGGTGCTGAGTGCCGACGCCACGTTGCTGGCCTCAGGCAACGAAACCGGCGCCATCCGCCTCTGGAACGTCGCGGACGGTGCAGACCGTTTGAGCCTCATGGGACACACCGGTCCCGTGCATGCTTTGGCGGTCAACGCCACGAGCGACAAACTCGCTTCGGCCGGCGAGGACGGAACCGTCCGTCTCTGGCGACTCCCTGCTGCCGCCAGCCCGTTTGTGGGACACACCATGCCCGTTCAGGCCACCGCCACATCAGCAGATGGCAAGTGGATTGCGACCGGCTCCGCGGACAAGACAGTACGGATCTGGAACGCTGCCGATCAATCGGTCGCACAGACCTTACCCGGACACACGGCCACCGTTGGTGCCGTCCGTTTCCGCACCGACAACATGCAACTCGCTTCAGCGGATGAGAGCGGTGCGATTCAGTTGTGGAACGTGGCCGATGGCAAACCGCAGGGTACGTTCCACGGTCCCGCCGCACCCGTCACCGACATCGCGTACCTGCCTGACGGCAAGACCATGCTCTCCTCGTCCGACGCGGGCACACTGACCTGGTGGCAACTTCCCTCGCTGCCCGCCAAACCACTCGCTGGCCATACCACCGCCGTCTCCCACGTGGCCTTCTCGGCGGACGGAAAACTGGCCGTCACCGGCGGCGCGGACGGCAGCCTGCGTCTCTTCGATCCCACCAGCGGCCAAGCAGCCCGAGCCCTGACCAGCACACGAGGACCGGTCACTGCGCTGGCACTCGCCCCGCAAGCCGTCGCTGCGGGTTACGCCGAGGGGATCATTGAGTGCTGGAATCCGACTGACGGAACCGAACTCGGCGCCGTCATGACTCCTGCAACGACCATCACCGACCTGGCGTTCCATCCTCAAGGCAAGCAGCTTGCATCGGCCGACGAAGCCGGAACCATCCGCATCTGGAATCTGCCCACTCCCAGTCAAACGTTGCCGGGCAGCGCCATGACCGTAACCGCCGCAACTTACAGCGGAGACGGGACCCTGGTGGCACTGGCCGGAACCGCTGGCGGCCGACCCACCATCATGGTGCGAGATACGGCTCAGGGAACGCTCAAATCGACCCAACTCGGGCATACGTCCACCATCACCACTCTGGCCTTTAGCAGCGATAAAACCAAACTCGTTTCTGGTTCCGCGGACAAGACCGTCCGTGTCTGGAATCTGGCAACTCCCAACGCGGCAGAAGCCTACCTATACGAAGGACACACGGCAGCAATCACGGCAGTTGCCTTTTCGACCAACGGAGCGCAGGTCTTCTCCGCCGCCACCGACAACTCGCTCAAACAATGGACCACGGCAGACGGTACCGATGTGCGTGACCTGGCCGGCCATACCGCTGCGATCCGTTCGCTCCATCTGGTCGGGAACACCCTGGTTTCGGCTTCCGCTGACAAGACCGTGCGTTTGTGGAATCCGGCGAACGGTGCCCTGCTCCGCAGCCTACCTCATACCGTTGCACCAACCGTCGCGATCGTGAGTCCGGATGGCAAGCTGATTGCAACCGGAGGCGATGGCAACGCGGTCAAGTTATTTAATGCCGCGAATGGCGCGTTGGTTGCCACCTTGACCGGCCACGCTGCCCCCGCGACCTCACTCGCCTTCCATGCCGATTCCACCCGGCTGATCAGTTGTGCCACCGACGGCGTCCGCAGCTGGTCTGCGACCGGCGAGCCACTGGAACGTTTCCCTGCCGAAGCCATTCGGGCGGTCGCCTGGAGTGCCCAGACAACGGTCCTTGGCGCCGACACCAAAAACGGCCTGCACACGATCACCCCCACCTTCGTCAACGCGTTTACTGGCCACACCGGGCCGGTGACAGGTCTTGCCTTCAGCCCCGATGGCAGCACGCTGTTCAGTGGCGGCGATGACAAAACCGTGCGGCGTTGGACCACTGCCGACGGCAAGCAAGTCGGCAGCTACACCGGTCCCTCAGCTGCCGTCACCTCACTCAGCTTGTCCGGCGATGGCAAATCACTGGTTGCCGGTAGTGTCGACAAAAACGTCTACACTTGGCCCGTTGCCGCGGCCACGGCAACGCCCGTTCCGGCCGCCTCCACCTTCGTCCATCCAGGACCTGTTCGCTCCGTCAGCGCGGGCCCGGATGGAACGCGAATCGCCAGCGGTGGCGACGACCACGCCATCACAGTCTGGAGTACAGCCGACGGCAACGTGCTGGAACGTCTCCTCCACCACACCCTGCCGGTTCTGGATGTGGCACTAGCTGCCGATAACCAAACACTGCTGTCCGGCAGCGCCGACAAAACGGCAGTCGTCAGCTCTGTGGCTGCGATTCGCGTACTCGCCGCGGCAGAAGCCGCTATCGTAGGCCTCTCACTCTCCGCCGACGGGACGACCGCGGCCACGGCCAGTGCGGATAAACGGATCGTCGTCTGGAACACAGCCGACGGCAAACTGCTGCATGAAAGCACCACCGGTGCTGCCGCGCCCACGGCTGTGGCCCTCCACCCAGACAAGTCTCAATTGGCGATCGCGCTCGCCGACATGAAATTAAATTTACTGCCGCTCACCGCACAGGGCCTCGGCACGGCTGTCACCGTCACCCTACCCGCCGCCGCCACTGACTTGGCGTATCACGCCGAGTCAGGCAAACTCGGTGTGACGTGTGCCGACAAGCAACTTCGCGTCTTCGCATCGTCCACCGGCACGCTTCTGGAACAAATCGCCATGACGGACGTCGCGTCGAACGTCGCATTCTCCACCACAGGAGACACCGTGGTCGCCAGCATTGCCAACACGGCAGTGCGACAGCCTCTCGCGCTCGAACAACTCATATCGGCACATGAAGGCCCCGTGCAGTGTGTGACCTTTCACGCGGACGGCACGACTGTCATCAGCGGTGGTAAGGACAAAACCGTCCGCATGTTCCAGCTTACTGACGGAAGTCAAACACGTAGCTTTGCTGGCGCTGCGGATGCGATCACCACGCTATCCCTGTCGGCCAACGGCAAATTACTGGCTGCAGGTGTAGCAGATAAATCGCTCCTTACTTGGGATTTGACGGTCGCCGCCACCGCCAATCAACCGACCGCCGCAACCGCCACCTTGCCGCAACCGGCCGTCATCCGAGACATCTCGATCGACGAGGAAGCGACCCGGATCGCNACGGGTGGTGACGACGGTATCCTCCGCGTACTGGATGTCTCCACCTCACAAGAACTCGAACGGTTCGTTGGTCACGAGGGCGCCATCGCATCGGTCAGTTTCGCGCAGGACCAGAAGACCGTCTTCTCTGGGGGAGCAGACAAGACACCGCGGGTCTGGTCCGTGTCGGCTGATCGGCTGGTCGTAGCAGATGAAACGCGCGTCGGCGATGCCCTGTTCCTGGGAGACGGTTCCACCTTCGCTACCAGTGGCACCGGTCCCGCGCAAATCAAGATCTGGGACCTGGAGGGTACCGCAACCAAACAACTCACCGGCGGCAAAGGCCCTGCCGAAACGCTCGCGATCAGCCCTGATGGGACCCAAATTGCCGCTGCTGGCCCAGAGGGTGTGGCTTACGTCTGGACGCTCGCCGACGGCATGCTTGCACAAACGATTGAATCCGAAGCCGTGATCAACGACTTGGATTTCAGCCCGCAAAACGCTCAGCTGGCACTGGCCGGTGCAGACAACCACCTCCGGGTGTACGCCGTCGCCGATGGCAGCTTGCTACAAGATCAAACCTCGACAGCGCCAGTCGCCAGCGTCCAATTTGCGCCGGAAGGGCGGGAACTTATCACCGCCAGCAACGACCATTTCGTCGATCTCTGGGCCTACGCCTCTCCCACCGAAGTCTCCAGCTTGGCGGGACATCCCGGGGGTACATATTCGGTGGCGTTCAGTCCCGACGGTACGCAAGCGGTCTCCAGCGGGGCTGACCAAACCGTGCGACTCTGGGATCTGGCCACCGGCGAAGCCAAATCGCTGGCCGGACATACCGGCTCGGTCTACTCCGCTCGATTCGATAGCGAAGGCAAACAAATCGTGACGGCCAGTGCGGATGGCACCGCAAAAATCTGGAATGCCGCCAACGGCCAAGTGGTCAAGTCCTTTGCCTTGCCTGTCGCCGAAGGAGAAACGGCGCTGCCGCTCTTCGACGCCGTGCTCAGCCCCAACGGCCAACAAGTCATTGCCACGGGCAGCGCCAAAGCCATTTATGTCTGGACGGTCGCCAATGGCCAACTGGGCCAGACGATAACCGGCCACCAAGATGCGGTCTACAAATTGGCTTTCACTGCCGACCAATCCAAACTTGTCTCGATCGGGCACGCCGGCCATCTGCATTCATGGAACCCTGCCAACGGGCAAGCGATTGGGACATCCCAACTCCCCAGCGTGACCTACTCCGCTGCCATTTCTCCCACCGAAGCGAAGGCCGTTGTTGTTGGCGCGGACAAGAAAGCGTACGTGGTCAGCGTACCGTAACAGGGTCGGGGCTGCGTGCCACAAGATCGCGCACCGCCACCGTCCGCGACTTTCGACATCCTCGCTCGGGACGCCACCGCTGCCGCTGAGCGACGGCCCGTCTTTTCGCGTCAGCTGATCAGCGGCTTGATCACTTTGCCGCCTTGGTCCGTCAGCCGCACATTCAACCCTTTGAACTTGTGCACTAACTGATGGTGATCGAAGCCAAACTGGTGCAGTATCGTGGCGTGCAAATCATTGACATGCACCGGGTCCACCACGGGAGCCCAGCCGATGTCGTCGGTTTGCCCAAACACCTGCCCACCGCGAATTCCTCCGCCTGCCATCCACAAACTGAATGCGTAGGGGTGATGATCACGTCCTGTATTCTGCTTGTTGCCACCTCGATTTTCTGCCAACGGAGTCCGCCCAAATTCACCGGCACAAATCACCAAGGTATCATCGAGCATGCCGCGTTGCTTGAGATCTTTCACCAACGCCGCCGCCGGCTGATCCAGCATCCCGGCGTTGTAGCTGATTTCCGCATCGAGGTTACTGTGATGGTCCCAGGATGCGTGCATCAACGTGACGCAGCGCACACCACGTTCCACCATCCGTCGAGCCAACAGGCAATTCTTCGAGAACTGCTGATAGACATTCGGTCCGCCGCCACGAAAACTGTTCTTGGCCGGTTCCTTGCGTGTCACACCGTACAACTCCAACGTCGATTGACTTTCCCCGGACAAATCGATCAGATCGGGCGCCGCGGTCTGCATCCGGTACGCTAATTCGTACGCCGCAATCCGACTGGCAATCTCGGGGTCTTGCAGATAGGACAATCGGGTCCGATTGAGTTCCGTCAACGCTTGCAAACCAGACGCTTGGAGTTCGCGTGACACGCCCTGTGGATTATTGAGGTTGAGCACAGGTTCGCCATCACTGCGAAACACAACGCCCTCATAGGTGGAAGGCAAAAAACCGCTGGTCCAATTCGAAACACCGCCACTGCTTCCGCGCCCCGCAGTCATGACGACGTAGCCCGGCAAATTCTCCGACTCACTTCCCAGACCATACGTCAACCACGATCCAAGACTGGGCCGCCCAAACCGAGGCACGCCGGTCGTCATCATCAACTGAGCCGGATGGTGGTTAAACGCGTCCGTGTGCAACGAACGCACCAGTGCGATATCATCCGCACAGGAACCGATGTGGGGCAGCAGGTCGCTGACCTCCATACCGCAGTCACCGTGACGGGTGAATTTACGCGGACTTCCCATCAGAATCGCAGATTCTTTTTTAATGAAGGCGAAACGCACCTTTTCAGTCAGCGATTTGGGGAGTGCCTGACCGTGTTGCTCGCGCAAAATCGGTTTCGGGTCATACAGGTCGACATGACTCGGTGCACCAGCCAGGAAGAGGAAGATGCAGTTTTTGGCGCGAGGTGCAAAATGCGGTGCCTTGGGTGCCAGCGGATTCGGATCGGGGGTACTCCCCCGTGCGGCATCGGCCGACCACAACGAAGCCAGTGCCAAGCCGCCCAAACCGGCGGCACCTGAGGTGAAGAACTGACGCCGTGACTGTTCTAGCGCGTGATTCCACATGCTGCTTATTCCTTGGTCACAAATTCATCGAGGTTCAACAGAGTCCGGGCTACCATCACCCAGGCTGCCAAATCAGCCGCGTCCACACCCTCGGCCAAGGGCTCATCGCCACAAATCGCTTTGGCAGCATCTGCATGTTCGCCACAAAACTTCCGAGTGCGTTCCCAATACTCCAACACCGTGCTGCGCTCGTGCTCGTTCGGGTGACGCGCCAAGCAGAGCAGGTACGCGTATTCGATCCGTGCCTCAGCATCGCCGGTGTGCGCGGCCACGCGTCGTGCCAGGTGCTGCGAGCATTCGAAAAAGACGCCATCATTCCACAGCGTGAGCGCCTGCAATGGTGTATTACTGGTCGAGCGTTGAACGGCGCAGGCATTGGAATCCGGCGCGTCAAACGTCATCAACATCGGATACGGCGACGTCCGTTGAAAGAACGTATACAGCCCGCGTCGGTAAGCATCACCGCCACCGCTTGTCGCCCACTTGGCACTGTTGGCATAGGTTAAACGCGAATATTCGGCAGGCTGTGCCGGCCGCACACTCGGACCGCCTAAACGCGTGTCCAAAAGGCCACTTGCAGCCAATGCCTGATCGCGAATCAATTCCGCTTCGACGCGACGTCGCACTTGCCTTGCCAGCAGTAGATTCTCGGGGTCGACGTCTTGTAACTCGGGACGGTGTGCAGAAGACTGCGCATACGTATTCGAGTTGACGACCAGGCGATGAAAGCGTTTTAAGCTCCAATCGCCAAGCTGTAGTTCGCGAGCTAACCAATCGAGCAGTGCCGGGTGGGACGGTCGCGCACCCTGACGTCCAAAGTCATCAATCGTCTCTACGATGCCACGACCGAAGAAACGTTGCCAGACGCGGTTCGCCGTAACGCGCGAGGTAAGCGGATGGGGTGCCCCAAATAACCACTGCGCCACATCCAGCCGATTCGGAGGGCTGTCTTTTTTAACCGGAGGCAGCACACTCGGCGTTCCGACCGCCACAGGCTCGCCTGGATTCAAGAAGTCACCTCGAATGTGCACGCGTGTTTGCCGAGGACTCCCGTTTTCGGCAACCGCTTGTGCTTTCGTTGCCGGTAATTGGGGGGCTCGCTTGGCGTGTTCCGCAGCCGCCTGCTGCAACTTCTTCCATTCTGGATCAAGCTGGCGATAGTAGTCGGCGATCGCTTTCCGCTGACCTTCGTTTCGCTGCTCTGCGGCGACCCGCAAGGCCGCATCCACGGCAGGTGGCAAACCGTCCAGGTCGATCCCTTCCGTGGCATCGGTAACTGACAGACGGAAATGTCCCAAGTTATGTGTATCGCCCTGATATTTTTGGTCGAGCGTCACGCGCAAACTCGCCTTCTCGGGGACTAAGACGGGTTCAGCCGTTTCGAAGACCGCGACGTGGCGTTTGCCGATCTGCGGGCTGACAGCCCAACCATCGTCACCATTGGCGTTGATCGCCAGCTTGACGTCCCACTCATTTTGCGAAAAGTCAGCGCGGGCCCGCACAAATTCGACCGGTTTACCGTCGACTTCCAGACGCAATGTGGTCAGGACAAAGTTTCCATTCTTAGCTCGCCCCGGACCATTCTTCACCAGACTCTTATGTGGCAGAACCTCCAGTCGCAGCGCCGTCACTTGCTTGACCGGCGTCGGACCTTGAATCTCATACACGTCGGACGATTTGTTGACACCAGCCACCAACCAACTACCGTCCTCTTGCTTGATCCATTCCGCGCCGTGTCGCGAACTGGCCGATCCCTGAAACAGCTGCCATGCGGGGACCGTTTCCCGCGCCGTCGTCTCCCACAACTTCTGTCGCTGCGGCAGCTCGTCCTGCTCCCATTTCGAAATCGCTGCCTGATACTTGGCGTGCGCCTGATCAAACTCTGCTTTCTGGCGCTCGTAGGCGGCAACCAAATGCGGCAACGGCGCCGTCACGTCGGTCTCGTTGATACTGTTAAAGAAGCCGTAGAACGAATAATATTCGCGCTGTGACAGAGGGTCGTATTTGTGAGAATGACACTGTGCGCAGCCAACGGTCAACCCTAGCCAAATCGACCCTACCGTGTTGGTCCGGTCAACCGTCTTCTTGACACGATCTTCCTCTTTATCCGTCCCGCCCTCGGTGTTGTGCAACGTGTTGCGATGAAAACCACTGGCCACGCGTTGCTCGCTGCCTGCCTCGGGAAGCATATCACCGGCAATCTGTTCGATGCTGAACTGATCGAACGCGACATCGTGATTGAGCGCATCAATCACATATTCACGGTAACGCCAAGCGTTGGGGCGAGGTCGATCTTTTTCATAGCCATCGCTGTCGGCGTACCGTGCCAGATCCAGCCAATGCCGCCCCCAGCGTTCTCCGTAGTGCGGTGAACTGAGTACGCGATCGACCACTCGAGCATATGCATCGGGCCGGCCATCTGCCAGAAACCGTTCCACGTCGGGCGGACTGGGCGGCAGGCCCAGGAGGTCCAGATAAAGCCGACGCATCCGCATCGTAGGGTCGGCCGCCGGTGCTGGCTCGACCTGCTCTTTCTCCAACCGCCCTCGGATAAATGTATCAATCGGATTGGCAAGCCAGGCACGGTCACGAACCGCCGGCAGCGCCACGCCAGCGACCGGTTGAAACGACCAGTGACTCGACTGACCGCCGACTTCCGCCAGCGCGTCAGGCCACTTAGCGCCTTGGTCAATCCACCGCCGCAAGAGAGCGACCTGTGAAGTCGTTAATGGCGTGCCCTCCCCTTCCGGCGGCATGATACCGATGTCTTTATTGTCTCCTGAGACCAGCGACACCAAGAGACTCTCAGCGGCCTTCCCAACAACAATCGCTTTGCCACGGTCTCCTCCCGCCATCGCTTGCGACCGCAAATCCAACCGCAAGCCACCCTGCTGATCATCCACACCGTGACACGAGTAGCACGACTTGCGTAACAGGGGTTCCACATCACGCGCGTAATCGACGGGAGCTGGCTCGGCGGCCAACAAACGAACCGCGGAAACAAGGACTACCAACAAACTTCCAAAGCTCGGACCAGGTCGCATGGAGGGCTCCGACAAGTGCGGATAGGAGGCGGGACAACGCTCTTCCTATTATTGCTGCCGACGGGATCGGCGCGAAGCCACTTCCCGCAACTCATGCAGAATCCCACACCACGGCCCCGGCACACGCAATCCCAGACAAGCACGCCCCGGAATCTGCCGGCGCGGCCCAACGGACTAGTCGCGATTTTCTACCGACCTGCCAATATGCAAGCCGACCAGACGTGCGACTAAGACGGCCAGGAACAACTGCCCGGTCACCGCCTCCATGCAGACCAGAATCTTGGCTGTCGGTGTCCGCGGCGTCAGGTCTCCAAATCCCAGTGTTGTCAACGTCACAAAACTGAAATACAGAACATCACTCGACCCTTCCGATCCGAAACGCATCGAGACGCTTTCTGTCGGATCCGCTACGTGAAATGCCCCCGGTGTCACCGACTCCAAGATCGAAAAAACCAATGCGAACATCAGGCCCAACAACAAATAGACACAGATCGAAGCGCAGATCAAATCAGACGTCACGCGTCGGACCACCAACAAATGCGCGGTGATCGCCACAACGACGTGCACCAGAAACACCCCACCAAGCAAATGTGCCGAAACCGTGAACACCTGCCAGTGATAAACGACCTGCAGGACCTCCAACAGCACCAACGGAATCGCCAACGACACCGCTAACTTATTCGACCACGCTCTTTTCTGAACCGCCAATACCGCCGACAGCAACATCAGCACGAACAGCGATGCAATGACGATACGCGACACGAATGGTGTCGCATGCGGAGCGAAATCCCGCATCAAGGGATCAATGCCCAGCAAACAGACAATGGTTGCGAGCAGGATAAAGAAACGATAACGCTGTAGGGTACCCAAGAACACGGGAAACCTCCGCTCCACTCGCAAACGTAGACGAGTCGCTATGGTAACCGATTCTGCCCGCTTTCGCAGAGGCCACGCGGCGCAAACACCAACGACCGCTTGCCAGTCCCGCGCATGTCACTTGTCGTGAATCAGCCAGAACTCGCCTTTGCCAGTCACTCCGGACTCACTGGGTGCGAACCGGAATTTGCCCCGATGCCGGAACGACCGCTTGCCGTGGGTTCGGTGCATTCCTGGCAACTCCCGCCCCGGGCAGCGCCTGCTCGACCTTCTTGTAACCCCGTGGCAACGGCGGTTCGAAAAAGTTCTGCTGCTGCCAGAATTTAAGCTTCTGAGCGATGATGGGCCAGTTCTGCTCACGCTTGTCAAACACAAACGTCGTGTTCGACGGATTCTGCTTCTGATCGTAATTCGGTGGGAAAACGCGAATCGCTTTTGGCAAAAACGTCTTATCGAGAATGATGTGGACCATCTTGAAGCTCGACGAATCCGAACGGCGTTTCGGCCATGCCTCCAACCAGTACTCATTTTTGGCAGCCGCTTCTCGGGGCGTAATCACGCGAACCCAATACCGATCGTTAATTCGCTGCGCGTCCGCACCGAACATGAAAGGCAACGGACCATTGACAATATTGGCACCTTGCGCGTCCGGTGGAAGCTGGTATTCGATCAACTCTTTCTTTTGGTGATTTAACTCGTAGATGACCTGCCCGTTACACGCCCAATGCTCGCCGACTTCGCCTTCCTGAATCGTGTAGGTCGGTTGCGCGCCCGCGCCGGCCGGAGCCTGGTAATGCGTGATCTTGCTGACTTGAAAAAGCCCTTTATCGGGCTGACCGTAGACGAGCTTGCCATAACTAATCGTTTTCGCAGGCATGTTGTTGCGTGCATCACGAGGTGGGCCGAACACCGCATCATATTCGAACCGAGTGAACTCACATCGGTAGCGAGTCATTTTGCCGGATTGCGTTGCCCAATATTGAAGCAGGGTTTGGACATACTGCGCCTGCTTGGGATCCAGCACAAAGGGCGCTTGCAGCGGTCCCGGCTGCGCCGGCAATGGACGTTGATTTGCGGCTTGGCCCGGAACAGGCTGGCGACGCACAGGCTGCTGCTGAGTTGGCTGCTGCGGGCGAACTCCACCCAATTGACCGTTTGGATTCGGTGCGGGGCCCTGCCCGGAAACTTCCATGGTGCTCAACATCGTCAACAATGCGACGGCAACCCAACATCCATGTCTGGCGAACAACGACATAACAGTCTCAACTTATTGGCTGAAAGGGAAACAGGCACACGATCATCCTGCGTCGCGCGCGGCCTGAATCCTAGCAACTATCGCAAAATCCCCCTAGGTCGAAAAATCACCCAAACCCCCGCCAGACCGACCAGCTAGCACAAACATCGCGGCGTCACACCCCTTCAGTTGCACCTCCAAATTGTGCTTGGCCCAGACCGACCAGATCACTTTTGTGTTCATTCGGAAGTTCCACACATTCCTGCGTTACGGTTTTGTCCCCAACAGATCCACGACCGCACGAGTTGCTCATGCTCTTCCACCCCAGCTGCACGTCATGGCAGCGACGCATTCCCTGCTTCGGCTATCCACTTGCATCCGTCCCTAGAACTGCAGGCGACACCCCCCTCTAAAAAAGGGGATTTCGTGAGCGTTTGACAAAGGAAAGGTTTTCTCTCTGTTACCGGCCGAAGAACTAAAGCCAAGCCACTTGCCTCCCCGATAGAAATCCCAGCAAGCGAACGCCGACTGCCTTACAAAAGCTTACAAAACTAAGACAAGTCAGTCCGGCGAACAGATCAAAAGTAACAGCTTGCCTCGCATACCTGCCCCATGCAGGCAAGTTGCTGGCGACTCTAGGGATAACTGCCCCATCCTTGGAGTCGCTTTTTTTATTTCTTGTCACAGCTCGCAGTTTATTGGATTCTGCCCCTGAGCATCTGTGCTGAACGGGCTACAATCTGGTACAAAGAAAACTCAATTTCCCGAGTCGCAACGAAGTGTTTCTGGACACTTTTCCGACCACGTTCGCACGCATACTTGGTACCAATGAGTAGCGCACCTCCCTCACGCCCAACACCTTCGCCCGCGACGTCGAATTCACGGCAATCCAAAGGTGGCTGCATCAGCGTCACCTTAGCCTTCATCCTCCTGTCCGTGGTGATAACCTTCATGTTGGCGTTACCGATGGGTAACATCGGCCTCGCGATTTTGATGTTCGTTGGCTTCATCGCACTAATCGCGACGATGCATTATTTCATCTGGGGCCGCGTGCTGACCCGCATGATCGAACGCGAGCAGCGGGCGGCGGCGCAGGAGGTCAGCGATCCCGACTAAGTCTTATGTCTGATGCGATACCATTCAACAAACCGTTCATTGTGGGCAATGAACTGACCTACATTGAAAGGGCAGTTCGCTTGGGAAACATCGCCGGCGACGGCGAATACACCGCCAAGTGTGCCGCATTCTTTGAGCAGCAATACGGAATCCCTCGGATTCTCATGACACCGTCTGCCACGGCGGCGTTGGAGATGGCAGCCATTCTCTGTGACCTGGGTCCTGGCGACGAGGTGATTATGCCCTCGTTCACCTTTGTCTCTACGGCCAGTGCTGTGGTTCGCTGCGATGCCACTCCGGTATTTGTTGACATCGCGTCCGACACGTTGAATCTCGATGCCGAGCGAATTGAATCGGCCATCACCTCCCGCACCAAGGCTATCTGGCCAGTGCATTATGGTGGCGTTGCCTGCCAGATGGACACGATCATGGAGATTGCCCGCCGCCACGATTTACTGGTGGTTGAGGATGCGGCGCAGGGGGTTGGTGCCAGCTACCGCGACCAACCACTGGGATCGATTGGCGATTTGGGTGCGTATAGTTTCCACGAAACCAAGAACATCATCTGCGGCGAGGGCGGTGCACTGTGCATTAACCGCCCTGACTTGATCGCGCGCGCCGAGATCATCCGCGACAAAGGGACCAATCGCAAAGAATTCTTTCGCGGCAGTGTCGACAAATACAGCTGGGTCGACATCGGCTCGTCCTATGTGCCCAACGAAATCTCCTGTGCGTTCCTTTATGCACAGCTCGAGCAGATCAATCGCATTCACCAACGTCGGCAAGAGATCTACGAGCGGTACTGGCAAGCCTTTGCGGACCTTGAGGCGGATCAGCGTTTGCGTCGCCCCTGGATCCCGTCTGACTGCCAATCAAGTAGCCACATGTTCTACTTACTGTTACCCGACAACGCCTCTCGCGAGGCATTACGTCAACATTTGGTCGACCAAGGCATTCGTGCGGTCATCCACTACGTTCCCCTGCATTCCTCCAAAATGGGTCAGCAGGTTGGGCGGCCACACGGCGATCTGTACCACACGACCGACCTGAGCGATCGCCTGTTAAGACTGCCGATGTACTTTGAACTATCGCACGCCCAACAAGATCGTGTGATTGACGCGACACGCGATTTCTTTGAATCGTCACCACCGGGCTGAGTCACCCGCAGGGTGCAGCCTCTGCTGAGCGGAATCACCCTGCCTGCCGCAAGCGTTTCTCTGCCTCCAGATCAGGCAGCATCAGCGGTTCCAACAAGGCTACCGTCTTATCCGTGGCTCCCAGATTTTGTTGAACCAGCCGTTGTGCGCGGAGCCCGAGATCCTGCTGAAAATCCGCGTCACCGAGGCAACGTGCCACAAACGCAGTCAAATCCGCTTGATCGTGGACGACCACGGCCGCATCGGCCGCCAGCATGTGCGAGACGATATCTCGAAAGTTCCGCGTATTAGGTCCAAACGAGACCGCTGCGCCGTAGGCCGCAGGCTCGATCATATTCTGTCCACCGCGACTGCCCATGCTTCCGCCCACGAAGGCAATCTCCGCGGTCCCCCACCACGCTCCCAGTTCGCCCATCGCGTCGACCAACAGCACCCGTGCAGCGGCGTTACGCGTGCCATCCAACTCGGAACGGCGCTGCCATTCCACGGGCGCCTGTTGCAACATGCGCGCCACGGCCTCAAATCGCTCAGGATGCCTTGGCACGAGAATGAGCCGCAGCTCTGGAAACTGCTCACGCAACGCCAAATACGTCGCCAGTGCCCGCTCTTCTTCCGGCGCCTGCGTGCTGCCTGCCAGAAAGACCACATCATCGCGGGTGATTCCGGCCAACATACCCAGCCTCAGCGTCTCGATGTTTTCCCGCCGAGTACAAGCACCGTCGTATTTCATCGAACCGGTCACCACCACCTGCTCAGCCGTCGCTCCCAAATCGCGAAAGCGTTCGGCGTAGGTAGCGTTCTGGACAGCAATCCGATCGATCGATCTCAATACGGACGCGACCAGCGGTTTGCAGCGGCGATAGCCGCGGTAACTCTTGGCGCTCAGTCGCCCATTGATCACACAAACCGACGCTCCCGATTGCTCGGCTGACCAAATCAGATTGGGCCACAACTCGAGTTCGCTGAGCACTAACACCGTCGGTCGCACCCGTCGCATGGCAGCTCGCACTGCCCAGCTAAAATCGAGGGGGCAATAAAACACCGTGCATTGCGTCAATTTGCTGGTAGCGATGGCGTGGCCGGTCTTGGTGGTCGTCGAGACAAAGTACTCGACATCCGGGTGCCGAGCCTGCAGCACTTTCAGCAGGGAGACGACCAGATTCACTTCCCCGGCACTGACCGCGTGCAACCAAACGCACGGTCCGTCACCAACTCGTTGCGGTACGCGCCCCAAGAGTTTTTCGGCGTACCCCTCGCGGTACTTTCCCTTGCGCCAAGCCTGATACAGAATCCAGGGTGAGGCAACGCAGGCCAGGGCAAGGTAGCAACAATTGAGTATCCAAGCCATCGGTAGGGGAATCCTTTCCCTTCAACATTCGGGCAGCACTGCGGCAGGGCGATGGTTCGCCGCCTAGGCAACTCCTTGACTGCGGAGGCAACAGTTTTTGTATTTCTTGCCGCTACCACATGGACAAGGGTCATTGCGACCCACACGGTCTCCACGATTACGGATCGTCTCCACCTTGACGTCCCCTGAGTTATCAATGGCTTGCTGCTGCGCATCGGCCATTTCACTGACCGTCTGTGCCTGGGCGTGTGACGCAGACGTTTCCACCCACGTCGAGCCGACAAATTGTTCGTCCAGCTGTTCCATGCGAAACACGAGATCGATGATACGTTCGCCGATCGATTCCCACATGGATTCGAACAGCCGCATGCCTTCACGTTTGTACTCGACCTTGGCATCCATCTGTGCGTAGCCCACCAACCCGATGGAGCTCTTCAGATGGTCCATGGCTAATAGGTGGCCCTTCCAGGCATCATCCACGATTTCCAGCAGCAGGTGCCGCTCCATGCGGCGAATTTCGGGGCGATACTTATCCTCGACCATCATGCTCACGCGCCGAGTCAGCTCATCGCGATCCAATTTGGCGAACTGCTGGGTGGTGACCTCCTGCCCCAAGTGGTCCTCCAGCCATTGAGTCAAGGAATCCAACGCACCGTTGCCATCCGCAGCATCCCGGGCGAGCGTCCCTTCATTGGCATCATGAAACAACTGCTCGATTTTTTCATCCGCAGCATCCCATGCTTCCATCGCACGCGACTGGCTGGCCGTACTCTTTTCAATCAACAACGCGGCCAATTCGGGTCGCTGCTTATTTTTAACTTCATCGACCGTCAAATCGACCTCGAACCGTTCGCGTGCCCAGGCGACCAGGGAATCGCGGTCCAGTCGTTGACTGTCTTTCCCGCCGCCAAAGCGGTAGAACCCGGCCATCACCGGATACTCTGCTTCGCGCGCCGCATATGCCTTCTCGGCGCGTTCGCAAACCATTTCCTTGAAGGCCACGGCTTCGATGTCCTTGACTTCCTCCAGCGGCAGCGAGACACCAAAGACATGGTGAGCCCAGGTCACGGCCGTCTTGACGCCAAAGTCTTCCTGCAACAGCGGAGCACCTTCAGACAAGTCGATTTTTTGCAGCGCCTCACCGGCAAGTTCAAAGAGGTGGGAATCCACCATATCCCGCCCAATCTTCTTCAAATCACGGTCACGGACGTTGGCGCCCCAACGCGTATTGACCAGTCGAGCCAGCGCTTCCCAATTCCACTCGTCCTCGGCGTCTTGCGGCAAGTTTTCCTCGATGGCATCCAAGACCGCAGCTTCCGCCTGACGCGTCGCTTCTTCCTTGGCATATTCGCTTGCGCCATCCAAACTCATCCCACGGAAATCGCGTGGCTCCAACTGACAAGATAGCCGTGAACCGGCGAACTTAGCGAACGACTCGACGCCATAATCACGTTGCAGAAAGATGTCGATATGCTTTTCCACTTGCTCGTGGACGGCCTCAATCACCAGGTCCCGGCAGTTCACTCCGTCCAGAATCTTCTGGCGATAGCCGTAGACCCGCTTACGTTGCTCGTCCATGACCTCGTCATATTCCAGCAGGTTCTTGCGCGACTCAAAGTTCCGTTCTTCGACTTTCTTCTGGGCACCCTCAATGCGTCGCGAGACCATCGGGTGCTCAATCGCTTCGTCTTCCTGCATGCCCAGTCGTTCCAGAATTGACTTCACCCAGGGTCCCGCGAAGATCCGCATCAGATCATCTTCGAGAGAGAGGAAGAATCGCGAACTTCCCGGATCGCCTTGCCGACCTGTACGACCACGCAACTGCAGATCGATGCGACGAGATTCGTGACGTTCGGTACCGATCACATGCAAGCCGCCAATCGTCTTGACATGCTCTCCCTTTTCCTTCATCTGTTCGGCGGCGTCGATCTCGTTGACCAGCGCATCCCATTCATCCTGGGGAACATCCAAGCGTGTTTCATATTTATCTTGCAGGCGTGCCCAGGCCATCGTTTCGGGATTACCGCCAAGCACGATATCGGTACCACGACCCGCCATATTGGTGGCAATGGTCACGGCGAACGGACGTCCCGCCTGGGCCACAATCTCCGCTTCACGTTTGTGGTTCTTGGCGTTCAGGACTTCGTGTTTGATCCCTCGTTTCGTCAGCAAATCCGCCACCCGTTCGCTCTTCTCGATGGAGACCGTGCCGACCAAAATTGGCCGTCCCTTGTGAGCAATGCTATCCACTTCACTTAACGAAATGACGTCTTTTGACTTACTGCCTTCGCGGGTGACTGTCAGCGAGTCGTCATCCTCCTTGACGATATCACACCACACTTCCCCGCCATCCTTCATCTCGACAACGTCCCACTTGTGATGGCGTTCGATTTCCTCAGCAACCGCTTTGTATTTGCCATTTTCTGTGCTGAAGATCGAATCGGGATACTCGATACGCTGGAGCTCACGATTGGTTGGAATGGCCACGACATCCAACTTGTAGATTTTCCAGAATTCGTTCGCTTCCGTCATCGCGGTACCCGTCATACCGCAGAGCTTGCCATACAACTTGAAGAAGTTCTGTAGCGTGATCGTGGCCAACGTCTGGGTCTCATCCTTGATGCGCACCCCTTCCTTGGCTTCGACCGCTTGATGCAATCCGTCGCTCCACTGACGGCCTTCCATCATGCGTCCGGTGAACTCGTCGACAATCACAATCCCACCGTCTTTGATGACGTAATTCACGTCCTTTTTGTACAGATGGTGAGCCTTCAGAGCATTATCAATCAAGTGCGGCCATTCCATATTGCCCGCAGTGTAGAAGCTCTCAACTCCGGCTAATTTTTCCGCTTCACGCACACCCTCGTCGGTCAGATTGACCGAGTGGTCCTTTTCATTGACCACAAAGTGAGCCTCTTTTTTGAGTTGCAGAGCAATTCGATTGGCATCTGAATATTTGCCTTTGTCTTTAAACGCCGGCCCGGAAATGATCAGCGGAGTTCGCGCTTCGTCGATGAGGATATTGTCGACCTCGTCGATGATGGCAAAGTTCAACTTTCCCTGTGACTGTTGCTGCTGCTTGGGGAAGCGGTCATCGCCCCGGGCCGCCGGCCGCATGTTATCTCTGAGATAGTCAAAACCGAATTCGTTGTTGGTACCGTAGGTGATATCCCGGGCGTACATTTCTTGACGCAAACGCGTGCCTTCCGGCCCTTGCATATCCCCTTGAATTGCCCCCACCGTCAGCCCCAGGCCCATATAGAGTGGAGCCATCCACTCCATATCGCGGCGCGCCAGGTAGTCATTGACGGTGACCACATGCACCCCCTTGCCCTCAATGGCGTTCAGATACGTCGGCAAGGTGGCGACCAGTGTCTTGCCTTCTCCAGTCACCATCTCGGCAATCGAACCGGAGTGCAGAACCATCCCCCCCATCAGCTGGACATCGTAATGACGCATGGCCAGATAGCGGCGGCCCCCTTCACGACAGACAGCGAACGCCTCGACGAGAATATCATCCAACGTTTCGCCCGCATCGAGCCGTTCACGGAATTTGGACGTCTGTGCGCGCAAGTCCTCGTCCGACATCGCCTGGTATTTGGATTCGAGGTTATTAATCGCATCGACTTTGGCTTGCAACGTCTTGATATAGCGAGCGTTAGACGAGCCGAAGACGGCTGTGATTGTGCGTTCAAAGCCCCCCAGCAAGCTGCTAAAGAACAGTCCTACTGATTCCCAGATGCGTTCTAGAATTTCCATAACAACCCAAGTCTTTTGGCGTGTGGTCGAAGGGTTATGAATTTGTCATTTCGGTGCGTCTCGAGGCACTCCTGCGACCGCCTAACGTTTGCGCAACGTATTCAGGCAACAAAGTTTATAGCGATTCGCGAATCTGGTCAACGGTGTTTGCGTCTGCCTACTTGCCGTAAACTCCCCGCTCGCCGAGACTAAGGTGTGACATGGTGCCCAAGACGGCGCACGCAGACTGAATCACCCCGATGGCGATATGCCAAACAGACTGCCCGCTTGGCAGATGAACGTGCCGCGGGTGAAACTCAGCATCTTGCGTACCAAACCTCGCGTACGAACGCTCGTCCTAAGTAACCGCATCTCATGGCTCGCAAGTACCAGACAGTGGATTTTTCCGGCAAGCTGATTTTGCTGGGCACCGGCACCTCGGTCGGGGTTCCGGCCATCGGCTGCGGTTGCGACGTGTGCACCAGCCCCGATCCACGGAATTATCGGACCCGTTGTTCTGTCATTTTCGGTCTGCCCGAGGGCAACCTGCTGATCGACACGCCGCCGGATCTTCGCCAGCAGCTGCTGCGCGAGAAAATCGGTATCGTGCATGCCGTCGCTTACACACACGAGCATGCGGACCATATCTTTGGGCTCGACGACCTGCGACTCTTTCAGTTTTACCTGAACCACTCTGTGCCGCTGTATTGCGAAGAACTGGTCGAGCAGCGGATCCGTCATTCTTTCGATTATGCGTTCACCAAGACCGAGCATACGCACGTGGGCGCGACTCCGGCGTTGACTTTCCATCGCATTACCACCGAACCCTTCCAGGTTCTCGGGAGCCGAGTCCAACCGATCCGCCTGCAGCACGGCCCGCGTTTCGTCACCCTTGGATTCCGAATTGGCAACATTGCTTACTGCACCGATACGAACGAGATTCCGACGGAGAGCTGGCCGCTCCTGGAGGGTCTGGATGTACTTATCTTAGATGCGCTTCGCCACAAACCGCACGCAACCCATTTTGGTTTACAGGAAGCAGTTGATGTAGCCCGCCGTGTTGGCGCTCGCCAGACCTATTTCACGCACGTCTCGCATGACCTGGAGTATCTGGCGACCAGCGAAAGCCTTCCGGACGGCATGGAGTTGGCGTACGATGGATTGCAGCTTCCGTTGTCTTAACTCTCGCCCGTCGCCGCCAGCGACACCTCACTGACCGACAGGCCCACCAAGCGTGTCCGATCCGACTTCCATCACGAACCTCCCGCCCCTGCGCATCGAACTGCGTCATGTCGTGGCGCCGATCAGCGTGATCCTGTTGATTGCGATACTGGCCATCGCTGCCCCCCGACTCGTATCCAACTGGGACCATGTCGATTGGCTCATCGTCGTCACGGGTGCATTTGCCGCAATGGCTTGCAGTATCCCGGGGATCTTTTTACTGCTACGCCGCCAAAGCATGATGGGCGACGCTCTGAGCCACACGGTTTTACCCGGTGTCGTGGCAGCGGTCATCTTTTCGGAATGGGCTCGGCATACGAATTGGCTGCCCGCCGAGAGCTTCACCTGGTTCCGGCAACTGACGCTATTCATCGGTGCTCTGTTCGTGGGCATTGTTTCTTCGCTGTTGATGGAGTGGATTCAGCGTTTGGGGCGTGTCGAAGCCAGTGCGGCTTTGGGAGTGGTCTTTACGACGTTGTTCGCCATTGGCCTGGTGATGATTCGCCGTGCGGCCGACATACATATCGACATGGACTGCGTACTCTATGGCAACATCGAGAACGCCACGATCTCGGCGTTAATTCCATTGGTGATCGTCTTCACCCTGAATCTGTTTTTGACATTGGGGTTCTATAAGGAACTCAAAATCGCCGCCTTCGATCCCGCTTTGGCAACCACGATGGGGATCAACGCTCGGCTCATGCATTACGCATTGATGGCCATGACGGCGGCGACGTTGGTGCTGGCCTTCGAACGCGTGGGAAGCATCCTGGTAATTGCCATGCTGATCGTTCCCGCGGCGACGAGTTTCCTGCTGACGCAACGGCTTGGTCCCATGTTGGCCATGAGTCTGCTTTTGGGAATCGCCACGGCCATCCTCGGCCATCTGTCTGCGATTGTCGTTCCTCCTGCCATCTTTCCGCGACTCGGGTTCGAAGCGCTCGCCGATGCCAGTGCCAGTACGGCGGGGTCGATGGCCGTCGCTGCTGGCGGACTATTCGTCATCGCCCTGCTGTTGAGTCCCCGGCAAGGCGTGATTACCAGTTACCTGACTCGCTGGCGTCTTTCCCTGCGGATCGCAATGGAAGACGTCCTGGGGCGTCTCTACCGTTCGGAAGAAACAGCGTCCAACCCTCACGGCATGTCCACCGAGACATTGCGCAAGCGGACTTCCTGGAGCGGCCCCGGAGTGCTTTCCCTGGCCCTGCGGCGACTCCGCATGCAAGGCTTGATCGTCACCACTCCGCAGGGATACACCCTCACCGACCGCGGCCGCTCCGAAGCGAAAAAGTTGGTCCGTGCGCACCGTTTATGGGAAAGCTACATGGCGGAACATTTTGAATTGCCAGAGGACCACCTGCACGAGACTGCCGAGCGCGTGGAGCACTTCATCGACCCGGAGATCCGCGAAGCACTGGCAGCCGAACTCAAACTCCCCGTCGCTGACCCGCACGGTAAACGAATCCCCCGCGACAATGACTGAGCGGAATGCTCCGGCACCAGCGACACAACGGCACGGGTGACCCGCCCACCGGTCACTCAGCGGCGGCCAGACGTCGCAATGTCCGCAGATTGATCGTATCCCAATCTTCATCAGTCGGCTCATAAACGCCCTTGGGCGTCTCCAGATACATCGGCACCTTCTCAAAGCGAGCATCGTTCACCAGATGCCGAAAGGGTTCCAGGCCCATACACCCCTCGCCAATGTTTTCGTGCCGATCCCGTCGTGAAGCGAATTCTTTCTTGCTGTCATTTAAATGAAACGCTTTCACCTTTTCCAAACCCACCAGCGTATCCAATTGCGAAAACGTATCGGCGTACTCATCCGCCGATTCCAACGCGTAGCCGGCGGCAAAGGTGTGACACGTATCGATACAGACTCCGACGCGATCCGGGGCATCCACTCTGTCGAGAATGACTGCCAGATGCTCGAACTGAAAACCCAGATTCGACCCTTGACCGGCTGTATTCTCTAGCAAGCATTGGGCGCCAATGTCTCCCACGCGCGCGTGAACTTCATCTAAACCACGAGCCACGGCGGCCAAACCCTCCTCCGGTGTGCTCGTCGTATGCGAACCCGGATGGAGGACGACATAGGGAATTCCCAGTTGGTCGGCGCGCTGTAATTCGACTGCGAAAGCCGCGACCGACTTTTCCCATAAATCGTCTTTGGGCGATGCCAAGTTAATCAGATACGACGCATGAGAGAGTGGATGCGACACCCCTGACGCCTGCAGTGCCTGACAAAAACTTTCCGCGTCCGCCTCGCTGATCGCTTTCGCCCGCCATTGATTATTGTTCTTGGTGAACAGCTGCACGCAATCGCAGCCAACTTCATGAGCTCGCTCGACGGAGCGATAGTATCCGCCACCAATCGACATGTGAGCACCGAGAATAGGCATGGTTCTGAATCCGAAGGGGTAAGAAAGCAAAAAGGCTGATGCCAGATCTTAGCCGACCGGATCTCCCGGGGGGATGCCTCCTGAGGTAGATTCCGTATCGGAACGCGTCCAACCGGCCAGTGCGTCCAGCCGCGGCGCCCGACGAACGGCGCGCGTCAGCCCGTCTTACCTGCGTTCCATCGCCGACACCTACTCTTGCGGCGAGACGGTCTCTGCCTCGCCGCTTGGTTCGTCGATAAGAATCGCATCCACCACAACTTGAGGCCGCCGCCGGGGACCATTCAGCAAGGTCCCGATGAATGTGTACCGCACGCAAAAATGGTAACTGAGCAAAGACAATGCAATCGTGATGGTGCAAATCAGAAACAACTTCAATGACGACGGCAGTAGCCAACTGCAGATAACGAATTGCACCAACACAATCAGCGGCAAATGCACCAGATACAACCAATACGATGAATCGGACACGTAACGCATGATCTTGCTCTCAAAGCTGAACAGACTGCGAAACATCCCGATTGCCCCAAAGGTCATGAACCATGCATATGTCGCCTGGAGGAATACGGCGAGCCATCGGCGATTACTCGTCCCGACCCACTCGACGTCGATCAACCCCCGTTGCATCGTCAACTCGTAGCCGAGCGGAAACACCGCCAGCAACGCGACCGGGAGCGTCAACCACCACCATCGCCCGACCTGTCCTCGCGGATCGGGATGATCAAAGTAGATCGCTCCGAACATGAAGAAAATGCCGTAATACGCCAGCACCCACGGCATTGGCAGGAGCCCCGCGGAAGTGTCCGGACCAAAGCTGGGATAAAGCAACCCCATGGCGGCTTGCGGCAACATCGTCGCAGGGATCAGCCACACGTACCGGACTGGCGACAAGACCACCCAGGAAGGCAGCTTCCAGGGAATCGAATCAATTACCAACGCGTAGATACAGAAAGCGGCGACCAACAAACAGAGAAACCAAAGGAACCAAAGATGTTGAAAGAACGGAAACATCATCGCGCCCAAAATCAACGCCCACAAAATGGCTCCCGCATTCGTGCGGTCCTTGCGTGTTCCTTCCTCGGTCATTGAGGTGTCGCCCGCCTGCTTGAGCATCGAGCGAATTTCAAGTCTGCCTGCTGCCAACTGCGCTTGGTCTAATTCAACATGCACAAGTCGGGCGATTTGCTGGGTGATACTCCAATTCACGTACGTCACTTCAGCAGCGTTATCGCCACGCTCGTTCCGCGCATCGACCCGCGCACCGTGCGCAAGCAACGTCTTAGCGATCTCGTCGCGTCCGAAAAATGCCGCAGCAATCAGCGCGGTCGATTTGTCTCGACAAGGCTGATTCACATCCGCCCCATGCTCCAGTAAGAACTCGACGGCCTGCTGCTGATCATGCCAGACAGCGATCGCAAGCGGCGTGGCTCCGGTCACCGGATCCCATGCATCTACATCCACTCCGGCTGCCAGCTGTGACTCGAGTCCTGCAACGTCCCCAATCGCAGCTGTGATCCAGATCGTAGCCGGCAGTCCGGCCTCTCCGCCATCAGCCTGCAGTCGTTTCGTGCCTCCCGCGACGCTCGCTCCAATGATGACCACCCAGGTGGCTGGGACAATCGTGATCAGTCCGATGACCAGGGGGACCAAAATGCGCATGCATCGATGCGTCACCAACTTCTGCAAGCCGCGTTTCCGCCACAGCATGGCGGTAAAGAAACCACTCACCAAGAAAAACAGCGGCATCCGAAATCCATGGATCAATGCCATTAACAGTGCAAATCCCTCACTTGGACGCGCATCCTGCACCGCCCAAGGAGTGGCGGGAATAAATGCCAACACCCCGTGCAACACAATTCCCAACAGCATCGCCACTGCACGCAGCGAATCCAGGTCATGTCGGCGTGCAATATGCCCCGTTGCAGCGTTCATACGTTCGCCCAAAATGCATTCAAGTCCATGAAACGACGCATTAGTTTCGCATAAACCCGTTTATTCTTTGAGCCTCCCTCTGTATCAAACCGTATCTCTAGAATGGCAATTCCCGCGACATGGCGTTCGACTTTCGGCACCCCCTGGGCGGGCCCATGTTCGCGCTCTGCATGGCTACTGCACAGCAGTATCGCCCTTCAATCGGCGCAGCGACTCCACACTCCCGGCTTGCTTTTTCCACATCAGAGACCATCATCAATGGCGGTGTTTGACGGTGCTCGAAGTTGTTACGCGGGCGCATCTCAGGCCACCTGTCGAAATCGTTCCTTTCTTTCCCCACATCCTCCATGGGAACTCGCTTGTGAACCCGATGCGCATACTGCTCACGCTCGCCAGTTTATTGGTTGCCACTCAACTTCTGGCGGCAGACGAACCCTCCGTTCCCCCCAACATTGTTGTCATTCTGGTGGATGACATGGGCTACGGCGATCCGGCATGCTTTAACGCTGGCTCCAAGATCAAGACGCCTCACATCAATGCGTTGGCCAGTGCTGGCATGCGTTTCACAGACGCTCATGCCCCGGGGCCGCTCTGTCACATGTCACGGTACGGCCTGCTCACGGGGCGTTATCCGTTCCGTACGAACGTCAATCTCTGGCGCAAGCAACCCTTGATCGAGCCGCAGCAGATGACAATCGCATCGCTGGCCAAAACGCAGGGTTACCGGACTGCCATGGTCGGCAAGTGGCATCTCGGATTTCGCGAATCTGGCTACGACCAACCATTACCAGGTGGTCCGGTCGACTGCGGTTTTGACAGCTTCTTTGGCATCCGCGCTTCGACCGACATTCCACCTTACTTTTACATTCGCAACGATCGGGCGGTCGAACCGCCCACGAATCAGATCGAAGCGAACCGCTCGGAAGGCTGGTCGCCCATTCAGGGTGCGTTCTGGCGTGCCGGCGGCATCGCCCCTGACTTGAAACTGGACGACGTGTTACCTCGGTTTACCAACGAAGCGATCGATGTGATCGAAACTCACGCTGCGAAGTCCGCCAAGGAAGATGAAAACAAACCTCTGATGCTCTACTTGGCCTACCCGGCTCCGCACACACCGTGGCTGCCTTCCGAGCCTTATGTTGGGAAAAGTGCCGTCGGCATGTACGGAGACTTTGTGATGATGGTCGACGATCAGATCGGCCGAGTCTTGTCCGCATTGCGCAAAGCCAACATGCACGACAATACGCTGGTTGTCTTTACATCCGACAATGGTCCTGTGTGGTACGAAGCCGACGTCGCGCGTCTCAAGCACGACTCTGCAGGGACGTTACGTGGCATGAAAGCGGATGCCTGGGAGGCAGGCCATCGGATGCCGTTCATCGTGCGGTGGCCGNACCGTGTGAAACCGGGNGGGCGCAGCGACCAACTCGTTTGCTTCACCGACCTACTCGCCACCTTCGCCGAAATCATGGGAGTCACTTTGCCGGCCGACGCCGGCCCGGACAGCTTCAGCTTCCTGCCCAGCCTGACGGGTCAGCCCGGCGCCGCGACCAACAAGCGGAAGCAAATTGTGATGCAACCCGGTAGTCGCTCGATGATGACCATCCGTTCCGGCGATTGGAAACTGATTACCGGATTAGGCTCGGGCGGATTCTCAAAACCCAACCGTGTCAAACCAACGGCCGACGGCCCGCGNGGCCAACTCTATAACCTTGCCGACGACCTCAGCGAAACCACCAACCTCTACGCCGATCATCCGGAGATTGTCAAACGCCTGCAAGCGGAATTGAAGCAGATCGTCGAACAAGGGCGGCATCGAAAACAAGCTTCCGCCGAGAGCGCAAAGACCTTGCGGGGCAAAGTGATGGTCGGTTATCAGGGTTGGTTCAACTGCCCTGGTGACCAAGCCGACTTGGGCTGGAAACATTGGGCACGCCGTCGACAACAACCGTTTGCTCCCGGCAATGTGACCGTCGATCTCTGGCCCGACATGCGGGAACTCGACACCGACGAGAAATATGCCACAGGCTTTCAGCATCGCGACGGTCAGCCCGCGTATGTCTTCAGCAGCGCGAACGGCAAGACCGTAGGCCGTCACTTTCAATGGATGCGTGACTACGCTATCGACGGCGCCTTTGTCCAGCGTTTCGCCTCCAATCTGGCTAACCCCAAGGCACGCGACAACATCAACCAGGTGTTGAACCACGTTCGACGCGCCGCCGCACAGTCGACCCGTGTGTATGCCGTCATGTACGACCTCAGTGGATTACAAGCGGGCGAAGTCCAACGCGTATCCAACGACTGGCAGACACTGAACCAGGCCGAAGCCGTCACGGGCGATGCCACCTATCTGCATCATCGAGGCAAACCTCTCGTCGCAGTCTGGGGCGTCGGCTTTAATGACCAACGCAAATACAGCTTAGACGAGTGCCTCACGTTAGTCCGCACTTTGAAAGATTCAGGATGTTCCGTGATGCTCGGAGTCCCTTCGTTTTGGCGCGAACAGCGCAGGGATGCTGTTGACTCACCGACGCTGCATGCCATTCTTCGCGAAGCGGACGTCATCAGCCCGTGGTCTGTGGGGCGATACCGCACACCAGAAGAAGCCGCGCGACACGCCACCCAAGTCTGGCAGCCCGATCGCCAATGGTGTCAAGCTGCAAGAATCGACTTCCTGCCGGTCGTCTATCCAGGGTTCAGTTGGCACAACCTGAACCAAGGCAAACTGGACCAGATCCCTCGTCGCAAAGGCGCCTTCTTCTGGTCACAGATCACGGCGGCGAAACGTATCGGCAGCGAGATGCTGTACATCGCCATGTTCGATGAAGTCGATGAAGCGACGGCGATTTTCAAATGCACCAATGCGCCTCCCACAGGCGACCAGACATCGTTCCTCACCTACGAAGGGCTACCCAGCGATTACTATCTGCATTTAGCAGGCGAGGCGGGCAAGGTGGTACGTGGCGAACTGCCGATCAGCACTGCTTTGCCCACAGCGCCAACAAAGCCATAGCGGCTTTCGTTCCGGTGGCGCGGTGCCCACCCTGCTACCTCACTACCCGGAGGTTGCAGGGCGGGACCATGGCAATATCGCGCCCGCATGCCCCTGTTTGCCGTTGGCGGCTGGCCCGCCTCGACTCCCCCCTATCTTGTCCGTCGTGCCCCGTTGTGACTCACGAAACAGATTGCCGGTTGCCGCGAAACGGACCATTTGCCAGGGCAGCAGCCGCCGTCGCTGCTGCACTGCCTCACGCACCGCAGCGAGCTCTGGCCACGGCCCCACTGCCATGGCGCCGACAACGTAGCCCTCCTCGACAATCACATTGCGGCAGACCCCCGGTCGACGATAACTGCGAACGATCCCTCCAATCGCATCTGCCAGCGCGACTCCGACCGTCGTGACTTGAATGCTCCGCAGCTTCAGCGTCGAATACACGTCGGTCCGCTTGAATGTTTCCCGGCAGCCCAACAAATTCTTGGCGACCACATCGGCCATTTCGTAACAGGGCTCCGCGTCTGAATGCACGCGCCCTTCGTGGGCAGCACATTGTCCGATGGCAAACACGTTGTCATCGGAGGTGCGACACGCGTCATTGATACAGATCCCGCCAGCGGCAGACACCTCCAGGCCCGCCTGACGAGCGAGTTCATCTCGTGGACTGGCTCCCCTGGCAAGCACAACCAGATCGACATCGATTGCCTCGCCACTGGTCAATTCAATCGCCAGCTGGCGGCCACGCCGACAAGGGACAATCTGACGGGTGCGGGCCGGAAGATGCACCACGATTCCCAAACTCTCCAGCTTCGCCTTCAACAAGCTGGCTCCCTCGACGTCCAGCTTGCTCGGTAGCAACCGAGGAGCTCGGTCCAGCAAATGCGTTTCCATGCCCAATTCACAGAGCGACTGCGCTGCCAGGAGTCCCTGTTCGCCACTTCCCAGCACCGCAACCGATCTTGCGCCGCTCAAGCCTTCGCGAATCGCCCGGTAATCTCCAGCTGTATGGAATCTATGCACGCCCGGTAAATCAGCTCCTGGCGTCAGCGGCCGGCGGACCTGACCGCCCGTCGCAAACACCAGCTGGTCGTACGCAAAGGTCGCAGCAGCTGTTTCCACCTGCCGCGCCCGTAAGTCAACAGCCTGCACTGCCTCACCCAAACGCATCTTCATGACCCACTTCAGGTCATCGACGGCAGCACGCCGGACCATCTCTTCGCTCGCCGACGTTGTCTCGGCTTCGCCCCCCAAGTGCACAATTTCTCGTCTCGGTTTCGGCAACTCATCCAGAACCGTGATCTCCAAGAAGTCCTCTGCTTCCACCTCCATCAGGCGCTGACAAAGTCGGTGACCGCCAACCCCGTTACCGATGATCACCACGCGTTTTTTCCTGATCCGATTCATCGTTCCGTTTTCACCGTTCACTCCAACACAGAAAGCCGCAAGCAACCGTGGGCGTGACGAGACCTACCACATGTTTCCCGGCGGTTATGGGAAACCGTTTGCCCCGTTGCGCACACCGCAGGTGAATCCTCTCCTACTCATCTGAGACATGACGCAACAGGCAGCAAACGGCCTGGACAGCGCATTTAAATCATCGCTTTGCTGATACGGCCCCTGCTCACGATCCACACCGAGGGTTGTCGAGCCGTTGGGTTGCAAAGCGACTAATCTGACAGGTTGCAAACAGCGCGCCCAATTGACCGCATCGAGGAACGTCTTTCGCTGAGGAGGGCGCATTTACGTCAAAACAACGCTGTTTTCGGCGGGGTATTTTCTGATGAATCGCCAGTCTCCGGCTGCGCTGCGCCAGGCTGCACAGATAGCGTGCGGCCACTGCTCAAGAGATGAGCTGCGCACGCGCCGCACCACAGCAGATCGCCATTCGCAAATTCCCCCCTGCTTTGGTATGATCTTAAGGGTTCGCTTCCTACCTCATGCCCGACCCTACGGGCATTTCAGCCGGCCTATCACTGACCATGCTCAGCATTCATGAATCGCGACGATGGCAACTCTGCGACGGTGTTTCGCGGCGTGAGGCAATGCGTCTGGGTGGCCTTGGGGCTCTAGGATTAAGCCTTCCTCAGGTCTTGGCCGGTCAGGCCACGGCGGATCAGGCCGCGGTCTATCCTCAGAGCTTTGGCAAGGCCAAGTCGGTGATTCTGTTCTGGTTAGCGGGCGGTCCTCCGCAACACGAGAGCTGGGATCCGAAACCCGATGCGCCGACTGAAATCCGAGGACCGTTTAAGACGATCGCGACGCGCACGCCGGGATTCCACATTGGTGAGTTGATGCCGCGTTCTGCGCAATTGACAGACCACTTGGCGGTGATGCGAGCCGTGGTTTCGAACGACAACTCGCATTCCTCCAGCGGCTACCAGATGCTCACCGGTGTCCCGCATGTCCCCTTGAGCCAGGAAAACGCCACGGCCAAAGCCCCCAATCTCTGGCCATCGCTGGGCGCGATCGTTCGGACACAACGCCCCGATCGCGGTGGACTGCCGGCGGCCATTACCTTGCCACGACATATTGCGAACGTCGGCGAAATCCTCTGGCCTGGACAAGACGCGGGCTTCCTGGGACGTCAATACGACCCTTGGTTGATCACTTGCGATCCGTCCGTCAAGAACTTCACACTACCGGGGCTGGAACTGCCCGAACAATTAACACCTTTGCGATATTCCGGCCGACGCTCGCTGCTACAGCAACTGGATGCCAACCGCGCGGCGATGCAGCAGGGCAATCGCGTTCGCCAATTCGGCCTCCATACCCAACAAGCAATCGACCTGTTATCGGGAGGGAAGGCACGACAAGCTTTCGATATCGAGCGCGAGAACCCCACGACACGGGACCGGTATGGGCGATTCAAATTCGGCCAATCGGTGCTACTCGCGCGTCGACTCGTCGAAGCCGGCGTCTCTTTGGTGCAAGTGAACTGGCAACAGATCGAAGGCAAGCCGAATCATGGCGGCTGGGATACGCACGTCAAGCATAGCGACTGCCTGAAAGAATTCTTGATGCCCATGATGGACCAGACGTTCTCGGCATTGATCGAGGATCTGGAGCAGCGTGGCATGCTCGACGAAACACTGGTCGCATGGGTCGGTGAATTTGGCCACACTCCCAAGTTCAACAAAAATGGCGGACGTGACCATTGGGGCCGATGTTTCTCAGTTGCTCTGGCCGGAGGTGGTATTCGCGGGGGTGTCGTTCATGGCCTCAGCGACGCGCACGCCGCCAGTCCGATCGACGGGCAAGTCGCTCCCCGAGACATTGCTGCAACGATCTTTCACTGCCTGGGCTTGCCGGTCGAAACGCGGATGCAAGATCCAGCGGGTCGCCCCATCTCGATCACGCAAGGCACTCCGATCTCCGCCGCGCTACTCTGAACCGGCCCCAGACGCAGCCAGTCGCCACGACTGCTAGCTATGCAGTAGCACCGGATCAGGCACCGTGGTTCGGCCGTTCCAGCGTCAACACTGCAGCTTGAATTCTACAGTCACCAGAAGCGTCAGAAGCGATCTAGGTGAGTCGCCCCGGTCGTGCTACCATGCCCCGCGGAAAATCAACTCCACGGAGAAGTCAACATGGTGCGGGTGCTTTGGGTCTACGAATGCCTCTCTCCTCAGATACAACAAATCGCCGGAATCGTCGCCAGCCATCCTGAGATCGAGTTGGAGATCATGACTCGCAACACCGAGTTGCCCGAGTCGGCTGTCGATGTGCCGCTGATCCCTCTGGAGTGTCGCAACAAGGTCGATTTCCGCGCACGGCGAGCGATTCGCAAACAGGTCATCCGTGGAAATTACGATTTGGTGCATTGCTACACCAGCCGCAACCTGGCCAACACGCTGGCTGCTTGCAGCGGACTGAGCCCACGGCCTCAAGTGATCGGATACCGGGGTACGGTCAACCGACTCAGTCGCCTGGACCCCGCAAACTGGATTACCTTCTGGCACTCCGGCGTGGCCGCGATCACCTGTGTCTGCAACGCCACGCAGCGGGCTTTACTGGAGTCCGGTATCTCCGAACAAAAGCTCCACACCGTATGGGAGGGTTGCAACCCCGCAGCACTCACGACATCACAAGAGTACACACGCGCTGATTTCGACATTCCAGAAGATGCCTTTGTCGTTGGCACGGTCGCCAGCATCCGCCGTGTCAAAGGCATGCACCTGTTGCTTGAGGCAGTGCGCTCTGACCTGGCCGATCTGGACAACCTTTACGTCCTGCTGATTGGAGACGTCTTTGATAATGAACTCAAGCGCATGGCAACCGATCCTCACCTCGCTTCGCGCGTCAGACTTCCCGGTCGAATCGCGCGTGGTGGCGGCTGCGCCGGCCTGTTTGACGTGTATACTGCACCATCGCTCATGGAAGGTCTGAGCATGTCCATTATGGAGTGCATGACTCAGCAAGTTTGTCCGCTCGTGAGTGATGCGGGAGGGAATGTCGAGTTGATTCGCCATGAACAGGACGGCCTTGTCGTACCCAAGGGAGACGCAACCGCTTTGGGCAGCGCTCTGCGGCAGCTCTATAACCACCCTGAACTTCGTGCCGCCTATGCGCAATCCGCCCATCAACGTGCGAGCGAAATCTTTACCGTACCTCAATGGGGCAACCGCTTGCTCGACACCTACCTGCAAGTGGCCAACGCCACGGCTTCGCCAATCTCAAAAGCCGCTTGATGCGGTACCGCATCGCAAGCGAACTCATTGCACCCCGTTGCTCAGGCGTCGGCACGTACCGCGTGGTGGTTCACAGTCCGTAGACCTGCACTCCCGGCAACGCCGCTTCGACATCACTGCGGTGTTTGCGGCGGACGTGTGTCCCCGCAAGGGACAGCGACTTCAGAGTCTTCAACGCACGAAGTTCCCGCACGCCTTCGAGGGTGATCCGACAACCAATCAAGGATAAATGCTGCAGCGCTGGACATTTCACCAGCGACTTCAGGCCCTGGTCGGTGACAGCTGTCCCTTCAAGCAACAGGCTTTCCAACTGAGCACAATACACCACACCGGCGAGGTCCTGATCACGCACCTCTGAATGGCTGAGGTCTAACATGGTCAGCGCCGGTAGTTGGCCGAGCGCCTGCCAGCCCTTCTGCGTTGACCTCCCCTCGAACCTCGGTAAGTCGCGCAGACGCAACGACTCCAACTGCTCCAGCCCTACCAACCAAAGAAACGCCTCTGGCGTGACCCTGGTCTCACTGAGGTCCAGCGACCGCAGCGGTAACTGCACAAGCGGACGGAGGTTCTCGCCGGAGACATCCGTGGCGCTCAAATCTAGCGTCTCCAACTTTACCAGTGACGCGAGGGATTCCAAACCATCTCCTGCGACGCGGGTTCCCCGGAGTTTCAACGACTGCAATTGCGTCAATGCACCGAGCGCCGGCACCCCCGCATCCGTGAGCCCCGTATGAGACAAATCCAACTCCCGCAGCCAGCTGTGACTTTTCAACTTCCACACATCTTGATCACACACCGGCTGGTTCGCGAACTTCCCCACGCCAGTACGGGAAAAATCAATCGCAATCGGAGGCTGAAACGCTTCTCGCAAAGCGCGTTTTTCCTCGAGGCTCAGGAACGGGTGAAAGATCTGAAGCTCCCGCAAACGCTTCATCTTGGCCAACCTCGAGAGCCCCTCTAACGTAACGTCATAACTACCGATCACCAGTTTTTCGACATGTCCCAAATCGGCAATCCGTGCCAACGTAGCGTCGGTAACNCCCCGCGTGTCGTAACGTCGCTGGACCCGCAATTCGGTCAACTTCGCAAGCTGATTCAATGGGGAAAGATCACATTCGTTGGCGTAGCGGCCCGCTAATCCCAGACTGGTCAACTGCGATTGTCTTGTGATGAGACGCAACTCATTTGCACGCAAAAACGAAGGTGTGTCGTATTCGGTCCGAGACAGGTCCATCCGCCCTTCGTGACTGTACCCGTATAACGATTGCGTCGGCGTCCGGACCTGTTCCGCTGGCGTGATCCAGGGGCTATGAATATGCAAACTCGTGAAGTTCTTCGATTCCATCAACGGTGCGCAGTCCTCCGCGGCAAGTAACGCCGACTGCAAATACAATGTGCGCAACGCGGGAAACTTTGCCAGACTCGCCACCCCCGAGCGTCCGACGCGCGTCCCATACAGGGTGAGTGCCTCCAGTTTGGGGCAAGGACTCAATGACGCGACAAAGTCATCGTCGACCAACGTCGAACGAATCATCAACGATCTTAACTGAGGCATCTGCCCAAGCCGTTCCGCATATTGAGGATTCGCCTGGACATCGCGCAGGTTCAGCTGATGGAGGTACCTCAACTGACAGAGGAACTTCAAATCCTCCGGACTGATTTGCATCGAGTTCGTATGCAATGTGGTCAGCTTTGCATGCTTTAACTCCGCCAGGCCCTGAGCCGTGATTTGCCCGCCATCCAGATGCAGCTCACGCAGTTCGCGGAGACCTCGCAACGCCCGGATGCCTTCATCGGTGACACCGCTCGGCAGTTTTAACTTATTCATCCGGTATGCACCTGACAGATACTTCACACCACGGTCGGTGACACGGGTCGAGTGCAAATCCACAGCGCGCAGTTGCCTTTTGCCCTTAAGAAATACGAGTCCATCGTCGGTGACCTGCGTCTGCCACAGTGAAATACGTTCCAATCTGTGACAATTCCGCAGACACGCCATGACATCGTCATCGATCATGTTATTGGCGATGTAAAGCCGTTTGACGTAATGCAGGTCGGCGATGGGCTCGAACACTTCTCCGTTCAGCCATTTACTTTCACACCTCACTTCCACCACGTCGCGAAAACGCGTTTCGTCCATGAAGGGACGCAACCAGGCAGGTTGGGCCGGTTCCCATTGCAAATTGGCGCCAATTGCCAGCAACCGTTGCGCAGCCGCGTCTTGTTTTTCATAAGAAACGACCAACGATTGCCGCCACCCCAAACCGACCGCGCAAACGGTGACGAACAGCAACAAGGTTCCCAATCGTATCTGTACCAGCCGGCGCCAGCCGCTGGCCCTGGCTTTCATCGCATCATCTACCATCTCACATCCCATCGGTTGGCTGCCAGTCTACCAAGTACTACTCAGCAGTTCTCCCGCCCCGACACCCAACTCTTCAGAGGACACGAGCATGCGTAGACGATTTGCGGCCCCTGGACCGGCGAGTTATCTTTCATAGCTGGCATCCACCATACCGCCTTCATCTCAACAAGATAGAAATCAGAAGATACCGTGAATCCTATGCTCGCACGCTGCGCCCTTGCCTTGCCCCTCGCCCTCCTGTTTCTGCCAGTCACCAGCGGCGCCGAACGGCCGCATATCGTACTTGTCATGGCAGACGATCTGGGATGGGCTCAGACGGGATACTACAACCACCCCGTCCTGAAAACACCCCACCTGGACGCGATGGCTTCCAACGGACTGCAATGCGATCGATTTTACGCAGCAGCTCCGGTCTGTTCTCCCACACGAGCCAGTGTCTTGACGGGGCGTTCCAATATGCGAACCGGTGTTGAGAGCCACGGGTACGCTCTGCGTTTACAAGAGAAAACGTTACCCACCGCGTTGCGTGAAGCGGGTTATGTGACCGGTCACTTTGGAAAATGGCATTTGAACGGCCTGCGTGGTCCCGGCGTTCCCATCCTGGCAAACGACTCGCACCACCCTGGCATCTTCGGGTTTACAAACTGGCTTTCCGTGACGAACTTCTTTGATCGCAACCCGATACTCAGTCGCGCTGGAAACTTTGAGGAGTTCCAGGGAGATTCTTCTGAAATCATCGTTGACGAGGCACTGAAATTTATCGCTGCGCAGGTCAAACAAAAACGACCGACGTTCACCGTGATTTGGTACGGAACTCCCCACAAACCGTTTTTTGCTGCCCCGGCCGATACCGCGGCATTTGCCGATCTCGATCCGTCGTCACGTGACCACTACGGTGAACTGGTCGCAATGGATCGCAGTATCGGAGCACTCCGTCGCGGCCTCCGCGACTTGGAGATCGCTCAGAATACGCTCGTCTGGTTCACCAGTGACAACGGCGGTCTCCCCGGAATCACCCCCAGCAGCGTCGGTCCATTGAGGGGCTTTAAAGGCAGTTTGTATGAGGGCGGTCTCCGAGTTCCAGCCATTCTGGAATGGCCAGCCCGCATCAAGCAGCCGCGTCGCACGGAGTTTCCGGCAGTCGCCATGGATATCTTTCCAACACTCGTCGACATCCTCGATTTGCCTGAAACAGTCATGTTGCAGCCCTGCGATGGCATCAGCCTGCAACCTTTGTTTGACCAGAAAATTGCCCGGCGACCAAAACCGATCCCCTTCAGTTGCTTCGGCAATCACGCGATCATTGACAACGACTATAAAATCGTGGAATTCAACAAGAAGCAACGGACATGGGAGTTGTACCACCTTGGTGAAGACCCTGCTGAAAAGACCAATCTGGTGGAGAAGCAACCTCAGGTTGCGGAGCGCATGCGGCAACTGCTCGCAACTTGGCAACGCTCACGAGAAGCCAGTTTCCGTGGTGCCGACTACCCCGAGGGCAAGGTCACCGCGGGCAACCCAAGCTCTCGTTTCTGGACTGAACTCGACGCCTATCGACCTTATTTTCCAGAATGGCGCAAGCGACCAGAATACGCATCGCGTCTTAACAAGAAATCCAAGAAGTAGCTTGGCACGTCACGGCGCACTATCCAGCTCCCAATCCGCGATCGAACGCATCCTGATCACGCAACTGCAATGCCAAAGTGGATTCGAGCGTCGCTGTTGGAATCTGCCATACCGGTGCGTCCTCGGTGTAGGCGTTGCAATGGGCGACCACTAAACGATAGAGGAATTTGAACAGGTGCCGGGGCACGCGCAACGCACGCAAAACCTCGATGAGCCGCTGGTCCGTAATGGAATCATCAAAGAAGTCGCGGAGACTCGGCTGCCGGCCCTCCTGGGAGCAAGCCAACAAGCGGGCATTGGCGACATCGAACAATGCCTCACCTGTCCATTCAAACGACGAAATCATATTCTGCTTGTCGAGCCGGGCCCGTTGAAAGAAATCACGCTCTTCTCGATCGATGAAACGTGTCAGTTCGATCGGCAACATCAACTTGATCCCTAACCCGGGATGCTTGAGGAATTTGTTATCCAGCATGGGCCACAACAAAGCCTTCATCAGTTCCGCCGAACCGTTCACCAGATGCGGCTCGTCCAGACGATCCACCAACACAATGATTCCGGTGTAGCCCAAGGTATCGAGAATCCCCTGGAGTTTCATCAGCAGTTCGTAACGGTCGTCGGTCCGCTCTTTGTTCGGAATCGGCTGACCTTCGAGATCGGTCGACGTGAAGTGCATCATCGTCTTGCGCATGGCCGAAGTCTCGTGGTTTCCGACCCGCACATTCTTGACCACGCTCCGCGCTAACAAGCAGCGTTTACCAAACAGGTATGCGTACGGGGCCCAAGCTCCAACGAAAAGCCCAGCAAACACGTACCAGATTTTAGCGACCGAAGCCGAGTTCCCCTGGTAGACCAGCACCGCCATCATGGCAATGACCGCCAAGGTTCCCAAGACCCCCACAGCCATCTGCCACTTCGAGCGCCAGGTGGAGAACCTCAATCGCTTGCAGAGCTTCCGCCAACGTCCCCGGAACGTCTCCGC
This sequence comes from Blastopirellula sp., assembly GCA_002701545.1. GTDB lineage: Bacteria > Planctomycetota > Planctomycetia > Pirellulales > Pirellulaceae. The sequence continues at coordinate 11,220 of NZVR01000094.1, read as the reverse complement.
AATGGACTGATCGTAAAAGGCTGCCAGCAGCAACAGATCCCGCGCCTGATGACGATCCAACAGGTCGATTTTGTCAGCTGCAATCTCGTTCATGGTGGTCGTCGAACGCTTGCCTTGTAGTATCTCATCGATCAGACCGGTCACACCCAGATTGAGAATGGCATCCATGTGGTCCCACAATTTCCATTCCGACAGCACCTTGTCCGCCCGCCGCGAGCGCATGCGGAGTGCCCCTCGAAAACGATCAAGGAAGGGATTGAAATCGTCATAGTGGATCAGAAACAGACGCTTCTCGGTATTCTTGCGATTGAATTCCTCGATGTGTCTGGAAATCTGCAATCGCATCGCGGTCTTGCCCGAACCTTTTTCACCAAACACGATCGACGTCGCCGGTTCGTTGGGATCGCCATAGACTTTATCCCAAGCCGGATGGTAGGTGCTGGCGATACAGAACTCTTTGAAAACCGGGTCCGTCTGCGCGTCTTCCTCGGCGAACGGATTGCGACCCACGCCATGGTGATCGAGAAACTGCTGTAATTTCATGACTTCTTCATATCCAAACTACGAAGTACAAAGTGCCCACGGGGTTGCCCTTGCCGACCCTGATCACAAAAGATGTCCGCCTACTTCCTAATATAGCCGGCTTCAAGATGGTGCATATAGGGCAACTTTGCAGGCAGTACAGCAGCCCAAAAATCGCCGAACGACGGGCGAACGGAAGCGTCTGCCACCGTCTCTGACAGCTCAGAGGTTTGCAGCACCCTCTGCATGCGGCTTGATTGCGAGATCCAAACTGGGCTGCAGAAAAGCGACATGATGCCGGGGCGATACCTCTCGCAACAGTGACGTGAAACGCAGCTCACGCGACCGAGGCCATTTCAATTGTCGCAGCAGATTCACACCTCGATGATACGTGGCCAACCCACTCACCACATCCAGTTGTTCTGCCGGAGTCTCCAGTGCCAGTTCCCACTCATGGTAACTCACACCGCGTCCTTGCCGCAGGAACTCCAGCAACGCGGACTCGTCAGTCTCTTGAAATCGTTCGCGAAAACTGTCACGCGGGCTAAACTTCGCATAACCACGAGCCAGGTCATCCGGTAGCCAATGATAATGCGGCATCAACGATGTGTGGTGATCGAAATACCACAGTCGATTAGGGGTCTCCACCACACACCAATGCCCCTGCTCGGCAACCATCGGCCAGGTGCGTTGGATTGCGAGTATTCGTTCTTCGTGGGTCATGTGTTCCAGCGCGGCATAAAAGATCACGTAGTCAAACGTTCTCCCGGCCAGCCGTTCGTGCACTTCGACCGCATTTGCCAGGTGGAATTCGACTTCCACCTGATGCTCTTGGCAACGCGTGCGTGCAACCTGCATCGCCGGTTCATCGAGATCGACGGCCGTTACATGCGCTCCCTGCTCTGCCAACGCCACGGTAGAACACCCTGTCCCGCAGCCAATTTCCAGAACGGTGCGACCGGCTAAACTTTGCACCGACTCCAGCCAGGGGATGACATGAAAGCGATCATGTTGCAAACGCTTTTCCAAGTGGTTGTGGAGGTCCACTTGCCCCGCCTCCGACTCCAGATACTGGTTCGACCGTCCGGCAAAATAGTGCTCCCGCAATGCGCATTCGATCCGCTCGCGCTGCTGCACATCAATCGACCCAAACCGTGACGCGGTAGCAACGGATGGGCGAGGACGCACCAGCGCCTTCAACGGAGCGAGTAAACGATGCATCACGACAAACGAACCTTCCAGCTAAAACTCGTTTCAGTTCCTCGCCACCCCCAGAGATGACTCATTCCAGCGTAATCAACCTGGTCAACACCAGGCTACTCTTACAGGCTGCTTTCGTCCCACATTATCTTGGGAACTTCCTTCTGCATGTGTGCCCCCCATGCGCCGCGGTTTCTCATGCAACCCTTCTCATGGCAATGCTGTTTTCCAGGTGGCTTATCCCCTGTCCCTTCCAGGCAAATCAATGTCGCACACGAAAGTCATTTTTTCCGCTCCGATCGCCACCGCGCATTAAAAACACAGTGCGTTCCGACATCACCAGAGGACCCTCACGCTGAAAACGCGTCGGCTGATCGTGACAGTAAACGGAGGTGGTCGGCATGTACCGCAGCGTCATTCCCCGTCGGGGATTCGGGGATTGATTCGCTTCGGACCCATGGTACAGGTACACATCATGGAGCGATACTTGACCGGGTTCCAGCACAATATCGACTGCTTCGGAGGCATCAAACTCGGTCTCTGACAATTCCAAGTTAAGTGCCAGGCCGGGGGCGTCATTCTTTTCGTGGGTGGCCAGCCGCCGCTCTCGATGCGAACCGGGAATCACCTGCAAACAACCGTTGTCCGGCGTGGATGCATCAACTGCAATCCAAACCGTACATGTGGCAAGCGGTTCGATGGGCCAGTACTCACCGTCTTGATGCCACGGGGTCTTGGTTCCCACACGTGCCGGCTTGGCAAAGAAACTGCAGTTCCATAACGCGATATCTTGCCCCATCACTTGCTCGACCATATCCAGAATCTCCGGAATGCGGGCCACCGACAGGTACCATGGATCGTAAGCCAGGAGGGCGGAACAGTAGTCACTAAACTCCGGATGTCGCTCTACGAGCCGCTCATGAGCAGCGCGAATATCGGTCAAGACGGTTTCAGGAACGCGATATTCCGGGGTCACGAATCCGTCACGATGGTACTGATTGACTTGGTCGGGGGTAAGCATGCGGGCGCGATCCTGGAGGCATTACGGGCGAGATCCTATGCACCGTTGTACGCCGATTCTGCCCATCAAACCAGCTGCCGGGACTGTTTTCCTGCATCCGGTGAGTCTTGCCTCAGCCCCGCGCGTTCCCGAGTTTCGGGGTTACGGCAAGCAGCGCACGAGAAATGACATCGAGGGGCGTTTTTCCGTAGACGAGGTCCAGGACTGACCAATCGCCTGGAGCCGAGCATGTTGGTCGGCGGGCAACCGTGCCTTCAACTCGTTCACCACCGCCGACGCCTGCGTCACCGCGCGACGCCACGCCGAGGGGCTGGGAGTGGTTGCCCACACGACAACGCGCACACGATAACTCTCATTGCTCAATAATGGGAGTACTTGAGGCAACAACTTTTCAGCCGCAGCTGGTAAATAGGGCGGCTTGCGTCCCAGTCGCTCAAACACATCGAATGCCACCTCTCCTTGTGCTGTGGGTAGAGCTGCAATCACTGGGTGTCGAATGCGGAGAAAACGTCCGTATTCACCACTCCTGTGTCTTGATCGGCACTGAAAATCTTCGCATTGGCAACCACGTACGCGTTGATTGCTTTGCTTTACTCAGCGCCGGCCCCGACGGAATCACCATCGGCAATCATGTTCACATCGCAGCAGGCGCGTACCTGTTCGGCGGAGGCGGTCCCATTGTGATGGAGGATTACAGTGGACTCTCATCGCGTGTGTCCCTGTACACCTCGACAGATGACTACCTGGATGGCTTCATGACCAATCCCACCGTTCCCGACGAGCTGCGCAAAGTTCGCTCTGCGGGCATTACGTTGCGAAAGCATGTGATCGTGGGAGCCGGAGCGGTCGTTCTCCCGGGAGTGGAACTGGGCGAAGCGGCCGCCATCGGTGCACTTACTTGTGTCCAACGCGATGTGGGCGCGTTCGAAATCTGCACCAGCGAAGGGCATCGCCAACGCATCGTTGGACACCGCGGCAAACACTTACTCGAGCTACAAAAACAACTCGATTAAGCTAACTCGACGAGCACGCCCCAACCGTGGGCCCACCGCGGGCCAAACGCTGCCAACCGGCACCGACGCACGCCTTGAGAAACCAGCAGACCGCACACCTCCGACGAGTCAGCCGCGGCGTCCCAAACGCAGCGCCCCGTACCGTGCCCTATTTCCTCGTCCGCCATCAGGCGCGTGGATGGAATTGTTGATGCACCTTCTTCAAACGAGATTGATCCACATGGGTATAGATCTGCGTCGTCGCAATGCTGGCATGCCCCAGCATTTCCTGAACCTGACGCAAATCGGCACCGCCCGCCAAGAGATGCGTGGCAAAACTATGACGCAGCGTGTGCGGGCTGATCGTATCGGGCAACCGTGCTCGGGCAGCATAACGCTTGACCAACTCCCAAATCGCTTCTCGTCTCAGACGTCGGCCGCGCCGCGAGAGCAGCAACCAAGGCGGGGGTGCCTTGGCGACTTTGGTGAATTGCGGTCGCTCCTCCTCCAGGTACAAAGCGATCGCCTCGCGTGCCTTGCGTCCCAGCGGAGTGACTCTCTGCTTGTTCCCTTTGCCATAGGCCAGGCAATAACCGTCTTCCAGATGGACATCTTCGAGCTTCAGATTCGACAGTTCCGAAGCCCGACAACCGGTCGCATACAAGCACTCCAACAGCGCACGATCGCGGCGCCAGTAGGGGTCAAACGGCTTGGGCGCCTCGAGAAACGCCTCGATCATGCCGGGGGATAGGACGTCTGGAATCCGCTGCCATAGTTTTTGCGATCCCAGCAGTTCCGCCAGGTTCTCCACCAGCACACCTTCCAACTGCAGATATCGAAAAAACATCCGCAAGGCGACAATATGGCGCGCGATCGATGCGGGCGCCAGATTCTGGGTGTTCAACCAAGCCACAAAATCCGACAATTCGGCAATCTTCATCTCCACGACGCTACGCCCGCCGCTCCAATCGTGAAACCGCCGCAAATCGCGCTGATACGCCACCACCGTATTGTCCGATAGATGGCATTCGCTCCGAAGGTACTCCACAAAGGCGTGCGACCACTGCTGTGACGCCTGCCGCTTGGGTGGCGATGGGGCCTTTTTCAGCAAGCGGTCTTTTAATCTGGACACAGGAGACTCACTGGTCAGCAAGCTACGGCGAATTCCATCGATCCACGTGGTTTCCGCACGCACCTTTGCGTGGGCTGGTGTTGTATCCTCAGGTTTCGGATAATCGGCTTGCTTGACTTCACACTTCTCCCCTCCGGCCGCATTTCCGGATAAAGAACGCGGTCACAACCAACCCAGTGCAGCTATGAATATTTTGGTCGTCGGAGGTGCCGGATACGTGGGTTCACACGCGGTCCAGGCAATTCAAGCGGCGGGACATTCCGTCTGGGTCTACGACAACCTGTCGATGGGGCACCGGGGCGCCGTCCCGGAAGACCGCTTGATCGTTGGCGACCTCATCGATCAACCCCTGCTGCAATCCGTACTGGTAAAACATCAAATCGATGCCGTCATGCATTTTGCAGCCTGTGCACTGGTCGGCGAGTCGGTTAAGAATCCGGCAAAATATTACCAGAACAACGTCGTCGCAACGCTTTCGCTGCTAGAAGCCATGCGCGCCACTGACGTCAAACGCTTTATCTTTTCCAGTACCACCGCGACCTACGGGATCCCCCAAACCATTCCCATCACCGAACAAGAGCCACAACTGCCCATCAACCCCTATGGCTTTACGAAACTGGTCATTGAGCGGGCCCTGGCAGATTACGCCCACGCCTATGGCTTCGCCTATGCGGCTTTACGCTACTTCAATGCCGCAGGGGCCGCAGCAGATGGCAGCATCGGCGAAGATCATACTCCTGAATCACATCTCATCCCGATTGTTCTCCAAGTCGCACTCGGCCAACGTCAACAAATCACCGTCTTCGGCAACGACTACAACACCCCAGACGGAACCTGCATCCGCGACTATGTTCACGTCGAAGACCTGGCCAGTGCGCATCTCAAGGCACTCGACCATCTGCAACCAGGACAAGGCATCCAACTGAACCTCGGCACCGGGCGCGGCACGAGCGTGCGCGAAGTGATTGAGGCCTGCCGGCGCGTCACGGGACACCCGATCCCGGAAGTTCTGGGAGAGCGACGCCCCGGCGACCCCGACGCGCTCGTCGCCGACGCATCCCAAGCCCACACCGTGATTGGCTGGCAACCTCAATACATGGACATCGAACGGATTGTGGAAACCGCTTGGGGTTGGCACCGCGCACACCCTCAAGGCTACAATGCCCCGGTCACCGATTGAACGTTGACGACCAACGCCCCATGATCCCAGCACAAGCCACCCAACACCTCGCAGCAACGAACGCCACCGATCACGAAGCAGACCAAGTTAGCCAGACATGCAAAACATCGTCATTGAGAAGCCTTACAAGTTTGTTCCTCCCCATCGCGGCAACGTCTGGCCCCGTATCATCCGTGATTTCAACCTACATGCCCGCTGGCTGCGCAACAATGAGGGAGTCGTTGACTATGAGTGTCGCCACACCGAACGCCTGAAAGCTTCCCTCGACGCCGGACATGGCATCTTGCTCGCCCCGAATCACTGTCGCAATGCCGATCCGATTGTGATGGGCTGGCTGTCACGAGAAGTCGACTCGCTGGTGTACGCGATGGCCAGCTGGCACCTGTTCAACCAATCCTGGTTTACGAGTTTTGCGATCCGGCGGATGGGAGGCTTTAGCATCAATCGCGAGGGCGTCGATCGGGCGGCCATCAATACGGCCATCGAAATCCTCGAAAAGGCCGAACGCCCACTGGTGATCTTCCCCGAAGGAGCCGTTTCACGCACCAACGATCGCTTGCACGCTCTGCTCGATGGTGTCGCATTCATCGCACGCACAGCCGCCAAAAAACGCGCCAAAGCCGTTGAGGGGGGCAAGGTCGTCATCCACCCGATCGCGCTCAAATATCTCTTCCTCGGAGATATCGAAGAAGCAGTCGATGGTGTCCTGACGGAAATCGAGCGACGCTTTTCATGGCAGCCCCAACGCGAACTCCCTTTGCTCGACCGGGTGCTCAAGGTCGGCCATGGACTGCTCTGCCTGAAAGAACTCGAATACTTTGGTGCGACTCAACAAGCGGACATCCCCGACCGCCTCGAAGGGTTAATCAACCGCCTACTCCAACCTCTCGAGAAAGAATGGCTGGACGAAGAACACACTGGCTCCGTCGTCCCCCGCGTCAAAGCCCTGCGGATGCAAATCTTGCCCGACATGGTCCAAGGCAACATCGACGCCGAAGAACGGGAACGCCGCTGGCGACAACTGGCCGATATTTATCTGGCGCAACAGGTCTCCTGCTACATCCCTGACTATCTCACATCGCATGTCTCAGTCGACCGTTTACTGGAACAAGTCGAACGCTACGAAGAGGACCTGACAGACATCGTCCGCGTGCACGGCAACATGAAAGTCATTATCGACGTGGGCGAAGCGATGGAAGTGAGTCCCAAACGCGACCGCCAAGCCACCGTCGATCCGATCATGTCCGGCATTGAACAAGCATTGACTCGCATGCTGGACGAACTTGCCCACGAATCGCGCACCTACGACACCTAATCGTCTCAGGAAACGCTGGTCGCCACGCACCCGAGCACGGCACGCGACAGCAACTAACCTCGCATGGCATCCGGCACTCTGCTGCTCGCTGGANTCAGAGCTTGCGGGCCTCGATCACCCGGGCATGACCGGCCAAATCGTGGATCGTGGGAGATAATTCAAAGCTCCCCGTCTCCACGACGCACTCGCGCACCCGAGTTTCCAGCATCGGACTGATTTCCATTAACAACCACCCACCTTGGCGAAGCTTGCTGGCAGCTTGCGGTACCAAACGGGATATGACCTCAGTCCCTGTCACCCCACCGACAAGCGCCAGATGCGGCTCATGATCCTTGACCTCACGATCCGCATCACGCAACTCATCTTGACTGACATACGGTGGGTTACTGACCACCAGATCCAACGTATCGTCTTCTACCGGAGTGAGTAAATCTCCCGCCTGAAACTGCACGCGTTCGGCAACCTCGTGAGTTGCTGCATTTTCTCGGGCCACTTCTAACGCCTTCTCACACAAATCCAGCGCGAGCACTTCCAGACTCTCAACGTGCTTTGCCAAGCACACCGCGATGATACCGCTGCCCGTACCGACATCTGCAGCGCGCAGCGGNCGATCGCTGATCTCCGCCTGCAACTCCTTACTGCGGTCCACGGCGGCAAGCACCAGATGCTCGGTTTCCGGGCGGGGAATCAACGTATCCGGGGTGACGCGAAATGCCAGTGAAAAGAACTCGCGTTTACCAACCAGATAAGCGACCGGCATCCCTTCGGCACGCCGGCGCACCAATTCTCGAAACGCCACGCGACACGCTTCCGTAGCCTCTTCATTGAAGGTGGCATAGAGGTCAATGCGCTGGCAACCCGCAGCTTCGGCCAGCAACACCTCAGCATCCAGCCGCGCATTCTCGCAGCCGTGCTCCTGTAAGTAACCCGCCGTCCACTCCAACAGCCGGCCGTGGGTCCATGTTTCTGCTGCAGCCATGCGCAGACCTATTCGTCGAGATTACCCATCGCGTTTCGCAGTTCATTACGATCGTGTTCGATCAATCCATCCGTGAGTGGCTGTAAATCGCCCGCGATGACTTGGTCCAGTTTGTACAAGGTGAGATTAATACGATGGTCCGAAACGCGGTTCTCAGGAAAATTATACGTCCGAATCCGCTGACTACGGTCGCCAGAACCTACCAACGTCTTTCGATGATCCGCCCGCTTCTTCGCCTCTTCCTCTTTCTTCGCTTCATACAACTTTGACTTCAGCAAACGCAAAGCACGCGCCAAGTTCTTGTGCTGGCTCCGCTCATCCGCGCATTGCACTTGCAGCCCCGTCGCTTTGTGCGTCAGCCTGACTGCGGAAGCAGTCTTGTTGACATGCTGACCACCGGGACCCGCACTGGCCGCATAGCGTTCCACGTCGTAATCTTCCGTGGTCAAGTCGATTTCTACATCTTCGGGCTCCGCAAGCACGGCAACAGTCGCCGCCGAAGTATGAATGCGCCCCTTGGCCTCCGTTTCCGGGACGCGCTGCACCCGATGCCCACCACTCTCATACTGCAACTCGCGGAATACATTTTCGCCACCAAACGCCAGGGAAATCTCCTTGAAGCCACCCAACTCCGTGGGACTGGCGTCCAGCAACTCGACCTTCCATCCCTTGGCTTCGGCGTGCCGCTTGTACATCTCGTAAAGATCCCGCGCAAACAACGCCGCTTCGTCTCCCCCCGTCCCGGCACGAATCTCCATGATGCAACGGGGGCGATTGGCATCCTCGCCGCCCACCGTCATGTCCAGCAGATCCTCCCACAACTGCTCGCGTTTCGCACGCAGTTCCGGCAACTCAAGCTCTGCCATCTCGCGCTCTTCCGGGTCGTCACTCTGAGCCATCTCGGAAACCCCCTGGATCTCCTCGATCGTCGTCTTGAACGACTGGTACTTCGTCGCGACCTTGGCCAACGAGCCGCGCTCACGAGCTACGGCAGAAATGCGATTCGAATCCGCCAGGACCTCCGGATCGGTCATCATCGCCTCAAGCTCTTGAAATCGCTTGAGTTGCTTTTCGAGTACTTCGCGCATGGGTGGATCTCGAGCACAGAGTCAAATCGGCCAGAAGCATGCGCGGAGAAAACGCTCACGCAAACTGTGACGACAGCAGCGACAGCGTAGCAGAGCCTAAGATTCCGCTTCCGGCTTGACCTTCTTCTTTTTCTTCTTCGGCTGCAAGCTCGCGTAGGAACCGGCAGCGAATTTACTCTGGAATTTCTCGATACGCCCGGCAGTGTCAACGTACTTCAACTTGCCGGTGTAAAAAGGATGACACGAATTGCAAATATCCACTTTCAACTCCGAGCGCGTACTCCGAGTAGTAAACGAATTGCCGCAACCGCAAGTCACCGTCGTTTCGACGTAGTTCGGATGAATACCGTCCTTCATCACTTGTCCTTTGTCAGCCAAAAAATGGACTGTAAGCCAAACTCACCATNATAAGGAGACGGACCGTTTTCGACAAGACGACCCGCGCAGGAAGCCGCAACTTACCCTAGCTTGCCAAAATGGGGCCCGCTACGCCGGCCGATTCACCTCCTTCCGCACCGCACACCTGCCGCTCGCTCACCACGGCCACTTCTGGCAAAACCCGCGAATCAGCCGAAATTCTGACCTTTACGCAGTCCCCTGATGTCGGCACAATACCCCACCGATTCCTCATGGCCCTGGCCCGAGAAATCGCCAAATTATGGCAGACACGGATGCTCTGCCGCAGGTCGCGGACGACCACCCCCCAGCATGGAGCGCTCAATCGTGAAGTATTTTTCTTTCCACGCCCCCCTCGTGGCTGGCTTGCTGCTCGCTATCGTTTCCCTCATGCCTCGCACCGCACCTGCAGGCACCGGGATTGTCCTGGTAGATATCCCCAAAGTCTTTGAAAATCACCAACGCTTCAAAGATCGCATGGCGGAAATCAAACAGGACGTCCAGAAATTTGACACCTACCTCCGCGGTGAACGACAAAAACTCGCTGCCCGCGAACAGGAACGCGAAAAGCAACCCGCCGGCTCAGCCGCTCGCAAGCAAATCGAGGCACAGCTGACGCAGGCCGCAGCCGACCTGGAAGTTCGGCGTCAACTGGAAGTCAAAAACGTCCGTGAACGCGAAGCCCGCGTCTACCTCGAAGCGTATCAGGAAGTCGTTCAGCACGTATCCGTTTTGTCCGCACGTTACGGCGCCTCGCTCGTCATGCGTTACAGCAGCAAACCCATCGACGGCAATCGCCGTGATTCGATCATGGTAGGCGTCAATCGACCGGTCGTCTATCAAGATCGTCTCGACATCACGCAGCAGGTGATCGATCGCCTCAACCGTGGACTGGCACCAAAGAACATTGGGCAAGGCTTCGTTCCACCACGACGCTAAGGCACCTCATTTTTGCCACGAACCACGCAGCTGCGAGACTAACACCTTGAAGGCAACCTTTCGAAACCAACAGACGCTTGCCGCTCCAGCAGTCGTTGAAGGCTTTGGCTATTGGAGCGGAAAAGATGTCCGCGTGACCTTCCAGCCGGCGCCAGAAGACTCCGGCATCACCTTTGTTCGCACCGATCTTCAGCCAGCTGTCCGCATCCAAGCACACGCTGGGGCACGCATCGAAGCACCTCGGCGAACCAACCTGTCGACCGACGGGACCACCGTCGAGATGATCGAGCATATTATGGCAGCCCTCGCTGCATTGCAAATCNACAACTGCGATGTGCTCGTCGATGCCGCCGAAATGCCCGGAATGGATGGCTCGAGCCTGGCGTTCATCGACGCCCTCACGCAGGCAGGAATCGTTCAGCAATCCGCCCTCCGAGCGCGCCTGGTCGTCTCCGA
>NZVR01000093.1 GCA_002701545.1 Blastopirellula sp. | reverse complement strand
GCTGAACAACCCCGAATTTGAACTTGAATCAATATCAATAAATGTAGTGTTTGCAGTATCTGATGATAAATGAAGTTTAGCCTGGGGACTCGTGGTACCTATCCCGACGTTGCCACCTACACCAACCAACTCCGCAAGCTGGAGAACTATCGCAAGGTCCATCCGGACGACGCCGCTGCCCGCCTGGTGCTGGCTTATCACTACCTGACCGCCAGCAACCAGGATGCCGCCGAAACGGAACTCCGCAAACTCGTGCAGCTCACCCCCAAAGATCCGCTGGCCATTCAGCTGCTACAAAATATTGATCCAGAAGCCGAGGCGCCCCAACCGGTCGCTCAGGTCAAGCCGCCGGAGCAGGTGAATGCCATTCCCAAAGATAAGCTCGTCGGCTCCTGGACCGCCAAACGTGACCAACGCTCGTTTGCCATGGACTTGAACCAGGATGGCACGTTCACCTGGTCGTATAGCGCAGGCGACCAGCCCGCGCAAAAGGTCACCGGATTGTGGAACATCGGCGACGACGGCGTCCTGGCCATGGAGATGAACGACGAAAGCGCCATGCTGGCGCAATTATCGCTCGACGATAACCGCTTGGATTTCTACATGCTGGGCGACGCGCGGGGCGATGATCCACTGCATTTCGTCCGTGCCCGCAAATTCTAGCAGCGGACCGGTCGGCGCCTGCGGTTGCCCTGCGCGACATTTTGCTGGCCCGGCTTAGTCTCGTCGCTTCAGGATAATGCGGTTCAATCGCATCAGTTCCTTTCCGCGCGCCGCCACCACCTCAGCCCGCAATTGCACTTTTCCCGCAGGTAGTGTCAAACGGCCGGCGGGCTGCCGGCGAAACACATCCGCCGTGGGTGTGGCCTGCGGTTTGAAGTCCAGCGACGATTGCCCCGCCGTGAGGCGCAAGGTCCCGCCATCTCGCCCACTTCTCCCGTAATGCAACACGACGTCATAGGTACCCGCTTGCAACACGTCTAACTGCCAGAGCGCGTGTTCCCCTGGCGTTTTCCAACCTTCAATCGTATCCCAGTCGTAGCCCCGGAAGACATATTGGACATGGGGCCCCTTCCAGGTTGCCCAACTCGGCTGGATCTCGATGACCGGTTCGCGGGGATGGCCGACGGGGATCGGCACCGGGCGGTACGCTTGCCCCTCGGTCACGTCTTCGAACCAACGTAAAAACTCACTCCGCAGACGGCGCACCGTTTCCGGGTGCTCGCTGCGCACGTTCTTGGTTTCCCCGGGATCCTCCTGCAGATCAAACAATTGCCAACGCTTCTCCGAAAGCGGCTCGTCCGCCCGCAGCTGGCAAGCCAACTTCCATCGAGGGTCCGAAATGGCCCACCGTCGATCGGGGTTGGGCTGATAGCGATCCCAGGTGTGGTAGACGTAACGGTGGTGGGTGCCGCCCTGCCCTGCTCGCAACAACGGCAACAAACTTTTGCCATCCATCTTTCGATCGGTGAGTGCGGGGACACCAGCCAGTTCACAAAAGGTGGGAAACAGATCGATGTGCGAACATTGCGCCGTGACCTGTCCCCCTGCCGGGAATTTGCCCGGCCACCGAATCAGACACGGCACGCGTACGCCCCCTTCGTAAATCGACGCTTTGTTACCCCGCAATCCGGCTTTGAAGTGCTTACTGACCCCGCCGTTATCGGTCATGAATACCACCACCGTGTTTTTGTCGAGCGTGCGCCGCGCCAGCAGATCGAGCAGTCGCCCAAGATTTTGGTCGATGATGTCAATCATCGCATAGATCCGCGCCTCGCGCAGCGGGCACCCACGTTTTTGGTACTTTTCGATCAACCGATCACCGCGTGCTTGCCCGTCATGACTGGTGCCCACAACCCAAGGTGAATGCGGCGCATTCAATGCCAGGTAGCAAAACCAAGGTTGCTTCCCCGACGCCTCGATGAATTCGATGGCCGCGTCGGTAAACAGATCGGTCACATAACGTCGCGCTTCGACCGGGACACCGTTGTGCACGATCTGGTCGGGATAATCGTATTCGTCGATGTGCCCGTGATAATGCCCCAGGAACTCATCAAACCCGCGCTCCTGTGGTTGATACGGTGCATACTTGCCCAAATGCCATTTACCAAAACATCCCGTGCGATATCCGGCCAACTGCAACCGCTCGGCAATCGTCACTTCCTGCAATCCGAGCGAATCTCCACCAAAACGTGTGTTGTACAAACCGGTCCGCAAGCAATAGCGCCCGGTCATCAATCCGGCACGTGTCGGCGCACAGACGGGGGCCGCGTAAAATCGGGTGAAGTCCACTCCCTCGCTCGCCAGTCGGTCGATACGGGGCGTGTCAATCGTCTGATTGCCTCGCATTCCGACATCCCACCACCCCTGATCATCCGTCATGATCAACAGAATGTTGGGACGTGGGGGCTGCTCTGCGTTCACTGACGGCAGCGCGAACCATTGCACCACGAGCACCACCAGGGCGGTCATGGCCCGGTTCATGGAGAAGTAGGAAAGCATGATCTGTCCTCTCGTTTCCAGCGCNCGTCGCACGCGTTCACTTCACGGCCTCTGATCAGCGCACAGGCGGTGCGTCAACCATCCCGGCAAACCACCGTTTCCGCTGGTCGGGCCACCGCGGTTTCCGGCCACATTGTCTTTCCGGCGATTTCCACCGTCAATTCCCATCAGCCACGGATCGCGCTGCCGCAATCCACACNACGCCCGGCGCTCACCTGGAAACCAGCGCGACCGCCATCCAGCCCTACGTGGCACTGGAAACCTACCGAATGCCCGTACTACACTGGACCGACTGGGGGGCAACGGATCCGAATTCCAGAAAAAAATTGTTACCGATGTAGAGATTCACCTCGGTTACGACGTATGCCATTAGCCACAAACATTCCGCAGGTGAATTTTCCGAGTTTTCGACCAGTAACGGACCCAGTTGGACACCCATGGCCCTCGATCACGACAGTTGTGTACGCCTGCTAATTCGCGAACGCGTGAAACTGATCGGCTACGTGCGGGCCATCCTGGGCGACGCGCATGCGGCCGAAGATGTCCTGCAACAGGTATCCGTGCTCGTCTTGAAGAAGTCTCACGAAATCCAGGATGCCGACCACTTTCTGGCCTGGATGCGCCGGGCGGCTCGCCTTGAAGCACTCAACGCAGCCCGGAAGTCCAAACGCCAGCCGCTCACGCTGGAAGGGCATGTCGCCGAATTGCTCGACACCCAATGGCAGCGTTATGACACCGTCGAGGCCAGCGACCTGGTCGAAACACTCCGAGCGTGCGTAGGCAAGCTGACTCCCAACGCACGCCAGCTGGTCCTACTGCGCTACCATGAAGGCCTGACTAGCTCGCAGATCGCCGAACGGCTGACACGCAAAACCACCACCGTGTATCAGGCTCTCTGCCGGGCTCACCAAGCACTCGCTCAATGCATGCGACGCCAAACTGCCCCCACCGAGGAGGTCAATCATGCCTGACAGCGAACACAATGCATTCGCGGAACTCGTGCTGGTATTTCTCGACGGCAAAGCCGACGAGGCGCAGGTCGCTGCGTTGAACGCTCAACTCGAAGCGGACGCCGAAAAACGCGCCTTGTTCGTCGAAATGTCGCTGCAACCAGGTTTGCTCAAAGAAGCCCTTGCCAGCGAACTGGTCGCACCCTCGTCTCCCACGACCGCGCGCCGTTCCAAGGCCCCGGCCATTGCCTGGGGCATCTTCGCGGCCGCAGCGTGCGTCCTGGCAGCGATTGGTATTTGGCAAATGGCGTCTCAGGATCCAGGTCCGCCGCGCGTCGACAACCGCCCTTCGCCTCCCGCGGTGCAATTGGTCGCCCATTGGAAGATCACTCCAACCGGCAACGCCAATTTTGAAGTCGTTGAACCCACGGTGGTCCATTTGGATCGCGGCGAACTGCTCATCGAGTCCACAGAAATAAACGACGAATTGAAACAGCGCGACATCAGTCGAACGCCGTTACGTATCAAAACACCCAACGGCGAAGCGGTCGCCACCGGAACACGGTTTTATATCGGAACACACCCGCCCCAGAAAAACGAGGAGAGAGCGATGCTGAAATCAACGTCACGAGTCTTGATTCTTAGCGGCGTGGTCACGCTAACCACAGCCATGGGCAGTATCGAAGGAACCCCCGGAGACCTACTGGCCGCCGAAGCGGACAACGCACCTACCAAGTTGGTCGCGCGGGCGAACAGCGATTTTGCCTTTGAACTTTACCGGCAACTCTCCAGCGAGAGCCCTGGAGAAAATCTGTTCTTCTCTCCCTATTCGGTATCCAGCGCGCTGGCGATGACGGCCGAAGGAGCGCGGCAGGAAACCGCAGCCGAGATGGGTAGGGTACTGGGGTTTCCCAACGTGGCCCGGCGCATCGGAGACGACGACCAACTGATTCCCTGGGAAACTGCGCTGATCCATACCGGCATGGCAGAATTGAACCGCAAACTCAACGGGGCCGGCGGAGATTCAGCAGCGGTCGCCGAAATCCGCGCAAAAATCACGATGCTTCGCAATGAATTGAAGTCTGTGCGAGCAAAAGTGAAACAACTGCAGGCCGCAAGTCAGTGGAAACTCGCCAACACCGAGCGCCGTAAAGAACCGGCGATCGTGGCCAAACTCAACGCCGAATTGGCGAAGGTCGATCAATATGAAATCCGCGTGGCTAACGCCCTGTGGGGCGAGAAGACCTATCCGTTCGATCCTGAGTATGTCGCGACGATCCACAAACACTACGACACGGGCGGCATCTTCCCGGTCGATTTCAAGAATGCCTTCGAGGCAGAACGATTAAAAATCAACGACTGGATCGAGGAACAAACTAACGACCGCATCCAAGACCTGCTGCCGGAAGGATCGCTCGACCAACTCACCCGTTTGGTGTTGACTAACGCGATTTACTTCAAGGGCGATTGGTCGATCCCGTTTCAGCAGGAAAACACCCAAGACCGCAACTTCACGCTCGCGGACGGCACCAAGCAAAAGACGCCGATCATGCACGAGCCGCAACTGGAAGTCGGTCGTTACGGAGCTTTCAACTCAGATGGCTCCCACTTCAACACCCCGTTGCGCATCCGCGCAGGCCAGGACCCGCAAGGACATTACCCGACGGCCGATGGCTTCGCGATCGTCGAACTGCCCTACAAGGGAGACGACCTGGCAATGGTCGTGATCGCCCCCAACGACCCCGCCCGCCTACCTGCGATTGAGGCTCAGCTCACGCAGGACAATCTCAACCGGTGGATTGGCCATCTTCAACAACGTGAAACGAACGTCTCTCTGCCAAAATTCAAAATGGAGACGGACTACAACTTAGGTGACGCGGGTGCCCCCGGGCCGCTTCAGAAAATGGGCATGGTCAGGGCGTTTATTCCGCCCAACCCAGTCAACGGCGCACAATTCCAAGGGTTGACCACGTCCACCGACCCGCTGGACCAACTCCACATCTCGAAGGTCATTCACAAGGCGTTCGTGGAAGTCAATGAAACAGGAACTGAAGCGGCCGCCGCAACCGCCGTCATGCTGGCGGAGGAAGCGGATTTATCAGACCGCGGCGTTCCTTTCACCCCCGTGTTCCAAGCCGATCGTCCGTTCGTTTTCCTGATCCGAGAGAAATCGACCGGCAGCGTCCTGTTCCTGGGCCGCGTAACCCAGCCCACTGCCCAAGCGATGCCTCAGCAGTGATCAGCTGCAACACCGGCAGCTGCACAACTCGACGCGTGCAGCTGCACCGGTGCAAGTCAACGCATTCGAAATCACGTGTCTGAGAACCAAGCTGACTCGTAAGCCGCGTTCTCACGGCACGTCTTTAGCGTTTCTCGAGCCCCACTTCGCCGTGACCCACGATCCGTTGATCACAATCCACCATCACCCAACAGCACGCGCCCATCAGGTAGATCAACGCAAAGACGAGTAACACAATCGTCCAATTCGAGCTCCAGGAGAATAGCTCCGCCACCAGGATCGGACACGATGCGGCGGCGAAATTGCCGGCCATGTTCATCGAACCATACACCTGAGGTACGTGCTTTCCACCGATGTCGATTGTGGCCGCGAAGGCGCAAGGCCCGGCCATGGATGCGAACAGCGCGCCAACGGACAACAGCAGGACCGCCAGCAGTGTACTCTTGACGAACCAGGCGCTCAAAATAAGCAAAGCGCAACCCAAGAGGAACGCCGCACCCACCCCGTTCCGACTGAGCTTGACGCTGCCCGTGCGGCGCCAAATCCAATCCGTCAACATGCCTCCCAACAGTGCCCCGGCAAGCGACCCTGCATAGACGAGTGCCTGCAGGTAACCGGAATCTTTGACCGAGACTCCCTGGGTCTTTTGCAGAAAGGTGGGAAACCAACTGGCGAAGAACATGTAACCGGCAGCGCGGCACATCTGCTGACCACACAAGAACCAGAGCGACACGTTCAGCAGAATCTTGTCCCAGGGAATCGGCGGGTTCTCTGGCCCCACATCGTTGCTCCCGTCAGCACGAATGAGCGCCAGCTCTTCATCATTCACATACGGATGTTGCTCCGGGCGATTGCGGAAACTCAACCAGAAGACCCACAACCAGAGAAATCCTGGAACGGCGAACAGAACGAACACCCATCGCCAATCCATCGCTTCCATCAAGGAGCCGGTCGACAGAGCAGCCACGATCGCGCCAACTTGCATCCCCGCCGCCAGCATGCCGCAGGCAAACGATCGGTGCGCTAAGGGAACCCAATGAGACAGCGAAAAACAAGACACCGGGAACATGCCGGCCTGCGCCGCACCCATGAGCACCTGCGCCACCAGTAATAACCAGAACACCGGCGCCCCACCAATCAACAACGCGGCAAAGGAGCCCATGGCAACAAACACAAGCATCGCCAACTTGCTTCCAAACCGCGACGCCACTGTCCCGCACGGTACCTGGAGCGCCGCATAACACCAGAAAAACGCGCTCATCAGCCAACCCGACTGCCGAATACTAAAGCCAACGTCGTCGCGAATGGTGCTTTCGGCCACACTGACCGCATTGCGTGTGAGATACGCAATGGCTGCCGCGAGCGTCAGCAACAACAACACCTCGTGTCGCACCCAAGTTGGGCGCGCCGGAGTCGGCTCGGAAGGGTTCACTTCAGAATTCGCCATTTTCCTGTGCTTCCCTCTTAGAGGCCATCCAAAGAATGACTTGATGCGGCATTTCCAAGACCAGACTCCGCACCTTGGCTGCAGTGTTCATCATCGGGGCACTACCAATCTCCCACACTGCCGTCGGAATAGAAAACGCGTTGCGGAATCTCTTGCTCGAACGGATGCCGTTTCACCTCCTCCTCGTCGATCGATACCCCCAGACCAGGCCGGGTATTGGGAGTCACGGTTCGCGTCGCTTCGTCCACCACAAACCCTTCTTCCACCACGTCGTTCCGCCACGGTACGTCGTTGTGGACCGATTCACAAATAATGTAGCTCGGCTGGGAGAAACCAAACTCCAAGGACGCCGCCGTACTCACCGGCCCCTGAGGATTGTGCGGTGCCAGCGCGACTCGGTAGGCATCCGCCAGTGCCGCGATGCGACGCGCTTCGGTAAAGCCACCGCAGTGCGTGAGGTCAAGCTGGCAGACTTCACATCCCCGCGCTGCAAACAGATCGCGAAACGCGGCCAGATGCGTCATCCGTTCGCCGGTAGCAATGGGAGTCGTGACCGCCGCGTTGATGGCTGCAAGCCCGTCAATACTCTCCGGCCAGCATGGCTCCTCCAAAAAATAAAGTCCGTAAGGATCGAGCGCTTTGGCGAACTGCATTCCCATGGCCGGTGATGACCGTGCGTGACAATCCACCATGATGTCTATGTCGTCCCCCACTTCTTCACGCATCGCGGCCACACACGCGTCCGCAGCCTTGATCGGCTGGAGACCCTCAATGGGCATGGTCGGCGGCACTGCCATTGATTTGAATGCGGTGAAGCCTTCCGCGACCGCCCGCCGCGCCAAGTCAGCAAACTGCTTGGCATTGTCCACCGGCGTCTCATAAAACGCCTCGAGGTTGCCGCCGCCAAGGTGACAATACAGACGGATCGCATCCCGCACAGGACCGCCCCATAATTGATGACAGGGCACTCCATGATGCTTGCCAAGAATGTCCCACAAAGCCAGATCGATCCCCGCAATGGCTGTGGAACGTGTGACCCCGCTGCCATGCCAGAAGTGCTGCCGCCACATCATCTGCCAGAGGTGCTCGACGCGCCTCGGATCCTCACCCACCAGCAGGGATGCCATGTCTTCGACCGCCCCGACCACGCCACGCGTATGCCATTCCAGCGTCGCCTCGCCCCAACCGTACAACCCCGGCTGATCCGTCAACACTTTGACAAAGATCCAGTTTCGCATCCGCGCATGGCAGACATGCGTTTCAATCGCAGTGATTTTCATCGTCTTCCCGCTCAGGCGTTCCTCGGCGCTCGGTCACAGGGCAGTATCAGGGCATTTTCGCGACCGAAAAACCTGGCAACCAGCGTCCCGCTTTTTTACTTTGTCACCAATGTACTTGTTTTTGGCGCCTAAAACAAGTATTCTGATGGCATGTCAATCGCATCGTATATCAAAGACGATCTGGGCGCCCAACTGAAGTCGGGGCAGGAATTGCCCGTCCAACTGACACTGGAATCACTGGCCGAGCTCTACAACGTCAGCTTGACGCCGGTGCGGGCGGCGGTGGCCGAATTGATCGACGAAGGGTTGCTGGAAAAAGGCCCCAATCTCCGCCTGACCAACACGGCCTCACACCAGACCGGTGCTCGCACAGGCCGGCACGCGAAGTTACCAGAACGCCCGCGCGATCCGTACGAAATCATTTCCAGCGATCTCGTCCAACTCAGCTTGCAGGGCGAACCGGTTTATTTGCGCGAGGAGGCGACAGCCGAGAAGTACGCCATCAGCCGATCGGCGATTCGCAATATCCTGCACCGACTTGCCGGTGAAGGGATGCTGGACCACATCCCCCGTCGCGGCTGGCGTCTCCGTCCATTTCGCCAGGACGACCTGCAGGCATTCATTGAGGTCCGCGAGGTGCTGGAACTGAAAGCACTGGAGCTGGCGCGCCCTAAACTTGATCCCGCCGAGCTGCAACAGATGCTCGATTTGAACGTGCCTTCCGCATCAACGGACACGAACCCTGTCGTGGATGAGTCGCTCCACGAATATTTGATCTCCACCGCCGGCAACGCGTACATCCGCGACTTCTTTGCCCGCCAGGGACGTTACTACCGCTTGCTGTTCGAGTGGGAAGACCACGACGACACGGTGGCGATCGAAACGATGCATCAGCATCGCGAGATCTTGACCGCACTGTTGAGAAAAAACTGGTCGGCCGCACGCAAGGCACTGTCCCACCACATACTCAATAATCATCCGATCCTGGGTCAGGTCGACGGACATGCACACCGCGGAGCACGGTCATGAACCACCTCGCCACACGTCGCCACTTCCTACTCACGCTCGCCCTCCTGTTGACCGCATTAGCACTGGGCCGCCCGGCCCCCGCACAGAACACCACCCCAACACGGGAACTTCCTTATGAATTAATGATCTGCGATTACGTCCAGTTCAAGCTGGCCCGAGTCGACCGGCAAGGGAAAGTGATTTGGGAACACCGTCCCGCAGGTAAGGTCTGGGACTTTGTGCTGTTGGATAACAACACACTCGTGTACCCAATCATCACCGACAAGCAGGAAGTTCGCTGCCTCGACTTCGACAAACAAGTGCAATGGTCCTGGCCTTACCGGAACGAGTTCCGAGAGATCATCAACATCACCCGACATCGCTCGCAACTGATTGTCAGTGGCCAGCAACCACCCCAGGCGATCCTGATGAACTTCGCTGGCAAGATCCAGCAGCGATTACCAATTCCCGCCCGCTACCAACATCACCACGGCCAGTTAGGGAACGTGTACGCCGTCGGCAACCATCGTTACCTGGCCCAACTCTGGGGCGAGGGGACGGCCCTGGAAGTCGATGCAAACGGGAAAGAAGTGTGGCGTTACCAAGTGTCGAAATCCGGCAACGGCCGCTATCCGGCGGGAACGGTTCAAGACATCCTGCGTCTCAACAGCGGCAACACCCTGATTGCCTGCGGCACCCAGGCTCGGCTGTTGGAAGTGAATCGTTCCGGAGAAGTCGTTTGGGAGTTCACCGCCCGGGACCATCCTGCACTCAATTTCACCAATGCCTGCAACCTGCAACAGCTCAGAGACGGCTCGGTTCTGGTAACCAACTTCCTACGTGGCAACTCGGGACGAGGCGCTCACGCTTTCCTGCTGTCGCCAGCAAAGAAAATCACCTGGACGTATACTGACCACGTAAACTTCACAGCAGCCAGTCAGGTATGGGCAATTGAGACCAGCGAACACTCATCGAAAGGGTCGGAATGACTGAGCTGGACCATCATCGACCGCGCCGCAGTTCGTTACTGCTGATCCTCCTGAGCTTGCTGGCTGCCACCACGGCGCAGGCCCAGGGCCAACCGGGGTCGGATTATCTACGGGACATCAAACCGGTGCTCAAAGAGCGCTGCTTCGCCTGCCACGGTGCCTTGAAACAAGAGTCCGACCTGCGTCTCGACACCGTTGTCGCGATGCGCGAGCACGACATTCTAGGAAGCGACAGCGAGTTACTGGCCCGCATTACCTCGACGGATAGCGAGGTTCGCATGCCGCCGGAGGGAGAACCTCTCAAAGCACACGAAATCGACTCCATTCGGAAGTGGCTCGCAAATGGTGCCCTGGCCCCAGCGGATGAGGAACCAGAAGCCGACCCCAAATCTCACTGGGCATTCCAACGCATTGAACGGCCGGATGGTTTGGCTTTGCCGCAGACGAATCCGATTGACGTTTATTTTGCCGCCCGGCACAAAGCCTCAGCGCTGACGCCCCAGCGCAAAGCCCAGCGCACGATCTTGCTACGGCGTATCTATCTGGATCTTACGGGGCTTCCGCCGACCACCGAGCAGCTTGCCTCGCCCGACCCGCTGCCGAAAATCATCGACGAACTCTTGAGCAGTCCGCAATACGGCGAGCGCTGGGGACGTCACTGGATGGACGTCTGGCGTTACAGCGACTGGTACGGCCTCGGCAATGAGGTCCGCGACAGCCAGAAAAACCTCTGGCGTTGGCGCGATTGGATCGTGAGTTCACTGAACGAAAATAAAGGCTATGACCAAATGGTCCGTGAGATGCTCGCGGGCGATGAAATCGCGCCGGACGATCCTAAAGTACTCGCCGCCACCGGCTTTCTGGCCAGGAGCTGGTACAAATTCAACCGCACCACGTGGCTCGACAACACCATTGAACACACCGGCAAAGCGTTTATGGGTTTGACCATGAATTGCGCCAAGTGTCACGACCACAAATACGACCCCATCACGCATCTCGATTACTATCAGTTCCGCGCGATCTTCGAGCCACATCAGGTGCGCGTCGACGCTGCCCCCGGGGCATTGGATCTGGCAAACAATGGTTTGACACGGGTGTATGACGGCAATCTCGGCGCCGCCACCTACCTCCACGAGCGTGGCGAGGAAAGCAAGGCGGATCAAAGCCGGGCCTTGAAACCTGCGTCGCCGGCGTTCCTGGCAGCCAACGTTTGGCAATCACCCAAGCCAATCGAACTACCACTCGAAGCGTATCGCCCCGAAATCCAAACGTTTGTCCAGGAAGGACTCCTGGCCCAGTCACAAGCGAAAGTCACCGCCGCTGAATCCCATCTGCAGCAAACGCAACAGCAGCTGGCGGCGGCGAACAAACAAAAACAGAAGGCCACAAGCAAGGATCCCAACCCGGCCCAACAACCTTCGACGGAACCGGACAAAAAGCAACCCGGGGTTGGAGAAGCCATCCTGGTGGATGACTTCAGTAAAGCCCGCCCTGACCTCTGGGACGTCTCGGGAAATGACTGGCGCTATCAAGGCGGCCTGCTTTCCTTGACCAAACCATCGATCGATACGTGCTGGCTGCGATCCAAAGCAACGCACCCCCAGGACTTTGAGCTGACTCTGAAATTCCGCACGACTGGCGGCGATCGTTACCAATCGGTAGGCATCCGCTTTGATGTCGACCAGAGCGGAAACAATTCCCATTGGGTGTATACCAGTGTGGGCGGCTCCAAAGTCCACTTGGCACAGACAGTGGAGGGGAATGACGTTTACACCCAGGCCGTCGCACCGCGGCCCATTCAATTGAATCAAGAGTACACATTGAACCTGAAGGTCCGCGGTCCACTCATCAACGTTGCGTTGGATGGCGAGTTCCTCTTGGCGTACCACCTGCCGAAACGCAATCCCGGTCGCGTTCAACTACTGGCCTACGACGCCACCGCAGATTTCTACAGCATCGAGCTTCGGCACTTACCGAAGGCGACCAAGCTACAAACAAGCAGTCCCCCAGCCAAACCCATGGCCGCCCCAGCACCGGCCATCACCCAAAGTGTCGTCGACTTGGCAGTTGCCAACCTGAAGCTGGCCCAAGCAGAACACGCTTACACCCAAGCACGCATCGACGCAGACAATGCCACCTATCGGAAAACGGGCGATGGTTCGATCGACGACGCCCGCCGCAAGCTGCTGGAGCGGAATCTGGCCCAGGCAAAAGTCGACCTGCTCGACCCCAAAAAAGCGACCAAAGCGGCGGAGACGATCAAACAACTGGAAGCCGACCGCCAAGCGGGAAATCTCCCCGGATACCAACCGCCAACCGTCAGTACCGTGTCTCTGCTCAAGACACCCAACAAGGATGCCCTGCCTGCTGGCGAAGGCTACCCCCCAACCAGCACTGGTCGCAGAACCGCACTGGCAAACTGGCTGACGCACCGCGACCACCCCCTGACCGCGCGGGTCGCAGTCAACCACATCTGGATGCGTCACTTCGGCGCGCCGTTAGTCGAATCCATTGCCGACTTTGGATTACGGGCGCCCCAACCGGTCCACCAAGAGCTCTTGGATTATCTGGCTATCGAGTTGATCGAGTCAGGCTGGGACATGAAACAACTGCACCGGCTGATGCTTTCATCCCAAACCTGGCAACGCTCTTCCTCCAATCTGGGTGCCGACCAACAGACGCTGGCTAACGATCCCACCAATCGCAATTACTGGCGCATGAACAGCCGGCGCATGGAAGCNCAAGTCCTCCGCGACAGCCTGTTGCATCTGGCGGGCACGCTGGATTTGACGCAGGGCGGTGCTCCGGTAACACCCTCAACCAATGCCCGACGTCGCAGTCTCTATTTCTTTCATTCTCGAGATGGCCGGTCCAAATTCCTGGAGACCTTCGACGATGCGGATGTGTTTGCCTGCTATCGCCGCAGTGAAAGCATTGTTCCTCAGCAGGCCTTGGCCATGATGAACAGCCAAACGGCAGCGGCTGCGGCGCAACAGATCGCGGCAACATTCAAGCCGGAGCTGAGCGCCGAGACATTCGTTCGTTCTGCGTTTTTGAAGATCCTGGCTCGGCAACCGACAGACGCCGAGCTGACTGAAAGCCTGTCGTATTTGAAAGACCAACCCAGGCGTGAACACTTCATTCATGCCCTGCTCAACCTTAACGACTTTCTGGTGATCCGATGAACAACGACTACGCATCAGCCATGACACGGCGGACGATCCTGCAGTCAGCTCTCGGTTTTGGGGCCCTGGCGATGAATGGCATCATGGCGTCAGAGCAGCATGGCTTGCCCGACGGGCAACCTCATTTCACCCCCAAGGCCAAACGGGTCATCTGGCTGTTCATGCGGGGCGGCGTCAGTCACATGGAAAGCTTTGACCCCAAACCTGAGCTCACCAAATACGCCGGGAAATCCATTGCTGAAACGCCTTACCAAGACGTCCTAGACCCAGCCAAAATACGCAAATTACGAATCCCGATCAAAGGCGATGGTAACGGGCATACCCGCAACAAAATCTTCCCCCTGCAGACCGGCTTTCAGAAGTATGGTGAGTCGGGAATTGAAGTCAGCGACTGGTTCCCCAACATCGGTTCTTGTGCCGATGACATTGCCTTCGTTCGCTCGATGTGGACCAGCGACAACAATCATGGCGCTCAAGTGCAGTTCCACTCCGGGCGTCATTTCCTCGACCCGCGCGTTCCCACCATTGGAGCCTGGATCAACTATGGGCTTGGTTCCCTCAGTGACAACCTGCCACAGTTCATCAACATCGGCCCCCGGTTCTTCGACAAAAAGGATGCTCACTACCTCGGCCCCGCCTACGAAGCAGTCAACCTCAAGATCGATCCTCGCAATCCGCTCGATTATGCCAAGCCGACCAATGGCATGACTCCCGCAGATCAACTGAAGAATTTGAATTTAACGAACAAACTCAATCGCCTTGCGGCTGAGCAATACCCACTCGACCCGGTCATCGAAGCCAGAATGAAGTCCTACGAGTTGGCCTATCGAATGCAAACCGCAGTTCCTGACGCACTGGACTTTTCCCAGGAATCGGAGAAAACGCAAAAGCTATACGGGCTGGATCAAAATGAAACGAGAGCTTTTGGCCAGCAGTTACTGGCGGCCAGACGGTTGTCGGAACGCGGTGTTCGCTTCATTCAAATCATGCATGGCGACGGTGCCGCAGGCGCCTGGGACAACCACTCCGGATTGAAGAAAGGCCATACGAAACTTTCGCGACAAGTGGATCTACCGACAGCCGGGCTGCTAAAGGACATGAAGCAACGCGGCCTGCTCAAGGACACCATCGTCGTGTTCGCCACCGAGTTTGGCCGTACTCCCGGTTCGCAAGGTGCCGATGGCCGCGACCATCATGCTTTTGGCTTCAGCGTGTGGATGGCGGGGGCCGGACTGAAAGGTGGCGTGACCCACGGGGCCACCGACGAACTTGGATACCACGCCGTCGAAGATCCCCACTACGTGACCGACATCCATGCCACCATCAATCACCTCATGGGCATCAACCCGCGACGACTGGAAGTCCCTGGACACAAACGGCTTGACCGGGATTACGGGCACGTCATCCGCGACATCCTCGCGTAACCCGACATACCCTCTTCCTTACTCGGTAACGATGCGCACCGAGGATCCGACGACCCTGGCTGCCCCGGTGCGCCACGATTGCCCCCGTGGCAGAAACGTCCCCCACGGCTGGACCGTTTCATGACAGCCTGGTTTGCGGGACTCGGGGCAGGGCGCCCACTGGCATTAATCCGTAAAACGCAGCGAGTACAGATCGGCATTTTCCATCCGGATCCGCAATCGGACCGGTTCGTTGCCGATCTCCGCAAGCGATCCTCCACGCCATTGCACAGGATGTTGCAACTCATTGCCAAAAAGGATTTCTGAGTCGTAGAGCGTGAAGCCTTCGATGGGAGTCCCGTCCACCTTACACAGCTCGAACCGAATCCATCCGATCGCATCCGCGGCATAATTCACTTCCAAGGTGTTTCCCGCAAAGCGTAGCGGACGCGTCAGCACCTCCCCTACCTTGCCGGCGGATTGCAGTGACACGAATCCGTCTTTGCGAAGGACACCGCGGCGCAGACGCATGCCGGGATGCCGATAGTGCTCGGTCCAATAAATCGACAGTTCTTCCGGTCCGGTTTCGATCAATCCCGACGCCGGGTAATTATTCCGATCGGTCCAAACCTCAGGTTCTGTCGACGGTCGGATGAAGGCGTTACTCCAGCGTTCAAATTTCCGCCCATCACGACTGCTCATGAAGATCGCGTCGCTGACTCCTGGCGGCTCGCGATCCTGCACTTTTGTCCGTCCGGGGACGAAGCGTGCGGGGAAGCCGAGATAGAGGTGCGGCGCACGGCGATAGCGTTGGATCGCATTGGTATAAAGGTGCTCCTGACGGGTATCGCCATATTCCAAAAAGACGGGCTCGCTCCACGTGCGAAAATCTTGGCTCGTACACGTCATGATATCGCGTACCCCGTTGCGACCTTTGCGATGAAAATCGACATAGCATTTTCGCAGCGGGTCCCAGAAGGCAAGATTCTGGGAATCAAAAGCTCCGTTGGTAATGGCCGGGCGGTCGAGTAACTCGCGCCAGTGAATGCCATCCGGAGATCCGAAGACGCCCAGCCCGCCACCGTGGTGCGAATAACCTACGGATTTGAACCGCTCGTCTTGGGTCGCCTCTGGATTGCTGTCCAAGAATGGCGTGAAGTTGTGCGCCCCAACCCCTTTCCAGACGATGTTGTTATCCTTCGAGTTGTTGTATTCAAAGAGCCCCGCTTGGACGCGTTCAAAGTGGATCCCGTCTCGACTTTCCGCAAGGCAGCACACTTGCCCCTCGCTGCCGGGAGCGACTTGGCCCCGATAGTACATCAACACGCGATCGCCATCCCGCACCGTGGCGAAATAGGCCGAAGTCTCACCTTCCCACGGCTGATCCAGTTGCAAGACAACTTCGCGCGGAACCGGATGATGCAGACGCCGCGTGACACCACCACTCGCGCCGTCCATCAAAAAATCATCCACAAACAGTTCCCGGCGTTGCCCGATTTCATAGACCGATTTCTCACCCGGCTCCACAGGCGTCAGTCCGGGGGCACCGGGCGCATCCCCTCCGACGACCGTCAATTCGGCGTCGTCCGCGTCGAACACACCGACATCCCCCACGTACGCGTAAATCGCTACGGCCACTTCCCAGGCAGATTCCGGCGCCGTCTGCATGACCACCACTTGCTGCCATTGGTCAGCGGGCTTCGCCACGCGTTCGTAACGATGCTCGATGCGTCGTCCGTTGAAATCGTAAAAGTTCAGATAGACCCCCGGCCGGCACGCCTGGGTCGTGCGCAGCCAAGCCGCAGCCGTATACTTGCCACCGGGACGTGCCGGCATTCTGCGGCTCTCTAACATCTGACCTTGCTGGGGATTGTCGTCCGTGAAACGTACGCTGGCGTTGCCTGTGCGTCCCTTGCCGACAACACGTTCGACCTGAATGCCTGCGCGGGTCTTCCACTCGTCCGCCACCACGCCCTCGGCATCGGCCAGCTCAAAGGAAGGATTGGCCACCAGGTTCTGGTTCTCCGCTGTGGCAACGCTTTGCGCTGCAACCAACACCATTCCCACGAGCGCCGCGACTGAATACTTCATGGCCTCACCATCCGTTTCATTTATCACTGCGGGTCGCGATTCCAGCCATCAAGCGATCAAGCGATCAAGCGACGATCTCGTTGATCACCCGGCCACGAACGTCCGTCAGCCGGAAATCTCGACCGGAATAGCGATACACCAGTCGTTCATGGTCGATGCCCAACAAATGCAGGATCGTGGCATGCAGATCATGCACGTGCACTTTATCGCGAATCGCGCGAAAACCAAATTCGTCCGTTGCACCGTGGACCGTACCGCCACGAATGCCACCGCCGGCCAACCACCATGAGAACCCGAATTGATTGTGATCCCGTCCGTTCTTCCCTTGGGTGGTCGGCGTGCGGCCGAACTCACCACCCCAAGTGACCAGTGTCTCCTCGAGCAAACCGCGGCGTTTCAGATCCCCCAACAAGGCCGCGACGGGCCGATCGATGTCCCCGCACAGTTGACGATGCCGCTTGTCGTTCTCCCCATGCGTATCCCACGGCTGGCCACTGCCGTAGTACAGCTGGACGAAACGCACTCCCCGCTCGCTCAGACGGCGCGCCATGAGGCACGCCCGGGAGAACCGACTGCTGCCGTATTCGGTCTGCACGGATTCGGGCTCCCGGGAAATGTCGAACGCATCGAGTGCGTCCGACTGCATCCGAAATGCCAACTCCATACTGCGAATACGCGTGTCGAGATCGTCGGCATCCGTCCGCTGATCACGGTGCCGCGCATTCAACTGACGAATCAGGTCCAGCTGTTCACTCATCGCGTTGCGGTCGAGCGCAGCATTCTTCAAATGCGGGATCAACTGTTCCGGCTGAGGCTTGGAATGATTCAGATGGGTCCCTTGAAACCGGCCCGGCAGAAACGCGTTGCTCCAGAGCTTCGGTCCAAGCACCGGTTTGCCGGGACAAAGCACGACAAATCCGGGCAGGTTCTCATTCTCCGTTCCCAACCCGTAGGTCGTCCAAGATCCGAGGCTGGGGCGTGTCGGCGTCAGGACCCCGAGGTTCATCATGCACAGGGCCGGCGCGTGATTCGGGAAATCGGTGTGCAGCGATCGCACGACGGCCATGTCGTCGACAAACGCCGCGGTACGAGGCAGCAATTCGGAGACCGGAATCCCCGACTCACCGTACTGCCGAAACTTGAACGGCGAGGGCATCAAGCCGCCTTGCGCAACGAGCCGCTCGGCCCGAAACGACTCGGCGATATCCTCCGGCAGGTCTCCCGAGTGTTCGGCCAGCTTTGGTTTCGGATCGAATGTGTCCACCTGGGAAGGCCCGCCTCCCATGAACAAAGAAATCACCCGTTTCGCACGCGGTACAAAGTGTGGGCCGCGCGCGGCTTGGGCGCTGGCAACCGTGGATGACTCCAGCAAACCCGAGAGCCCCAACAAGCCCATCCCCGCTCCAGCCGAACGAAGCAACTCGCGACGTGAGGGTGCAAATGTCATCCAAACCGCCTCCTTATCACTCAATCGACGTACTGAAGTTCGTTACTTGCCAACAACGCGTGCACATAGCGGGTCCACCGCTCGGTATCGTTCGGTTCGGACCCCAGAAACGCCAACGCCAGGCGTTGGTCTTGGTCGGTCGCAGCTCGGGTGTAGAGCCGTTCATGCAACGCGTCCACTCGACCTGCCACGGTGGCATGCTCTGCCAGCAACTCCGTCGCCAGAGACATCGCCGCTTTTCGCACAAACGGCGCATTGAGCACAAACAATTGCTGCAACGGTGTCGTCGTCACCGAACGGCCGGCACTGTGAATCGTCGGATCCGGAAAGTCGAAGTTGGCTAAGGTCGTAGCGAGTTCATGCCGGGACACCTTGCCATAAATCGTGCGGCGGGTGAATTCGGCATCGTCGACGTTTTGGGACGGTCCGCCAATCCG
Organism: Blastopirellula sp.; assembly: GCA_002701545.1. Classification (GTDB taxonomy): domain Bacteria; phylum Planctomycetota; class Planctomycetia; order Pirellulales; family Pirellulaceae. Next base: position 11,116 of record NZVR01000093.1, on the reverse strand, counting down.
ACCATCCATCCGCCCCGCAACGGCCAGGATCGCATCCCTCAGTGGCTCGATTTCGAGGCGACGCCGGGGGAAAACGCGTCCATAAACGACCATCGGGATCGCCCTGTCGACTGACGTCTGCAGCGACCGACGATTGTTGATAGGTCGCCGAACTCACGATCTCCCGATGTAACCGCTTGAGCGACCAACCGTCCTCGACGAATCGCACGGCAAGATCATCCAGCAGTTCGGGGTGTGTTGGTCGTTCGCCCAGCGAACCAAAGTTACTGGGACTGCGGACGAGACCCTGGCCAAAATGCGTTTGCCAGACCCGATTCACCATGACGCGAGCCGTCAGCGGATTCTCAGGTGAGGCGATCGCCCGGGCTAACTCCAGCCGACCACTTCCCTGCTGAAAGCGTTCCGGACCCTCATCGCACAGGACTTCGACGAAGCCCCGCGGAACGACCGTTCCATGATTACCCGCATTGCCCCGCACGAAGATTGGCAGGTCGCGAGGTTGGTCAGGGTAGACGGCGAGTTTCACCCGTGTTCCATCCGTCTCCTCCACGAGAATCGTCTCTTCGGTCAGGATGTGCGCGATGGGAACCTCGAAGTACGGCGTCTCCTTCAGCTGTGCGACCTGGTCGCGATGCGATTGCAATTTGGCCGTCTCTTCGGCAGTCGCCCCCTGCTGCGGTTCCTTTTTCTTGCGCGCGGCGATCTCCTTGTCGAGCTTCGCGATTTCAGCTTCCAATTCCTTCACCCGCTGCCGTGCCGGCTCAGAGGCCTCCACCAGCGCTGGGTCCACGATCGGTCCGGTCGTCTGCCGACTGGAGGCGAACACCCCGGCCAGCGCGTAGTAATCGGCTGTGCGAATCGGGTCATACTTGTGGTCGTGGCATCGGGCACAGGCCAGCGTGAGCCCCAGTAAACCTCGCCCCACCACATCGACACGATCTTCCCAATCATCAGCGTAACGGTTCTGGATCACGAGTCGCGAGAGCTGGACTTCCTTGTGGTTCTGTGGGCCGAGCCCGAACAAACCAAGCGCGGGAAGATCTTCGGGACCGGTTTCTGGAAGGAGATCGGTAGCCAACTGCCGCACGACGAATTCGTCATAAGCGACATCCTCATTCAGCGCAGCGACCACCCAGTCACGATACCGCCACGCATTGGGGTACGGACCATTGTGCGGCCCCATGTTGGTATTGTCCTCGGCATAACGCACGACATCCAACCAGTGTCGTCCCCAGCGTTCTCCGTACCTCGGGGACGCCAGCGTTCGATCGACCACCCGCTCGTATGCATCCGGTGACTCATCGTGCACAAATTGCTTGACAGCCAAAGGCGTGGGCGGGAGCCCGGTCAGGTCATAGCTGACACGACGAATCAACGTACGTCGCGCGGCCGTGTCGGCCGGTGTCACGGCGGCGGACTCCATTTCGTGAAGTACAAAGGCGTCGAGTGGTTCGCGGGGCCAGTTGCTCTGCTGAACCGTTGGCATCGCGTAGCGCCGCGGGCGGCGAAACGACCAGAATTCCCGGGCTTTGGCAAAGTCGATCTTGGCCTGCACCACAGGGTCGTCATCCGTGCGTGGATCGGGTGCGCCCATGGCAATCCACTTCTCGAAATTCGCAATGACCTCCGGAGCGAGTTTCCCCGAGGGTGGCATCTCCGCGACTTCGTTTCCGGTGTACTTCAATGCGTGGATCAGTCGGCTTTCTCCCGGCTTGCCTGGCACAATTGCCGGACCACTGTCCCCACCCCGACGCAGGCCGGATCGCGAATCGACACGAAACCTGGCCTCGATGGTCTTCGCGTCTGCCGAGTGACACTCGTGGCACTCCTTCACCAGCACAGGCCGGATCCGTGATTCAAAAAACGCGGTCGCCTCGGGCGACAATTCGTCGGCGACTCCGACCTCGATGAACGCTAACCCCAGCACCACCGAGTAGGCAAACAACGCCATCGCACAGGTGCCAGCCGGACACCCGGAGCGGAACGCGTTCATGAAGCGTTTCTGCTGGTCTCGGAACATCANCTCGGTCGCGTTGGTCGGAGGGAAATTCTGGTGTGGTGGCGATCGCCGAAACTCCATCGCACTACCCACCAGTTTAATCGCGCGAAATGTGCCAGAACACCCCGCCTGCGCCACAGCCCCAACCCAGTGTGCTCACTGAGCCAAGCGCTTTCGGACCGTACTGCCTGCCTTTCGAACGCCTGAACTCGAGGATGGCGGGACTGTGAACGAAGGTTTCCCGGGGTCGAGAGCGTCCCATCCCCACCGCGTCTTAACGCAACTCAGCACTGGGAGGCGGAGGCAGCTGCAACTGCGGTGCGGCCTGCGTCAGCGATTGTTGATAGTGCCGCAAGATCCCATATACCGACTGGAACTCAGGACGTACGGCCAGTTGCTGATAGCGCGGGTCATTGGCCACGGCAGCAAACCGAGCCACCGCTGCCTCAACCGCAGGCAGGTCCGCGTGCGCCCCATCCAGAAACAACGGCGCCGGTAACGCCAGATAGGATTTCCACTGACTGTCCAGCAGTTCATACAGCTGCGGTGCCAATTTCGTCAGTTGGCTGCGCAACACATCGGCATCCGAAGCACTGTGTTTTTGCGCGATTGGCTGTTCCGACGGTGCCACCATTTTTGCACCAGCATAGGTGGCGACCGCTTGCGTGAGCCGTTGGGCCGCTTCAGGAACAACCACCGTCTCACCGGGTCGAGGGTTTCCATAATAAGCACCGGTCGCCAGTTGATCGACTTTCAGAACCGAACCATCAATGGCGACCCCGGCAAACAATCCGCGACTGCGCGAGTACGAGTAGACTTCGGCTTTCAGACGCGCGTCCGTCCCCACCGAAGTCTCGCGTCCCACCGGCCCCGCGGCAGCAGCCGCGTCCGCACCCAGCGTCAATTTACCACTCAGAATCCCCTCCACGCTTTTGCGCGTCTTGAACACCAAAATCACATCGGAAGACTGCACACCAACTTGCCAGCCAATGTTTCCGCCGGTCAACGTGACAAACACGGGAGCGTGCCACAGCCCGGCATCATCGCGCACCATCAGGACACCACGGCCATGCCGGGCTCCAACCACAAAGCCTCCCTTGAGCACATTCGGAATGACGGCCACGCCGTAAGCGTCGGCCAGCATCGCTTGGGGCACACCCGTACTCGGCTTCGTCATCGCTTCGGTCAGCACCGCTTGCGCGTTTTTGACGGTCGCCTCCTCCAGGTACTGGCCAGAAGCAACGTGAGTCATCCCCATGAAGACCGCGACGGCAAGCAACGCGCGTCCCAATAGCCAGTGAGTCCGGTTCATTTCGAGGAGTCCTTTCCTAGTTGCAGATGCGTTAGCCGTTATCTTATGACAACCTCGCCAAATCAAGAACAGGAACCGCAGCGGCTCGCCTACCTCACTCACACAGCTGCTAGCACTGCGGCGACTTGGTGCTCAGTAGCCCATCTGTCAGCTGTGCCCACGGAAACGCTCCGAGCGCTCAGATCGTCGCGGAGTTCGACTCCATCGAGCGGTGATGAAAGAGGGCACACGTGCGGCTTGCTCACGCGTTACTCGGGAGCACGTTTGCGCAGCTTTCGCTGCAGCGAGCGGCGGTGGATGCCTAATCGACGAGCAGCTTCGGAGATGTTGCCGCCCACATCCGCCAGCACGCGATGGATGTGCTCCCATTCCGCACGCGCCAGCGAGGGGACATCATGGTCGCTCGACGCCGGCGCCAATGCCTCGGCCTCACCGCGTTGGAAAGCGGCCAGAATGTCGTCTGCGTCTGCAGGTTTGGGCAGGAAATTCACCGCCCCCAGGCGAATGGCGTCCACGGCCGTCGCGATACTCCCAAACCCAGACAACACGAGCACGCTGATGGTGTCGTCAAGACTTTTCAGCTCACGCACCAGTTCCAGCCCAGAGGCTCCCGGCATTCTCAAATCAACGACCGCCATATCGGGAGACTCCTGACGCGCCACCTGAAGTGCCTCTTCGGCATTCTCGGCAGTGGACACGATGAACCCGCGGTCTTCGAACGCACGNGCCAGCCGATCGCGGAAAGGCAGACTGTCGTCGACGAGCAAAATTCTACGCGCCGATTCATCCTGATTGTCGTGCTCTGCCAGATCGTTCACTTCAGCGTCTCGGCTGTACATCCCAAAGTCCCGGTGAAAATCGAGGGCGTCGTCCGTGCTACATGGTAGCCAGAAGTCAAGGCACGTCCTCGATCAGACTCACGTTGTTATACCGAGAATCCACCGTCTTGTGCAGCCAACAATCAAGGCGGTCACCGAATCCTCGATGACCGCCTATGATTTGTAGACAATTCTTGTTCAATGATGGTTAATTCCACCACCAAACTTTACCCGAACTTTCCACAGCCTTGCTGCGGGTGTTGTTCAGTTCTTCCTCAACGACCGCGTTGCTGGCAACTTGCCAGGATTCAATCTGCACGCCACCCGAAGCGGTGACCAACCAGCCACTGCGGGTCCGCAGGAAACTGCACTGCGGTTCGACCGTCTTGGGAGCATGCCATTCTTCGATCGGCGCGGCTTCGCTGGACGTGGTGATCATCGGGAGGCTGCAACCGGCTTTGGCCAACAGTCCCTCTTTCTCGATCAACGCAGCGATGACACACAGATCCATGACATTCCGTAATTCGCCAAACACAGCGTCTTTGGCACACAGTTCGTCGTATTTTTCGGTGAAAACATCCGCCCATTTCTGAGCGATCGGATCAACGTTTTTGGTACCAATGACCTGACCTTCGTCCGTGACGAAGTCATTTTCGGTCATGCATTTCACGCCAGGACCACGCAACTCCCAGGACAAGCCATCCTTACTTTTTGCCAGAGGTGCGTAGTTGCAAGCCATCCACCAACGCGGATTGACATTCGTGGCCGCAGCCTTGCTCTTGATCATCTGCGTGAACGATGGCAGTCCTTTGACAGGTGCCGCCTCCAACCCCATGGCATAACGTTTCATGCGGTAGTCCGCTGCGACGATGACACGTGCCAAGTGGCTCGTTGCCGGTACGCCTTGGATACTGATTTGCTGAGGCCCAAACGCTGCCTTCATTTTCGGTTCGAGCGCTTTGCGGTTCTGGGTGCGGTTGCGTTTCGCGGCAGCCAACACTTGGTTCAGACGCCGATACCCCTCTTCCGTCGGGTCAATCGAGCAGCTGATGCCACCGTTGCGTGCTTCTTCGACCGTGCGGAAGGCGACCAGCAGGTCATCCAGTTGGATCACGGGGCGACCGGTGGTAATACCGACCACGCTGGCTTTGTCGTCCACGCGCCAACCCTCACCCGGTCCTGCCAGGATCACGTCGTTCTGTTCTTTGTCGACAAAGACATACTGCACGCGTTGCATACCTGCCAGGTATTTCACCTCGTCTGGCAACTGTCCCAGGTTGTGCTGATTGGCATGAGCGATTGCCGCTTCCAGACCGCGAAGCGAGACCATCCGCATGCCAACGGGGCGGCTCATATCGCCTGCAGCACCTTTGACGGTTTTGAGCAATTCGTCGTGCAAGACCTTACGACTCTCAAGATCCGGTTCTCGCAACACTCCCGCCGTATCGATCGAAACACCACCGACGCTGTTGGAGCGAAAGAGTTGGTGTCCAGACCAGACCGGCAGCGTCTGCGTCATCACCATCAGCGAAGCCAGCAGCAGAACAAAACTCTGCCTCCAATGTGAACGGTTACGCCGTGACATGACCTACGTCTCCTGTTAGATGAGCGACAGCTGGCGTTTTTCCACGGTTCCCCTGTTCCTGCGAGCCGTGACCAAAGACTGCCGTAATACCGATGTTTCGAAGTGTGTATGCTGGGCCGTAAATACCAGATTAACTCCGGACTTAGAACGTTTCAAGGAAACCTGACACGAATCCCGCAGAGGGACCAGAAATACTTGAGTTCGCTCGCCGCCCCAGACTCTCAAACGCCTACGCTAAAACTACTTACGAACAATACGTCACCATAAGCTTGCCGTCCACTACTTTCGCTCAAGGTTCCAGGCTCATCGCCTCCTGCTGCCGGGCCACCATCTGAGCGTACACCCGTCCGCCCCCCAGCAGCTGCTCGTGGGTCCCCATTTCGACGATTTCGCCGTCTTCCAGCACGACAATCTGGTCCGCCTCGGCAATGGTGGACAGCCGGTGAGCGATCACAAAGGTGGTACGTCCCCGCAGTAGCTCGTCCAAGGACCGCTGGATCAGCTGCTCGCTCTCCGAGTCCAAATTGCTGGTTGCTTCGTCCAGGATCAGAATCTGAGGGTCGGCCAACAAGGCCCGTGCGATCGCCAGCCGTTGTGCCTGCCCACCGGACAGCCGCACCCCCCGCTCGCCAATGACCGTATCGTAACCGTTCTCCAGAACTTCGATGAACTCGTGGGCATTCGCTCGGCAGGCCGCGTCGATGATTTCCACCTGACTCGCACTGGGTCGACCATAGGCGATGTTTTCACTGACCGAACCGTCGAACAAGAATGTCTCCTGCTGCACAATGCCGAGCAGGTTGCGATATGACGCCAAACGCAGGTCGCGCAAATCGATCCCATTCAATCGAATCGCCCCTTCGCTCGGATCGTAGAACCGTGCCACCAGATCGGCCACCGTCGTCTTTCCGGCGCCACTGCGCCCCACCAGGGCCACCGTCGCCCCGCCCGGCACCTGCAAATCAAAATCTTTCAACACCCGGGTGCCTTCCACGTATTCAAAAGAAACGTGGTCAAAGTGCAGCGTTTCCACTGCTGCAGGTGCCTCTCTGGCATCGGGACGATCGGGCTTGTCCACCTCACTCTCCAGCACGTCGAACACCCGTTCCATCGCCGCCAGGGAACGCTGCAGTTCGGACATCGTATTGACAATCTGCCAGACGGGATTGAGGAGCAACATGGCATACCATTGAAACGCCATGATATCGCCGATCGTCGCCTGGCCACGGATCTGCAAGACCCCACCGAACCACATCGCGACCAGATTGATACTCGCCAGCAATCCGCCCCAGACAGTCCACAATGCCAGTTCGCGCCGGTGCGCAAACAGTTTCTTGCGCACGATGGCATGCCGTCCCACGGCATGCTCTTGCTCTTCCGTACTCTCGCGTTGAAACCCACGCACAATGCGAATTCCCCCAAACGTCTCACCCACCCGCGCGTCCACATACGACGCGTCATCTCGCACGGAACGATAAATCGGTCGAATCCGCTTGGAAACAACGAAACTGACCAGCACGGCAACCGGGATGAGCGTCAGCCCGAACAGTGCCAACTGCCAGTTTAAATAGACCAGCATCGTCAACGCGATCACCAGGCGAACCAGCGATACTCCTGGAGAGACAAGCCCCAACTGCAGCAAACCGGTCGTCATATTCACGTCTCCGGTCAACCGCGAGATGATGCCCCCTGTCTTGAGCTTCGTAAGCTGGTCCAGCGGCAGGTGCAACATCCGCTCAAANAATGCCCTCCGCAGCGAGATCACGACACGCACATCCAACTGACGCGTCCGATAGTTCTTCATCACATTCAACAGCTGACCCAACAACACAACGCCGAGAAACGCCATCCCACACAGGTGCAAGTGCCGCAAGCGGACCGTTTCGCTCGCCCCTTCCGCCAACAGGACGCGGTCGAGAATAAACCGCATGAATAACGGATGCGTCATTTCCAGCGCTGCCACCAACAAGGACAGCACAATCAACAACAACGTTGTGGGCCAGTAACGCCACAGCCACCGTAAATAACTGCGCAGATGCCCGTCCTGACTCCAGGGAAGCTTCCACTTCTTCGTATCCTGCGGCTCGTCCCCGTCCCGGCGTTTACCGCCGCCTCCTGCCCGCGGTAGATCCTGATAACGCCGTTCGGCGTAGGCAGCCCGAAACCGCTCGTAAACTGCCTTGGATGTTTCCCGCTTCGACGTCGACATACTTTTCACTGGTCATCNTGGAAAAAACGGCTGCGCGTCGCCTGCCCATCACGGCTGCCGTGTTCACGGTCCCCTGCGGGGCAGCCTCTGCGGTAGTGGCTGGGGTATCCTAGCAAGTCAGGCAAGCGTGCGCGTCCCTCATCCGCCTCCCACCACTCGGTAACGCCAGATTCTCCCTTGGTCAGCAGCCATGTCCACCTGTGGCACCTTGCTTTTCCCCCCAACATGCTGGATAATCGCCCCGTCCTGGGATCTCGCTGTTCGTTTTGTTCGACTCGATTGGGCATTCTAATTCCGACCTCCCAGTTTTGTGTAACTGTTTTTGCGGAGGTCACTTTAGTGAACATCTACGTTGGAAATCTCTCTTATCAAGCAACCGAGAGCGACATTCGCGACGCGTTCGGCCAATATGGCGACGTCTCGTCGGTCAACATCATTATGGATCGCGAAACAGGTCGCTCGCGCGGCTTTTGCTTTGTTGAGATGCCAAATGATGAAGAAGGCAAAGCCGCCATTGAAGGTTTAAACCTGCAAGAAATTGCCGGCCGGAACGTCAATGTCAATGAAGCACGTCCTCGCGAGGACCGTCCTCGGGGCGGCGGTGGCGGCGGACGCGGTCGTTGGTAANCCCTGCGGTATTGGTTTTCACGCGCGACGTCACCAAGCCATTACTGATGCAGGTGGGACGTCCATCTCGGACTCGCAACCTGCAGGCGTCTGCNATCGCGTTGGTGAAAACAGCCACTCGAATCAGTCACAACCCGGTCTTTTCACGGCCGGGTTGTTTCTTTCACCCCGCCAACGATTCACACTCCATGGATCTGTTGACGCTCCTGTCCAACCATCCCCACTGGTGCCCTGCTGATGCCCGCTCCAGGCCGACTCTACATCGTGGTGCGCGAAGATGCCAAAACCCTCTTTCGCGCGAAGACGAACGAACAACTCGACGCATTTGTCGATGATCTGCAACAACGCACTCTCGGTACACCCGCCGTCGCTGAGTGCGGTACCGAATGGCAGCAAGCGCACGACCAGTTGCTGGCGTTGGATACCGACGGTCCACTGGCATCCTGCCTGCTCGGCGGACGCCCGCTTTATCAGGGGCCGGAGCGTCAGGTGATCCTCGTCCGACCCGACNTGGTCCCCCACATCGCCTCCCAGCTCTCCGAGATCAACGCCGACGACATGCAAGGCNCCCCCCTGGGCACCTTGCTCCCGACGTTGACCGATCTCTATTCCCGCGCAGCGGAACAACAAGCTGCCGTGATCTTTACTACGTAGGCCGCCACCTAGAGGCCCGCTTTCCACCGGCCACCTTGCTGGCGCAAATCCAGCTGCCGTGCAATGATCCTGTCAGCTGCGCAAACGTCTCGTGCGCACTTCGGGTTGCTCAAAATCCAGTTCGACAACGTTGCCAGCGACATCCATCAACCTATGTTGGAGTCGTTGCTGACGGAGTTTTCAATGGCGATCTGCCGCGGCGCCGTCCCGTTCATTCGTCCAACGGCGCCGCGGTGATCCGCCAAACGGCTCGCTCCTCAGCATTCCTGCGATCTCGCGTCAGCTCGTCGCCAATNCCCACATCCGCCATTCGGCGCAGTAGAATACCCGCCAGTGATCCGGTCCGGACGGACGCCAATGCAACAGTCACCCCCAACGCAAAGCCTCTGGCCCCTGCGGGAGAGCANCCATGACACGGCGAATGCACTTGCTGCCCCTTCCCTTTCTACTCCTGACGCTGCTGAGTCTGCTGACCCATTCCCACGCTGCGGACACGTGGCAGGCAGGTGCCGCCAAACAACAGATCACGCCGCAGCAATTCATGTGGATGGCGGGCTACGGTAGTCGCACGGCCCCGGCGAATGGCAAGCTGACCGAACTGTGGGCCAAAAGCCTCGTCATTCAGGACGCGGAGGGCCACCAGGGCGTGCTGATCACGTTGGATCTGGTAGGCATCGACCGCCCGTTGGCCACCACCATCTGCCAACGNCTGGAAAAAAAATACGGCCTNCAACGTGATCAAATTGCCATCTGTTGCTCGCACACGCACACAGGCCCGGCGCTGAAAAACAACCTCGCCCCCCTGCACTATCGTTTGGTCAACCGCCAGCAACAGGAGCAAATTGAACAATACGAAGTCTTCCTGGTCGAACGGGTCATGGCGTCGGTTGACGCGGCTCAAAAGCAATTGGCCGCCGCCACGCTCAGTTGGGGCAGCGGGACCGCGACCTACGCTACCAATCGTCGAGAAAACCGCCCGGAAGGCGAAGTGCCCGAGCGACGTCTGCAAGGAAAATTAGCCGGACCCGTTGACCACGATGTGCCGGTACTCGCCGTACACGACACCGAACAGAAGTTGTTGGCAGTCGTCTTTGGCTATGCCTGTCATGCCACCGTCCTCAGTCTCAATCAATGGTCCGGTGATCATCCCGGCTACGCCCAAATCGAGCTCGAACAATCGCACCCTGGTGCCGTCGCGATGTTCTGGGCAGGCTGTGGCGCGGATCAAAACCCGCTCCCTCGCCGCACCGTCGCTTTGGCCAAACATTACGGCCAACGGCTCGCCGCCGCAGTCGATTCCGTCCTCATGACCACTCGCCTGCAACCGATTGCCCCGCGACTTACCAGCCAATATCGCGAAGTGGCCCTGCCGCTGGACACCCTGCCCACCCGTGCAGCCATCGAAGCGGACACCACCTCGAAAAATAAATTCGTCGCGGCGCGAGCAAAAATGCTCCTGGAACAGATCGACTCCGGCCAGCCGCTCGCTGCGACCTATCCGTATGGCATCGGAAGCTGGCGACTCGGAGACACCATCGACTTCGTTTTCCTCGGTGGCGAGGTCGTGGTCGACTACGCCATCCGCCTGAAAGCGGAACTGCGCGGCAAACAGTCGTGGATCGCGGGCTACGCGAACGACGTGATGGCGTATATTCCCTCCCGACGTGTGTTACGCGAAGGCGGCTACGAAGGTGCAACCTCGATGATTTATTATGGTTTACCCACCCGCTGGGCCCCCGCACTGGAGGCGTTAATTGTCGACGAGGTGCACCGGCAGGTAGACCCAGCTGCCCAAAAATAAGTTCGCGGCAGGCCTGTCCCGTAACGCCACCCCGCTGTCTATGCCCCATGCTGCGCGCAGGAAAAGAGCGGCCTGACAATGTCAGAACCGCTCTTTGCATCTCATCGGCTT
>NZVR01000092.1 GCA_002701545.1 Blastopirellula sp. | reverse complement strand
CACCGATGATGGCGATCACGACCAACAGCTCAACGAGCGTGAACGCGCGCCTCTTCGAGGAATTCCTCATATCGAACCTCCGAAAGAAGAAAAAAAAAGAAAAAGAACAACGACGAGTAGGCGTGGTTACCGACGCACCACTCACTTAAGTGTAATTAAAAAAAGAATCAGCACTAGACTTTGTGGCGTTTAAAGCGTAGCCCGATGGAACCCCAGACTACTTAGAAACTTAATGGTATGTCGGAGAATCGCACCAGTAGCTCCAGACAAAGGGCCATATTAGTGAATGAAACCAAAGCGGGCAAGCGACTTGGTGCAGCTTGTTACAGACTGTAACATCATTTTCGCAGGCGATTTTTGGAACCGACAAAAGGGACATGCAGAGATACCCNTTAAGGGGGTGGGGGTGTTTCCTGTGGGNTGGTTTTTGCCTCCGCCAGACGGTTTGGGCGAGTCTTTTTGTGGTGAGTTCGGTTACCTCGATTACTCATCCAATCGCACGGGTGATTTGTCCTGCTGGGACAGGAGGCGCTGAATTTCGGCCCACTGCGGGGATCCATCGGAATTGATAAGCAGGCGTTCATTGGGCGTATGGGGTGGCAAGGCTCGCCGTGTCCAGCGTTGGATCACCTGTTGTTTGACAGCGGCCAGGGCAGGTTTTTGTTGCATGAAGTGGTAATCGAGGTCGCCCGGGTCCAGGGTCTTAGCGAGTGAGCGGTGGGCGATATAGCGCACCGCCGAATAGTCGTCATCCAGTTGGTGGGCCAGGATCAGCGGTAGCCAGGCATTGCCTTGAGATGTTTCCACGGCGGGTTCCCATCCTGCATGCCAAGCGGTGATCCCGCGTTGGATCGCGTCGCCTTGCAGCATCCACAGCGCCCCTGCCGCGAACTGTTGCCGATCGGCATCCAGCTCAGGTGGCTGGATGCCGTACCACTGTTGCAGGTGGTTTGCAGTCCATTCAAGTGTCTGATCGAGGTGGCAGAGATTGCAGGCGTTGGGTCGACTGGACTTCCCTGTGCTCGCGACGCGCGGGCTGGTGATGGCATGCGTTCGTTGCGCGACAAGGAACCCGTATGCGGTGTGGGGCATGTGGCAGTTGTAACATTGACTGCCAGTTGAGTCGGCGGCATGGTGCGTGTGTGCCGCAATGTTCCCTTGCAGCTCTGTGTGACATTGCAGGCATGCCTGATTGCCTTCCATATGTTCGGCGAGCATGTCGTCCGGGTTGCTGTCGTGCATCGAGTGGCATGACAGGCACGACATGGCTCCGGCTTGCACGCACGGTGAGGGTTCCGTCCCCAGGAATTCGTCGCCAGCCACTCGTTGTGTACCATCTGGCCAGTACAACAAGCTGGTCCAACTTGCGGTTCCGTCACCAAAACGAAACACATTGAACCAATCGTCCAGGTCATCTCCCGGTTGAAAACGAACGCCATGGACGGCGAAGTCTTTTTCGTCACGGTGACCGAAGCCGGTATGACAGCGGCCACACATTTGGTTCGCTTTGTCGTGGGTGACTTTTAATGGGTGGAACATGGAGTCCGTATCTGGCGTGCCTGATCGCTGAGCAAGGACGTGGGATTCGCCTGGGCCATGGCACGATTCGCACGAGATTCCGAACTCCGTCACCTCGGTGCGCAGTTGGCGGGACATCATGTCCAAACCAGGTTTTGCTGCCAAGCTGTGGCACGTGCTACAGTCTCGGTTCCAGAACCCAAAGTTTGGATCCCAATAAAACTGCGCCGTATTATCGTAGCGATCGGGTGGACCCAGAAACGCGTGTTTGGCTTCGACCAGCAGTTTTTCGCGGACCATATAGACAATGGGAATGCGAATCGGCTGCGCTTCCTTCAGACCCTCCACCCAGTAGTATTGCGCTTTGTGCGAACCGGTTGTCATCACCACTCGCCGAGAACTCATCGGCGGATTGCTGATTTGTGTGAGATCGACGCCTCGCTGAAGCATCTCGGCTTGCCACTCAGGGTCCGGCATGCGAACAAAAAACTCGTCTCCCTGGCGTTCTAACGTGAATTGCTGGCCAAACGCCTTAAACGTTTGTCCGTCGAAGGGCGCTAGAATCGACTCGGCAGAGGCCGTTTGNGTCATCGTGCGATGGTACGTCTTGTGCCAACTGGCATGCTGCTGAGGGTGACATTCCAGGCAAGCCGCCGAGGAAAGATAGCCATCACGTGGTCGTTGCAGGGGAATTGCCGCTCGCGTCGGTTGGACGTCGCTTATCTCGAGACTCGGTTTATCCACCTCGGGCAGAGGCGGGCTTCCAGTTTGCCGCGACCAGCGTAGCAGCACCAATCCGCCCACGATTGCCGCAACGATACACACAGCCACGACCGACTTGTTGATGGTAGGCACTTGGGAGTGGTCCTTTTCTGCCAGCGAGGAGTGGGGTCCGCAGGTTCCGCATACGGGTTCCGCATACGGGTTCCGCATACGCAAGGGGCTCCGCAACGTGTGCGGGGAACACACCTCCGTCAGGGTCATGGAGAATTAACCGAGTAGAGTATAGACCGCCTGTTGATGATTGTCGTTGCAGAATGCCTGAGCCCGGCGTCCGTTTTGATGTGCGACTGAGCGGCCATTTGGAAGGCGCATCAACCCGCATTGATGTAACTGGGGTAAACAAGTCGATTAGAGCAACTTCTCTCCGGCGTTTTCGACTGTTTTTCTGCTTTTGCTCACTCACCGGGAGGGGCTATAATGAGCGGTCTTCACAGACTTAAAGAATGACGAGGTCATGAGGGGAATGAGGTCATAGATCATGCGGATATTAGTTCTTTTGGTTTGGCTGGCAATCCCCGTGGGGGTTGGGCTGTACCATTTCGGTCCGGGGCAGGCGCAGGTGCAATTGGATCTGGTTGCGCAGCATACGCGCGCTGCGGAAGACGCGGCACAGAATGAGCAGTGGGCCGAAGCGGAGCAGGAGTATGCAGCGGCGCTGCAGAGCTTGCCTTCGGAACGGATTGCTGAGCAGCGTTCCTTGACGCTCGAGCACGCCAAGGTGCAGATGCACAACAAGAAATTGTCGACGGCAAATCAAACGTTAGAGACTCTTGTTGATGAGCTGGTGCAGGATCAGCAGGCGGACCCCGTCGTGGTAAAGGAGGCGCGTGAAGCGCTGGCGAATTCCCAGTACTACATGACTTGGTTAATGCGTCTTGAAGGGCATTCACGAGACCGTTGGGAACCGGAAATCGAGTCGGCTCGCCAGACCTTTGCGTTGTTAGCCGAGCAAGCTCAAGATGCGGGTCAAGCCGAGGGTGCTCAAAAACACCAAAAGGATCTCGAATCGGCGATTCGTCTGGCTCGCATGGACTTGAACGACCTGCAGGGATTACCGTTGCCCAGCCAGTGACAGGGGACGTGATCCGGAAACGGAAAAGGTCGCGGTCGCGGCCAATCAAAACGACAAGGTCAAGGTCCCAAAGACGCCCGTGGAGCAAGTTCCGGTCCACCACCTGACGGCAACGGTTCTTAAAGTTTCGAGCGGGTTTCGAGATGCGCTAGGTGCCGGACATCAGGGCGCCGCGAAGAAGCCTCTGTAGTGACTGGCTGCGCTGGGCACGAAGGAAACGCTGACTTGTGCGACTCCGGTGCAATTTGACCGCATCTTTCATGTTATTCTAATACTTTGAGCGCGGGCTCCCGTGTTCATTCTCTTGATCGACTTGAACCGAAAGGCTGGCGTTCATCATGGCGACATGCGCTAAGATCATGCTCACCGTGTTCACAATGCATCTGGTTTGCGGTGACATCGCTGCACAACAGGTGCGGGCGGTCCGTTTGAAGCCCGCTAAAGAGGCACCGCCAGAACCGCAGCGTACGGCCGCTGATGCTGCGCCCCAAAAGGAAGTGGCCGAGGCAGCGGAGGACAACGAGGCGACGAAAGAGAAGGGCAAAAAACAGGCTCGGTTAGCAAAGTTTCAAAAACTGGTCTTTGATCGGCGGGCATCCACGATTCTGAAGACCTGGGCGGAAATCGACCAAGCGTCGTCAGAAGAGAACAAGCCAAACGACAATGGTCCGAAAAAGCCAGCTGACGACGAGGCAGCGGNGGATCCATTGGACCGCGAACTGGCAGCGTTCCAGCGAGATGTGACGTTGGGCCGTTGGGAACGCGTGAAACAGTTTCTCGCCGAATTGCCGGAAGACGAAAGCAAAGCGCTTTACACACGCTTGCTGCAGGCCTTGCAACGCCCCTTCCAATTGTCCAAAGCGGGGATGTCGCCCGAGCAGATTGCGCAAATGTTGATGCAACAACAACAGCAAGGACGGCGCGTCGAAGCGCATTCGTTTGCGCTGGAAGACGTGCTGCTGTTGGCGGCCGCCAGACCGCAGGAACTCGATGACGCGGCCATTGTCATCCTGGGGCAATTGTTGCGCGCAACACTCGACAAAGGGAACGTGATTGAAAAACTCGTCGAGCGATTGCGTGAAGAAACGGGACAGCAGGAGGGGATCGTAAATCGACGCCAGGCAGCCAAGTTGTTGATGGCTGCTGGTCGGATTCTTGAAGCAGGAGAGTTTCTGCCAGAGGTCAAGCAAGCCAAAGCGGATGGTGACTTTGACGGCTTGAACATGTTGTCACGCTATTATCTGCAACAGCATTCAGAAGAAGAAAAGCCAGAGTTCCTCGAACAGGCGTGGGACGTGGTGCAAGCGGTTCTGGCCGCGGATGAAACGGAAAAAGCTCAGAAAGATCAAGCGCTCAAGCGGGCTGTGGACATCGCACCCAAGATTCGCGAGGAACTCGGGACGGCTTGGTTGAACGAGAGTTTCACCCAGCGACCAGAACGCGGCATGGAAATCCTCGCATCCATCGGTAGCGCGAACGCCCGCGGATTGCAGCAGTATGCGTCGAGCCCCAAAACCCGCTTGCGAACGCTCAAGCTGCAGACGACTGCAGTGGAAGCGTTGTTGCAAGCCGCGCCGGAACGCGCCGAGGATTGGAAAGTCACCTTGGATTTGTTGGCGCGCAACTGGCTCGAAGAGGCAAAGGTCACTTATCGCTATGATACCTCCACCAGTCGCGGTCCCAGCCTGCGACGTGATCGCTTTGGAAACTTCTTCTACTACGACGAAGAAAATGATCCCCGACGTCGCATGACAACAAACCGTGTCACACCGATCAAAACGAGTGACATGATCGACATCAAGCCAAGCGACGACTGGTTGGCATACGTCAGCGATGCGCTACAACCTAAGTTCGACATGCTCTCCGCACAATTGTTCCTCAAGGTGTCTGAAGAAGATCAAGCCTTCCCGTACATCGAGAATCTGGCAGCGGTGTACCCGGAGTTGGCGAAGGACTTGGTGGCCGAGTTTCTACGGGTCTGGACGAATAACCATGACCCCAACGCGACGCGGAATCGCACGAACTACTACATGTACATGTATGGTTACGAGCGCAAGGCGGAAAGTATCCCGCTGACCCGCAGCAAGCAACAGCGCAACCTCGAAGAACTGGCGGCGCTGGTGAAACGTCTGAAGAAGTTTCCCGTGGAAATCGACGAATCGCAGATTGCNCGCGCCTTCACAACTTGCCACAGCCAGGCAGAGGTGTACCAGCTGGCTGCCATCGAACGCGTGTTTGGTGCAATGGATGATCTCGAACCCAAGACCCTGGCCGAGTTGGCCCAGCAGATGCGGGCGAATCTGGTAAGTGTCTGGCGGGCCCCGGCAGTGCAAAAAGACAAAAAGACGAATCGCAAACAGAAAGACATTGAGGCGGAAGTAAAACGTGGCTATTCGGTCGCCCAGGCTGTGGTCACCAAAGCACTCAAGCAGCACCCGGATGATTGGACCTTGTTACTGGCAAAAGCATCGCTCGATCACGATGAAAACAGCTACCTGCGAGAATTGGGGAACGACTCCAAGTTCAGCCAGCGACAACAGCGGTCATTTGACGATTTCGAAAAAGCGATCGCTGCGTACGCTGCTGCGGTTGCGGATACCTCGGAAGATGAATGGACCACGAAGCCGTTTGAAATCTGGTATTACGCCAGTTTGGGTGCCTGCGACTTGAATCAAGTTACCGACGAAAAGGTGCCTGATTTGCGACAGCCTGCCAAGATCCGTGAAGCGATCCTGCAGTTGCCAGAGCAAGCCGTTGAGAAGCATATGGACCAGTTCGCAAACACACTGTTTACGCGGATGAGTTCCGTCAAGCCGGCAGTGAAGTTTCGCTACGTCCGCTCCGGCTTGGACATCGTAGGTGACAACCCGCAGGCGATCGAGGCGCGGCAGGTCTACGATTACTACCAAGACTTGGTCACCGAAATCAAATTGGAAACGGTGATCGATGGCTCCAGCACCGTGAGTCACGAGGAACCGTTTGGGATTTACGTCCACATTCGTCACACCAAAGAGATCGAACGAGAATCGAACGGGTTTGGACGTTATCTGCAAAATCAGAACTCCAACTACTTCTATTACAACTACGGACGACCGCTGGCGAATTATCGAGACAAATTCGAAGAGATTGTGAACCAGGCGTTCGAAGAGCATTTCGAGGTGCAGTCGGTCACGTTTCAAAAAGAGACCGTGAATTCGCGAGCGGTGGCAGATGATTATGGTTGGCGAATCACGCCGTATGCCTATCTGTTAGTCAAACCCCGCGGTCCCGAGGTAGATAAAATTCCTTCCGTGCGATTGGACCTCGACTTTCTGGATACCTCCGGTTACGCCGTGATTCCCATCGAATCGCCACCATTACCGATTGATGCCGCAACGGAGAAGCATGACATCCGCCCGGTGAAAAATATTGCGCTAACGCAGACGCTGGATGAACGTCAAGCGGACGAAGGCAAGCTCATTCTGGAAGTCAAAGCCGTGTCTCAAGGCTTGGTACCCGATTTGGAGGAGCTGTTGGATTTCGCACCTCAGGGTTTTGAGATTGTCCAGGTGGAAGATGACGGGGTTTCCGTGTCGCGATTTGACGAGGATGCGGATGACAATGTGATCGTTTCCGAACGACTTTGGATGGTGAATATGCAAGCCAAAGGAGATCTGCAGGAGTTGCCGGAGACCTTTACGTTTGGCAGCCCGAAGCTTGATGTGAAAGAAGCCGTTTACCAACGCTACAACGATGCCGATCTGGCCTCCGTCGAACCGACGATTGCGTTGGAGCAGACCTATGGCACCGTGGACCATACAGGCAAGATTGTTCTGGCAGTTGGAGCCGGCCTTCTGGCTCTGGTGCTCGGTGGTGTGGGGCTGGTAGTGTGGCGCCGGCGAAAACCCGAACAGACTCAGGTGGACCTGCAGATGCCTGATGAATTAAATGCGTTCTCCGTGTTGGGATTGTTGAAACGGATTGAAGACAACAACGGGTTTAGCCAGGAGCGCCAAGTCGAATTGTCGCACTCCATCAATCGAATCGAGGCGTTTTATTTCGACCAATCGACTGGCGACGAACCGGATTTGCGCGAGATCGCGGAGCATTGGTTAACACGCAAAGCGCGTTAGTCTGTCACGGTATGCCAAGAAACGGTCGCAGCAGAAACCTTGCATCGTCTCCTTCCAGCGAAAGTGCAGGATCAGGCAGCCTGCTTGGGGCGGTATGGTGGTCTCTGCCACGATGGAAACAGGATCGGCGGTCTGATGAATCATGAGACGAATCGGCAAACGTCCGCCGGGCGTTCATTCATCGGTTGCCTCTTAGGTGCGTTTCTTGCCTTGACTCTCTTGCTCTTGCTGCTGTGTGGTGGTGCCTATTTCGCTTATCGCACAATCAACTCCTTCGAGAATCGACGTGACCAGTTGTGTGTCCGCTCGGAGGTTGAGGTAGAACAGGCTCGCTTGGAGTATTCGCCCGGATTCGATTACATCATCTGGAGCAAATTCACTGTGCGCGCTGATTCGATGGACGAAGTCTTTGACCCTTCCAGGGTCGATCCGGCGGAGTTTCGCGAGGGTTTCGAGATCAATATCCCGGGGATGATGAACCCCTGGTGGGATGTTGAGGACCACGAACTGTCTGGCGCGGAGTTCCAAGTCTCGGAGGACGAGTTCATGAGAGTCGGCTATGTGGACAACGGTGACGGAACGTTTACCGTCTACATCTATTTGTTTGAAGTGTGATTCGGGTGCGTTCCAGATTGCCCGCCCCATGCTGCGTATCGTGAATCGTCTGAAGATCCTGTTACAATAAAAACCCTTCAGGCCTTCGTTTGGAGATCTCAAAACGTTTCGATATGTGAGGATAGGTTATGTCTCGGTTAGCGATGATGTTTCTTTTAGGTACTTGGATGCTGGTGGAAACCGCCGTGGCGGCGCCGCCCGTACGCCTGTTTGATGCCGCCGAGGCTCCACCGTTTCAGGTGTTGAAGGCGGGTGAAAAACCACCTCTCGATAAGTACGACAATTTTGTGATTGGTCCTGATTACGTGCCTGCAGCGGAACGCAAAGTCGTGGAGGGTGTTCCGCAGGGGACCGTCCAACAGTTCACCATCGATTCCAAAGAGACCAAGATCTATAACCCGGGAATTGCCCGCAAGAAGTTCGGGACGGTCGACCCTGATAATCCCAAGACACTGATCGTGGACACGCACGAAATTGACTACAAACGCCAGATCACCGTGTACATTCCGGCCCAGTACAAACGTGGTACAGCTGCACCGTTCATGGTCAGCCATGACGGTCCCAAGGGGAAACCGAACAGGGTGCTGCCGAACATACTCGACAACCTGATTGCTCAGAAACGTATCCCGCCGATCATCCTGATTCAAATCGCGAATGGCGGCGGCGATGCTCAGGGGCATCAGCGTGGGAAAGAGTATGACAATATGTCAGGCCTGTTTGCAGAATATATCGAAACCGAGGTGTTGCCGCGGGTGGAGAAGCATTGCGACGTGAAGTTGACCAGTGACCCGGATGGGCGCGCAGCCATGGGTTCCAGTTCGGGCGGTTCGGCTGCCCTGATCATGGCTTGGTTCCGCCCAGACCTGTACCGGCGCGTCTTGACGACATCGGGTACGTTTGTGAATCAGGCATGGCCCTTCGATGCCAAGTATCCCGATGGCGCTTGGGGGTTTCACGAAACGTTGATCCCGGAACAGTCCAAGAAACCGATTCGCTTGTTTATTTCCGTTGGCGACCGTGACCTGCTTAACCCCAATGTCATGCGTGATGGTATGCACGACTGGGTGGAAGCGAACCATCGCATGGCGAAGGTGCTGAAAGCCAAAGGCTACGAGTACCAATACTTGTTCTGTCGAAACTCCGGGCATGGAATTCGCAATGCCAAGGAGCAGTTCCTGCCGCACGCGATCGAATGGGTGTGGCAAGGCTATGGCACAACCAAAGCCAAGTGAGGCAAGCGATATCGAATCGGTACGCTGCCGCGATCGCGGGGGCGAGAATGTCTCCACCGCGCGCGTCAGGGCCGCGCTCGACCTGCGAGTGCTGCTTTCCGCCGATATGACCTCTTTGCGAGTTTGACGTGGTGAACTTGGAGTCGGTTCACGACCCCAAGTTCTCACATCAAACAAACACCACACGAAGATGTTGCATGCGTGGTGAATTAGTTCGAAGAGGGGTGGCTGTTCAGCATTTGGTCGATCATCTTATCGATTGACAGCGACGATCCTCGCTGGGTTGGAGGGAATTCCTTCAGCGTCTTCAAGTGGGCACTCAATCGGGCCAGCACGGTGTTAAACATCCNCGACTTGTGCTGCGGCAGCTGACCCAAAGTTCTGGGGTGCTGTTCAAAGCTCTCAAAGGGATCTTGGCGAACGTTGAAGATCCGTGCAATGTCCATTTTAACGGTGGTTCCGTAGTAGCCATTGCGCTGCGCGAAGTGTGCTTTCCATTGTCGAACTCGAATCCCCTGCAGCGAAGATTCCGACCAGTAAATGTACTCATCGCGCGCCGATTGGTTGGCTTGGCCCGTCCAGTAGTCCAGGTTATTCACGCCATCGAGATAGACTTTTTTAACTGTGTCGGTCCCGAGTGTATCGCCTTTCATGAGTCGTTGCCTGAGGGCAGAATAGTCGACACCTGCGGCGGTGGCTAACGTAGCGAAAACATCCATCAGTGTCTGAATGCCATTAAGCTCGCTGCCTGGTTGGATCTTGCCTGGCCAGCGGACCATGAAGGGCACACGCACGCCACCTTCCCAGTTGGTCATCTTTTCACTTCGAAATGGCGTTGTGCCACCGTAGGGGTAGGTGCTGTGTTCGGGGCCGTTATCGGTGGCGTAAACCACAATGGTATTGTCGGCGATACCCAACGCTTCCAGCTTGTCGAGTACTTTGCCGATGTCGTCGTCATGCTGGATCATTCCGGCAGCGTGGGGATCATCATAGCTGGTGTATTCACGTGCTTTCTCCTTGTATTCATCAGGAACAAAGGTGAAGACGTGCATCCTTGAAGGATTAAGCCAGATGAAGAACGGCTTATCGTCTTCGACTGCTTTATCCATGAATTTGAAAGCCATGTCGTTGAATTTCGTATCGAGTGTCTCAAAGCCCTTTTTGTCGGGAACTCCCGTATCCACGATGGTTTGTTTTCCAATGGGACCAAACCGAGGGTCAGGAATGCGTTTGTCGTAGGTGTCCGTGGCGAAGCTATGAAGGATGCCGCGCGGCCCGAATTTTTTCAGGAACTTGTCGCCTCTCGGATAGTCATGATCCAAGGGTTCCTGCAGAACGTTGAGGTGATAGAGGAAGCCATAGAATTCGTCAAAGCCATGTACGGTCGGGAGGTGTTCGTTACGATCCCCGAGATGGTTTTTGCCGAATTGACCCGTGGCGTAACCTTGTTGCTTGAGGACTTCCGCCAGTGATGGGACGTCGGCTTGCATCCCTTGTTGCGCACCCACCATGCCCACGGTGGTCAGCCCAGAGCGGATGGGGTACATGCCGGTGATGAAGGAAGCCCGTCCCGGTGTGCAGCTAGGTTGAGCGTACTGATCAGTGAACAGCGCTCCCTCTTTGGCGATGCGATCGATATGTGGAGTTCGATATCCCATCACACCTCGGTTGTAGGCACTGATATTCCAGTAGCCGATGTCATCGGGCATGATGACCAGAATGTTCGGCTTCTTGCCGGTTGGGGCTTTCGCTGCGGCCAGATTGTTGAGGGCGGCAACCTGCAGGTCGTTGCCGCTATTACCGGTAGGCACCTGCTCCGCCGTTTCCGGAGTGGGCGTCTGCGGCTTCGCGGTTACAGTCGTTGGATCCACTTCGCTCCCGAAGGCCAAGAGGTCGACGTCGCTGTAGGCCACGATGTATCCGATCAGGCCTCCAATGGCGAGCAAGAGAACGGGAAGAAAAAATCGTGATTTCATGCTGTCAATCTCTGCTAAGTGGATTTCAGTTTCTCGGGTTGGATCGAAGTGAATTCGTGATGAGGGTTATAGATTACTGTCCCAGGCCGATGTCTTTGGGTGGGTATTTCTTGAAAGTCGCTGCGTGAGCTTTTAACGTAGCGCCCAGTGTGGCGAGCCAGGCGTTGCGGCGATGTCCCACTGGTAACTGTTCCTTGGGGTCAATGTAGAGATTGAATAGCCAGGGTGCTAAGCCAACTTCGCGAACCGTGGCGTAATCAATCTGCATGTGAGGAGTTTCGGGAAGCACCACTTTGACGTGGATTTTATATTCACGCAGCCGGCAAGCCATTAGCTGGTTGCCCCACCAGAAGTAGACTGAATCACGCTTGGATTGACCCGCATTGTCCAGCAGAAATGAGGTTTGGTCGATAAAGTCGTAATAGTGTTTCGCGGGAAGTTGATCGGTGGAGACACCTGCCAGGTGCAGGCTGACTCCGAAGAGGTCCATCAAATCGAACAGGCCATTGCTCTCCCGGCCCGGCTGGATCATACCTTTCCAGTAGGCAATGCCGGGAACGCGGACACCACCCTCGAAGGTTGTGCCTTTCGCACCGCGGAAAGGTGTGTAACCCGCGTCAGGCCAACCGTCCATTTGTGGGCCGTTATCTGAGGTGACGAAGACAAAGGTGTTTTCCAGGATCCCCGCTTGGTCCAGGGTTTTCATGATTTCGCCAATGTGCAGGTCGACTTCCGCAACCGCTTCCTTGTAGTAATATTTCGCCTCGCTGAGTGAACCGAGATCCGGATTGGGGAAGTTGTCGCAGTGCACTTTCATGAAGCAGTGCTCGATAAAGAATGGCTGATTCCCTTTGGCGAGTTCCTTGATGCGTTTGATGGAGAAGTCGGCCAGCACTTTATCAGCGCGGCCCATGTCGGTGGTCGATGTCACTGCTTGGAGTTGCCGCGTGGGGCCTCCCTTGAAGCCATGGGTCAAATGATTGTCGGGGGCAATCACATCAAACGCAGCCAGCTTCTCCGGATCGTCGACGAGGTCAGGATAACGGCGCGGATCGAATCGTTGAGAGATTTCTTTTTGTGCAGGATAGTAGCCATAGAATTCATCAAACCCGATGTCGTGCGGCCGCATCCCTTGCAGTTCGCCGATGTGCCATTTGCCCGTTAGCAACGTGTAGTAGCCGGATGCACTCAGTAGCTTTGCCAAGCTGACTTCGTTTGACCAAGGGTTCTTGGTGAGCTTGTCGCCAGCCAGGATGGGACGAATTAATCCCGTCCGCACCGGTAGTCGTCCGGTGAGAATCGCAGACCGAGTTGGCGTGCAGGTTTGCTGTGAATAGCACGACGTGAGTTTCAGTCCTTGTCGAGCCAGTCGATCGATGTTGGGGGTGGCGGCACCAATGGCAGCGCCTCCACCATAGCAACCTGGATCGCCATAGCCCATGTCGTCGACGACCAACCACAGGATATTGGGCCGCTTGCCTGTCTTCTTACGGAACGCTGCGATCTTTTGATTCGCCGCTTGATCTTGCGTAGCGCGTGGAATCGCAGCCTGAAAATTCTCCGCAAACTTGACGGCACGATTCAGACGCGGCCGCTCTTGGGCGATCGTCACCGAGCTACTTATGGCAACGGTGAACAGCAACACAGCAATCGTGGAAAATCTCATGGCAGGCCTGAACAGGGAGAAGGGAAGACGATGAAATGCGAGACTAGCATCACTCTAAGCCAAGTTGGCTCAGATTGCAGCGCTTGACCCTCTTTAGGGGAGATTCCGCAGGCCCACACGGTCTANTGAACCACTGGCGTCCCAGCAAGGTTGGGACTAACTGGCGCTAAACAACGATGGGTGACGCGGTGTTTCGGGCAACGCAGTGGTGACCATCGATCGGTGCGGTGATTGCCCTGCCGGAAAGCGTGAACGGCCGAGATCGTGGTGATGCACTTGATGGCTGTGGTCTTGAAGTCGGAAGGGAAAGGAGGGCCGGGCGAGCCAAACATTGGCAAAATCAGCGGATAACCTGCAGGTTGCCCCAGTTGGTTCCGCGAATCGAGTTGTCGTGGGAGTCCCACCCGTAGCTTCAGCGACGCGCCGTCTTGTACCATGAATCACGCTCGACGGCAGCCATGATTGCTGACGGACGCGGAGCGTGGAGGAAACAAATGAATGAACCTCAAGTAACACCAAGAGCGACGGTCGGCTTGATCGGAGTTGGCTTGCTGGGTAGCGCCCTGGCCGAGCGATTGTGGGAGCACCACGTTCCTGTCTTGGGATTCGACGTGGAATCCGCGCGACGGCAGGCATTGGAGGCCAGTGGGGGTCAAGCAAGCACGTCTGCGGCTGACGTGTTTGCGACCTGCGATCTGGTGTTGCTCAGCCTTCCCACAAGCGAGATCGCCCAAGAAGTGGTCACGCAAAATGTGGCCGGCATGATCCCCGGTGCCACGGTGATCGATACCACCACCGGCAACCCGGAAGAAATGCTGGCGATCGGAGAGCGTTTAGAGCAGCGCGGCGTGAATTACATCGAAGCCACAGTGGCAGGGTCGTCCGAGCAACTCCGACGCGGACACGCTACGCTCTTGGTTGGCGGCGCCGATGCCAGGTTGGCGTCGGTCCAATGGTTGTTGCGTATCCTCGGAGAAAAGTATTTTCATCTCGGTCCGGTTGGATCTGCATCACGTTTTAAATTGGTTCACAACCTGTTACTGGGGCTTCATCGAGCTGTCTTGGCCGAGGGTTTGACGTTTGCGGAGTCTTTAGGTTTTGATCCCGATGTGACACTGGAAATCCTGCAGCAGACTCCGGCGGTAAGTGGCGTGATGGCAACCAAGGGTCGCAAGATGGTTGCGGCGGATTACGCCCTTCAGGCCCGGTTGTCTCAGCATCTCAAGGACGTGCGATTAATTCTCTCCGAAGCGGAACGCACCGGTGCCAGTACGCCGTTAAGTGAGGTGCATCAGGCCCTCCTGCAACAGGCAGAACAGCTCGGTTTGGGTGAGGTGGACAACAGTGCCGTGATCGAAGTCTACCGCCGTCAACTTACCGACGGCGCCACGTGATGCTCTGAGGCGTTGTGTCGGGGCTGCGGATGGATGTTCCCAGCATGTGGCTGTGCTGCGCGTGTTCACATCGTGGGGGTCAGGGCGCGATGCGGAGTTTTGCGAAATGAATGTGGGTGCGGGGACGGTCTTGGGTGCCACTGTCCCAGACGCAGCGAAAATCGCCGGGAGCGANTTCGACCAGCGTGGGATAAGAGTTTTTGATACCGGCATGATAGAAGGTTTTTTCCGGACTCCACGCGCCCCCTGACGGTTTGATTTTGTATCGCAAGGAGGTTCGGCCTCCATGGGGAAACCCAGGGGCTTTGNCGCGCTGTGCCGGCCCATCGTTATAGACGTAGATCTGCCCACCTGACCGGGTGTGAGTGAAGAAACCCTTGGATTTCGCGTTGTGTAATTCGGGCTCAGGTGCAGCGGTGCTCCAAGTGCGACCACCGTCCTTGCTGATACTGGAGTACGCCCGCGGCGGCTGGGTGGTGAGTTGGGTTTCGTCATAGTCTGCAGTTCGCATGACGATTTTGATTTCTCCCTCACGATCGCCGAGACCGAGATGTCCCTCATGTAGGAAGACGCGTG
Organism: Blastopirellula sp.; assembly: GCA_002701545.1. Lineage (GTDB taxonomy): Bacteria > Planctomycetota > Planctomycetia > Pirellulales > Pirellulaceae. Next base: position 144,119 of record NZVR01000092.1, on the reverse strand, counting down.
GGTGGGCAGGCTGCGGGATGAAGGCTTCCAGCTTCCATTCCAACAGGCTCGTGCTGCTCAAGATGAAGTGATCACGTGAACCACGTGGGTCGGATGCCAGCGTGTTGCGATGAGCTGGCAATAGAAAATGTCGAGTCCCGTCTCTCTCGACGGAAAGGATACTGGCATTAAGAATCAATGGTCCGGTGTAGTGCATTGCCATTTCGACGGGTGTCCACGAGCGACCGCCGTCAGCCGTGAATGCCGCGGCCAGATGCGATTCCTCGCTATTACGTTGTGCGATGGGGCAGCGCATGGCGAAACACCAGATGATCGCTTGCCCCGGTGCTCGATACAGTACCGGGTTCGCGTAGGCGAACTGCAGATTCCCCTGCCGTCGTGTGTGGTCAAAGACGGTGACCGGTTCTTCCCAAGTGTCACCGTCATCTCGAGAAAGCGTGACGAGAATGTCGCCCATGTCTTTCTTGCCATTCACCATTGCCCCGAAGGCAACAATGAGATGTTTGGATTTGTTGGCTTGGATAATGAATGGCTGCCAGACCCGCCAGGCTTGGGCATGTTGTTGGACTCGGCGGACGACCCGCACGTCGGTGACATCACCTTCATGCGCCGCATCTTGACCTCGCAGAACTCCTGCGCTCAACAGGAGCATGAACCAGACGATCCGTTTCATGTGATTGTTTCTCATCGGGTGATTACGGAGTGGCACACTGACGGGCAGCAGCGCTCAATTTTACTTGGACTAGTTGTAATGGGGGAGTGATCGCCGATGCTTCCGCCAGCGGAAATCCGGGGCGCATCGCAGGCCAGAACTTCTGCTGCCCTTACTGCCCTTAGGTGACCTGAGCATGATCAGCAGTTGGGGCGTTCGCAGCCGAATCATGGTGTTTATCAGGCGGAAAGCACGTCGGCCGGTGCAGCGGAACCGACTGTCGTGCCCCTCGTGGTGAATCATGATAAACTGGAGGCAAAGCCTCAGAGGGGCTGGTACGTGTCCTTTCCAACTTGCACCGAAACGTCGATATGAATGCAAACCAGACATGGCATCGAACCTCCCATTGGCTGCCCTTGTTTTGTTGCTTGCTGGGAGTGCCGAGTGCAGCGCAGGAGCGAACCGGCACCAGTGTGGAGCCTCCGACCTTTGAGGAGCTTAAAACGCAAGGTGCGCGCGGGTCCAAGTATTTGCAGCAGCTTCCAGTGGTGAGTGATGCAAAAGCCCCTGAGGCGGATCTACGAACGTTTGAAGAGCACGTCAAGCCGATTCTGCAGCGAGCTTGTGTGGACTGCCATGGTGCGGAAACCAGCGAAGGCAACATCCGCGTCGATACGCTCGATCCGAACTTATTGCAAGGAAAAGACGTTGCTTGGTGGCTGGAAGTCCTGGCCGTACTGACCAAGGGCGAAATGCCCCCGCCGGATGAAGTCGAATTGTCGGACGAGGACCGCAACACCATGGTGGGCTGGCTGTCGCGTGAACTCCAACTAGCGTCAACGGTGCGCCGCGCGACGGGTGGACATACCTCGTTCCGTCGTATGACGCGTTACGAATACAACTACGCACTGCAGGACATTCTGGGATTGCCTTACAACTTTGCGAAGGACTTGCCACCCGAACCGGTGTCCGAAGACGGTTTTCAAAATGATTCGGCCATGCTGCACATGACCGTCGTGCAGTTTGAAACTTACCGTGAACTTGCCCGTCAGGCACTGCGACGTGCGACTGTGCGGGGTGAGAAACCACCGGTATTGCATTGGGGAGTCTCGATGAAAGAGGCGTCCAGATTTGAGTGGCCGAAGCAGAAGGAGCAGATGGAAAAGATCAAAGAGAAATTCAAGGAGGATCCGGAGAAACAGAAGCAGGAGTTAGAGCGACTTACGGCCCAGTTTCAGAAACCTCATGGTGGCACATATTATCAAGATCTGTCGACCGGCCGTACGGTTCGGAGCAGTTGGGCATACTATGGCGCCAAGTACGCCTTTCGTCCGAAGGACTCGGCTGTTGAGTTTCCCAAGACGTTCGATCACATCGCCGTTATCCCACACGGACGTAACCAAAATCAAATTATCGAACTGGGTAATCAAGTACCTGACGAGGGCATCATGCGGGTGCGCGTGCGTGCCGCGCGAGCTGCGGTCGAGAAGCCTGGGATACCCAGTATGCAACTGGAGTTCGGTTGGCGGGCCAGTAACGAAGGGCGGGCCATCCTGCGTGTCAGCACCGCAGACATCCGCGTGACCGCTTCGCCGGAGCAACCGGAAATTTATCAGTGGGATATTCCGTTGGGTGAGATTTATCCTCGCAATTCCGTGAGAAAGACCTCGCCGATGGGAACCATGCCGAACCCTTCGGAATATATTCGTCTGGTCAACAGTTCGGCTTCGCAAGGAGATCTCCGGATTGACTATGTGGAAGTTGCCGCTCCTGTCTATGACCAATGGCCGCCTGAATCCCATCAGAAAATCTTTTTTGACAGNCCGCATCGCGAAAACGAGNCGAAATACGCGCGCGAAGTCTTAACGGCTTTCATGTCACGAGCTTGGCGACGGACGGTTACGAAAGACGAAGTGGAACAGAAGCTTGCCCTGTTTCGCACGATGCGCAAGCACTGTGAGGATTTTGAAAGCACGATGGTGGAAGTGCTGGCGACGGTGCTGTCGTCGCCGGATTTTCTCTACGTGGTGCGCGACGAAGATCACGAGCCAGCGCGAGAAACAGAGCAAAGCGAACGGATTTCGGCGTCTGAATTGGCAACGCGGTTAGCACTGTTTTTGTGGTGCAGTATCCCTGACGATCAGTTGCGGCAACTGGCAGACAGCGGAGATCTGCTGAAGCCCGAAGTACTCGAAGGGCAAGTCAATCGGATGCTGGCAGATCCGCGCGCACATCGGTTCTCGAAACAGTTTGTAAGTCAGTGGTTGAATATGCAACTGCTCGAGTTCCTGAATATCGAGCAGCATGTGCGCGGGTTCGATCCGCTGTTGAAGGAAGCGATGCAGTACGAACCGATTGCGTTGTTTCACGAGATGCTTCAGCAGGACGCCAGCGTCCTGGATTTCGTTCACTCCGATTACGCGATGGTGAACGAGCGATTGGCGAGACATTATGGATTGCCAGATGTCGACGGGAACTGGTTTCGACGAGTGGCGATGGATCCTGCCCATCGCCGCGGTGGATTGCTGACACAAGCCGGTTTGTTGGCGATGAATTCGGACGGCAAGGATTCGCATCCACTCAAACGCGGAATCTGGTTGTTGGAGAATCTGCTGCACGACCCACCGCCNCCACCGCCTCCGGCAGTACCGGAAATNGATATCGCAGACCCGGAAATTGCGAAGCTGACGTTGAANCAGCGGCTNGAGGACCATCGCAATCAGGCGGCCTGNAAATCGTGTCACGCTAAAATCGATCCTTGGGGAATTGCTTTTGAGAACTACGATGCGATTGGGCGCTGGCGGGAGCAAATTAACGGTCAACCGGTCGACGCAACCAGTGTGTTATTCAACAACCAGACGCTCGATGGGATGGGTGGACTGAAACGGTTCTTGCTGGAAAATCGCCAGGACCAGTTTGTCCGTGCTCTCGTGCATAAAGTCACCGCTTATGCGCTGGGGCGACCATTGACCTTTGCCGATCACTCGAGAATTGACACAATCACAGCTGACCTGCGCAAGCAAGGTGATGGGCTGGCAACATTGTTGCGTCTGGTGGCGATGAGTGAGATATTTCGATCAAGATAAGGTGGATACTCATCAGACGGATGGCATGACGCCGAAAGTTTGGAAGTGGATGACGAAGACGAGCCGACCCGACAGTTGGTGCACCACAACACAAGAAGACTCAACATGGCAAACAAGATGACGACTCCTTGGAATGCTCTGGACCGACGACGATTCCTCCGCGGCACAGGCGTGGCTTTGGCGCTGCCGCTGTTTGAGACGTTTACTACGACTGCAGTGCAAGCCGCCCCGAAGTCTTCGCAGCCCAAGCGGCTGGCCTGTTTTTATTTTCCCGATGGCGTTCCCATGCCATTGCCAGAGGATCCGGCGTACAAAGACTGGGCCTGGTTTCCACTCGGTAATGGGAAAGAGTACACGTTTACCAAAGTGATGGAACCACTCCAGTCGCTGCGAGATGACATGACCGTGTTGTCCGGATATTCGCATCCCAAGGTCCGTGACATTCATGGGCATTCGAATGCGGACCAGTTCCTGACCGCAGCAGCAACCGCTTACGACGGACCTTACAAGAACACGATTTCTTTGGACCAGGTGGTCGCCGCCCATGTGGGCGAGCAAACGCGNTTTTCATCGTTGGTGATGTCGACCGATGGTGGCACCGGGACGCCCCGCGGTGCACACACTCTGTCGTTTAACCGAAGTGGCCGGGCCATTCCTGCCGAGCATCGGCCGAAACGTATCTTTGACATGCTGTTTGTGAAGAGCGATCAAGATGCGGCGCGGCGATTGGCGCTCAGTACCAGCGCTCTGGACGATCTGCTGGCAGACGCCCGGCGATTGCGCCAGAGACTTTCGACACAGGATCAGAAAAGCCTGGATGAGTATCTTGATTCCGTGCGTGAGGCAGAGCTCAAGGTGCAGAAGGCAAAACGCTGGATCAACACGCCCTTGCCGACGGTCGATGCCGATCATCTCAACCTGGAGCTTACTCCGGACGAACCTCGACTCTATTTGCAGACGATGTACGAGTTGATTTATTTGGCGTTCAAAACGGATTCCACGCGCGTTGCGACCTACCAGATTGGGCGCGAAAATGGTGTGGGAAAAAGTGACCATTTGGCCCGGGCCGTCGGATTCTCTCTTTCTCACCAGTTGTCACACGAAACGAAGAATCCGGACGGCTGGAAGAACTTTGGCATCTATTGTCGCTTCCTCCACGAAGAGTATGCTCGCTTCGTCAACAAGTTGAAGCAGACTGCGGAACCCGCCGGAGAAGGTAGCATGCTGGATAATTCACTGCTTCTCTTCGGCTCGGCGTCCAGCGCGTTCCATCTGTCGCGAAATTACCCGCTGATTCTCTGTGGCGGAAAGAATATGGGCTTCAAGCAAGGTCGCTACTTGAATCTGGCAGGCACCAATGCGCAAGGCGGACCGTGGGATGGGAGAACGGAGCCCTGGCAGCAGAAGGCGACCCATATCGATAAACCGCTGTCCAACTTGTTCGTCACGATGCTGCAAGGACTCGGTGTGGAAACCGAACGATTCGCTGATAGTGATGGGTCGGTATCAGAACTCCTGTAATCGCTTGCGATCGAAGTGAACGACGATGGAGCGGGGCTTGCCGTCCGCTGCAGATGAGCGAGGCAGGACGAATTCCGGGCGACGTCAGGTGTTGCCGTAGATAACGGTTTCAAGCTTCGATGACCAAGTGGCGACTGCTGGTGTCGATGAGGATGTCACCATCGATTGCGAATTCTTGAAATTGCGATCGCAAGAGCGCGTGGTCCATCGCCGACCAAAAATCGCCAAACAGAAATCTTAATATTTTGTCGCGGTTCTCGGAGGAATCGGCGAATCGCAATTGATAAGGAACTTGTTTCGAACGGAACGGGATGTCGTGCTGAGTTAACTCGGCTACATAGTCCTCGGCAGTCCAATAGGGAACGTTGCGACCGATCGATTCAAACCCGACGCGCCACAGTTGCAAGAGAAAGTTTTCGAAACCCGCGATTGCCAGGATTGCCAGACCGGACGGATTGAGCCGACGGGCAAATCCGGTTGCAACTTCGGTTGCTGATTCGACGTAATAGCCAGAGTGATTTGCNAGAATCACGTCAAACGTTTCCGTTTGCAGATCTTGAAGTAATGAGAATTCAGCAGGCGGAGTCACGCAATAAGAAGCCAGACGCTCGCGCGCCCGCTGACGATGCGTGGAGACGGGCTCCAGCAGCGCCAAGTGGAGTTGCTGTGGTTCACGTTGGAACGCGGCTAGNAGCGACTCGGTGAATTCCCCTTCCCCGCAACCNAAGNCCAGGATGGACANTGGACGATCCGAAGCTTCGATCCGAGTCAGCTCGCGCAGGTGTTCCGCAAGATCCTGTTCAGCCTCCGTGGCGGAATCCATGAAAAACTGATAGTCGTTCTCAATCGGCTGGAAATCTTTCTTCGACATGCAACCCATCTCAAGTTGACGGTTGGACTCGCAACCTGGCTCCGTCTGCACTGCGAATCGCCAGAGGCAATTGTTGCATCGGGTAGACGAATGGACTACCGGGGTGTCTTAGAAAAACCACAGACTCAGGTCGTCGACGTGATCTGGGGTTGGATGGTACGTGCCCGGGCCCTGGTTTGGCGTTNCTGGGCAAGCAGACGAGCACGCGCCATCAGGATTATTAAGAGTGAGAGTTTTTGCGGANCGTATTGCGACGGTTGATCAGCCATCCCAGGCCACCTGCGGCCGCCACTGCCGGAGCAATCGGTAGCATGTGTGAGAGGCGAACTCCCGACGTGGTACCGCCGGACACTGCCAGCGGAGCAATCACGTCTTTGTTTGCATACTTGCCGCGCATTTCGATTCGGTGAAGCAATAGGTCGGATTCGACGATCCCGGAAGTCTTCGATGTCTTGCAGTAGTTCCGGGCGACGCCACGGGAACGCACGAATCCGGTGCGACGATCTTTGGCCGCTTCGTTTTTGTACCTGCCAACGACTTTGTCAAACTCCGGATTCTGCAAATAGAGCGTGTGGTCGAAATGCTCGCGTTTGTGGACCTCTCCATCATGAATGTGGATTGTGGGAAAGAAGAGTTCGTCACGCAGACGCGTTTTAAACTCGAACGCCATCGGATGAGGTTCGCCTCGGAGTTGCTTCAATTGGAAAACCGCGAATCCGTAGTCGGCATACTGAGGAATCTTGTCCCAGGAGGATTTCGGGATGACAAACCGAGGGTCCAAGCGAGAAAAGTCGTCCATCGTAGGAACAAAGGACGCGACAAAATCACCGACCTCTTGAACTTCAATCACGGCGAGACTTTCAGGGACTGATTCCACCAATGAGTCGGTTCTCAAACCTTGCGGAGGGTGAATGACCGGGAAGGCTCTATCCAAGTCTTGAAAGAAGTTGTCGTACGCTTTGAGCGAGATGAATCGCAGCGAGTTCTCGCGCGCCGGTGTGGCCACCGGGAGTGGCAGGATCATCGCATTTTCTTCGAGGGATTCGAACTTCATCTGGTAGGCCAGCATTTGCGTGCCTNTTCCAGTCATGCGTGCAAATAAGTTCGTGTCTGTGACAGATTTAACGGGTCCAGAAAAACAACACATAGTTCAACTCCCAGACAGGTGGTCAGGATCGAAGTTGCGAACGAAGCTGGCTTTTCGCAAGGTATTCACTGTCTCTATGCGCCGTGCCCAAAAAACGTGTAACGGATTCCGGAAAAAAAGTAGAAAACCTTGAGAAATCAGCCAAACCGTGTGTCGGCGGGNCCTGCCANCCCTGAACTTCTTGGCGGACAGTTGAGCTGAGAACAGCGGCNGTAGATGNTGAGAAGTCCCGGCGGAGTTACGAGTCGAGCGCTTTGCGGGGATCCACTTTGCGGGGATCCACATTTTGGCAAACGAAAACGTGAAACTATGCCTGTCCTGGACAATCATCCTGGAAAACAAAGGCCCCTAAGTTCTGAGAGAACCGAGGGGCCTGATCAGAGGGCGTCGTGCATGCGTTGCCAAGTGCAAGGGAGTGATGCCATGGAGTTTGGATCACCCCGTATGGATCACCGCGCTACTGAAATCATCATCAAAGCGATATGCGCGAGGTGCTCATGCAAGGGATTTCCTGAGCCTAGAAGCGGAATTGAAAATTGAACCGACCGTTACCGAATTGAATCGTGTTGCGGTCCTGCAAGTCGCGATCGAGTGGACCATGACCGTGCAGGCTGTAGTCAGGTGCNTTGCGCATGTGCAAGCGGTCACACTCGCAACGAGGTTGGGTCTGACGCAGCAGTTCGTCATACAAGTGATGCACTGAGTCCTCCATCGTCCGCAATAAACGAAACACGTCTGCGCTGGGACCGTAGATACGTCGGCCGTCTGCATGGACATCGGTTTGGGCGATCTGGACTGCCAATTCACGGACTCGTCGGTCAAGACGTTCGACATCATCACGAAGGTGAACCAATTGTTGGGGACGGTTGGCTAACGCGTGAATATGGCGAGCGCTACGATTGATCTGATAAGCACCCGAAAGCAGTTTGCGGTATTGGCGTGTATGGCGGTAGTGACTCCGAATTTCGCTGATCAGAGTTCGCGACTGGCATTCCACTTGATTGGCCAAGTGATCAATGTGTGTGAAAGCCTGAGCGGTCGGAATCAATACGCCCGAGAGAATGGCGACTGNGGCGATGACTTTGATTTGCGATGCGATTTTCATGAGGCACTCCATTGGTTGCGGGGGCANGGGATGTCACGTGCCTGGTAATGCAGGTGGCATACCCAAACGCCGGCGGATTTGCAGTTGGTGCCTTAAGTGCCAATCAAGTAATGCTTTGCCCCGTGATGGTNGTGTTCGCGATGCAGCGTACGTCCGGACTTTGAGGAAGAAGGTGACGCAGTTTTGATCACACGTTGTCAATTTGATAGCAGTTCAGGGGGACGTGTCGGGGCGCGCTAAGAAAACGCGTTCATGCCGCAGCTCAAGCCGATGGTCGTCATGGATCGCTTCATGCGATCCGGCTGTTGCTATACTGGCGGAAAATGGAGACCGTCTGGTGACACTTCTTTCTATATCTCCACTGGATGGTTGAGTGATGAAGTTGCTGTCGAAGTGTTTCTTGGAGCATGGTTTGCTGCGGTTACCGTTTTCCTTGTGGGTTGTTCCAGCGCTGGTTGTTTTGTCTGCGCCTGTGTTGTGGGCTGACGACGGCTTCCCGTTGAGGAATGGCAATTTCAAATGGGGAGCAGGGTTTTGGCTGGCGCCAAACCGGCAGGACTGGACGGATAGCGAGGGGCTCAAAGTCCTGGCGGAGCCTGATGCGCACCGCGACCCCTCGGTGAAGGTACCGATTCAGATGTATGGTGGGCTGTGGATGGCTCAGCAAGTGCGATTGGTGCCAGGGGAATACGAGTTGAGTGTCGAGGTGCAGGTAGATCCCGAGGATGATGGCCGTGTGCGCTTGGTTGGGGGCAGTGAGCAGTACACGAAAATCCAGGGTCCAACGGATCAGCCAAAGGAGCGTTGGCAGCGCATGGCTGTGCGTTTCGAAACGTCGGCAACGGGACCGACCGAAGTCAAAATCGAGGGCGTGCGCGGCTCGTTTCGCATTCGTGCGCCGAGGATCGATATCGTGCAGCTGAAGACTGCGGCTGTACCCTGTCATCAGGGCGCGGGGATTGGGCGGATCGTTCTGCCGGAAAATCCGGATCCGGCCGAGGCCTATGCTGCTTGGGAACTCCAATTCTTTCTCTGGAAGATGACGGGCCGAGCGCCGGGGATCGCAGGACGCGACGCGGTGGTTGATGGTCGCGTGATGGCAATCGGGCGCGCTGCAACGTCGGACCGGCGCGCCGCGCTGCAGGGGCTCAGCCCCGAGGCCTACGTGGTCGCGGTGGAAGACCAAAGGATTACGCTGGCCGGGAATAGTCCGCGGGCAACATTATATGCCGCCTATGATTTCCTGAAGACGCAAGGGTGCCGCTGGTACTTGCCTGGAAAACGTGGAGAAGTGATTCCACGCCAAAACGCGATCCGGCTGGCAGCGGGTGTACGACATGAGTCGCCGGACTGGAACGTGCGCGGGTTCCTGTTACATCCAACGAATTATGGACCGCGTGGTCAAGTCGTGAATGTGCTGGGCAATGACTACTTTGACTGGGCCGCCCGCAATCGGATTAATGCGGTTTGGCATGGTTCTGCGGCCACGCATGATCTGGGTGCGCACCGCGGGGGAAGTCATATCCAGCGATTGAATCACGCGTGGTTCTCGTTCTTGCCAAAAGACCCACCACAGGAGTGGGCGGCCTTGGTCAATGGTCAGCGCCAATTCTGGCACGCTTCCGGGCGGCCCAACATGGTGTGTACCACGAATCCGGATTACCGAGATCGCGTGGTGTCACAGATTGTAAAATATTTTCACAAACACCCGCACGCGCGAGTGGCCGCCTGCAGTGCTGACGATGAACCGGTTCACTGGTGCCAATGCGAAACGTGCCGAGCGCTGGACCGTGATGGTGGCAAGGGGCCATGGGAATTGCAAGACAGCGGGCATCCCAAGTTGCCGATGACGGATCGTGCACTGCATTTCGTCAACGAAGTAGCAGCACGTGTTAGCAAAGTGCATCCAGACAAGCAGATTGAGATGTATGCTTATGCGTCGACGGGGCCACCACCGGAAACGCAACGCGTGCATCCGAATGTGTTGGTCAAGATCACGAGTTTTCAGTTAAGCCCAGTGCGATCGCTTTTCGAACGCCATCCGTCGACTCGTGGCATGATCGATTCGCTCAATCAATGGCGGGCGATGGGAGCCAAGAACCTGGGGCTTTACGATTATGGCGGTTTCCAGCAAATTGACTGTCCCATCTTCTGGTTCTTTTTGGTCAACAACCATCTCCGAGCGCTGCACGAGCGATGGGGGATGCGGCACTACCTGGGTGAAACGGATAATACTATCGGACCATCGATGATGTTGTTCAATATTCGGGCAGCATCCTTGTGGGATCGTAAAACGGACTATCAGGAGGTGTTGCGTGATATCTGCCAGCATTTCTACGGTGAGGCATCAGGTGAGATGTTGCAATATTATCACCATATGCACCAGCAGATGCTCACGTGGGAGCTTCCAGCGGGAGCACCCACGCCCTTTGTTGGCGATGCAGTTGAGTACTCCTTACCGGCGATGATCACTGGTCGAAATTTACTGCAGGCTGCGCGAGCCAAAGTCGTTGGCAATGTCACGTTGCTCGATCGGATCGCCATTGCTGAATTCGGCCATGCGCTGTTCACGCATTACATCGCCACGCGGAACAGCGGTCCCTATCGCGGCCGAGAGACAGTTCAGTCGATGCAGGTTGCCACCGCCGCGCACGCTCGGGTAGTCGCGTTGTGGGGACGCAACGGTAACTATGTGATTGATCGTACCCGCGATGCGTTGCAGACGTGGCGACCACGACCCATCGTGACGCAAACGCTCATGACCTTACCCACACAATGGGAATTCAAAACGGACCCCAAAAAACAGGGAATCGACCAGAAATGGTATCTCCGTAAGTCCTCAGGGGATGGTTGGTCGTCGATTCGTACGGATAACTTCTGGACTCGCCAACAACCCTGGACGGACTATCGAGGTGTCGCCTGGTATCGGGTGAAGTTGGTTGTGCCGGAACCATCCCGTGTTGCCATGCAAGAGGCTCTGGCTGAAGGAAACTTGCGACTGTTCTTTGGTGCCGTGGACGGTCGCACTCGGATCTTTTTAGATGGAGAACCGCTGGCCGAGCAGATGCTCGACCCCGCGATCATGTGGGACAAGCCGTTCGCAATCGATTTGCCTCCTGGTTTTGACCCTGCGGTCGAACACGAACTGGTACTCCGAGTCAGCAAAGATCGGTTTGCCGCTGGGATTTGGAAGCCTGTGGTGATCGGAGTCGTTCAGCAACCCGCCCGTGTTGAGAAAGAGTCGTTGGCGAGCCCGGTGATTGACTAGCAGCTCGACCAGGATTTGAACCTGGAACATCTCGTTAGAAGCGAGACATGATTTCCGTTTCACCATCGAGCCGTGAGCGGAAGGCAAGGGATTTGAACCCTCATCACCTGGGAGGTGGCACGCATTAGCAGTGCGGCCCGGCAAACCGTATCCGGCTACCTTCCGTTTTTCAGTGGACCATTGTTTCAGTGGACCATTGTTTCAGTGGACCGTATGGGAGTCGAACCCATCACACCGACCTTGCAAAAGTCAGTCGCCTCCAACGGCATGCCGGCCCGTCATGCGCTTGCTTCATCGTGGAGTTACCACGGCATTCGGTCGACGTGTTGCGGATTGCCGTTACGGGGCAACGGCAAGTCGCGGGTCCGGGAGTCGCACCCGGCAGTCCTGGCTTATGAGGCCTGGATGAGCACTGGCCCACCCGCAGTCAGTTGCAGGTCTCGGTATCGAACCGAGCGGATCGGCCGTATGAAAGCCAATTGGACACCTGTCGCACCTGCATCAGTACAGAATCAGTAGTCAGGACGGCTGGACTCGAACCAGCGTTCTCGTGCTCCCAAGGCACGCGGGATACCAAACTTCCCCACGTCCTGATTTCGCGAGCGCCCCGCGGTAAGGCGGGCGGTCTTTGGCTACTGCCAGACGCGCTCGTTCCACCATCGCATGGGTGCTCGATAAGCGATTGGATTGTCAAAGATCAGAGGGGTGACCATGCGTGCGGTCAGTGGGCCAGGAGGCGCTCGAATCCTCGTCTGCGGTGCTTCAAACCGCCGCTACACCGTCTCAGCTACCAGCCCAAATAGTTTGTAGATGCGTTACGAAACAAGGCCCGGCATCGTGGGTGACACCGGGCCTTGTTGCCATACAAGAGACAAAACCTGGGTCACCAGCGCGCGTGGAATGCGGGCATCCTGTTTGCCGATGGTGTTGCAAACCGGTCGTCGCACTGCGAACTGAGGTGACAATGTTGGGGTGTCATCAACACGGAATCAGGTTGCCTTGTTCTGAATAAGTCAGTTGCCTGTTGAATGAGACGCGTTTTGCCCGTCAGGGTTCGCTCGATTTGCGAAAGAAGTGAGTTAGATGAGCTTTTTAAAGCTTGCTTTGCCGAGGTGTCAGAGAATGCCGCTTCGGCAAGCCGCAGTACCGGCGAAATGAGAGATGGGAGTGTCTGCAGGCGAACGCCCGATGGACTGCGGGCAAAGGACCACCTTGCGATGGATGCTCGGACCACGCGGCTTCTAGTCGACAGGCTGAGGTTGCTCGCTGGGAACTCGTGTCAGTTGAATCGTTAATCCGGTCTCTTGATCGATCAGTTCGAATGCATCGGCAGTAGTGAGCGTCGTCGCGTAAGCGGTTGGGCCTCCGAGCATACTTTGTTGCTGCGTGGTGAGGAATGTCGGGTCATTTTCCACGAGTGATTGCGCTGTCGCATCTGCGGGCGCGATGTTGCATTCCGTCACCGTTTCGAAAAGCGTTGTCCCGTCAAATCGCCACTTTCCCTGGGTGGTGATCTGGAGGGAGTAGCTGATTTGTTCTCCTTGTTGTGAGGTCAAGTTTAAGGTCGCCTTCGCTAGGGTCGTGGATGTTCCATCCTGATGGAAGGTCCATTTGCCAGCGAAGGTCAGGTGTTGGCGAGTCCCTGTGTCTTGGTCGATGACTTGAGATGCTTCCGCATGCATTGACCATGTGCCGATCAGCTGTGATTTGGCTTGCTCTGATTCACTGGTGGCTGCCCAAGCGACCGACAGAATCACCAACACGAACATTGCGAGCCCCGCGATGCAGAGAGGGGGTCCCCAGGTTTTTTTCTGATAATCGGGGCAATGTTCAGTTACGTACCGATGTTGCTGATTCCCACTCTTGAGCCACCATGCAACGAGCAGGCCTCCGTAAGTCAGTCGGAATAAGATCGGGAGAAAGGCACTCAGCAACGTTGCTCCCACGAGACTGGCAGCACTGATGTAGACCCACAGCATGGAGTGTTTCGCCTTGGTGGGGTCTCCCAATGCCTTCCAATTCTTGGCGTGGAGCCAAGCACCGAAAACTGGGGTCAGTATCAGAGACCAGAATCCGGCAGCGTTGGGATTCCATAAGGCGGGTTGGCTGGAATGTGTCGTTTCCGAACTGGTTTCTGCCGAGGATGTGTCGGAAGCATTGCTGTTGGATAGTCCCAAGCGACTACTCGCCAGTTCTTGGAACTGGGTGGCCGTCGCGGCAACGTCGGTTGGATCGATCCCTCGGTTCCAGAGTCGCTGGACCTTAAGGGGCACTAACTGCTTCAAATTCGAGCAACGAACGAGCCAAGCGAACAGAGCGAGGCTGATGATGTCCCACGACGCCACCCACAGTAGATTGTTTGACAGATTGTGACTTGTGTGCAGCACGTCAGAAACGCCGACGGTAGCGGCAATGATCAGGCAGCCACCAATGAGGCCCCAGCCTTGAGCGGCGGTGGTGAATGCCTTGCGGATCCACCCACCTGTGACATGTGCCAAGAGCCACCCCGAGATGCCAGCCCAGACGGCATGGATGGTCACACAGCTGAGAAACCTGAGGGCGTAGATTCCCCAGCCGGCCCCCATCGGTGCGTACATCCCGAAGTGGTAGTGAACAGCTTCTCCAAGTCCGAAGGCAAGGCCACCGATCATGGCTAGATAGACAAGCCGCGAATTGAAGTCCTTGCTTCGGGAAGTCCACGCGCCTGTAAACGTCGCGAGTGCCACGAGAGCGGGAGACAATTTGACGATTTCTTCGCACAAGCCAACGCTCAGCATATGATTGCGAAAATAAACCTGGAAGGATTCAGGTACAGCTGTCCCTTCCATGATGGCAAAAGTATCTCGGTAGGCGGTTCCGACGCCCACAAGCAACATTCGAGGTATGTCAAAGAGGATTAGACGCCCCTTGGCCCAGGACGGCTGATCGGACCAGTGTGCAACCGCGTAGTCGGCCAATTGTTGGAATAATAGCAGGCCGATGATGCTAATAATGGAATACGCAAACAGCAGCAGCAGCGATTGAAAACGCCGCTCGCTACTGGCCAATTCAGGTTTGTAATACGCAAGAAGCCCCAGGCCACCGAGTCCGGTGACCAGGTAGAGGAGGGTGACGCCCCAAACACTCAGGTTGAGAGGTTCGCTGCCAAAGTTTGAAAGCAGGTACCCGGCAATGACGATCAACGCCAATGGCCAGATAGATAGCTTGCGCGGCGTTGCCTCTTGTTGAAGCTGCGCGATTTGCGCCAGCAAGTCTTTCAACTCTGGTTTGTCGCGCAGCCACTCGTACTCCAAAGCTTTTTCAACCATGTCATCGCGCAGACGCTGCTGGCGTGATTCCACGTTGCGTAGCGCGACTTGCTCCTTCTTGAGTCGCGCCTTCAGCGACTTGGCGTCGCTTGTCGTTGAGTCGCCCAGGTTTTCCGCAGCTTGTTTTTGGCTGGTTTCTACCTTGGCTTTTGCTTGCCGGAGGTGGTTTTTTGCAACTTCGATCCTTTCCCGCTGTTGTTGGATCTCACCCAAGACGGATTCTGTTTGGCTACAGCGAAAATCGTCCTCTTGCTCCGCTGACAGGATGTCGTTTCCGAGTTTCCGATTAACGGAATGGATCTTAAGCTCTTCGACTTTGATTTGGCCAGTTAGCTTGAGTTGTTGCGCATGCAAAGAAGCCTGCTCCATGACTCCAGACGAATCACCAGTCGAAAGTGCAGATTTCTGTTGCTTCAGTGAGTCAATTTTGTCGTGCAGCTCCTGGCGGTTCTGGAACCAAGGAGTGGTCTCAATTGTCTCCGCCTGTACAGCAGCGAAAGCGGCCTCACCCAGCGTGGCCGCGAATTGTGTTAACTGTTTTCGTGCATCCTGTAGACTTTGGTCCGCTACTTGGCACGCCTTCTCGGATTGACTGACCTTGTCGAACGCTTCCTCGAGTCGCCCGATTAAGGTTGAGTGCTGGTCATGCTGCTTCGTTAGTTCCGTAGTTTCTTGACGAACTCTTTGGAATGCCGGATCTGAGGAGACGGGTGAGTCGTCTGCCAGCAAGATGGCTGCTAAATCGCTTTTCAACTCTTCTATCTGGTCCATGACGTGTGCTTAAAGATCTCAAGTCTGGCTGTTTTAGGGGTCCCGCACCGTATCGAGCAGGTGGGAGACAACCTCTCCTATGATTATGATCGGAAGCGCGTAACATATGCATGTTATGTGCGGCGAACGTGAGCACTGTGGTGTATGTGTCATCCCGAACATTGTGGGCAAGCCGCATCTTGCTTGCAAATGATCGCTGAACGCAACAGTAGATTTGTAAGTGCAAGGCGGCGAGTTGGCGGAGTGAAAGTCAAGAGCGGCAAGTAACCCTTGCCTTGATGCCAGGCACGTATCTCACCCAATGGCAGTCAAAACGAGAGAGACTACTTGGCGGCGTTTGCACCGCGACGAGCAAAGATCCGCATCACTTGATCGTCGGATTGGCGAATGAAGAGAGCGAATTTCTGATAGAACGCGGGCAGCGTCAAACCCATGTGTTTTTTGAAAGCCGCGGATTTGCCAAGCCGAGGGATGTCGTAATACCAGTCTCGCAAGACGACGGTTTCATCGACGCCCTGCACATGAATCAGATATGCGGTCGCCCAGGCGCCGAGCATGTAGTAGACCTGAGGTGCTGGCCCTTTGTCCCAGTACGTTTCGTTGTGCAATTTCCACTTGGGCGTGTTTGCCACAAACGCGTTGATCCCAGGACGCCCAATATTGCCCCCCGACTTCCTTAAATCCAACATGTATTTCTGAAAGTCGATCAGTCCAAGGTTCTCCATGAATTTGGCAGAACTGTAGGTTGCCATGCCCTCCGCCATCCACGAGTTGATATGTTTGTCTGAGCTGCGTTCTTGCCGGGTGTCGCAATGTGCCATTTGGAAAACATGGTGATACTCATGAAGCGCTCCCCAAGTATTCTCGGTCGGGTTTTGGTCGCGCTCCTTGGCATTTGTGGTGACATCTTCGTACAGCACCGGGGGATCTTGAGTCCAAGTCAATCCGCCCTCGGCTTTACCAGCCAAGACGGCTTGAATCTCAGCGACGACGTTGGGTCGCCGGAGAAACTCGTCGATTTGTTGTTGCGCAGACGCCTTGGCGTTGCGGTTGACTCGGCTAGTTGCCCGCTGGCGATAGATGGTCCGGACACTTGACTCGCTGTCAGGACCTAGCAAATAAACGTAGTACGGTCCGTAGTTGCCGAAGTAGTTGATGGCATAACGCAGGCCACGTTGATAATTTTCCACCAACGAACCATCTTTATTCAGGCCATCCGCGACGAGTATTACCGGCGCACGGGTGGAGGTTCGCTGAGACTTGGTTGTGGGTTCGACTGCGATGGTGCAGGTCGTCCAGGCGCAGGACACAAGTAAAGTCAATGTGGTGACGTTCTGCATGGGTTAGCCTCCGCGTATGTTTGAGGTGCACGGCTCCATCTTACAACGGTTGTTGGACGAGGGGGCAGCGGTTGTGTACGGTGACTACCTGAGTAAGTTCGTTTCCGGCACGTCAGCTGCTGCTGATGACGTAGCATGACGTCCGATGTTGCCTATGGAGGTGGTCGCTGGCTTATGAAGTTCACCGTGTTGCTAATGGGTCTTGTGTTGCGAGTGGGTCTTTTTTTCCTGGCCAGTATGTCATTGGCCACCGAGCCGATTCGCCTGGATTCGCGTCGCGAACTGTTCGTGGATCGTCACTTGATCGCCGAGCTCACCAACGCGCGCCTCGCGCTGCACCATCCGCAGGCGCAGGAAGAAGCGATTCGTTTCGACGAACCCTGGGAAGGGAATACCAGCGGCTATCCCACCGTGATGTGGGATGGCGAGATGTTCAAGATGATTTATCGGGGGCATCGCATGATCTGGGATGGTGGCCAGCTGCGGATGTCGCACAGTCCAGTGGTCTGCTATGCCGAAAGTCGCGACGGGATCAAGTGGACCAAGCCTCACCTCCGCAAGTTTCCATTACTCGGGAAGATGGCCAAGCAGGTGGCGGATCCACTGGACAACAATATTGTGTGGCCGGGCAGTCCGTACTCCGGGACGTTTGTGCCATTTCTAGATCCACGTCCCGATTGTCCGGCGTCGGAAAAGTTCAAAGCGGTGGGTGGCAATCGCAAAACCGGTTTGCATCTGTTTACGTCACCTGATGCGATCTCGTGGACGAAGAGTGAGGATGCGATTTTCAAGCAGGGTGCACTCGATTCCATGAACGTGGTCTTTTGGGACCCGCTGGCGACACACTACGTACTCTATTTTCGGACGGTCGTGGATGGCATGCGTTCGGTGGCAATGGCGACGTCGCCCGATTTGCGAACATGGTCCAAGCCGGTGCCACTGGTGTATCCGAGTTCTCCCCGGCAGCAGATGTATACCAACGGCATCCAGCCTTACTATCGTGCTCCCCATCTGCGTGTTGGCTTTCCCACACGTTACACCGCACGAAAAATGACGGACGAGTTACGCTTGCTCGAACCGGTGAAGCTGCGGGCGGAACTTGCTGCTGCCTACGCCCGCGTCGGTTCGGATCTGACTGATGGCTTGTTCATGAGTAGCCGAGACGGTGTTCAGTTTCATCGTTGGGATGAAGCGTTTCATCGCCCCGGTTTGCAGGCGGGTGTGAACAGCAGTAACTGGATGTATGGCGATCATTACCAGAGCTATGGGTTGTTCGAGACAGCGTCATCGATTCCAGGAGCGCCTAACGAAATCTCGATGCTGTTTAGTGAGGGCTATTGGCGCGAAGGGCAGACGCGACTGCGACGTTATACCCTCCGGCTCGATGGTTTCGTCTCTGTGCAAGCACCTTACTCCGGAGGGGAATTGATTACAAAGCCTTTGATCTTCACCGGAGAGCAACTGCGTATGAACGTTGCAACGTCGGCGGCCGGTAGCGTGCGCGTGGAAATACAAGATGCATCCGGCAAGCCAATTCCGGGTTTTACGCTGGTCGACAGTGCCGAGCATGTGGGTGACGCGATTGCACATGTTGTTTCGTGGAACGGGCGGGATCTGTCGCAAATCGCCGGACAGCCAGTCAGGCTACGGTTTGTGTTGCGGGATGCGGACCTGTATGCGTTTCAATTCACCGCGGCTTCCCCATAGCTGCGGCTGTGGGTCGCAGGCTGGAAGGTCGTGTGGTGCCGTGGGGGGCGGTTTGTCGTGGATAAATTCTAAAAAGTTCAAGATTTAACAAGGGAAAACAAACGATTTGCTCGCATGTTCATAGAGGGGGCTTGCGAAATCCGACAGTTGAGGAGCAGCCACTGGCGTTGTCTGGTGGAGTGTTTTCTGCAGGGAACACAGGCTGTAGTGCGGCAGACGGTGAAGCATGGTCTGGGATGAGGATGGGTGATGAATAATAGATCCAACGTGGCAAGTTGTTTTGCTTTGAGTCTCCTGTGTCGACGCGCGATTGTCTGTCTGGCAGTGATCGTGTTGAGCTGGAGTTACGGCGCTATCAGCGCGTATGGTCAGTACAGCGACGTTTGGCCCCAGCAGATGGAAGGGGCTGACAAGCTGGTTTACAAGTCGATTGGAGATGTCGACCTGCATCTGTTTGTCTTCCGACCCGCAACGAAACGAAAAGCAGCGCCCGGAATTGTGTTCTTTTTTGGGGGTGGTTGGAAAAGTGGATCTCCGATTCAATTTGAAAAGCATTGTCGCTATCTGGCGAGCCGCGGGATGGTGGCCATGACTGCAGAATATCGTAATGAGGACCGCCATCGTTCAAAGGCAAAAGATAGTGTGCAGGATGCCAAGAGTGCGATGCGATGGATCCGAGCCAACGCGCAGAAACTGGGTGTTGACCCGAAACGTCTGGCGGCAGGTGGAGGATCGGCGGGAGCGCACCTTGCCGCCTGCGCCGCCATGAAGATTGGTGCAACTACAGCAGATGCGCAGAGCGCCGTTCCAAATGCACTGGTGTTGTTCAACCCACCATGTGTTCTCGCTGCAGCGGACGGCCGGGAAGATTTTATGGCGGCGGAATACAAACCAGAGATCCTGGCGCGCATGGGAGTCCCCTCGAGGGAACTTTCGATGTGGCATCATGTAAAGCCAAAATGTCCACCGCTTCTGGTGATGCATGGAGAAGCGGACCATGCAGTGCCCATCTGGACCGCAAAGTCGTTTGTTGACAAGATGAAGCGAGCCGGTAATCACGCCGAGATCGTGATCTATCCTGGTGAAGATCACGGCTTCTTTAATTTCGGCGAGAAGGACAATGCGATGTTCTTTGCGACGCTGAAAGCGACCGACCGCTTCTTGGCGAAGCTGGGGTGGATTCAAGGAACGCCGACGCTGGACAAGTTTCCTTTCTAATCAATGGAATCGTTGACAAGAGACGTCGTGCATTTCGCCCCGGGCCGCTGCTGGCAAAGTAACCTGTCGGAGTCAGGTGCCTGGTGGTTCATAGGGATTGTCCGCCGACGAAGGCTTTGCAAGCGTGGCGGTATCCGTTGAATGGATTGGCGCGCGATACCAAACTTGGACGAACCGACGTCGATCTAGAAGTAGGCAAGAGAAGATGAGTGCTGGCGGCGCCAGGAAGGACAGCGAGAGTAGGGCAACGACATAGATCGTAGCTGGGGAATCGACATACAGCGGGTCATCATGGAGATACATGTTGACGTTCTGGGCAAGCATTGGCGCGTGGGTAACGAAGGCAATCAGGCAGCCAAGGAATGCAATACACCAACACGAACGCCGGTTGCCTAGGCAACCGATAGCCGCGACCAACATCACCAGTGCGAAGCAAGTCCAGAGCATTCGTCCCGCCGTCGGTTCGATGAACAGTCCCGGGAGGATCGTAAGCAGGAGCAATGCGCTCCAAGCAAGTTGAATGACTTTGGCAGCGCTCAAGCAATGTTCCTGGGAATGGAGTGTCGTTGAGAAGATATGGTGAGTTTCGTTTGGCGAGCCATTGAATTATGACTCAGCCACATTGGCATGTTTATCCAGTTTACGCAACAGAATGCTCATTTGAGAGGTGTTGATTCACCGAGTCCACGGTGGGAAGTCGGTAATTTCCGTTGAGCTCCACCGTGGCTTCCGTTACATTCAGGCTGCAGTGTGACTAACTTTCACTTCAGGTGTGTTCGGATGCCTTACCAACCCGGGTTATCAAGACCGACACGACGCACGTTTCTTCAGTCCGGTGCCCTCACTGCCATGGGCTTGGGGCTACCGCAATTGCTTCAGGCAAGAGAGCGTCAAACATCCAACGCGGGAAATGGGCGGAGCAAATCCTGCATCTTGCTGTTTGCGACGGGGGGCCCGTCACAGCAGGAAACATTCGATCCCAAACCGGATGCTCCTGACAACATGAACGGCGATTTTCTGCCGATATCAACGAGCGTTCCTGGAGTGCAGATTTGCGAACATTTGCCTCAGATGGCAAGATTGGCGGATCGTTACGCCATCATTCGCTCGACTTACCATAAGAGCGGAACGCATGGCGTGGGGGTTCACTATAACCTGACGGGCCTCAAGCATGCGCCGCGTTCGGCCGGAGAGCCGCAGGTTTCGCGACAAGATCCGCCCTGCATGGGAGGTGTCATGCGGCAGCTTCGCGGGGACCGTAACGGACTGCCCGGCTCAGTGCATTTGCCTGTGAGGATTGGCGATCAAAATAACTTTCGTTGGGGTGGTCAGCACGCCGGATACTTGGGTGCCAAATACGATCCCTTGACCCTGATCGACGAGCATTGGTCGCCAGGGACACTGCCTCCCGCGTTCTTGCCTCATGAAGACATTAGCATGGAGCGCTTCGGACAGCGTGCCAGCTTGCTCAAGAAACTTGACGGCTCGCGACGCCACTTGCCAGCCGAGGGAACCGATATTTATCATACGGCGCAACAGCGCGCGATGAGTGTCCTCGAATCAACCTCCGCTTGGGAGGCGTTCCTGATTGAGAAAGAAAAACCCGAGACGTTGGAACGCTATGGCGACAACAAGTTTGGTCGTAGTTGCCTGGTCGCCAGACGTTTGGTTGAAGCGGGTGTGGGACTCGTAACCGTCCCCTGGATGTACCTCCATTCGACCAAGAATTTCGATACTCACGCGAACCACTTCAAACTGATGAAGGACCTCTTACTGCCGCCGGTAGATCGTGCCTTTTCCGCCCTGCTGGAAGACCTCGAACAACGCAATCTGTTGGATGACACACTGGTCGTGTGGACAGGTGAATTCGGGCGCACTCCCAAGATCAATAACAATGCAGGGCGCGACCACTGGGGGAACGTTTATAGTACCGTTCTCGCAGGGGGAGGTATTCAAGGTGGTCAAGTGTATGGAGCCAGCGACAACAAGGGCGCTGAGCCTGTGGACGATCCGTTACATGTGACGGACTTCGTGGCCACGATTTACCATGCTTTGGGATTTGATCGAAGTACCGTGGTCTATGACCAAGGCGGACGTCCTCGACCGATCGTTGAAGGTCGGGCAGTGCGAGCTTTGTTTTGATTGCAAAGATGGCGTTGTACAGGTTGGGCGATTTAACCTTGCCTGGCTTCTACCGGTAGGTGAGCGTGTTGCCGACTTGGCACGATACCTTCCCGTAACGCATGGATTTTTTCAGGCGAGGTCATGTTGGCTTGTGAGCTGGCCTGCCTGAGGCGTGTACCTCAGCACGGTGAGAAACGGTGCGTTTAAGAGATGGTTGGCGTGAAAATCCAAGCCGCGAAGAAGGAATGGTCGCCCGGGCCCCGCTTTAGAGCTATTCTGGCCGATCCTGTCGGGTGGTAATTTCGGTGGTTGTTCCGCTGATGTGTTTTAAGTTGGTGATTTCATGACCCTCCCCAACGTCTACAATGCTCGCGACGAGGTGGCGAATCAGATTCACCGGAGGCCGGCAAAGTAATGGCATGCTGGCCCTGTGAGAAATTGGAATATCCATGGTAGAGCCAAGAGATTTGCAAATTGCGAGTGCGTCGCGGAGCATTCCGAGCCCAGTTACCAATGGAGGTGGTTCTGGCGGGTTCTTAGTTGCCGAGAGGTTGGGTTCGCGAAGGAACGCGGCGCTTACGGCGATGATAGCGACGGATCGGGAAGGGTTGGTGACTCAGTTCGACAGCGGAGCGGAACAACTCATTCAGGCTTCTGCGGCAAGTATCTTGGGAAGAGCATTGGTGGATGTTTTCCAGATCGCAGATGAAGACCGTGCGTGGTTTTTTGGCGGGGAATCGAATTCAGAGGATGCCAAACACAAACGATTTCCCTGCAGGGTATGCGATGCAGCAGGGCAAGCACGCTATGCGAGTTGGAGTCGCTTGGCTTTGCAGGATGCCTCTGGCAATGTCGAATCGATCGTTTTCACGGCAATATGTCAACCGCATTCACGTCCGGAATCGCCTGCTGCGACGCCATGGTGTTTTCTGGAGGACGGTGATCAGGCGATGGCCATTGCCGATTCGTCCGGAACCATCTTGTCAGCGAATCGGAGTTTAATCGATTTGTGGGGCTTTCGATACGAATCAGAGATCGTTGGTCAGCGATTTACCAGGTTGTTCAAGCGTGGAAATACGGATGACGACCTGAACTTGCAACGTGCTCAAAGCGAATTAACTTCAGGGCGCCACACGGCCATCACTCGGGACGGTTCCGAGTTCTTTGTTGAGACGGCAATGTTTGGGATCAAGACGGCGGACAATGAGTTGTCGTTTATCTTGCTGTTCAAGGACCTGAAAGAAGTCATTCAGTATGAACAAGAGATTCGCGCCTATACCGAGCGTCTGCAAGCCATTCTCAATTCGTCGCCGGAGTGTGTCAAAATTGTTGATAAAGACTGCCGTTTGCTGGAGATGAACTCAGCGGGACTNGTCATNGTCGAGGCGGCATCTTTCAAAGACATCGAGAACGCCAACGTGCTGGAGTTAGTGGAACCGGAGAGCCACGCGATTTTCTTGAAAGGTTTATCGGACGCGTGTGCGGGCCGTCAAACAATCATTGAATTTGGCATCATCGGACTAAACGGCACACATCGCTGGATGGAAACGCATGCTGTCGGTGTGAAGGGGTTGAAGGAAGACCCGGAGGAAATGTGCATGCTGGCTGTGACTCGGGATGTTACGGAGCAGCAAAAAGCAAAAAAACAACTGGTAGCCTTGCGCGATAAACTTGCACACTTCGCGCGTTTGGGAACACTTGGTGAGCTCGCTTCCGGATTGTCGCACGAGTTGAACCAACCACTGGCAGCTTTGGAGCTCTACGCCAACGCTGCCTTGGAAATGAATGAAGAGCAGCAAAGCGAAATGCGGGCGGATTGTCTCCGCCGGGTGAGTCAACAAGCGCTGCTGGCAGGTGAGATTGTCAAGCGTATGCGGTCGTTTGTTAAAGGGTCTCCTCCCCGACCAGAGCGTGTTCAGTTGAATTCACTGGTCACCGAAGTGATTAAGATCTGCGAGACGGATTTGAAGAGTAATGGCGTTTCTATCAAGACGGATTTGAGTTGGGACTTGCCAGAGATGGAGGTGGATAAAATCCAAATTCAACAGGTCCTGATTAACTTGATCCGAAATGCCATTGAGGCGATGGGTAGCCAACCTGCGGAATCAAGGTTGATTCAGGTGGAAACTACGTTACATCGAGCGAGGATCTGCCTGCGAGTGAAGGACACAGGAGAAGGCATTGGGCCTGAAGTGAGCGACAAGTTGTTTATGCCATTCCAAAGTTCCAAAGATGATGGTCTCGGGATGGGATTAGCCATCAGCCAAAACGTGATCGAATCACACGGCGGGAGGATCCGAGCACTATCGAACTTAGACGTCGGGGCGACGTTTGAAGTCGAGCTCCCGTTACGCGCGGGGCGCCAGGGTGAACGCGATGCTGAGGCGCGTCCATGACGGAGTCTCAAATTGCCTATGTCATTGATGACGATGAGGCGGTCCGCCATTCACTGGCGACGTTGATCTCCGTGTTAGGGCACGGGACGGAAAGCTATGAATCGGCCGAGCAGTTTCTCGAAGATTTCTGCCCCGACTGGACAGGCGTCCTGTTCGTCGATTTGCGACTACCTGGGATCAGTGGCCGAGAGTTGATTGAGAAAATTACTGCGGCTGGCACGAAGCTCAAGATTGTCTTGATGACCGGCCATGCGGCCAGTGATTCGTTGGTGTGGACCGACGCCCATTCGGTGTTGGTATTGGAAAAGCCGTTTGCAGTGACCCAGCTGAAAGAACTTTTCTCACGTTGAGTTTCTCGCGTTGAGTTAGGCACAACACCGGACACGCATCCGAACCAGGTGTGGAATCTGTCAGGTAACGCAAGTTGTGGACTGTGTTGGCGATCAACACACGTGTCAAGCATTGAGTTCAAACGTTTGCTTGTGACAGCAGTTTGCTCACAACCTGACCGCCGACGTTGGTGAGACGAACGTCGAATCCGCCAAAACGTTTGGACAACTGCAAATGGTCAAGTCCGAACAGGTGCAGCAGCGTGGCGTGGAAGTCATTGATGTGGATTGGGTCTACACTGGGAGCCCAGCCGAGTTCATCCGTCTGCCCAACGACTTGGCCTGGCCGTATTCCTCCCCCCGCCATCCACAAGCTGAAAGCGTGTCGATGATGATCGCGGCCTGGTTGCTGACCACCGCCTTCATGTGTGTCCGCGACAGGCGTGCGACCAAATTCTCCCGCGCACACCACAAGTGTCTCGTCCAAGAGCCCGCGTTGTTTGAGGTCTTTGATCAGCGCGCCGGCCGGTTGATCAATGACGCTGCAATTGTATTTGAGATCTTTGTCAAGCGCATCGTGATGATCCCATGACGCGTGATAAAGGTTGACAAAACGCACTCCCCGTTCGACCAAACGTCGTGCCAGGAGGCAGTTTCGCCCAAAGGTCGCATGCGCATTGCCCGTATAGCCTCGATGGCGATTGTTTTGTGGCTCCGTACGGTGAACTCCATAGGCGTTTAGAGTGTTCTGCGTTTCGCCTGACAGATCGAGCAATTCTGGTGCTGCGGACTGCATGCGAAAAGCTAATTCATAGGAGGCAATGCGGTCCCCGATCTGCGAGTCACCGGTGAATTGCTGACGTTGTTGATTCAAAGCGCGAATTGCGGCCAAGCTGGCGGATTGATCGTCCGTGCTAAGTCCACTCGGGCGTTGCAAGTTCAAGACGGCTTCACCGTGACTGCGGAATGACACTCCGCGATAGGCCGAGGGCAAGAAACCACTGTTCCAATTGGACGTGCCGCCACTGGAACCTGTGCCGGCGGAAAGCACGACGTAACCCGGAAGGTTCTGGCTTTCCGAACCCAATCCGTAAGTCACCCAGGAGCCGACACTCGGACGTCCGAGTCGCCCGACTCCGGTGTTCATCATCAGTTGAGCGGGATGGTGGTTAAACTCATCCGTATACATGGAACGCACGACCGCGATGTCGTCGGCACAGCTTGCAATGTGCGGCAGACGGTCGGAGAATTCGGTGCCACATGCGCCGTGCTTGCGAAAGATTCTTGGACTGCCCTTCAGGCGTGCCGACTGAGCATTGGTAAAGGCGAGCCTGACATCTTTGGAGAGCGATTCCGGCAGTTGTTGGCCGTGGCGTTTTACCAACTCCGGTTTCGGATCCAGCAGATCGATCTGACTCGGCGCACCAGCTAAAAAAATGAAAATGCACCGTTTGGCCGTCGCCGGGAAGTGAGGTAGCCGCGGTGCCAGAGGCGATTGCCGATCCTCGGCCAGCAAACCGTCACGTTGCAGCAGCGATCCCAGAGCAAGCGCTCCGATTCCGCTGGCAGTCGACGTCAGGAAGTCGCGACGCAGCGATGCACGTGGGTTGGTATTCACAAAAGACCTCAATGTTTACTCACGCGTGATAAACTCATCCAGATTGAGCATGGTCCGTCCCAGGCTGATCGCCGCGGCAAGTTCTGAACGGAGCCAGCGCGTAGCAGTGGTGTTGCCCAGGAATTCGTTAGTTGCCTGCTCGTCCGCTCGGAAGCGTGCTAATCGGCTTTGGTAGAATTGTGTCAAGGTGCGATGTTCGATCGGCGAGGGATTACGGGAAAGGCATAGCTGAAAGGCTCGGGAGACGATATCGCGATGATCGGATTCTGAAAGCAGCCGGCGGCCCAACGCCTGCGCACACTCAAAAAAGACCGGGTCGTTCCACAAAGTCAGTGCTTGAGTGGGTGTCGTAGAGCGATCCCGTCGGGTACAAGACGCATTCGCATCCGTACTGTCAAACTGAATCAGCATCGGGTACGGATTTGTGCGTCGGAAGAACGTATACAAACCGCGCCGATAGCGATCCTCACCAAGACTGGTCGGCCAGCTTTGGCTAGTTTGAAAACCAAGCTTTACCAGATCGTCGGGTTGGGGAGGGTAGACGCTGCGTCCACCAACCTTTTGCTGCAATAAGCCGCTTGCTTGTAAGGCGACATCACGGATGATTTCAGCTTCCACCCGCAGGCGACTTTGTCTCGCCAGCCATTGGTTTGTCGGATCCGCGTCCAGGATTTCAGGACGAATTTTCGACGATTGGCGATAGCTGGCCGAAGTGACAATCTGGCGATGTAAAGATTTGAAACTCCAGCCATCCTGACGAAATCGTGTGGCGAGCCAGTCGAGCAATTGTGGATGGGTTGGTGATTCACCTTGCGTGCCAAAGTCGTCCTCACTGGTGACCAATCCGCTGCCGAAATGTCGTTGCCAGACACGGTTCACAATGACGCGCGAGGTGAGGGGGTGATTTTCGGCGACCAACCAGCGGGCCAGGTCGAGTCGTGTTGGTTCGTGATCCTGCGTCATGAGTGGTGGGAGCACGGCGGGGGTCCTGCGTTGCACCGCATCACCTTTGTCCAGAAAATCACCACGTCGGTGGATTTGGGTTTCGCGCTGTGGTGAATTCTCAGAGACAACACGAGCCTTGGATAACGTCTCGGGTGCCACCGGTCGTGTCTTTTCGAATGCCTGTAGCTTGGCCAGGATGCGGTCGAGTGCCGGCTCTTGAAATCGATGAAATCGTACCAGTCGGCGAATGTCTTCTCCTGTCCGTTGCCCAGCGGGCTTGTTCAGGATGTCAAATAATCCAGTGTCCGCTAAATCCGTGGGAATCGGCTGATCCGCAGACGTTAAGGCGACCCGGAACCGACCTAAATTGTGATCCGGATGCAATTGATGGTCGAGTTCGATCGTCAATTGAATGGGCGCACCAGGATCAGACTTCAACGTGATCAAATCCTTAAATTCGAAGACAGCCGTATGCGTTTCACCCACACGCGGATAGACCGCCCAGCCGTCGTGTGGGTCGTCGCCCAAGACGGATGTCACTTGGCGGCCACCTTGCGAGAAGTTGGCTCGGGCAGTCTCGAGCGGAACATAGATTCCTTTGCCGCGGGAACTGGCATCCGCACCCTGAGTCACAGGTTTGGCAAAGACGCGGACACTGGAAAGAACAAAGTTACCATTCCCCGCCAGCCCTGGTCCTTTTTGAGGCAAACGGGGATCGGCCATCGCTTCGATCCGAATGCCCGAAATTCGATCGAGTCGCGTGGTGGTTGTGATCGTGTAGGTATCGACGTGGTCATTAGGACTCGTGACAAAGACGGACAAGTCGTCTTGTAGTTGCAGATTGGCTCCAACGGCCGAATGCAAACGACTTGGGTTGACGATGACCCAGCCTTGATCAGATGCTGTTTGCCGCGATGCCCACTGCTTTAATGCAGGGCTATCGTACTGGGCAATCTCTTGCAGATATTGCCTCCGCTGCCGTTGGTATGCGGCAAGTTGTTGCTGAAAATGCCCTTGCTCGGCTGCCGTCGGTGCCGCGATCAACGATTCGTTCAGGCTGTTAAAGAAGGCGTACAGGCTGTAGTACTCGTGCTGCGAGATGGGGTCGTATTTGTGTGCATGACACTGGCAGCATTTCAATGTGAGCCCCAGCCAAACTTGCCCCAGCGTATTCGTTCGGTCAACCGTGCGTTTGACGCGATCTTCTTCACGATCGACCCCTCCCTCGGTATTGAACAGCGTGTTTCGATGAAATCCAGTCGCTAGTTGCTGTGCAATGGTCGCGTCTGGCAATAAATCTCCAGCGAGTTGCTCCACGGTGAATTGGTCAAACGGCATATCGGTATTGAGCGCGTGAATGACCCAATCTCGCCAACGCCAGGCATGGGGGCGAGGCAGATCGGCCTCGTAGCCATTGCTGTCAGCATAGCGAGCGACGTCAAGCCAATGGCGTCCCCAGCGTTCTCCGTATTGCGGAGATGCGAGTAACGCGTCGATGACCTGTTCCCAGGCATCTTCGTTGGGGTTATTCAAGAACGTCTGAACCTGTTGTTCTGTCGGCAACAGGCCAATCAGGTCAAGGTAAACCCGTCGAATCAGAGTTCGTTTGTCGGCTAGAGGCGATGGAGTCCACTTTCGTTCACGTAACTTTTGCAAGACAAAACGATCAACATCGTTTTGAATCCAAGGATCGTGGATCGGAGGGGGGGTGGGATTCGAGATTGGCTGGAACGCCCAGTGTCCGCTGGCAGGCTTGTCTGACTCGGCACGCGGGTCGATCGCGCCGGCGTTGATCCAAGTAGCGAAGTCTTTGAGCACCTTGTCCGACAGTCGTTTGGCGGGCGGCATTTTGAGATCGTCGTGCTGCAAGGCCTGCATCAATAAACTTTGGGCGGCGTTGCCTGCCACGATTACGGCTCCGCTTTCTCCTCCCGCACGCAACGCGGCGCGTGAATCAAGCCTTAGGCCGCCTTTAGCCGACTTGCCCGCGGCAGAATGACATCCGAAGCATTCGCGCTTCAAGACGGGTTCAATGCGCTGACGAAAAAAACGCTCGTCGCCTTGGGATTGCTGCTCCCCGGCACAACACCAGAGGATGATGATAATAAAAAAGCGGGATCGCATACCGTGACGCCTGTAACGCGAGAGAAAACGACTAACTGTATCCTAATGTGCTGCGAGTCGAAACGGAAACATTTGAACCGAGTTGCTGGGTTGGACCGTGCAATCGGTCCCGCATCGCGCGTGCCCCTGGTGCGGTGTGCTCGATTGGATGGTGGAGGGAATGTGTGCTCAGGTGAGTTGTGAAATGGGTGTTCCGCTGGGCAAGATTGGCATGGGGCGTCCGGCGTGATCGGGAAAGGTGGAGGAGGCGTCGATGCCCAGGAAACGATAGATCGTCGCCAGGAGATCATTGGGGTCCAGCTTGTCATCTTTCGCATAGGCCCCGTTGGAAGTCGTTGAGCCAATCACTTGGCCCATGCGCATCCCGCCACCGGAGACGAGGACAGACATCGCCCCGGGCCAATGGTCACGCCCTGGTTGGACGATTCCCGAGCTGGTGCCTTTTTGAGGATTAATGCGTGGAGTGCGACCAAACTCGCCTGTCACGACCAGCATCACTTTCTGGTCGAGGCCACGGTCGTAGAGGTCTTCGATTAAAGCGGAAATAGCTCGATCGAAAATTGGCAGACGCGCGCGAGTGTCTTCGAACAGGTGACCATTTACTGCATGGATATCCCAATTACCAATCCCACCAGGGACTCCCGGATTTTGCATTTGCATGGTTACGAACGTGACACCCGANTCGACCAGACGGCGCGCCAATAAGGCGCGCTGGCCCCATTTGTGGCGTCCGTATCGCTCGCGCGTCTGCTCGCTTTCCAGAGAGAGATCAAACGCTCGCTTGGCACGTTCACTTGTAAGTAAATTCACCGCGCGGGCATGGAAGTGATCCATGGCTTCCAGTTTTCCAGAGCGATCGACATCACGCTGCAGCTTGTCGAACGAATGGAGTAGGGTCATGCGATCGTCTAATCGATCTTTTAATTTGCCGGCGAGTCCGAGATTGGGTACTGAGAAGTTGTCGGCATTTGGGTCGTTTCCAACCACAAACGGCAGTGCGGATTCACCCAGGTAAGAGCTTCCCCCGCCGTACACTCGGTTCGCATTTGCGACGTACACCGGTATCTGATGATCGGGCCTCTCTCGCATCCGGCTGACAACGGTCGGAATTGTCGGGAACTGAGCGATGGGATCCAGGGGGCGGAGTGGATCGCGACCTGACAGGAATCGCCCTGCGCCGCCGGCGTGGTTGGCAAAACCGTGAGAGATGGACCGGATGATCGTGAACCGATCCGCGACCTTGGCGTGCAATGGCAATAGCTCGCAGATGTCCATTCCCGGAACCTGCGTCTGGATTGGTTGCATCTCGCCGCGATAATCCAGCGGTGCATCGGGCTTCAGATCGTAGGTCTCCATGTGACTGGGGCCACCTTGAAGCCATATCAATATCACTGCCGTGTCTGATGCTGCGCCGTGCGATTCGGCTGCGGCTGCCGCTCGTAGACGCAACAAATCCCCCAGGCCTAAACCGCTCAACCCCAGCAAACCTGCTTGTAAAAAACGACGGCGACAGGATGAAGGGGAGTCAAGGAGCATGTTCATGGCAGGAGACTCTTCAAGGTGGGGAGTGCGCCAGTCGTGAGACGGCCAGCGCCATGGGCACTTGATTATAGCGGAACCACGGCTCAGGCACCCGCATAAATTGCCTCAACGGGAAACCGCACGGCTGAGTGGCCGGCACGGCTTAACCACCTGCTGCCCTGCCAGAAAGCCTTAAAAGTTGCTCAGTGGGAGTGGCGTGCGTTTTTTGTTTTCTGGCGGAACCACTTTTTCGAGAGACTCTTTTGGCAGGAGCTTCTGCAAGCTCGCCGTGATGAATTGGCGATCTTTGGCTTGGTAAGTTTTTCCGCGGTGAGCGACGGCTAGTTGTCGTACGATGAGCCCGAATTCGTGTAGGCCCGCTGCCTGCAGTTGTGTGGAAAGGTTTTCCAAATCCTCAGGCTTATCCTGGTCCGTTGGCGAGCTCAGTAGTTTGTCCCAGCCGGGTTTTGCTTGAGTCTGCAGGGCGGACAAGCGTTTGATTTCCTCCCGGTTAAACGACCCTTGGTACGTTTCCAACATGAAGGGGTTAAACTGCCGGGCCAACAGAAATTGACGTTGGGCAGCTGCACTGCCAGCTGCGCCACGATCGATGGTACGCAAGGTAAAGCCAAGTTCATAAAGTGCCGGCGAATGCGATGGTATGACGCTGAGGACATCACGGAATATTTTCGCGGCCTGATCATAATCTTTTGCATCGTAAGATCGCACTCCGGCCTGAACGCCCTGTTGACCGTACTGGATAAGCTTGCCAGAAGAGGCGATCAGGCGAAACATTTCTTGCTTTTGCGGCATTGCAACTGGCGTGCGGAGAGCGAGCATCTGCGAGTGGAAAGTTGGAAAGATCTCCCCATTCATCGCGTGCAGTGTCGTATGGAGCCACATCATCAAAGGAGCGGCCGGTTCGACCTCGTAGACCGCTGCCCAGTAATGTGGATTACGGATCGCTAAGGATTCAAGATCGAACGGCTTCCAGTCACTGGGCGGTTGTTGGGGGTCGATGGCCTTGCGAGCCGTGTCAAGGTCCCGCAAGAATGAGTGGATCCCCGGGTAATCTTCAGCCGGGGACTCCTGCAGTTTTTTCGCTATGACTTCCGAGATTGCCCAAGAGTAGCGCCGCATTCCATCGATTTCTTTTTGAGCCGTGTCTTTGTCCCAGAGTGCTTTGTCTTGCTCTTGCGCCAACGCGAATTGTGCGATAAGTGTGATCAGGATGAAACTTAGCGGTAGTCGAATGGAAGTCATATCAAATGCCTTTGTTTCTAGCACCCGCGATTGCCTTGCTTGGTCGCACGCTGAGTTAACCGGCCCACCGGATTACTACACCGTGACTTTCATCGTAGACGATCGGGCGGGAGGGTTGCCACAAGAAATACCGGCGGGCTGGAAAGCTGATCTGGATGGTCGCCATGCGAACAGGTAACGCGTGGTGCCAGCTAGTAATTATTTCACAGGGCTCGGATGCTTCAGGGTCGAAACGTGCGGGAACTCGACTTCCGTGCGGTTTTGCAATTTATCGGCTGTCGATTGTGCTAGACTGCGAGTTTTGAATGTACGTCGTGCGCTTTGGCCAAAGAGACGGGTGGTCCGTTTGGGGTCGAATGGCCATGAGGAGTTTGATCGCCGATGAGTGAGTTTGTCCAGCCCGCGCTAAAGGTACTCGTCGGCTGGGATGATCCGAGTGAGGCGGAGACCATCAGCTTGCTGCTGAACATTGATGACAATACAGCAGAAGTTGTACTGGATCGTGCGAAATTTGAGGAACTTGCTGCGAACCATGTTTGGGATGTGGTCGTGATCGCATTGACCTTTCCGACGGAAGATACATCGTTGGACTTCTTCCTGCGGGTCAAGAATTCCCTGAATGGTGCACCTGTGATCGGTGCCTGGTATCAAGACGACATTGTCGGGCTTGCGCGGTTTATTTCCAACGGTCTGCATTCTCACCTGATGCGCGATTCGGATGGGAGTTATATCTTTTTATTGACGTCGATGGTGGCCGCCGCCTTTTCTGCCGCTGAGGCGCAGCGGGCGCGTTTGTTGGCTGAAAAGTTGCGTCAGGAAGTCGATTCCGTCCGGCAACTTCAGGAGTCAGTGATTCCCCGGGATCTCCCGACGCCCGCCGGCTATAACCTGGCGGCACGTTACGAATCGTCCCAAATCCGTGTGATGGGGTCACGGCCGGTGACGATGGCAGGCGGAGACTACTACGACGCGTTTGAGGTCGACGAAGACGCTTTGGTCCTCTTGGTCGGAGATGCCTCTGGTCACGGGATGAAAGCATGCATGTCGATCATGACGATGCATACTTTGATCCGCATGATCCGCGCCGGTAAATACCCGAAAACCGCGGACTTTGTGGCAGAAGTCAACCGGCGATTGGCGACGAGCGAAATCGTGCAAGACGGAGGTGGATTTATCACCTTGCTTTATTCGACACTGAATGTCAAAACGCACAAGTTGAGCTTTACTTCTGCTGGGGCACCGATCCCACTGCTGCAAGATTTGAATACGAACGAAGTGCGCGTCTTGGGTGATGAAGACTCCGGTGGATTACCGCTGGCGATAGAAGACGAATGGGACTACGAGGGGATCGAAGTGGACGTACCACCTAACTCTCGCTTGCTGATTTATACCGATGGACTTGAAGAGGCTTTTCCTGAAGGCGATGACGAACACGAAGAATTTGGCATCGACGGGATCGCAGAAAGTTTGCGTTCGTCTGCCGAGTTGCCGTTGGTAGATGCGTTGGAGAAGCTCTTTGCCGATTCCAGCGCGCATACCCTTGGCCAAGGTCGCATGGACGATACCTCCGTGCTTTTAATCGAGCGAATTAGATAAGNCCAAATCGGGGGCCAANCAGTCGGTGCGGGTGCGCGTCAGGGCCACTAGTCTCCATGAGCACTTCAGGTTCCGTCGTTGGCTCAGGCCATTCGGGGCCAGCAGTGTTTACGGTTCCATCATGTGTGCACTGCCAAGAGATGACGCTTGATGGTGCGTCAACGGTCCTCGTCCGATGCTTACTTGCGACGGATATTCGCAATGTAAGCCACGATGACAATCACGGCCAGCAGCAACAGGACCCCTGCACAAATGCCGCCTCCCAGCCAAAGCCAGAGGGCGCGTGATACGTCTTGTGCTAATGCCGCTGGTGATTGTGTGTCGTTCATGAGCAGAGCTTAGCACATGTTGGTCACTGGGGCACCATCAGATAGATGCGTGCCAGACGGATCATGATCCGGCGGGTGATTCCTCAAAGCGATCTTCCGCCACTCATGCAGGAACTGATTAAGATGGAACGTGCACGAGGACAAGCTCAGACGCCTGACGGGATCGAGACGAGTCCTCTCATGAGCTGTTGGGCGACCTACACTTGAACATCGGTATTCCATAGATAACCAGGGGAGAGGAACGATCGCTGTGACAACACAGAATATTGACGTCAACGCTCGGATTTGCGCAGGCTATCGAATTGCGCGAGTGGTCTGCCGGTCAGCCGTTGTTGTAATGGCTTTTCTTTCTGGGATTACTGCATCTCATTCTGCCGAGCCTCGAAAGGATCACTTTCGACAACTGGACGACGTGTGGCCCACTGCAAATGACATGCGACGTCCGTCAGGTAGCCCTGGAAAAAGTTACTGGCAACAGAAAGTTGACTACGACATTAAGGTCGCGGTGGACGATCAGCGTCAAGTGGTGACGGGTTCGGAAACGATCACGTATCACAATCATTCTCCTGACGAGTTAACGGTGCTCTGGCTTCAATTGGATCAGAATCGCTACGCACCGAACTCGGACGATTGGTTGTCGATGACGGCTCCTAATCTGAAAGGGCTTTCCTACAGCGAGTTGCGAACGATTCTCTATCGACGTCAATTTGACGGTGGTTTTAAGATCAGCAGCGTTCGCGACAAGAACGGCCAGGAAATGGATTATCACATCGTTCGCACGATGCTCCGTTTGCATTTGCCAAAGCCTCTCAAGCCGGGCGAGCAGACCACGTTTTCGATCGACTGGCGATTCAATATTCCCGACGGCAAGGCGATGCGGGTGCGGGGCGGATTTGAATTTTTTGAGAAGGATGGGAACTATGTCTACGCGATCGCCCAGTGGTATCCGCGGATGTGTGCCTACACTGACTATGGTGGCTGGCAGAATCGACAGACGTTAGGTGCAGAGTTCACTCTCGAATTCGGTGACTTTCGTGTCCGCATCACCGTGCCGGATGACCATATTGTGGCAGCGACCGGTGAGCTGCAAAATGCGGCGGAAGTCCTGACCGACGTGCAGCGACGCCGACTGAAACAAGCGATTCAGTCTGACACGCCTGTCTACATCGTGACGGAAGACGAGGCCAGACAGAACGAATCGACGCAGGCAAAAGGTAAGCAGACTTGGGAATTCTCGGCGTCCAATGTGCGCGACTTTGCCTTTGCGACATCCCGGAAGTTTCTATGGGATGCTCAGGGAGTCCAGCTGGGTGATCGACGTGTGCTGGCGATGTCGTTTTGGCCCAAAGAAGGCCAGCCATTGTGGGGACAGTATTCGACCGCAGCAGTGGCACATGCGATTCGCGTCTATTCCCGTTTTACCTTTGACTATCCCTACCCCGTCATCATTTCAGTGAATGGGCCCGTGCGTGGAATGGAATACCCCATGATGACGTTCCAAAGCCCGCGCCCTGAAACAGACGGTACCTACAGTGAACGCACCAAGTACGCATTGATTGGCGTGGTCATTCACGAGGTGGGGCATAGTTGGTTTCCGATGATTGTTAATTCCGACGAGCGACGTTGGCGCTGGATGGACGAAGGGCTCAATTCTTTNGTGCAATTGCTGGCAGAACAGGAGTGGGAGGATTCTTACCCCAGTCGCGTGCTCCGCCCCGATCGAAAAAGAGACCTGACGGCCTATCTAAAACGTGGTGATGTGAGGCCCATCATGTCGGCCGCGGACAATCTTATTTCCGGGTCCCACAATGCCTATGGTAAACCGACGGTTGCGTTGACGATTTTGCGAGAGTCCATTTTGGGGCGAGAACAGTTCGATTTTGCTTTCAAGCAGTACGCTAATCGTTGGAAATTCAAA
This sequence comes from Blastopirellula sp., assembly GCA_002701545.1. Classification (GTDB taxonomy): domain Bacteria; phylum Planctomycetota; class Planctomycetia; order Pirellulales; family Pirellulaceae. The sequence continues at coordinate 107,962 of NZVR01000092.1, read as the reverse complement.
CGTCCTACGCCATTCGATTTTTTCCGAACCATGGAAGAATCTTCAGGGCGCGACCTGGATTGGTTTTGGCGAGGTTGGTTCTATTCGACTAACCATGTCGATATCTCTATCGAAGGGATTCGCCGCTTTCGCCTCGATAGTCGCAATCCCGAGATTGAAAAGCAACTCGCGCGCGAGAAGCGGGATCAAGCCAAACCGACTCTGCTAGAACAGCGCAACCGCGATCTCCCCAAACGGGTTGAGCAGTCTGGCGAATTGGATGATTTTTACACCACATTCGATGACCTGTCCGTACTTCCCGCCGACCGCCAAAATTATCGCAGTCTGTTGGAAAGTCTGGAACCACACGAACGAGAACTGCTGAAAACGACAGGTAATTTCTATGTGGTGGATTTCAAGAATCGAGGTGGTGTGGTCATGCCGTTGGTCCTGCGCATTCGCTATACCGACGATACCACGCGCACGGTACGGATGCCGGCGGAAATATGGCGTCTGAATGGCGAACAGATTTCCAAGTTGATTTACACGACCAGGGAAATTGCCAGTATTGTGGTGGATCCGTTTGACGAGATGGCAGATTGCGATCGACAAAACAATCGTTTCCCTCGCTTGCCAGTGGAAGATACATTTCAGTTGCAGAAGGCGAAGTCAGCCAAGAACCCGATGCAGCAGTTAAAGCAACCACCGGCGGAATCAACCAAAGAGTCAGCGGAACCACCAGAAGGTGAAAAGGACCGCTAGTCCGCAAGGAAAATCGTCGCCAGGTGTGGGCCAAGCGATTGCGTAAGTACAGGTTGTGGTCGGGTCGATAGACTAGAATGCGATCCCAAAGACGCCGCCGTGTACCCGTTTCCGTTGATGAAGTGATCCCAACATGACTCGCATTCGATTCTGCGTCGTTGCATTTCTGTTGCTTGCAGCACCCCACCTGGTCAGGTCCGCCGAAGTGCACCGGCACGTTTACCTGCTGATGGGGCAGTCGAATATGGTTGGGCGGGGTGAGTTGACGCGTTGGTCACCGCACCCACGAGTACTCAGTTTCAACAAGGATGGCAAATGGATTCCCGCAGTGGATCCACTTCATCAGACCAGTGTGCGAGACCGTGTTGGTCCGGGCGTGAGTTTCGGTCGCGGGATGCTGGCTGTCGTCGATCCGGCAGTCACGATTGGTCTGGTCCCTTGTGCCGTGGGCGGCTCGCCCCTGTCGCGATGGGAAAAGGGCGGTGATCTCTACCGAGCCACGGTGCGGCGTGCGCGTGAAGCGACGAAGGACGGTGGCACGTTGATGGGGATCCTTTGGATGCAGGGCGAAAGAGACGCGCGGGAACGGGAGCTCGCGGCGAGTTATGCCAAACGATTGGATGCCATGATTCTTGCGTTTCGGTATGAATTCGGTCTGCCCGATTTGCCATTCGTTGCCGCATTGCCGTGCGTTGAGTTAGCGAATCGTGAAGATCGTCCCGGCGCGGAAATTGTGGAGGAAGCATTGAAAGCGTTGCCCCGGCGAGTCCAAAACACGGCGATCGTCGATTCGAACGGACTGCAGAGCACCGGAGACCAGATACACTTTGCGACGCCGGCGCAGCGAGAACTCGGACGCCGCTANGCAGAAGCGATGGCGACTCTGTTGGGGCACGAAAATGCGGCGATTCCGCAAGAGTCGGACGTGGCGTCTGAACCAAGGTCGACTCAAAAGGCACTCAGTCCATTCGCTCGAAAACTACTGGCTGTCGATGACGCGGACCTGCAACCGCTCGTGGGGACGGCGAGTCAGGGTCTGGTCGAACTGGCCCCGGTCAATTTGCCGACCAACCCGAAAGGCGAGAATGACCACTTTGGCTGGCCGGTCGCCACCATGTTGGATGATACGCTCATGGTCGTGCACCGGGCCATGCCAGGGCATAACCGTAAGCTTTCCGGCGACGCGGATGCGGACACCACGTATTCCATGATTGTCCGTTCTACCGATGGCGGACGGACTTGGTCCGAGCCGTATGACGTACGGCACTGCATGTCGGAAGCCGATCGTAATCGCGGCGGATCCGTGCCGCTGTCTCATCGCTATAAGTTTGCTCCCGACAACCGTAGCCCGCTCGGTTACAAGTTGCACTTGAACGCGCTGGGAACAACGCGCGATGGAGCGGTCATCCTCGTCAGTGATCATGGGGTATTTCGCAGCCTGGACAAAGGTCGGACATGGAAGCACTTGCGAGAAGCCTTTCGGGAAGATCGGCACGAAGGCCCGTTTGTTTACGTTGGCCCGCGAATCATCGATCACCCGGAGCACGGCCTGTTGCTGTTTGCACATCATCATGTCTTTAAAAACCATCGCCCGCACGACATCCAACGCGAATTGGCTGTTTATCGTTCCCGTGACCGCGGTGAGCGTTGGGAGAAAACGCGGCTGGCTTTGCCGGAGTGGTGCAAGCCGGCCGAGCCAGATGTCATTTTTCATGGTGACCAATTGGTGGCCATGGTCCGCAATCAGGCTCCTGCCAATATCCTGGCACAAATGCGATTCGATTTTGGCAATGCGGTGATCCGTGATGTGGCGAATACCAACATGAAGACGCGGCGTTCGGTCGATACATCGGCGCTCTGCTTTAATCCGGTCACCAAGCGGTATGAGGTGGTCCAGTCGAAACGCGAAGACATGAGCATCAATCTCTTCAGCATGGCGCCGGAAGATTGGCGCACAGCGAACTGGCGATTTGAAGGCCAACTCTTGAAACGCAAAGGCGCCTTCTACTCAACCGCTGACGGGTTTCATACCGGTGGAGCAGTCGTGGANGAGAAGCGTGGTGTTCAGCACATCTTCTTTTACAGTGGCCATCCGGGTGGACCCGCCGGTGTCTTTCGGCTGACGCGCACGCTCGACACACCCAAACTGGCGCAATTCCTGCAACCTCGCAACCGTCCGGACCAACGGGATACAGTCCACTGGACTGGGCAGGCAAAGTTGGCCAATTGGAATGATCCTGATAACTGGGATCTCGGTGTTCCGGATCAACACGATGTGGTGATTTTGGACGGGCGGGCCACAGGGCAATCGATTCGCATTGATGACGTGGTCAAACTTGGGCGGCTTGAAATGCGACTCCAGAAGAAGACCGACCAAGTGACACTGAACGGCTCGGGTACGGTTGCCATCTGCGGTGCGGAATATCTTCGCAATAAGTATTCCACAGCGCTGATCCAGACAGGCATCCTGGATCTTGGCCCCAAGTTGCACGTGGAGATTCGTAATCAACGTTTTGTCGCCGGGAATCAGGATGGGACGATCGTAATCCGTTCGAACCGAGTCCGTGCCGGAAAGAAAGAGCCGACGAGTAAACGCTATCCAAGTGATGGTGAGAACCTGAAGCTGAGTATCACCGATCGCGGCGCGATCCGACTGCTGACCCCGATCTGGGAGCCCGGGATGTCGCTGGACATGTCGTCCAGCCATACCGAAGGGCCCAAGGTCTTTGATTTTGCACTCCAGGGTCTGGCGCAGGGGATAACATTCATTCGCCTGAAAGAGCATGATGGCGACCCGGTGGAAATCCGAGGCTTTGAGAACCATGACTTTTTTCGTTTTAAGGCGGATCCGTTCTTGTCGTGCGACCCAGGTAAAGAGTTCCAAATCGAGGCGGTGAAATTCGTCGGGTGGCCGAGTAACGGAAAAGCGGCAGTGGAACGGCAGGGAGACTACTGGTACCTGAAACCCGTGGGGGCCAGTCTTCCAGACGAGTTGCCGTGACCATCTCTTGGGGAAACGCTAAGAAACATCGAATGCGCGTTTCCTGTGCTCCAATGCTCCAGATCCGTTACGGCACGAAGGTTCCTCGAGAAGGTGGATTACTTGGCTGGTTCCACTCTGCGCCAGTCGAACCAACGGAGCCCTTCTTGTTCGACCATGCGGTCTATTCCGCCTTTCCGATGAAGCATGACAAAGTGGTCAAACACTTCGATACCGTCTGCCGGCAACCACTCGCTGCCTGAGCCAATCTGACCTGTCCCGGTTCCCGTGTTGCCACGTTGGTGCCAGTAGCGGTATTCGATCGGTTCCTGAATTTGATATAACGCTTTGGAATTCGTTTGGGGTTTCTCGACACGAGGAAGAAAGTACATGGTGGCGAGTGCGGCAACGACGACCAACAGGAGCAGTTCACGAATGGAGAGTGACAGGAATGGACGAGATCGCGCGGGTGGCGCGACTGTTGGTTCAGACACAGCAAGGCCTTGTCGTTAAAGTGAATGTTTAGAGTTGCGGGATGCAGGTGATTGCAAACGCCAATACCAGAAGTAGCACCGAGTGGCCGCCGTTTTCCCTCGGCAACCGGGGCGGACAAACTACGCTGTGGAGGCCTCGGATGTTGCGTCGTAGTGATTCGCAGGTGGGTGCCCGATCTTGGAGATTTCTCGCGGTCACCGCAGGAATTTTTGCTGCTGATAACGCCTCGCTTCCTCGCTTGGTAGAAGCGGAGCGTGCCGTCGTCTCGACTCTGGATGATGGAGGGGACGTTCGGCGCGATTCAGACTGCTTAAGCCAACGGCTTTGATCCGAGGCCCACGGCTTTGATCCGAGCAAGAAAAAGAAAAGGGCTGGATGACTCCAGCCCTCATGGTACGTGTGAGCCTCTGGCTCTATGTTATCGTCCAAACAGCGATGCAGCGTTTCCATTGCCTTGGACGTTGTTTGGGCTAGGACGCGGGTTAGGACGTGGATTGGGACGCGGGTTAGGAACTGGGAAGGGAAGTGACCCGGGTGCTGGATTGTTTCCATTGTTCAGGGCATTCCCGAATCCGGCATCCCGTTGAAAGAACGCGCGGGCTCCCGGCTTTTCCTTTTCGGTCATCACTTTGACTTGCATCCTGGGAGCGGAGTTTCTTGCGGCGGAGCTTTTTGCGGCCACGCCTCCGATAGGCTGGAATTCAACCCAAAAGTAGATCAACCCTTGGCCAGGACGATAGACTTCCAGCGACGCCAACCGGTTGGGGCCAATCTGTTCTTTGGCAAATTCGATCTGCCGATGGCGTTTGACACTGTAGATGTCATGGCCGTTCGGGGTGACTCGCAACAAGACATCATTTCGAAAAAGTCGGCCGTGAGCGGAGTAGCCGGGAATCGTGCCGGTTAACCGCAGCCCGCGCCAATTTTCGAAAGCATACACGCCGAGAAGCATTCCCGACGAAGGAGCGGCTTTGGCCACGCCAGCCAAGGAAAAAACAGCAGCGAAAACAGCGACAACGGTGATTTGCATGGGACGGTTCATCTTGTTCTCTCCTCAGAAGGAAACGCAGGGATTTGTTTTGGGTGACGTTTTCCACCGATTAGCCGGTCGATCTTTCTATAAACAACTGGCGTGCCAAATGAGCCAGCGGCGTTCGTGACCCGCGTTTTGATGCAAGAATGGCCGTTTTTCCGCGTTTTCAGGGGAATGCTTCGTTGGCGCGTGTCGTCATCTTGATCGCAGGCGTCTTATTTTGAGCGATCGCGTGATGGAGAGGCTGGAGTCTTGNTCCGGCGTTGGAGATTCCCAGCGATTCGGCCAGTGAGGAGAGGGAGCTGCTGGGAACGTGAGCAGCTGACATTGGCAACGGTGTCAGCGAGGTGCGAATGTCATGTGACGTGAGACCAGGATCCGTGTGCCGTATGCGGGGCAAGCCGTATCGGGCTCCCTTCCGCATGTCAGTGGACCGACCGGGAATCGAACCCGGATTTCCGCCACGCCAGGGCGGTGTCTTGCCGTTGGACGATCAGCCCTCTGGTGTTGCGTTGTCTGCTTGCTGCCAGCGACGGCATTCGGCGTTTCGCGTCGACGTCAGTTTGACATGACGTTTCCTAGTGGACCGCATGGGAGTCGAACCCATCGCACCGACTTTGCAAGAGTCAGTCGCCCCCACCGGCATGCCGGCCCATTTTTAGAAGAGGTCCGTCCGGGAATTGAACCCGGCCTTCGTCCTTACCACGGACGCGTGCCGCCGAAACACTTACAGACCATTGGTGACCTAGTGATCCCGGCAGGAATCGAACCTGCAGTTTCCTGGATGTCGGCCAGGCGTCTTCGCCGTTGGACCACGGGATCATGGCGTCAGTGACCAGAGTGGGAGTCGAACCCACAAAATCACAGGTTCTCGGCCTGCTCGCTTTGCCGGTTTGCGTACCTGGTCGTGATACCGTTGGCGTTGTTGTTTCGTTGTGCGTTGTTGTTTCGTTGTGCGTTGCCCGTCAACCGATTTGCGACTCACGATCGTTCACAGCGTCGGATTGCAGGAGTCGGTAGCTGGTGATGTTAGTGACCCGTATGGGAATCGAACCCATGCCGCGAGAGTGAGGGTCTCGCATCCTAGCCGCTAGACGAACGGGCCGTGTTTNAAGAACGACGAATGCGAAGAACGACGAATGCGAAGAACGACGAATGCGCCGTTCGATCGGACTCTCCGTGAGTGGGTCGTGAAGGAATTGAACCTCTCGTCGCCCACCTCGCTTGTTTTAAGACAACTGCTTTACAGGCAGCCGCGAGGAGCACGACCCATGGAGTAGCACGAGAGGGACTCGAACCCCCAACCACCAAGGTTTGAGCTTGGTCGCTCTACCGGATTGGCGCACCGTGCCACACTGAGCGTCCCCGATGGGATTTGAACCCACGATCTCCTGCTTGACAGGCAGGCGAGCACTCCGCTGCTCCACGAGGACGTATTGTTTCCAGTACCCAGAGCAGGAATCGAACCTGCAAACCCTCGGTTCTGAGCCGAGCCGCTCTGCCGGTTGGCGTATCTGGGCATGGTGAGTAGTCCCGGATGGAATCGAACCATCGTTTCCTGGATGTGAACCAAGCGTCGTTGCCGTTGGACCACGGGACTGCAGGTTTCTGTGGACTCACCCGGAATCTCACCGGGCACCGGTTGACCGTAAGCCGACGGGTCCTTCGGCTCACCGGGCTGCTTCCTCTGGTAGAACTCTGATCCCAGAGGGCGAGCCAAGGCTCGCTTGCCAGCACGCCCCCAAGGATTTGAACCCTGACCAACTGGTTTGGAATCAGCGATGCTGCCATTACACCAGAGGCGTGTGTTTTGCAGCGGAAGCCGTGAGACTCGAACTCACAAGTCGCGATTGCGACTACCTGTTTTCAAGACAGGCCCCTCATCCAGCCGGATGACTTCCGTGACTGCAAGCTGCGGGAGTTGGAATCGAACCAACGGCCTCCTGGTTCAGAGCCAGGCGTTACTACCAACAGCAACTACCCCGCATTTTTTAAAATCCGAAAACGCTCCGTCCGGGAATTGCACCCGATCTGCGAGCTTCAAAGGCTCACGCCGCGACTACGCGCCGGAGAGAGTGCTCTGCGGGAGTCGAACCCGCCTTACCGGTGTGGAAGACCGGAGCCTTTGCCGCTCGGCCAAGAGCACATGTTCTGCTTAGCGGAAGGTGAGGGAGTCGAACCCATCAAGGCGCTTGTCACGCTCGACCGCTTTCGAGGCGGCTGCCATCGCCAGTTGGCTTGCCCTTCCGTCGATTGAAGCTCCGGTGGAAGGAATCGAACCTTCACTCGTCGGCTTAACAGGCCGCTGCCTTACCGTTTGGCCACACCGGAATCTCGATTGATCAGCACGACTGAGTCCGAACCCGTGATCGTGCGGAATGACGGGTAGGTATCTGTCCCACGTCCTGACCTTGAGAGCGCCCAGTGGGAGTCGAACCCACACGTCCGCCATGGCAAGGCGACAGGCTGCCGCTACATCATGGGCGCATGATTGGTTTGTAAGTTGTCAAAGATCGTGAACGTCGACACGTTCTCAGAGCACCGGGAGGGAATCGAACCCTCGTTGCCGCATTACGAGTGCGGTGTCTTGCCGCTGGACCACCAGTGCGCGTTATCCATCAGATCAGACCGTGCCCCGGGCACCCCGGACGGATGTTGCTTGGTATCTCGTCTTCATTGGCATCCGGGTGCCAATGATGCCAAGTGGGATTGCAGGGACTCGAACCTTCCTCGGAACCAGTCCCACTGTGTTTTTGTGTTTGAAAGGAGCGACCAATGATGTCGCTCCAAGGTGAGACCGCAGGGACTCGAACCCCGACCCAACTGGTTAAGAGCCAGTGATGCTGCCGTTACACCTCGGTCCCAAATAAAAAACCCGATGCCGTGCGACACCGGGTTTTGAGGTCGAATGAACCATGCACCCTGTGTCACAAGCGAAGCGGATACAAATCGAGCGTGCTCGATTGACGTACGGCCGTATCGCCAAGCCCCTGCCAGCTTAAATTCGTATCGTGTTGTTTGTGTTGCATCGTCATGGAACGATCAAAACCCGTGAGTTGGGAGTTATGTCTACTGTTTCTGAGTCGCTGACTCGCGCGACACTTACTTAGACGACCCAGTGACGGAAAGGTTCACCGTGCTGGCGAAGAATTTTTTGCAGCAGGTGCCAGCAACGTGACGCCCCAGGCCTGACGGGGCTCTGGAACGCAACGCTGGACAGCAGCTGTTTCACCGGAGGTTGCGTCTCGCTGGTTGCTTTGCAAATTATCCAAGCAACTCGGGCAGCGGTCCGTCGCCGCCGGCGTCTCCTTTGAGCATCGCGTCGTGCACGCCAAAGTAGGTGCGTTTATCGCCCACGGCATGCAGCAGTGTGGTGTAGAGATTGCCGTGTTCACGGTGGCCCTGCTGTCCGTAGTGCGGGAAGTGGAGGTAGCGGCCACCGACCAATCCCGTGTGCTTGCCGGGAATCAGGACGAACGGCCACTCACGGCAGCGGCTGTGGTGAGCTTCGGCGGCGTCGGACAAATACACAATGACCGTATGGTCGAGCATCGAGCCGTCGCCCTCAGGTACCGCTTCCAGTTTCTTCATCAGATCGTGAATCAGCTGGAAGTGAAATTTGCGAATCTTAACTTTCAGTTGGTCGGCGTTCATGCCAGCGAAACCGCTGCCGTGACCAATCGAGTGCTTGCCAATGTCGATACCCAGTCCGGTGAACTTGACACTGAAGAACGGGTTGCCCACACCCGAGGCAATGGTGATGGAGTTAGTTAATCCGCCGATCAGTGCCGCGGCGGCGATGTCGAACTGGGCGTCGAGGCGATCGGACTCGACCTCCGACTTGAACTTGTCGTCAACTTGAGGTGCGGTCCGTCGCAGCGTGCCCTCGATTTTTCCCAGGCGACTCTGTCGATTGCGCATGTCTTCGTAGCCTTTCAAATGCGCCTCGAGCTTGTCTTTTTCGGGACCGGCCACCTGACTTCGAAGCCGCTTGACATCATCACGCAGGAAATCGAGCAAGTTGGTCTTGGCGTTGAACTCTGCTTTGGAGCTGCCGCCAGCCACACTGCCGAACAATGCACCGTAGGAGGTCATGGGTTGGCAGATCGTCGGTGTCGGTTGGCTTTTGCCCCAGGCCGAACAGTTGTAGATGACATCGTGTGTGTTGCGGTCGGAGATTCCAACGCCAAAGTGCGGGAAAATACCGCCCAACTGTTTGCCGACTGCCACGTCAACCGTTTCGCCTTGCGGCGCACCACTGTTGCCCACTCCGCTGCCACAGTTGTAAGCGCCCAGTGCGCCAAAATCGTTGGAGTGACCGCCACCAGAGATTTTGCCTGACAGTCCGTGTACGAGTGTGATGCGATCTTGATAGTTCACGATCGGCTGGAGTGATTCGGCTAATTCTTTACCTTCCAGTGATTCGTTCAGCATCGTCGCGCGTTCTCGGACCCAACCTCCACCGGCTTTGACCGATTTAAATTTGTATCCCAGCGGCATGACGTGTTGGGGCGGTAGGCCGTTGCCTTCGACCACGAATACAAACCGAGGAACTCGCTGAGTGACGCCGGCAGCCTGAGCTTGAATCTGGCTGAGGACGGGCGATAGTGTCAGCGCCCCGGCACCCAGTGAGGCGTTACGGAGGAGATCGCGGCGAGAAATGGTCATGGATGATCCTTCCATCGTAGTCACGGTATGGCTGATGGTTATTTTCCCTGAATTGGTTTGCGATACAAGAACGAATCGCTGGTCAGTAGCGAAGCAATTAATGCTTTCATGCTCCCACCGCTGTTGACATAGTCTTGATCGGCACGGCGCAGGGTCGCTGCGTCGTGGATTGTTTCGTTGCGTCCCATGTAGTAACGAAACGCATGCCTGACAAAAACCTGGCGAACACGCGGGGAATCGGCCAGCTTGCGAACCATGGCAATCGCGTCGGGTACGTTTCCGTCGAGCCCTTCTGCGTGGCTGTTGTTGATCGCGCCGGTGGTGACGACCGGTTTACCTAGTTCTTGCGTCCGCCAGCGCCCGAAATGATCAAACATTTCAAAAGGCAGGCCGACCGGATTTGTATTTTGATGACACTTCCAGCAGTAAGCCTCTTCGGTGACTGCCATCTTTTCTCGCAAGGTTAACGTTTCATCGTTTGGGAGTTGCGCATCGACGGTGATGGGAACGTCCGGAACGCTGCCGCCGAGCAACTTGGCCCGTACCCAGAGTCCGCGGCGAATCGCATCGTTATCGAAGTTGCCGCTCTTGGCAACAAGCCAGGCGGGTTGGGTAAGAATCCCTGCCCGCTGAGCATTCGGCAGCGCAATCGGCTGGTCAGGAATCCACTTCCAGTCGGGCGGCAAGTTGTACGCAAAGTGGGCGCCCAGATTTTTGGCTGACGCTTTGACGGGCTGCTTGGTCTTCGAATCCATTCCGAATTGCACGAAGCTCTTGTTGGTGGTGAGCAACTCGCGCAGTACGTCCTTGTCCTGCCGGTAAATGTGCATGATCAGGTGATCTGTGTCACTTACCAGGATCTCAGGTGCGTGATTGCGATTGAGAGCCAGATCTTTGAACACGTCCACGGCGCCACCATATTCAAAATACTCACGGAAAAATCCTAAGATCCGCGGTTTGTCGATCGTGTCATCTGTGAGAATCCGCTCGACCTGGGTTTGCACCTGCTTACGATCCGTCAGGTGACCTTCGTCTGCGGCTTGAAGCAGCGTTTCGTCAGGGCGGCGATCGGTCAGACTGTAGGCAATCGCGAATGCCAGTTCGCGGGGGAGCAGCATGACGCGGCCGAGTTCGTCGACTTGGCTTGTCCCCTGTTCGCTGCGGTATAGACATTCTGGATGCAATAAGACAGCGGAGACCAGGTTGCGGACTCCGAGTTCTCGACCGTCCGCTGACATGCTCTGGCGAGCAAACGCGATGGTCCGTTGTGCTTCTTCGTCAGTTGGGTCGCGCAGGAGCACATGATGGTACAGCCAGTCAACAGCGGTTGTGAATTGTTCATCACTCGGTGACGCGTTGTCGGGGTCCAGTAGTTGAAATAATTGTTCCGGTGTCCGCGGCCCGCGTTTGCGTTGGCCTTTGTCATCGATCGTTTGAGTCAAGAGATCTGCGGCGACTTTCGTGTTTGCCATCAGTTGCGCCAGATCGGCACCGGCGATGACATACTGATTGTCATAATCGCGGAAAGTATGACCTCCGGACTTGAGCGTGAACGGTTTGACGTAGTTGCCACCTTTGGCAACTTGCTGTAAACGGTTGGCATAAACTGCTGGGCGAATGCGCCATAGCCTGGGTGGCGAGAAAGACGGTTGCACCGGGGCGTCACCGAATAGCGACGCGTGTGGCAGGTAGTTGCCATAGCCGGGGCGGGAAAGTTTGTTTTCGATCGGCATCCCAGCGTTGGCAAACAGCTGTTCCAGCCACCGCACGACCATGACTCGCGTGTTCCGGTTGGGTTGCGCTTCCGCTGGAGGTGGCATCGTTGCCAGGGTCAACTGATGGTAGATCTTTTCCCAACGCTGGAGTTCGCCCTCGCGCGACAGATTGCCGGTCAGTGACTTCAGCGAGATGTCCCCTTCCGGAGATGCTCCGCTGTGGCACTCGGCACAGTATTGGTTCAGAAAAGGTTTGACGGTACTGTCAAATGAAATCGGATCCGCCGCGACGACGGGGGTGCTCCACAACACGACGAGCAACGAGCAAGCGAGTTTGCTGGCAGAGATGCTGGGTGTTGAGACGAAGGCAGGTTTGCCGCCAGCGGCGTTGGCTACCGAGTTGTAGGGCGATCCGGTCATGTGTCGTTGATTGTTTATCGGGATTCGATCGGGGTTATTTTTCGCGCGCAAGCACCACTCTGAGGCCACGAAAGTCGGAGTGACCCCCGTTATTGCTCAACTTGCCAACTTGCCGAAAACCGCTCTGGCAGTATGCCGGCAAACTGCACCACGTGCCTCCACGGATGACGATGTTGCTCCGTTTTTCTACCCTTCCCACAGGGTCTTTGCCGCCGGGCAGTTGGGCCAGGTACTCGTCCTGTACGAATTCGGCGACGTTACCGTGCATGTCATGAATGCCCCAGGCGTTGGGCAGGTACGAACCAATGGGTGCCGGTCGACGTCCGACACCGTCGTCAGCCGCCAGGTCGCCATAGTGAAAGGAACTGTCTTCCTCGTGCAGCGTGCGATCGGCGTAGTTGGCATAACGATGGAGGTCGTCGGCTGAGTTACCGAATGCAAAGTGCGTCGAGCTGCCGGCACGGCAGGCGTACTCCCATTCCGCTTCGGTGGGCAGCCTGTAGCCCCAGCCTGCAGGCAAGCAGCCGGCTTTCTTCTCCACGGGTGCCAAAGTTCCTTCGCCAAATTTAAGAGCCGTCGGTCCTTTGATTCCCGTGATCGGTTGATTGGCGTGTACCAAGGCGACCAATTCACGACCCTCTGGGTTGCGTTTTCTCGCTCGGCCGTAATCGCCCAGGGTGAGTTCATATTTGCTGATCCAAAACCCTTGGCTGATTGTAACGTCCACGGGCGCTGCGTCGCGGGTCTGAGGTGTCGGTTGCGCGTCGATGCCCATGCGAAACTGGCCGGGCGGGCACCAGCAGAAAACCATGCCGAGACTGTTAATCCACTCATCACCCGGCCGGGGAGCCGACGGAGGTAATTTGGTAGTGGCAATCTTGCGTTTGGTATTAGGCACGACATGCGCACGCGCGTCATTCGGCCATGCGAATTGGTACCATAACTTTTGTCTATTGCCTGACTGTCGGCCGACGTCCCGTTGCACCTCGGCCATCAACTCGTCGAGTGGTCGAGCTTTTGCAGTGACCTGCTGCGATAAACTGGTTGCCAGTGACGACGAGGTCTCGGCCGGCAGCACGTTCTCAGGTGGCATCGCATAGCAGATCATTCCTCCCGGCCAGTCCTTCGGGTTGATGGCCGTTAAACCTTGCCGCGACTCGGTGGCCATAGGACAGTGGTAGCCACAATCGAGTACGAGGAGATTCAAGCGTGCGTGGCTTTTCATACGAAAGGCCTGAACAAGGTCGTGCAGACGGTAGGGGGTATTGCTCTTGGTTCCCCAGAGTCCCGAGTCCGGTTCGAAATAGTACTGTTTTTCTTTCGTCCCATCGGGCTTTTCGACCGTGCGTGACATCTTGCGTTGATAGCGACTGGCAAATCCACAGTAGTAAACCAAGGAAACGCCGCCATTGGGACAGGTCGGCAGGAAGGATTCGAATTCCCGACGAAAGTCTTTTTCGATGTTTTCCTTGACGGTTACTGTGAAGCCTGCGTTGCGGAGCGCTTGGGATAGCGTTGCCAACTGAGTCTGGGCCTCGGGTAACGGATGTTCGCCGTAATCAGAATTGGCGATTAACAGTGCTACGCGATCCTGACCATGCAGGAAGACGGGCGCTGCGCCGACCAGAAACGAGACGAGCACCATCAACGCCATGACCGTGGTTTTTCGAAAAAAACTCACCTTACTTTTTCTCCTTCAGGAGTGTTCAGAGTTTAAACGTTTACCCGTGGCGGTATTTCCCATTGCCAAGATGAATCATCTTGCTCGCGTTTGAGGATGGTAGCGAATCGCTGCCGGACGAGCAGAACAGCAGAATTGTCCACCAGGTGCAAAGCAATGTGAGGCGCGAAGTCATGAGACGATGTGAGCATGCGGTGATGAGATGTGCGAGCGAGTGGTAGGTTGGGTGGGCCGTTTGCTATTTTAGCTAAGTGCTTCGAGTATTGGTAATGTTCCCGGGAATGTTCGTATTCCGAGGAGGTCGCCTGCAGTCCCTGATCGTGTTCTTTAGACGTCGGTAGCATGTGTGTCAGGGTGCCTCCTTCCCACAGGAATGGTTTGCTACTGACCGGTGAAATTTCTGCAAAGCTTTTCTACTTAAGCTAGGGAACGGCTAACCCGTATGGAGTGCATTCGACCACCGTCTGCACCTGTTTGTCTGCAGCGAGAATAAGCAGCCGTGTCGGTCCACCGTCTCCGATGGCGCCTTTGGTGGCAATGCGCAGAGGCGTTTTCAGTTGCCGACTACGGATGCGGTAGAGACGCCAATTTTCTGGTCCTTTGTCTACCACCTCGAGCGTGCACTGCAGACGCACCTCTTTTTGTGACCCGCGGGGTTTGCGAATACCTGGGCCGACGATGCCACCCACCAGGCGGCCGAACTCGTCGAATTTTGGTGTGCTGCTGTTGAGTATCAACGTTGCGCGTTGGTATTGAGCCCCCACGAGAACGCGAACCTGATGGACTGGACGTGAGCATTCGGCAAGTGCGATGCCGGGGGTGAGCGGTCCCGAATCCAGTTCGATCACCGGCGTGGGAGGCTGGCTTGCATGTAATACAGCCAAGGAACAGGGAAACGTACAGGCGACCGCAAATAAAAACACGACAACGGGACCAGAACAACGCATCGCGAACTCCTCCTGACCAGTGGCGTCCGGTGTTAAGTGTTAGCGTCATTGTCTTCGAGGCGGACAAACTTTCTTAATGTTGGCAGGCCTGAAGGATCGTCGCCGGCGGCGCGAGCGGCAGTGACCGCCACTTCTCCTACATAAATGCTGCCTTCACTGTCCACGCAGATGTCATGGCATGCGTAGAAGCCGTCTGGTTGTCGCGCATCAAGTCCCCCACCCCACCGGCTCAGTAGCTTGCCGCTTGGATCAAAGATGCTGACACGTCCGCCAGTAGGCTGGTCGGGAAGCGGCTGCCAGGGGAAGCGTCCGTTCTGGTTACCCAGTTCGGCAACAAAAAACACGTCGTTGTCACCCGCGAAGATCTGACAGGGACGAATGACATCTGTCCAGATATCCAGCAGTTTGCCTTGAAAGTCAAAGATTTGAATCCGGCTATTTTCACGATCGGCAACCAGAACGCGTTCGTCAGCGCTGACACAAACGCCGTGTGGTACATGGAACGCACCCGGTGCATCGCCGGATTGACCCCAGGAGGTCACCTGTTCACCGTCGGCATCAAAGTGGTGGACTCGAGCATTACCGTAGCCGTCAACGACAAACAGTTCGCCGCTGTCAGTGATCGCCACATTGGTTGGAAGATGGTAGGGGCCGGCACTGACCAAGTGGCGGTAATCAAAACCATCGACGCCGGTTGGCGACGGAATGCCAGCCGGACCGATTTGCCGTATGCATTGCCCGGCAATGTGATACTGCGCGACACGGTGGCCGAGATCGTCTGTCAGGTACAACGTTCCATCCGGAGCTGTCGAGATGCCATGGGGGCGGACGAATTGCTCGTCGTGCCACGCCGTCACGAAGGTGCCGTTGGATTCGAAAACGAGGATCGCGGGTGTTCCGCGATTGAACACGACCACACGGTCGTCCGGCATGACGGTCACGCCGATTGCCTCGACCAGTTCCAGAGCACTCGGAAGTTGTGGCCAATTCCGTATTGCGCGGTATTGCCAGTTTCCATTTCCCAAAACGTTTTGTTGTTCGCTTGAACCTGTCATGGCACGCCTGACCCTTCACGCACGCGTTGCGTTGTCGATGAGTGTTTGGTCCACGCCGCTTTGTTGGGCAACCTGGACGATCTGCTGCCAGGTGGTTGCGTCCAACTCGATTCCCTCGCGCATTCGTTGCTGGCGCCGTTCTGCCTCTGGTTCGCCGGGAACCAGGATGCGATCGTCAGCCTCTGCGGTTTGGGCGCTTTTGACGAAATCGATGTATCGCGTGGCGTCTGCAGTGAAGAAGTCGTCCAGCGGTAACTGAGATGGATCAATAAAGACGGACAGCATCCCCTGTCCCAGTCTGGTCATCCCTTGTTGGCTACAGCCACTACCGGTCAGTGCCCCGGCGAGCAGTTCGACCATGAACGCCAGACCAAATCCCTTGTAGCCAGCAATCGGCAGGATGGCACCGACGGGCGGTCCTCCCGCCGGATCGTAGAAATCGTTGGGATCATTGGTGGGCTGGCCATGGGCATCAAGAATCCAGTTGTCGGGTACGGACTGGCCGGAATTGCGAGCCACTTTGAGCTTGCCTTCGGCGGCTGCCGCGGCGGCGATATCGAGAATAATGTGGGGCCGCCCGGAAACGGGAACGCCCATGGTGACAGGATTGACGGACAACCTCGGTTCGGTGCCACCTGCCGGAACAACAAACATCCCTTTCCCGCTGGTGTTGACGAAGTGTAGTGAGACCACACCAGCATCCGCAGCGCGTTCGGCCCAGTGCCCAATGCGGCCCAAGTGCCCGCTGTTGCGCAAAGCGATCACTGCCGCGCCATGTTGCCGGCACTTCTCCAGCCCCAAGTCAACCACCTGTTGCCCAATGGACTGACCATAGCCGAACTGGCCATCAGCCAGCGTCATGGCATCCGCATCATGCACGATCTGCATCTGCCGATTGGCAACGACGTCCCCCGCTCGCAACCATTCAATGTAGATCGGTGTGCGAATGACACCATGAGAATCGTGTCCCGCAAGGTTGGCTTCGACCAGGTGATCACCGACGAGTCGAGCTTCCGTCTCGTTTGATTCATTTGCGGAGAAAACGGCCGAGATCACGTCACGCAGTGGTTGATGGGCAAATCGCATGGATGTCGTCACAGGTTAGGAAAGGGAAACATTGGAATTCGATGCAAAACGCACTTTGCAAAGATTGTGATAACGGTGTCTTAAAATGATGGCGGGAGGCAAGGTGGAGAAGTATAAATAGTAGCAAATCCAATGCGGCCAGTGTGAAGTGCGTGAACAGTAACATGGCACTTTGCGAAACGGATGCCCTCTGGCGTACCATAACGGAAACCCCATCAACATCTGGTAGAGAATCATCATGAAGTGGAATTGTTGGAGCTGGTTGCTTTGCGTCATGACAAGCCTTGTGTTCATTTCAGTCGTCTCGGCACAGGGTCGAATCGTTCCCGCCGGTGCCGTGCCTGAAAAACTGTTCGAAGGTGTTATGCTGACCGAAGGTGTGGCGGTCGCGCCCGATGGACTTGTTTACTTCAGCGATATCACGTTCTCTGACAAGACCAGACAGGACGATGGGTCGTTCCATGCTGGGCACATCTGGGTCTTTGACCCCAAGACAGAAAAGACGCGTATTTTTCGCTCGCCCAGCGGTATGTCCAACGGCATCAAGTTTGATGCCGCTGGCAGAATGGTCGTGTGCGAAGGAGCCGACTATGGTGGCCGGCGTGTCACGCGAACGAATATGACGACGGGTCAGAGTTTCGTCATCGCTGCCATGTTCAATCACCGCCCCTTGAATGCTCCTAACGACGTCACGATCGATGAAAAAGGGCGCATGTATTTCAGCGATCCTCGCTATCTGGGGCCGGAACCGATCGAGCAACCGGTGATGGCGGTCTATCGAATCGATACGGATCTGTCTTTGCATCGCATCATCACCGATGTGGCAAAACCGAATGGTGTCTGTGTTTCACCGGACCAAAAGACACTGTATGTGGTGTGTCACAACAACGGCTCGACTGGACCGATTCCACCGATTGAGAATGTCGAAGAACCCAAGCCGATGAAAGGTAAGATGCAATTGCTGGCGTACGACTTGCACGCCGATGGCACTGCCAGCTTCCGCAAGAAACTGGTTGATTACTACCCGCAGGATGGTCCCGACGGATTGTGCTGCGATGTCAAAGGCAACATCTATGTGGCCGAACGGAATACGCAAAAACCGGGTATTGGCATTTACGACCCGGATGGAAAGCAGCTTGGTTTCATCCCCACGGAATTGCCGACGAATGTTGGTTTCGCGCGTGGCAAGGACGCGAATCTGCTCTACATCACAGCTGGCAAGTGCTTGTATCGCATTCGATTGAATGCGAAGGGGTACCAGTTGCCCGCCAAGGAGTGATATTTAGAACAGCAGTGAACGGACGTAATCCCAAAATGCTTTGCCGCCGAGACCGGTCAGCAGCGCGCCCGACGCCAGCGTAGCGAGCAGCAGCGGGAGGCGCATTTTCAGAGCGTTCGGAAGCAGTTTGCGATCGAGCCACACCATCCCAAAGCACCACAGCCCGCACGTCAGGACGCCGCCGAGAAGCGCCGGAAACGTGATCAGTTTGATGGGGTTGTCAGTCAACCAGGTGAGTGTGATGCCGGCCAGCCCGCAGTAAGCGAGGACGTAGCGTCTCACCTGCGACTGAGGCAGCCCTCGAACGCGCTTGCTGATCGGCCTCAGACACTCATACATCGTGCGTCCATAAATCTCGTAAGCTCCATAGATCGTGCCCCAGAATGCCATGAAGACACCAATTTGGTAAACGTGTAGCAGCGCCGGATGCAGTTGCGTCAGAAACTGAGCCTGGTGTGTCAGCAGTTCGCCATTTTTGGCCGGGACGATCTGCTGTGGATGCAGGATGGCAGCCCCCAAGACCACAAAGCACACGCTGAAAACGAAGACGCACAGGAAGCTTACGTTGACATCAATACAAGGCGGTCGCAACCAGCGTCGCCCTCGAAACAGGTTATCTTCATCCTCCGCGATGGAAACACGCGCTGCAGATCCGACCTCGCAACCGACGGCACCCCAAGCCTTTTCTCGCAGGCAGCCAACGTAGCCGAGGTAGTCATACGTTCCGCCGCCAATGAATCCAATGATCGCCGTGATTTCGACCCATGGCGTGCGTTCAGCAAACGTGTCACCGTATTTTTCCAATAGCCACGGTGTGTATGTAGGCGTCGTGGGGACCAAGGTTCCTTCCAAGGCGGCCAGCCAATCCGGTTTGGCGACGACCGTTGCGATACCAATGGATAACAGGAGCAA
The DNA here is from genome assembly GCA_002701545.1 of Blastopirellula sp. Lineage (GTDB taxonomy): Bacteria > Planctomycetota > Planctomycetia > Pirellulales > Pirellulaceae. Next base: position 88,950 of record NZVR01000092.1, on the reverse strand, counting down.
TCCGATCACGGTCGTCTGGATTTTCTCCATCATGCCGTAGCCTTGAATCAAAGTCAGGGTGATTGCCAGCAAAGCGGCTCCTGTTGCCCAGACGCGTGTCCAAAAACGAAATTGAGGATCGTCCGGCGTCGCAATATGGAACATTTCGTTGATGATTTCGCCCAGCACCAGGGCGAGAAACGAAAGCAGAAAAGGAAAGCACCACAGGCACAGAACGATCAGTAACCAAGGAATCCAGCGAGAGATCCGCGCCCAATCTTCCAAAGGATGGCGGCCGGTCAAGGTGATGTGCCGTGCTGCCGTGTAAACCTGTACTGCCTTGGCGGCGCAAGCGACCAGCACGGCCCACAACACCGAGTAGCCGAAGATCGAACCTCCCCGCGATGCCATCAGCGTCTCGCCACTGCCGATTGTGACCGACGCCAGAATGGCTCCGGCGCCAAAGTAACGTAACATGCGGAAATTCAAACGCCCCGTCAGTGTTTCCGGGAGTTCCGGATAATGCACAACGGGCGAAGACGACACCTCATCTGGCCGAGCGGCTTGCGCGGGATTCGATTCCCTGGATTTCATCTTGCAGCACTTTCAAAACACATCATCAGACGCAGTACGCTAACACTGTATCAGACGCGCAGCGACGCGTGGGTGAATGTTGACTGAAACAACAAAACATGGCCGAACATGTGCAGTAGATGACGCGAGGCCCGTGGTTGCATGGGCAATGGCTTGACAGGAAATGGGGCCGTCCTTGATTCGGGCCTTTTGTGAGCGATCGCATGCGATCCAGTTTGAAATTGGTTTCTCCAGGGAAGGTTGGCGAGCTTGCTCACGCTCCCTCATCAAAAACGATTGTTTTTTCGGGCCAGCGGAACGCTGCCAGCTTCAACCGAAAATGGCTCGTTTTCCCTGTTCGACGTTCGGTCCAGCGCTTTCCGACACCGTAATCGACGCAGAACGTCGTTTCGCCACCTCGCGGATTCCCTTCGAGAATGGAGTAATGACCAAAGACGCAGAACACATCGTGGTAATGCTCCCACCAGTGCACGCGCTTCTCATGGCGTTTTTTTCCTGCCAACTCAATCGGCTTCTCGGTCCGTTCTTCCGGTCCTGAAGTCACATGCTTGACCGGGTTTTGATTCTGGTGTTCCAGTTCCTGGTCGATCGGATCGAGTTTACGCGCGGGCAACGCGTCTTCGATCCGTTGGTGGAATTCGTGGTAGAGCGCGACGGTATCGTTCGCGTTTCTGGCAAGATGGATCATCTCGTCTGGCCAACAAGCGTGCACCACACGCAGGTCGTGGCGTTCCAACGCAAGTGGGAGTGTGCGGAAAAAGTCGAGGATCTGGCGCCGAGTCGTCTGGTCGGCAAGAACTTGGGGAACGACCTGATCGTCTGCTGTAAACGTTTCTCCGAAAAACCAGCCGTTGTCGTGCTTGCGGTGATCGAGCAGGATATTCAAGTCATGATTGCCCAGGACGCATTGTGCGCGGCCGGATTCGGTCAGGCGTTGGACGAGTCTGACGACTGCCGGGCTGTCCGGTCCACGGTCCGTCAGGTCGCCGACAAACACGAGCCGACGGCCAGCGGGGTGAGCTCCCTGATCGTCGTATCCCAGATGCTGCATCAATGATCGCAGAGGACCGATCTCCCCATGGATATCACCCACGATGTCCAGCGGACCATCGAAGAGAGGTTGCACGAGCGAGTTGGTCATCGGGTCGGCCTTCGGGGGTGATGTAGTTCTTGTTGAGTGGTCGTTCGCAGCGTTTGCGTGCACTGCCTGTGCGTTTAAGCGAAGGCTGCCCAGTCGGGGACTTGGACGGATTTCAGCTTGCCGGTTTGCGTCTGTTCCAGGGAGGCCCCGAGTTCTTTCAGTAGCCCGATTGGATCACAACCGCGCAGCGTGTTTGCGTCAGCGATGGATGACCTTGGTAGACTGACGACAACGACATAGTCGTCGGCCATCGTGCCGCGTTTTAATCGTTGTGTATAGCCGGCAACGACGACTCGGTTGGCCGTTGGAGCGGACGACAGCGCAGTGGTGCCCAGCAGCACCACCAGGCCAGCTACCAGTTGCGCATATTCTTCATTTCTGGTGGATTGCTTGCGGTTCCGTTCCGAGATGCTGCCGTCCTTCTTGACGCGCATCGACTTGGTAAAGATCACGTCTTCCAACTCAGGTAAATCCACGTCGATGAGGACGGCAGTCTTTTCCGGAACACAGGTGCGGCATGATGTCTCAAACGGAAAGTCGAGATCGGAAAGGGACGACGAGACGGCTTCGTTGAGCGTTTCGACATTTCCGTCGACCAGCTGGCGCGCCCACTCTGTGCGGTCTAATTCAAGACGCTGCCATTGTTGCTGACTTTCCTGCAACCGTTCCTGATAAGCTGCGATAACTTCTTGGTGTTCCCGTTGCACGGATTTTTCTCGGTCGGGCCAACGTTCGGTGGCTTCCGCCTGGACTTTGCCCTCAAACTCCTGGCTCCACCACCAGACGACCCCAGACCAGGCCAACGCGCCCGAGACGCCATAGGCGAAGACGGCACAAATCGCACCGAGAAATCCAGAGAATAACAGCAGTGCAGCCAATGCAGGAAGCAATGCACCTGCCCCGACACATACGAGAAAAAGTTTGGGAACCGGTTGGCGCGCGAGGTACTCCTTCCTCACTTCACCCGCCAAGCGGTTCTTCTCGCGAGGCAAGTTGAGGGGCGCAGGTGGCTTTTCTTGTGGCACGAAAGGACGCAGCGCGGCGGCGTCCGCGTAGGCGGATGGCGGAATGGAATCCACCTGCGCTCTCCAGCAATCGACAAGCCCTTTCTGTTGTGACTCATACTGCTGGATCAGCGTCATGGATTGCTGTGTACGTTGCTCCAGCTCAATGCGGCGCTGCTCGGCTTGCAGGCGGCGCTGTTCAGCTTGCATTTGACGTTGTTCCGCCGCGACGCGGCGCTGCTCGGCTCTCTGTTGTTTTCGTGCTTCGGCTGCCACCGCCGCCTGAGATTGCTTGCCTCCACTGCTGAGGTTCTGTTGGTAGTAGATTCCTGTGCCGGGTATTCCCAAAGTGGACATGAGGCCGCGTTTGGACGCTGTCACCCGCGCGCCCGGAACACCTGCGCTGACCGAGACGCCGCTTAAACTGAGGGTCGTCCTGACTCCCGGGCACAGTTTGAAGCTCTTGCGAAATCTCAATCCCATCGGGCGCTCCTGGTTGGATGTCGATCAACCTCCATCTGCGACCTCTGACCGTGGGGCATCCTACGACACGGTGCTTTCAGTGACTTCCTGCCCTGAAACGTCCTGCGATCCTTGCAAGCGATTGCATCTCCTTGTTCGCGAACGAAGCAATGATTTGGCATGTCGGTGAACTCGCAATCTATCCAGATGGTCAATCCATCACTTCAGCAGAAACCCGTGGGAACAAGTCGTTGAACGACAGGCTCAACATCTCATCTAGAACGTCGCTGATGTCGTGCCTGGGCTGGCAGTGTCTCAACGCATTTGCCAGGGAACCAAGTCACACCGCGATGCAGACGATATGTCTCGTCATGCTCCGTTCTGCGAGCATCGAGCTGCTCCACGCGACAGGTGAGATGTGGTGTGTTCAGGGTATTGCCTGAAATAGCTGCTGAATGTTCAATGCCTCATCTGTTGGTTTAATTTCCAGTTCAAAGAACCCGCTGCCGGTTCCGCCTTTGTGGAGGAATCCGACTGAAATGACGTCGCCTCGCTTGCGGAAGCTTTGCGGTTGACTCCAGTCGATCTGGTCCAAGCTGGTTTGTCTCACGTTGGCTCCGAAGGTGTATTTGTTTTCCAGCAGGCGGCTCAGTATGGATTCGGTCTCAGCAATGCTTAAACCTTGAATCGTCCCGGTGCGGTATTCCTTCTTGGCCACCTTGAGAATGGTCTGCTTGCGTGTAAATGGCTTGCCAGCCCAAAAGTCTCCGACTTGAATGTCGTTTTTGCCCGGTTTCTGCTGCTCGGGTGCCCAGTCCTTAAACTGAACCCTGAGGACCTGCGTCGTGACCTCACGGCCTTGGATTTGCTCAACCCCCTTGACGGTGATCCCGCGAAACGGCGACGGGTAAAGCACATAGGTCGAGATTTCAGTGACCTGCTTGATCCCTCGTTTTGCGGCCAATGCGATCACAGTTTTTTTCTGTTCTGACGTGAGTTCTGCGCTGGGAACGTATTTTAATTTCGGACCGTCTTTCGTATTGCCGTCCTGTTTCGGAGGTGGTGGAGGGATTGCGGCCGCCTGGAATGCTGGAACTGCCAGCCACAAAGCGACGGTGGAAATGACCACTGCAATGGACTTGTTGAACCCTGGACGTGTCATCATGGGTTTCCTTTCTTTGTGACCTCGGAGTGTGTGTGTTCGCCGTGGTCATGGCGGAACCTGGTACTTCGTGATTTGGATCATCTGCTGAGCGTTGGGCGTTGTCCCACGAAACCGCACGAAACGGGCGACCATACTTTGGTTACTGACAGCGGTGGCGACTTTGATTGTATCCGCCCTTGCACCTCGCCGCATATGCTTTGTGTCGGTGGATGTCGCGATGAACATGGGACCAGCGATTCCGTTGTCACTGAGTGGCTTGGCGGGCCTTGTAGTGACCGTCACGAAGCTCAGGTAATCGGCGTCTCACTTTACCTTGAGCACTGCATCCCCGAATGCTCGGCCCTTGAGGTAGTACGTTTTTCCAGACCCAAGGTAATGGTACGGTCGGTCGTTCCCGACCGCTCGCCACTGAGCTTTCTGCTCCTCAGTACCTTTCCAGTACCCTTTGACGTAAAGTTCGTGTGCCGCAGTGTCGTAAAACTCAGCGGTTGGGACAAAGACAACGCGTCCTTGAAATTCGGCCAGCTTAGCGGTGTTGGCTTGAGCCATCTGGAAGTCGCCGCGATTCGGAATGCCACCGGTACTGAGTTCGCCGATAATGAATGGCATCTGGGGTGCGTCCAAGTCCTTGCGCACGTCGCGAATGAACTGCGCGAGCCATTTTGTATAATCGGCGTACTTCGTTTCTCGGTATTCCGAACGGATTTTGTCATTGAATCCCTGGTGCCAGATAAAGCCGGCAATTTCGGGGCGATGCCCTTTCAATGCGGGAAACTTTTCTTCGAACGTGGCCAGTTCTTCTTTTGTATGAGCGATCAGTTTGCGATAGCTGTCGCCGAACTGCACTTTGAGTTCGTCGAAGGTGGGTGCGGGTTTGGGTTTTCTGGCTTTCTTACCCGCAGCCTTCTTGGCTTCATAGCTTTTCGTTTGTTCCTGAAACTTGGCTTGCGCGTCTGCCACCATCTGTTTCAGTTCCTCGTCGGTGGGCAATGCGCCTGGCGGACGGAACGGTTTGTGGATGCTCCTGCCTCCCCAGGCGACTTTGATCAACAGCACCGGTTCGTCGAGTGCATCGCCGACGGCGTGACCGAAGCCAAATTCAGGGCCAATCGAATCTTCGCCTTTTGTGCCGTAACCCACCGTAAGCGGGCCATGCTTGGCGCCGCTACTTTTGGACGGATAAGTGATCCACACATCGTCACGCTGCTTCCATTGGTCGCCGTCCTTCAGCGAGGCGTAAGAGGGTTGGATCAGGGGATCATTTTTGTAGGTGTCCAGATGAAGCGGATTCCCCTTGCCTTCCATGTTGGATTGACCTGACAAGATGAATACTTTGACCGTCTGCGCCTCCAGTGACGCGGGTAAAGTGATCCACATGGAGAGTAGAAGTGCATTGCGCACACGGTTCAACATGGAAGTTCCTTGCTAAGGGACAAGTGCTTTGCATGAGTTATGAATCACCATCATAGCAGCCTGGTGATGGATTTACTCAGCATCCTTGTTGCACCTCTTCCTAAGCTGAGCAGGAGGTTGCGCAGCGGCGGCCATGGGCTGGCGAAGCATGGTAACGTGCCGCTTGGTGTATTCGCTACGGCGAGCACTGCAAACGTAATTCTCCCTGGATCAGCCGAGCGGCTGTGACGTCATCGGGGCGCATGAAAAGCGAGACATCCAAAGTGCCAGTGGAACGGGGGGCCAATTCCAGCAAGGGATACTGCATCTCGACGATCAGTGCTCGAGCGGGATGCGATGAGCTGACCCGCCGCAAAAAAAAATCCAAAAACCCTGAGGGGTTTTGTCCGCAGATTACGTCTTTCCAGTGGGCGTGGGGAAATTCGAACATGGGAGAAAATGACGTGAATTGCTGATGAGCGTGACGCTGCTGCGGAGGACCACGGAAGCGGAAGTAAGGCCAGCGGTTCATGAGTGTTTCACCCACGCCCAAGTTCGATCATGTCCCGCTATTGGAAAACGTCAGCAGCACGGGAGATTGACTTGCGAACCGGTCGGGATGCAGGGTAAGTTGGCGGCAAGCCGTCAGTGAGCGTGTTGCCCCAAATTTCCGGAACGGACCGGTGAATCAGGAAAGCCAAGCCGCACAACTTACGAGTCTCATCCAGAAGGCAATCGAAGGTGATTGCCAGGCGGAAGCCGCGCTCATTCAATCCATTTACGACGAGCTGCGTGCCTCCGCTCGTCGCATGGTGGGGCATCAGCAGGGGTCGGTCGAAGCAACGGATCTCGTTGATCGAGCGTGGATGAAGATCTTCCACGACGTGCGACCCGTGTTCCGCAATCGCCAGGCATTCTTTGCCTATATGGCCCGGGCGTTACGCAACTTGCTGGTCGACCACCTCAGACGCAAGACGCTGGACGGTGAGCGCGTGCAGCTTGACGCCATCGTGAATGAGTATGAGAGCCAGGCACGCATCGACATGCTCTCCTTGAACGAAGCCTTGGAAGCGTTGCGGAGGGAAAATGAACGGCAGTTTCGTACGGTCGAGCTCCGCTTCTTCGGCGGGATGAGAATGAAAGAGATCGCAGACTACTTGGGGGTTGGTCTGGCGACGACAGAAAGGGATTGGGCTTTGGCCCGTGCCAAGCTTCGGGTGCGACTTGAAACTCATTTTGCAATGGACAAGTAACTTGCAGGATACGCCAGCAAATTCGCCCGACCGCGATTTAGACCAGTTGTTTCTTCAGCTGTGCGACATGCCAGCGGAACGATGGCAATCGCAACTTGCTCAGCTTTCCGGCGACGTCGATGTCCGCCGCAAGGTGTTGCAGTTACTGGAGGCGAGCCAAAATGCATCCAGCGATAACTGGTTGGAAGAATCACCACTGGACGACGTGATTAGTTATCACGAGCCGACGGCCAGTTTCCTGAATGGCGATACCTCTGACCAGAAGACGCGCCGTGCGACCGATCTGAGTCGTGAGCCTGCGATCTTGCGCGAGGTTGACGGTCGCTATGAAATAAAACAGTACCTCGGCGGAGGCGCCTTTGCTGACGTTTACCGCGCCTTTGACCGCAACCTCAAAAATGACGTAGCGCTCAAGGTCGCCAAACGGCGGGTCACTTCCAGTGAAGCGCGGGACGCGTTTCTCGACGAGGCGGCAACGCTGTATCAACTCGATAGCAAGTATATTGTGCGGGTTTCCAATGCGGATGTGACTGCAGAGGGTCAAGCGTACATTGCGATGGAATATGTGGCGGGGGAAACGCTGTTTGACTACCTCCGAAAAAAACCTCAACCAGAATTTAACGAAATTGCTCGCATCATGATTCCGGTGGCCAAAGCGATGGCCACGGCACACAGAAAGGTCGTACACCGCGACTTGAAACCCGGAAATATTTTGATCAGCGACGAAGGTGTTCCCAAAGTTGCGGACTTCGGATTGGCAATTCGCGATGACCAACCGTATCCCAAAGGCGAGTATGCAGGGACGACATCGTACATGTCACCGGAACAGATCCGGAGGGAATCCGATAACCTGCACGGCAGCAGTGATCGGTGGGCTTTGGGTGTCATTCTCTATCAGATGTTGACTGGCAAGTATCCGTTTACGGGAAAAGGCCGGGAGCTGAGCGAAGCAATTCTGAACAAGAACCCCAAAGCCCCTCGCGAGCTGCGCCCCGAGATTCCTCGCGACCTCGAGGCTATGGTGATGCAATGCCTGGCCAAGGATGCAGCGGATCGCCCGACATCCTCATTAGATATCGCCAAGGTACTGCAGCAGGTGACCAACCCTGGCAAGCAGCCCCGATATCGTTGGCAAATGGCGTGCGTGCTCGTGGGTGTCGTCTGCTTAACGCTGCTTGCGGTATGGAGCAGCCAGTCCAGCACTGGCGATGTTTCCACCGACACAGGTACGAAAAATACCACTGCTCGGGTGGAGGAAGCGTCGGCAGGTGAACCCCCGCAGGTAGAAGATGCCGACCGCCAAATGGTTGATGACATTGCCGAGATTGGTATTCCATTCCGACTCCTTCGTCGCCAACCGAAAAAGTTGTTGTGGGAGGCGGAACACCAGATTCACGAGTTTAACTACGACAAGCCGCGAGAAACTCTGGTACTCGACAGCCAGTCCCTGCGACTGGTCGAAATAGGGAACACCGCTGCCGATGACTTCGATCTGCAGGTCGCCATAGAAAAGTCACCACCCTGGCATGGCGAAGCAGGTGTGTTCTGGGGCTTCAAGGAAGTGTCAAACGAGGAAGGCAAGAAGTTCATCGTCTGCAGTGCAATCGTCGTACGTTTTGATCCCCAAGAACATGAATTTGTTATTTACGGGCGGAGTTTGAGGTTCGGGAGGCTTTATGCAATGTATCCCGACGTGCACACAAGCTCATTTTGGAATCATCGTGTCGCAACCGTTGGGGGAACGGCCTGCCACCTGGAAATGCAGTTTCGCGCAGGCAAAATAAAACGCATTTACTGCAATCGCATCCCAATCCCCAGTGAAGAATTCGACGTGGCGAACTTTAATCTGGCTGGAAGCCAGGCAGGAGCTTTGGGAGTGATCAATACAGGGGGGCGTACGCAATTCAATGGAGAGAGCACACATTTTCTACGATTACGTGGCGGTGATGAACGGCCACGCGATGTGCAGCAGGGGCAGGTGAATTGAAAGCGCCGATCGTACTTATTAACAACTTAGTTCATTCCGTGGAATCGTCCTTCGTTGGGCGTGTTGGAAGCGGTTTTCTCTTTTCTATAGGAGCGTGGAGCAAATGAGCGATAAGTATCAAATGGCGTCAGCGTCGGTGACCATTCTTGAGGTCAGTGATGCAAACAATATGGGTATGATTTGCAAGGTGAGTGGAACCTTTTCTTCTCCCGGAAAGAATTGGCAATTGCAGGCGAAAAATATTAAGAACTTTGTTCTAGACAAAGGGGAAAAATTTCCGACTGAGGATCAGATTAACGACGTAATAAACAATGGCCAGGATGTCACCATAGAAAATGACCAAGATTGGAGCGCGGAAGGCGTTGATGGCGCCGAATGCAATACAGAGAACGGTGTGGTCGTGGTGTTTGTGTGGTTTGATCCGGAGAATGACAATGAGCAGCCTCCTAAACCCTCAGCTTCAGCACAGCACACACCCAAAGGCGACGCATCTTGCTGAAAAGTGGTTGCGAGTACTTTATGCCGCCAAACGTCCGATTTTTGGATCGCATTTGTTGTTGAGATGCGCTACAATCTGCGGCTTACGAGACGTTTGGCGGCTGACGATGTTGTGATCCCGCGGCAAGTTCACGGTTATCATGGTCGTTGCCGTGTTCTTTGTGATTTACAGATGGGTAAACAATGTCAAATATGGAAAATCCTTACAACGCACCAATAAACCAATCTCAGCCACCTCAGCCACCTCAGGGCCCGCCGGCGAAGAATGGGCTGGCGCTTGCCAGCATGATTCTTGGCATCTGTTCTTTGACGATTGGCTGCTGCTGTTGGCTGCACGTTCCGCTTGGCATTGCAGGTCTCATTTGCGGTTTCCTGGGATTGAACAAGGCAAAAGAGACCGGGGTGGGCAAGGGAATGGCTTTAGCTGGAATCATTTGCAGTGCCATCGCGCTCGTGCTCCTTACCATCCTTGGAGTGGTTGGCTTCGTTGCCAATCCCGCATTGCTGGAAGCGATGCAGGACATGTAGATCGGTTCACAGATGCGATGTGTGAGGTCCTGCATCCTCCAAGAGGACATGCATGCAACACGGGTTCGCATGGCTTGGTGGACACGATGCTGAAGAATGCAGAAAGTTTCCAAGGAGTTCTTTTTCAGGGAGTTCTTTTAGGTAACGATTAGAAAATGAAAACAGCCCTATCTTGGCACGATGTCATCACGAGACGTCGGCAAGGTAGGGCTTTTTGCTTTGGGTTTTGCTTTGGGTTTGGGAACGCAATGGGTTGGCTTTGTGAGGTCACTTGACCTGAGTCAATCGATTACGTGATCCGTCGGTGCTGACTAACGGGAGTTGATTTATTGCGTTTTGACACCGCTCCCGACGACAGATTCATAAGTCGGACCAATGCGAATTTCATCGAACTGGCCCTCGCCCTGGAGGACGAGGAGGCTTAGCTTCGTCTGGTCGATGTCGAACGGCACGGAGGGGCGCCCGTGGTCTTCGGGGTGCTTCAGTTCGTGGCCGGGAAGGTAGGGAACGAAGCGATCGCCTTCACCGTTCTTACCCCAAGTCACCTTGCCGACGACGAGTGTCGGAGTTTCTAGCTTACTGGAGGTGATCCGTCGTCCTTTCAGTTGACCCTTGACGACCACCGCCGTTTGATACTCACGAGGGTTGGCCGCAAAACCGACTCCTTCGTTGAGATCTTGCGTGCTGAGTAACACGGTGCCTCCACCCTGACGATGTTCGATTTCCTTGGTGACATGGAACACGTAGCTGATCCACAGCGTGGCACCGTCTTCGAGTAACCCGGCTTGTCGGAGTCGGTCATCCAGGGCGATGGCACAACCTGGGCTCCAGCGATGGCTGCTGGCGCGATTGCCGGTCACCGGTAGAGGAGACCATGCTGGGCGACAGGTCGAGTTGCTGGATCCGTGGGACTGCATGGGGTCCCCGCGTATCTTTAAACCCGAGAGGTTTCTCACAGCGGGGTGAGCGCCGGGCTCTCAATACCGCTTGCGCGCCTGGTTTCCATCATGCTTGCAATTGAGTGTTCTACAGCGGTTCATGTTCGCGTGTGCCGGATAGGGGAGCCGTCGAGCAATCGTTGTCTGCGACTTGATCGTAAATGTGGCGATCACGTGGGGATGGTGATAGATTGAAACGTTACGATAAGGTTCACGAGTTTTGTCCCATCGTCTTTGGTTGCTTCGTACCTGCAAGATGTTTGTCAACTTCTACGAACTATTGGGAATACCAGAAGACTCGGATACAGAAACGATTCGAAGAGCGTATCTGCGCGCCATCCGCGAAGAACACCCGGATCTTACGGCAGACGACGTGCGTGGCGAATCGAGAGCACGGCAACTGAACAGCGCGCGAGATACGTTAACTGACCCGAAGCTACGTGAAAAACACGATGCGCATGTGCGTGCATTGAGGCAACGGCAAGAGACGCAACGTCAGGTGGAGGCTCAGCGGCAAGAAGCGGCGAGACGCCAGCAACAGGCTGCGGCGGAGGCGTGCCCCATCGCGATCGCTGTGGAACGTAGGCCGAAGGAAATGGAGTGGCTAGGACAACGGTGATAGAAATGAGCGTCGAGCCAAACCAGCGTCAGATCCGAGCGCAAATTTTCAGCGTGGTGCTGATTGCGTCTGCCGCAGCATTCACCGCGGTTTGGCTACTGCCGGTCGCAATTTGCAATTACGTCGTCCCTTTGATCATGCTGACGATGAGCATCCTCCTGCTGGCATGCGGTATTGCGTGGCAGAGAAAGGTAACGCGGCAAACGCAGGAGAAGGATTCACCGACGCGTATGTTGACGCCGCCTGATCAGCAGAAGAAGACTGCGAAGGAGCGGGACGCCGACGGACTTGGTTGAGTTGGTTTTGCGCGTTGCTGCGATAACGTTGACTGTCCCGGATGAGCGAAGAGAGCGTTGGGCTGAAGGCGGGTTTGCCGCTGGTGTGCGGTGCCAAAGCATGGAGACGCATGGCCACCGGATTTTGAAAAAACAGGTCAACGCTCGAACGCTTCATCAACCATGGCGACCAGAGGCAACAAGACGCCAAGTCCTTGCTGCTCAAAGTTGCATGCTCCTGATCGTATCAATATGGGAACGGAAAGGAGAAACTTTTGGAAAGCGGGAGCTGGTTTTCAGAATTTTGCGAACTTATTGGCGGTGAGCGCATCTAATAGGTGTGGCAGCAACCCTTGCGCTGTCACCCACAGCATGATGAGTCGGGAGCTTTCCCCTCCAACCTGCCCGGTCCGGGTAAGGTGGAATCCGTGTGATGCGGACATGTGGCCAACGGCAATGTTTCGGACCAACGCCAGGGCACTGCGGGCCGCGTAATCCTCACTCTGATTGCTGCTTGGTGGTTTACCATTCGAGGCATCAACAGCAAAGGTGATTTCGCGATGAAACGTTCAACTCCCAGTATCCGCCGTCGAGACTTTATTGCCGCACCCGCCATCGCCGCCCTACCTGCTTTGGTGGCTGCGACGTGCAACTTGCACCCCGGATCACGGAGCGCACAGAAGATGAGCAAAAGGGTGGTGATCACGCAAGTTGTCTTTCGTGGCCGACATCCTGTGATGGACAATCCTCACCTTCGCACACCGGCACAGGTGAATAAATTGGTGGAGAGGGCTCAGCAGCTCCGCACTGCGGCCAATGTCAAACTCATGGCATTGTCGCATTTTCTCAAGCAGCCCATCTCTCCATCGGAATAACTGACAGGGATCTCGGACGGCTGCACGGTGAGGTGTCCGATACCGTCTGCTTCGTAGTCCCTTGCAAGCGAGTGAGTCATGCGGGGCATCGTGCATCGTGTCGGGTGATTCTTTTTCGATCAAATGGCAGCAAACGCGGCATAACCCGTACTTCCATCACTTCGTCCACGTTGGGGTGTCGTAGAGTTAGTCAGACAGAACTGATGAAGGCAGGGTCGGGATGCTGTCCACCATTGGTTTGTTGGCCTGCGAAACGCTGCGGCGCCCCCGACCCTTTGCTGGTACTGGCCTTCCAACTACCTCGGATTCCCCGTATTCCAATTCTCGGTACCGGAAGTATGCGGCAGACGACTAGCAAAAATGATGTTCACCGAGTTCCGCATCAATGTGCCGCTAAGAATTCTCGTCGAGCCAGAGTAGCGGCGTTCTGCCGCGTCACTGGCATGTACGCTTGCCTGCTGATAGGCGCCGTCGCCATGGTCGAATTCGGTGGCCTGCGCAATTTGGCGGAGCAGCACCTGAATCTTACGACGCACGCCTCGTCACTCGACAAGCCCAACGTTGCCTCGCGGCAGGACAAGACGCGACGCATCGTCGTTTCTGAAACAAACGTGCTGGGAGGGAACTTTCGCACACACCCGACTCCCGTCCATTCCACAAGGGACGTGCTATCTACCCCCAGTCAGTCCGCTCGCTTGGTGATTGCTGAAGTGCAAGTAGCCAATGCGGGAGAAATTGTGGATTGGGAAGGCGGTTGTCCAGACTGGATTGAACTCTGGAATCCTGGTGAGCAGCCATTTGATGCCACCGGTTGGTACCTGACGGATAGATTGGACAAGCTGCAGAAATGGCGGATTCCGACACTGATCCTTGCGCCCAACGAACGCGTGCTGGTGTTTGCCTCGGGATACGACTTTTTTGACGAAGAAGAGTTGCACACGAACTTTCGCCTGTCGAAATCGGGTGAGTCGCTGCATCTCGTCAGGCCAGACAAAACGACGGTCGAACAAACCATCCCCTTGGGGATGCCGAATGTTGTTCACGGTGTGACGTTTGGTCCCTCCGCCACCATTCCGAAACCGCTGGCGTATCCCACACCGCTGGCAATGAACGCACCTGACGTCGTCGGGTTTACAAAAGCAGTTCACTGCTCACACGCATCATGTCTGTTCGAAACAGACTTCACCGTTCAGCTGACTTGCGACACTCCGGAGGCCGTCATCCGTTACACCACGGATGGAAGCATTCCGGAGGAATCCAACAGCGAAATTTATCGGCAGCCACTCACCATTAACCGGACCACGGTGATCCGCGCGCGGGCGTTTGGCGAGCACCGAGTCAAATCCCCGCTTATGACTCGCAGTTTCCTCAACCTAGACGAACTTGTCCGCCAGCCAACGGCCCCCGCGGGATTTCCTGAGCAATGGCACGAGATCACCGCGGATTACGAGATGGATCCGCGTTGCGCGGACACGCACGAGGATCGTCTCAAAGCAGCACTTGCGCATCTACCGATGGTCTCGGTGGTTGCCGACAACGCAGCGATCTTCGGCAGGGAGGGCATCTATTCAAATCCGGGGAACAGCGGTCGCGATTGGGAGGTTCCCGCTGTCGTGGAACTGTTGTCGCATGAGGGCGAAACAGGATTTCAAGCACCGTGTGGCCTGCGATTGGCTGGCGACAAAGGCGGTCGCGTCGATGGAAAGAAACATTCCTTGCGAGTCAGCTTTCGCTCGCGTTACGGTCTTTCTGCGCTGCAGCATCCCATCTTTGCGTCGCTGAAAGTCGCAGGACCAAATCGAGGAACGGGTCCGCTGCGCGCACCAGCCGTGGATTTGCTGCAGAATGAAGACGTATTGATTGGCGCCTCCGACGGTTTGCAGTCGAAAACGTCAAGTCGGTTCGTCGGTGTGAAATTGGGATCCTACGGCGATGAGGAGAACAAATACCTGTGGACGATTGATGCACGTGGGATCAATCTGGTCCAGGAGTCAACGCCCTTTCCGACACCTCGCGGCTTTGTGGTCCATTCCAACTTGAGCCGTCGGGCTTCACTGGGGGGTGAGGTTTGGTTTGAGACGCCAGAACGCGTGAGCTTGAATGATCGATCCGGTCGATTTGGCGTGGCGGCGGGTATGACCCGCGCCCAATGGGATGCAGCAATTCGCTATTGGGAAAGTCTCGGCTATCAAGTCAGTGCCAAGCCGGGTCGGACAGGCTGCTCAAGCCTGGTGCTCCGCGGCATGGATGACTCTTGGGTATCGAAGCACGCCGCGGTGCGCTCACGAGCACAATACATACGCGACGAGTGGGTCCGCAAGACAGAACAGGAAATGGGGCGTTTGGCGGCCCGAGGTCGTTTTGTCCACGTCTGTGTCAACGGCTTGTATTGGGGGTTATATAACTTGGTTGAACGCCCCGACGAGGAGCATTTGGCGCACCGCCTGGGTGGAAAGGACAAGAGCTACATTACGCTGCAGACACGGAATGGAAAAATCCAAAGCGACGAAGCTGGCGACGAGTTGTGGGACGAGATTACGGAGCTTGCCGCCGCTGATCTGAATGACCCCGCCTGTTTCGCGGCACTTCAAGCACAGCTGCATATCGTGGACTTGATCGACTACTGCCTGGTCCAAATGTACGCCGGTGGCGAAGATTGGGTTTTGAAGAATGGAAACAACATGCGAGCCTACCGCAGGAAGTTTCTCAACGCCAGGTTGAGGTTCATGCATTGGGACGCCGACGCCACATTTGCTTCCGGGCGGAAGAATGTACGGGTGGACGCTCCGTTGCCGTTGGCTGGAACCGATAAGGCAGGTGCTTTTGGACACTTGTTCCAACGATTGATGACGAGTGTTGCGTTTCGTCAGATGTTTGCAGCCCGCGTCGACAAATGGTGCGGGGAACAGGGAGTTCTGGGCGCGGCCGCTTGCCAGCGACGATATGAAGGGTTGCTTGATGAGGTCGAGCCGGCGCTCATGGCTGAAGCGGCGCGTTGGGGTGACCTGCACTTTGCCGAACCGTTCACTCCTCTGAACCATTGGCAGCAGCAAAAGCAACGTATGCGACAGGAGTGGTTTCCCCACCGAACCAGCTGGATGCTCAAAGAACTTGCCAGCTACGGGTTAACGTCGGACAGCCAAGCTTCGGACAGCCAAGTGTGGGACAGTCAGCGAGCGAATCCTCAAAACAAGCTTTAGCGTTTCAGATGCCAGCGCGACCGGTTGCGCAAAGCGTCCGTCAATCAAACTTGTCGCCCTTGGTCAGCGTCTTGATCCGACAGAGATACATATCGGAAGTCAGATAGAGGACATTGCCATCGTTGCCCCAGCCGACGTTCGCGATCCTTTCACCAGTGACGATCCGGCCGAGCAGCTTGCCACTCGGTGAGATCACGAGCACGCCACCCGGACCAGTTGCAAAGACGTTACCGTGCACGTCGACCTTCATGCCATCGCCACCGCCGCGCGGGATGCGATCGTCTTTGGACGAGTCAAAGAACGGCGTGGGTGTTCCGAGGTTGCCATCTTCTTGCACCGGGAAGGCACGCCAAACCGGATCATTCCCATCGCTGTTGGCCACGTAGAGAATCTTTTCGTTCGGCGAAAAGGCGATGCCGTTGGGGCGAGACATGCCCTTGTATTGCAACGTCACGGTTCCGTCTTTTTGCAAACGATAGACACCACAGAAATCGATCTCGCGCATTGGATCATCCGCTCGCTGGGGGAGTCCGTAGATCGGATCGGTAAAAAACACGTCGCCATTCCGGCGAATGGCCAGGTCGTTTGGACTATTGAATCGTTTACCATTCCACCGATCTGCGAGCGTTAGCTTGCCGCCACCTTTGCTGAGCACCGAAATCCGTCGGTCGCCGTGTTCGCACAGCACGAGTCGGCCGGCAGCATCCAGCGCCAGCCCGTTACTGCCCGGTTCGCGCCCGTAGTCTGCGACGCCTGTATAGCCAGCAGGCTTCATGTAGACGGAGGCACCAACGCCCTCCTGCCATTTCATGACGGCGTTGTGAGGGATGTCGGAAAACAGAACAAAACCTCCAAACTTGTTTGACTTTTCGGGTACCCAAACCGGACCCTCGGCCCATTCGAAGCCACCGCAAAGGACTTCGATCACCGCATCCTTGCCAATGATTTTGTCGAGCGATGCGTCAAATCGGTCCACATGGCCGATCCGCGGAAAGTTGGTCGTGTTTTGAGCTGGAGCAATGCCAACCAGTAATAGCAGGAGGATGACGAGGGTGAACGTTGTTTTCGGCGCACTCATGGGGTTTCTCGTGGTGTTGGCAGGCGAGTTGACAGGACGGCGTATCGTTACTTTCCCCGGAATCCCCCCGGCAATCAAGTCAGGCACGGCGAGAACAGGGAGCAGGATTTGGGCGTCGGTAAGCCGTGGGCGAGCCGGTGGATTTCAGACGCAGTCAATACATGGCGAGTTGCCTTTGAACTATACTTGTAGCTGATGGCACGCTGTACGTGTGTCTACGCTCCAACTGATTGGCCCACCTAGATGACTCGGGAACGCATCGTGAGATTAGTTTTAACGTTAATGACGCTTCTTGCTTCTATGTCCGTCGCGCCGACGGTGTTCGGACAGCCGTTTGAGAACCGCAAATACAAACAAGAAGACAAGTTTCGACAACTCAGTGAACTGCTTCCCACGCCGAACCAGTTTCGAACCGGTTCAGGCGCTCCAGGTTCAGGCTACTGGCAACAGGAAGCCGACTACGAGATCGATGTGGAGCTGGATGACGACAAGCAGCGGATCATTGGTTCGGAGACCATCACCTATAAAAATAATTCGCCCGATACGCTGAAGTACTTGTGGCTGCAGCTGGATCAAAACATCTTTCGACCCGACTCCGACGCTGCGATGACCTCAACGGCCCGTCCTATCAGCGGCCGCCTCTCTTACCAGGCTTTAGAGGGCATGCTGCTTCGCAAGACGTTTGATGGTGGGGCAAAGATCACGTCGGTCAAAGACGCGGTCACCAATGAGCCACTGAAATACACCGTGGTGAAAACGATGATGCGAATTGAGTTGACCAAGCCGTTGGCAAGCGGCGAGGTGATGAAGTTCTCCATCGACTGGAATTACAACATCAATAACTCCAAGCTACTGCGGGCGCGCACGGGCTACGAGTACTTTGAAGAAGATAAAAACAATATCTACGAGATCGCTCATTGGTATCCCCGCATGGTGGCTTACACCGACGTGACAGGCTGGCAGCACAAACAGTTTCTGGGTCGGGGTGAATTCACACTGGAGTTCGGCGACTATACGGTACGAATCACCGCCCCAGAGGATCACATTGTTGGCGCGACAGGCGTGCTGATGAATGGCAAGGATATTCTCAGCGAAGATCAACGCAAGCGACTAACCGAAGCGAAAGAGGCCAAGAAGCCACTTTTTATCGTCACTCCCGAGGAAGCCAAAGCGAACCAAGCCGAAAAGGCGACCGCCAAGAAGACCTGGATCTTTAAAGCGGATAACGTGCGCGATTTTGCTTTTGCTTCGTCTCGCAAATTCATCTGGGACGCGCAAGGCCACAACGTGGGCGGTAATCAAGTCATGGCCATGTCGTACTATCCCAACGAAGCCGAGCCGCTTTGGAGTAAGTACTCGACACGTGCCATCATTCATACGCTGAATGTGTACTCCCGCTACACCTTTGACTATCCCTACCCCGTTGCCATCTCGGTGAATGGCCCGGTTTACGGTATGGAATACCCGATGATCTGCTTCAATGGTCCGCGTCCGGAGAAGGATGGGACGTATTCGAAACGGACGAAATATGGCCTGATCTCAGTGATTATCCACGAAGTAGGACATAACTACTTTCCCATGATTGTGAACCACGACGAGCGTCAATGGACGTGGATGGACGAGGGCCTGAACTCGTTTTTGCAGTATCTGGCCGAGCAGGAGTGGGAAGAGGATTACCCGTCACGCGGTGGCGAGCCCAAGGACATCGTCTCCTATATGCGGAGCAGCAATCAAGTGCCGATCATGACCAACTCGGAAGCAATCCTGCAGTTCGGTCCCAACGCCTACAGCAAACCTGCCACCGCATTGAATATCTTGCGAGAGAGTATTCTGGGCCGCGAACTCTTTGATTACGCGTTCAAGGAATACGCGCGACGCTGGAAGTTCAAGCGACCGATGCCCGCCGACTTCTTCCGTACGATGGAAGACGCCTCGGGAATCGATCTCGACTGGTTCTGGCGTGGCTGGTTTTATACGACCGATCACTGCGACATCGCGATTGAGAGTGTCCAGGCGATGGAAAAGGATACCGGGGACCCGCGCATCGACAAAGCGAAGTCGAAGAAGGAACGTGACGAGCAGCCCAAAACGCTTTCGCAACAGCGGAATAAGCCAATCAAAAAGCAAGTCGACATCTATCCTGAGCTTAAAGACTTCTACAACAACTATGATCCGCTGGACGTCTCGCCGGAGGAAATCAAAGCCTACGAAAACGCCTTCAAGAAGTTGACCGAAAAGCAAAAGAAGCTGCTCGCAGAGCAGAAGTTCTTTTATGTCGTCAACCTCAAGAATATCGGTGGGCTCGTCATGCCTGTGATCTTGCGACTTGAATACGAGGACGGAAAGAGCGACGAAGTCCGCATCCCCGCCGAGATTTGGCGACTCAACAACGAAACCGCAGCGAAGATGCTCGTCACGGATAAGCCTGTCAAAAGCTTCGTGCTCGATCCGCACCTGGAAACCGCTGACGTCGATTTGAAAAACAATTATTTCCCCCGCCGTATGGTCAAGTCGCGATTCAAGCTTTTCAAGGAAAGTAAGTCGTCAAGTAACGAAATGCGACGTGCTCGCGATCTCGAAAAGAAGAGACAGGCGGCCGAGGAAAAAAAGAAAGCCGACGCGAAGAAGAAGGCTGAAGAGCAAAAGAAGGCTGAAGAAGCGAAGAAGAAGGCCGAAGAACAAAAGAAGGCTGAAGAAGCGAAAGCCAAGTCTGACGAGGCAAGCGAAGCGGCGGTTAAGGAAAGCAACGAGTAAGTTGCAGGTTCCCGTGATCGCGTGAAACCAACGAGTGGGCAATGAGAAGATCGATGCACAACCAACGATATGTTGCTGCTTTCACGATGGCGTTATTAGCGATGGTGACGCAACAGGCCGCAGCGCATCCGTCGCACGTCAGTATCGCCGAGGCGGAATACAATTCGCAGAGTAAGCACTTGGAAGTTGCTTTGCGTGTCCATCCGAGCGACCTGGAGCGAGCGCTACGCATTCGCACCAAGAAACGTGTCGATTTGGATAAAACCAAGAATATTGATGCCCTGATCACCGCCTACTTGCAAGACGTGTTTCAGATCAAGGCGTCCGACGGCAAAGAGGCTCAGATCCAGTGGGTTGGCAAGGAAATCTCGTTGAAGTGGGGTTGGCTCTACTTTGAAGTCCCCGTGAAGGAAGGCTTGGATAAGGTCAAGTTCAGCAATCAAATCTTCTTTGAATTGATCCCCGATCAGACGAACACGATCTTACTCAAGGAAGGCAAACGCAAATCCACTTTGCAATTCACACGCCAGCAACTTTGGAAATCGCTTCCGCCAAGCAGCCCGCCGCCAAGTGCGGACTGACGTTGCAGAGTCGCTATCACACGGGTCGTCAGCAGGCGAAAGTTGCTTTTACTCCAACGAAGTTGTGCGACGTGGCAGATAGACTCTCACGTCGGGGTGCATCGTATACAGTCGAAATACGCTGCCATCGTGGACCAATTGACCGCTTGAGTGATTAGTCTGGATGATCGGGTTGCCGGGATATTTTTTCCATTTCACCAGGTCATCTGACACGGCCAGACAGGTGGTCCAAGGGCCCTTTCGGTTGGGGTCGGCATTCGCGTGATAGACGCCGTAGTAGCGGTCACGGTGTCGAATGACTTGATTCAATGCCACGGCGTGGAGATCGTACGCTGCCGGTCCGCGCGCGATGACTGCGATGTCCTTGACGTTCGTCCAGATCTTGCGGTCCGTCGATGTTGCCAGCCAGACACCGCGGTCACCGCGCTCGTAAAACAGGTACCAGATGCTCTTTTCGCACCACAGCGTTGGAGTTCCGTAAGGTCCCGGTGTAAGTGGTGTACCGTCGCGGTGACGGACATCGAGTCGACCTTGGTCAGCCCAGTGGATCCCATCGGCGGACGTTAGCATATGTGCCATGTCATGGCGACCTTCCGCAACCATGTAGAACTTGTCTCTGTGTCGTACGACGTGCACGTCCTCGGTCCACGTTGAGTCGTAGATTGGATTCTGCGGATGCCGCTTCCAATTCAAACCGTCACGCGATGTCGCGTATCCGAGCCATTTCGGCGCGGCACGCTCGCCGTTGTAGCCCGTGTACCACAAATGCCACAGCTTGCCTTGCCGCAAGATATAGCCGCGTTCACGGATCGTGTGGTCCCATGTTGTGGTACCCGTTCCCGAGAAGATCGGGTTGTAACTCGCGGGGGCGAAGTCCAGCAATTCAGCGGGAAATAAATCGTCAGCGATTGCGCAAGAAGAAACCACGAAGCACCAGACTGCCGCTGAGACAATGGAGTATTTTGCGAGCGAGCACATTTGAGGCTCCTTTCGAATTGCAGGCGTCATTTTTTGAGTATCTTGATTTCAAACAGTTGAGGCCAATACTTCCCCGTAACAAACAGCCTCCCGTCGTGGTAAGCAATGCCGTTCAGGACTGCCTCTTGCCTGAGGGGCTTACCCGGCAGCGTAGTCAGGTCAATCCAGCCGGTAACGTTCCCCGTCCCGGGAGCAATGATGGCGATTCGATTGGAGTGCCAGATATTCGCCAAGATTTGCCCCCCGGCGAACTCAAGTTCATTCAGCTGCCGAATGGATCGACTGCCGTCTTTGACCAAGATAGTTTTCACAGGCGAGAAAGAAACCGGGTCCAGGAACCGCAGTTTCTCTGAGCCATCACTCATGATTAGGTGGATTCCGTCGTAGGTGAGGCCCCAGCCTTCCCCTTCGTATGAGAACGTGGTGAGTAACTGCAATGTTTTGGCGTTGTAGACATAGCCAANGCCTTGCCTCCAAGTCAATTGAATGACTCGGTCGTTCATGAGCGTTAAGCCTTCCCCGAACAGACGCGGGTCGAGCTGGAACTGTGTTTCAACTTTGCCTGTTTTGAGGTCCACGCGACGAGTCGAGGACTGTCCATACTGCCCAGTGGATTCGAAAAGTGTTTTTCCGTCAAAGGCGAGTCCTTGACAAAAAGCCTGTTCGTCGTGTGGATAGATGTTCACGACTTCAAACGAATAGACGGGGGCAGAAGNAGAAGACTGAGGTGTGGTTCGCTTCAGCAGGCCTGAACCAGGAAGCCCAATCGCTACTAGCGCAGCAAGTACGAGCAAGATGAACGCACCATTGATCCACCATTGATTTGAGTGACGTTTGGTTTGGGTTCTCGTTTTCGAGCGTCGATCGGGCGCTTGTTTCGCCATTAGAAATATGGCGCGCCCGCGCTGTCTTTTACTGACTTCACCGGGGGCAATCCGAATCGCACGGCGCAACGCAGTTGGCAACGTTGCCGTCGCGGAACAAACTGTTCTGGTGCGTTGGCGACTACGGAGTAGCATTTCGCGACGTACTCTCTCAAAGTTGCCAGGCATGTTGCCACGGTCCTGTAACCTGCTCCGTGGATCGCTCGGGTTGTGTGGCGACAATGCAAAAAATAATAGCAGATGTGTTTGTCTATACTGTATATGCAAACAAGGTGTACTTGCAATGACTATGCGGAAGCGGATATGCTAGGCAGGCACGATAGCTTGTTGCTGGAGGGGAAGGCGATTCATGGAGTATCCGCAGACGCTTGCCTCCAGTCATTGTGGCGATAGCACGATTGATGGAAAGGCGAGAACGATGGCACGGTTTTGCACGTTTTGTTTGGCGTTCCTATTGATCGGCATGATGTATGCCGACGAGCCGAAACGGAAGGCATTAATTGTCGATGGCCAGAATAACCATAACTGGAAGGCCACGACGCCCGTTTTGCAGGAGTATCTTGAGCAGACCGGTTTGTTTACGGTCGCGGTTGCCACAACAGGCAAGAATGTCGTTGGTTTCAACCCGAAGTTTGCTGACTTTGACGTGGTGGTTATGAACTACAACGGAGCTGATTGGCCCAGGGAAACCCAATCAAGCTTTGTGGATTACGTCCGCAACGGCGGCGGTCTGGTGATCTATCACGCAGCTAATAACTCGTTTCCTAAGTGGAAAGAGTATAACACGATCATTGGCCTTGGCGGTTGGGGGGGGCGTAATGAGAAAGACGGACCGTATATCCGTTACCGCGACGGCAAGGTGGTGCGTGACATGACAGCAGGGCGCGGCGGCAGTCACGGTAGACAACACGAATACGTGGTTGAGACGATTGACACGAATCACCCAATCACCAGAGGATTGCCGCTCAAGTGGCGACACGTATCCGACGAACTCTATGACCGTCTTCGTGGTCCTGCTGAGAATCTGTCTGTGCTCGCCACGGCATACTCGGACAAGTCCACAGGTGGAACTGGCGAGAATGAGCCGGTGCTTTTTACAATCAAGTACGGCAAAGGGCGCGTATTCCATACAGTCATGGGTGACAACGTTCAGCAGATCAATTGTGTTGGTTTTGCCGTTACGCTGCAGCGAGGCGCCGAATGGGCTGCGACAGGAAAAGTGACCCAGGTTGTGCCGAAAAAAATGCCAACCGCCGAACAGTCGCTGCGCGTGAAATGAGATAGCACGGGTGGCCCAAGGTGAGCTGCTTGTGTGCCCCGTGCCCTTGTTCGGGCATTGCCAGTTGGCGATTCTGATATGATGTCAACGGAATCGACCATCTGAAGACCTTAAAGCCCCTTGCACCCTTGGGATCTTTCGATGAAGAATGCACTCGCTGCCAATCTACTGACGATTTTGTCGGTAAGCTGTTTGATGACTAGCTTGGGATATTGCCAGGTGAACAAATCGAAGAACCGTACTGATACTCCCTTACTCGACCGGGAGCTCTTTTTTGGAAACCCGCAAATTTCCAGGGGGCAGCTGAGTCCCGATGGCAGATTCATCTCGTTCATGAAGCCGTATCAGGGCATCATGAACGTCTGGGTCAAAGAGTTTGCGGAGCCTTTTGACGCAGCTCGGCCGCTGACCGACAGCAAGCGGCCTTTGTACGGATATACCTGGACCGAAGACGGCAAGTACATTCTCTATGTGAAGGACTCGGGTGGCGACGAGAACATGAATCTGTTCGCGGTCGACCCTGCCGCGAAGCCTGCCGACGGCCAGGAGACACCAGGTTCACGAAATCTGACCCCGCTCAAAGATGTTACGGCGCGGATCGTACACGCAAGTCAGAAGCATCCGGATTTGCTGTGGGTGGGGCTGAATGATCGAGACAAGGCTTGGCACGATCTTTATCGACTGGAAATCTCCACAGGCGACTTGACGCTTGTTTATCAGAACGAAGATCGCATTACCGGTTATGAATTCGACTGGGATGATCAGCTTCGTTTACTGAGTCGGACCGACCCCGAGGGCAACACGGACTTGTTGCGTAAAGATGGCGAAGATTTGGTATCGATCTACGAGACGTCGGTCACCGAGGACGCGACGGTTCGTGGCTGGGATCCTAAGAATGAGAGCATGTACCTGGTCACGAATAAGGGTGACTTGGATCTGAAGACACTGTTCAAGATGAATCCAAAGACAGGGGAACTGCAGCTCCTCGAGAGCGATCCGGAGAAGCGAGTGGATTTCGGCGGATTGCGAATGGACCGAAACACGCGCGAAATTATTTCCACATCCTACACGGAGGATCAGACGCGCTATTATTGGCGCGACAAGAATTGGGAAGCCAACTACGCGTTTTTGCAGCAGGAGTTTCCCGGGCGTGAAATTGCTTTCCAGAGTGCAACGAATGACTACAGTAAGTTTTTGATTGCGGTCCATGGCGACAAGTATGCCGCTGAAGCCTGGTACTTCGACGCTCGGCAACGCAAGCTGATCCACCAATATACGCCTCGCCCGGAATTGAAGGACGTCGAAGAACATTTGGCACCCATGACCTCCATTCGCTATGCCAGCAGTGACGGTCTAGAAATCCCTGCTTACCTGACCGTGCCCGCGGGTGTGGAAGCGAAGCATCTGCCGGTGGTGGTTCTGGTTCACGGAGGACCGAAAGGGCCTCGCGACTCGTGGGGCTACAGCCCGCTGGTCCAGTTCTTGGCGAACCGTGGCTATGCCGTGTTGCAGCCCAATTTTCGTGCCAGTGGCGGATACGGCAAAAGGTTCCTCAACGCGGGTGACCTGCAATGGGGTAAACTGATGCAGGATGACATTACCTGGGGTGTGAAGCATTTGATCCAGCAAGGGATTGCGGACCAGGATCGCGTGGCCATCATGGGTGGCAGTTACGGAGGATACGCGACGTTGGCGGGACTCGCATTTACGCCCGACCTGTATGCTTGCGGAGTGGATATCGTTGGCCCCAGTAATATCTTTACGCTGCTTGATTCCATTCCTCCGTATTGGGAAGCGGGACGCGCCTTCTTGTATGGTATGGTTGGCGATCCGAATACCGACGAAGGTAAGCAACGAATTCGAGAAGCGAGCCCGCTCTTCAGTGCGGACAAGATTGCCAAGCCATTGCTGATTGTCCAAGGAGCCAATGATCCGCGCGTGAAACAAGCGGAAGCCGATCAGATTGTGATCGCGCTGCGGGAGCAAGGGCACAAAGTCAGCTATCTCTTGGCCGATGATGAGGGCCACGGATTTGCCAAACCCGTCAACCGCATGGCGATGTATGCCGAGATCGAAGCCTTCCTCGCAGACCAAATCGGTGGACGCCATCAGGAGAATATGTCTCAGGACGTCGCTGAGCGACTGGAACAACTTCGTGTGGATGTCAGCAACGTCACGTACGAAGTGGCCGAAGAACCGGACTCGACTAAGAAATAAATCTCCGTTAATCAGGACTCTCACCATGAAACGTCGTGAATTTCTCGCCGCGAGTGCTGCGATCGGTGCGGCTGCCGTCGCCCCAACCGTTTCCCTTGCAGGACCAGACGCTGCCAAGAAACATCGCTTTAAGCTGAAGTATGCCCCGCACTTCAATATGTTCAAACATTCTGCCGGTGATGACCCGATCGACCAGCTCAAATTTGCGGCCGATCAGGGGTTTACCGCATGGGAAGACAACGGCATGAAGAAACGTCCCGTCGAACTTCAGGAGAAGATCGCTCGGACGATGGAACAGCTGGGAATGCAGATGGGTGTGTTTGTGGCTCACGGGTCGATTGGGAAGCTCACCTTTGCTCGCAAAGACAAGGACGTGTGGGATGCCGTGCTCAAAGATATCCAGGATTCCATTGAGGTGGCAAAACGAGTCAATGCGAAGTGGATGACCGTGGTTCCCGGGAACGTCGATGAAACGGGACGCAATCGGCTCGCCATGGGATATCAGACGGCAAACGTGATCGAGTTGCTGAGGCGATGCTCGGACCTACTCGAACCGCATCAGCTGGTGATGGTGCTCGAACCGCTCAACTGGTTCGCCAATCACGGTGGGACTTTTCTGCAAGGTTCGCCGCAGGCCTACGCCATCTGTAAAGCCGTGAACAGCCCATCCTGTAAGATCCTGTTTGACGTCTATCATCAGCAGATTACGGAAGGCAATCTGATCCCGAATATCGAGAAATGCTGGGACGAGATTGGTTACTTCCAATGCGGCGATAATCCGGGACGCAAAGAACCGGGGACTGGTGAAATCAACTATCGCAACATCTTCAAGTACATCCATTCACGCAAGTTCGAGGGAGTGCTGGGAATGGAGCATGGTAATTCCGGCAAGGGCGCCGAGGGCGAGCAAGCCGTGATCGATGCCTATGTCGACGCGGACAACTTTTGATTCTATGCATCACGCATCCGCTACGATTTCAAGCGTGACTCCCGCATTGTTTTTTCAACGTTTCAGATCGAGCCGGCAGTGGCCAGGATGAAGATTGAGGTGGGCCGGCAATCCACGGTTACCTGACAGAGGTGCTCACGTTTCCCGGGCAACTCTTGCGGAGGTCATCCCTGACGATCAGGACGTCTTCGAATCGGCAATGACCTGGATGTGCGACAACGAAGGGTGCTGTCTGGATGTCGCCACAGGTGGTACTGGCCACGGTAAACGCGACGTGAGCACGGAAGCGACGGAATCCGTTACCCGACGTGAATGCCCGTTTTGGGGGAGTTGATGCGACATGTGTCACTGAAAGCGGTGCCAACCGTGATTCGATTACACCAGACCGCAGGCATTCGCTCCCTGGTGGATGCTTGGCTCAAGGCGATCCGCGAATGTCTGGACGCAGTAGCGGTGGGAATTCCCTGCGGTATTGACTTGATCGCCAGACCCTTTCTGTTGACGTGAAGTGACCGCTAGGCAACGCAGCACGCTGGTGGATTTGGCGAATGCCTGCGGCTCAGTGCACCACCTTCGGTTGGGATGCTTGCCATTTCTGTTCGGTTACCTTTGTTCGCACCTGCAGATGAATGTGTGTGCCTTTCTTGTTTCCCGCTATGACGTCAGGCAAGCCGTCGCCATTGAGATCCCCTGCTGCTACCTGGGTGCCAACGCCTGAATCGTCGTGGATCAGATGCGGCACAAAATCAACTCCACCGGGGACGCCTTTGACTCCGCGTTTGAGTTCAAACCAGTAAGTCACTGCTGCGGCGTTGGGCTCAGGATCCCCTTTGGGGCCGTGCGCCCAAAAACGCTTGCCGACGATGAAATCGATGAGCCCGTCGCCATTAACATCAGCTGTGTCCAGGGCATGTGGTTGGGAGAATTTCACACCGTAACGGTTTTCCTCTGGCTTCTCGTTAATGAAACGATGCATCTTGAAGGCAATTTTGCCCTCATCGGTCTTCGTGTGCTCTAGCCAAGCGATTCCGTATTTGTGCGAGGCGACCGCGGTCACGATGTCGTTGTCGCCGTCGCCATCAACGTCATAGACGAGCATTTGGGCACCGTCGAGTTCGAAGGGCCAAGCGTGATGTTTCCACAGTGGATCGCCATCGAGAGATTCAGGCTGTTCCCACCAACCCCTGGATTGCACGAAATCGGGACGCCCGTCGCCGTTAACGTCTCCGAATCCCAGCCCATGGGCGTAGCGAGTGAGTTTGAGGTTTTCGGAGATTCTGTGAAAAACCCACGGTTGCGTGGGGTTTTCAGGGTCATAGGCCGCCCAGCCGAGTTGGCCTTGGAAATGAAAAATGAGTTCTGGATTTGAGTCCCCTACCAGATTGCCAAAGGCGGGCGATTCGTTGTCAACTTCCTTGAAGACTTCATGTCTGGGCCAGTTCCCTTTTTTGCCTTGTGGGTTTTCATACCAAACGTGTTCGTAACCTTCTCTGTAGCCCGGCCAACCGATGATCAGGATGTCGTCCCAGCCATCGTTGTTGAAGTCGTGAACAAAGGTCAGGAAGTTGTCGGAATACCCCTCGGGCTTGAATGGTTTTGCCCGCCGATATGCGAGTTGCTTGGAGAACTCCGGCCCTTGATACCAGAACGGTCCGGACACGACGTCGACCGCTCCATCGTTGTTGAAGTCACCAAAGAAAGCGCCTTCACCAAAAAATGTCGCTGATAGCTGCTTGGTGTTCCATGAGATGAGTTCGCGATCCTTCTCGGTTGGTAACGCAAATTCTCCCTGAGCCCGAGCTGCGGCTTGCTGTTGCGGCTTGGTTAACGCCATCAAGACGATCGGTTTTGCCCTTGTGAGAGTGGGCGAAACGGTCGAATTTTTCATCCTCACGCCGGAACGGGGCTTCATCGCGATGCGATAATTGCCGGGAGCATCACAAAAATTTCCATCGGTCACCACGAGCTTTTGGGGTCGCTGAGTGAGTGCAACGTCTGCCTTGAGAAGGCACGTCAGGTGGCGGTGGCTCCAACCTGAATACTCCGCTCGAATCGGTTGGAGGGGAGTGCTCTTTCCATCAACGCTGAGTCGCAGGTGCTGGTGAATCGCTGGCAGAATGATCTTCTGATATTGCTGCCACATGGTATCGAACGTTTCGGCAGGCTTCTGCCCACATTTACGCAGCTCGGCTTCCAGCGTCACTGCGTTCATTGCCAGCGAATACTCCACCAGGACGCGGTCCGGTTTCACACTAACTTGTACACGACGTTCAATTTTACCATTTGGCAGTTCGTGGCCTGCTGTGATGAGGACGTGTCCGAGCATGAGAGCTAGGCAAAGAAATAGACGAAACATACCGATTCTCCAAAGGAAACAGAAATGGATTGCAGGCTAGTTTTGATTTGCGCCTGCTTCGATCACCCACAACTTCGTAGGATTCTCAGTCATGTAGTACAAGCGTCCATTAGCAACGACGGGCGTCGTACGCAGCTTCGTGCCGTCTTCGTGCTCGATTTCCGCGAGCAACTCCAGCTCTTTGCTATGTTTAAAGACGTACATGATGCCATCATCATTGCCCACAAATACTTTGCCGTCGGCGACACAGGGAGATGACCACGTGTTGGCGAACATATTCTCCGTCCAATACAGCTTACCGGTAGTAGCATCAAGGCAGTGAACATGCCCACCTAGTTCGGTAATGTAAAGAATGTCATCCATAATGGCACAAGTGGACATGGAGCGACCAAAGTAGTAAGTCTCGTCCGTTGGGCTCGGTTTGTCTTTGGTCGCGGGACCTCCGTAGTGCCAGACCTGAGCCGAGTCAGGGTTCGGCTTCTCCTGCAATGTGGGGGCGCGGGCGTCAACCAGGGTCGGTGACACATCCTTGTCCTTGCGAGTTGGTACCTTGGTGATGTCAATGCAGTAAAGGTGACCAACTCCTGTGTCGTGTTCGGGGTCCTGACCAACGGCGATATAGAGCCGGTCCTTGTAGATGACAGGCGTGGCGATAAAGTCGTTTGCTGTACCACGGCCGCCTAACTTGTAGACGGCATCTTTCGGATTGCAATCGAACTTCCAGAGTAACTTGCCCTTGGGGGTGAAGCTGTAAATCCAGCCGTCGCCACCGGGAAAAATCACTTGGGGCTTGCCGCCTGGTTGAGCATATGCCGGGTTTGACCATTGGCCGTGCATAATGTTGCGATTGGATTGACTGGGCAGTTTACTGGACCAGAGAACCTTGCCGTCTTTCTTGTTGAGCGCTAAAAAGCTGGGCGCGCCTTCGGAAGGAACTCGCAAGTGAGCCGCGTCGACACCGTTACTTGTAATCATGAAGAGCGAGTCGCCGACGATCATTGGAGAACAGACCGCGATGTTATGCGGAAACACGTTTAATTTGCCAATCATATCGAGCTTCCAGTGAATCTCGCCGGTCTTCAAGTCGCTGCAGATGGCTTCGCAGCGATTGCTGATGTAGTAAAAGCGATCGCCTTCGATGCAGGGTGTTGAGCAAACGCCTTGCTGAGGCCAATCCCATACCCGTCCCGCTTTGAGTTTGTCGTGCACCACCTGCCAGAGAAAAGCACCATTCTTCTCGTTGAAACACATCATGACGCCCTTGTCGCCCTTGATGGATGGATCACGAGGGAACTCGTTGTTCGTGCCGATCAGAATTCTGCCACTGCTCATGACCGGACCGCCGTAGGCACGGGAGCCCAGTTGAATCGAGTAGGCCACGTTCGTGCCGTCACTGATGTCCCAAGAATCAGGGAGCCCCGTTGCCAGGGGATTCGCGAAGTTTCGCTTGAGATGCCCGCCATACATCCGCCAGTCTTGGGCAGGAAGTTCAAGTAGTTCGGGACGATTCTGGGCGTGGACGGTGACCAAACACGACAGCACGGACAATGAAGCCAATGCGGCGATCCACATTTGTCTAGTTGTATTTCGCATTGATGCCTACTCCAGAATAAGGCGAGCGTTTTCGCTGAGAGGGGTGCTTTATTTCACCAGGATGTTGTCGTAGTAGATCGGTGTGCCGGGACTTGGAGGCTGAATTCCAAGGGCCGAACCGTAGAGCCCGGGAGGGCCTGAAAGATTCGGATTCCTGTCGGTTAACTGCAGGGTCCAGTCAGCCGGTTCAATTTCACCTGTTTTCCAGACTTTACCCAGGACAATGGCTCGGTCAGACTCAGTTTGCACGGTTAACTTCAGGCGGTACCAGGTGCCCGGTTGCCAAGCAAAGTCAATCTCTTTCGCAACCCTTGGAATGGCATCCCAGGCCGAGATTCTCAGCTTTTGTTCGTTGCCAACGAGCTGCAAAATGTATCGGTGAGCCGTGACACCCATGTTAGGTCGGTTTTCACGAACTTCTTGACCCATCACATCCGCCGAGATCGAGTAGCCCGCCATATCGGGCGTTCCAATAAATGCGTACCACTGGCGATAGAAAGGCACGGCAATGCTGGCGGTCTTCATCAGCACCGTATTGCCATCATCAAGCTTGGTAGTGACGTACCGAAGCTGTGTGTTAGTCCAGCCAGCTGGGATCAAGCCCGGGCCGGTGCTTTCGAAGTCTTCGCGGTACGGTAAATCGGGGACTTGGCGAACGCGCACACTTGTACGCAGGTTGCCAGCCGTAGCGAGTAGCGTGCCGCTCTGACCTCCGGCAATCTTTGGTGCGGTGAAGCTCGCTTGCTCAATCTGACCTTGCAAGGTGGCAAGAGTCGCGCCTGCAGCGAGCCCAGGGCCTCGCTTCATCGCGGCCAATGCCAACTTGACCGGTGTCGTTCTGATAAACTGTCCGTCTGCGTCGAACAGTTTGGCTTGGAATTCGACGCGTTCCCCTGCTTTGAGGGTTACCTCGGCTGGGATCACTTGAAGTTGCTCGGGCTCACCAGTCAGATTTGCAGGCGGCACCGCGGGCGGTGGCGGTATCGTAACTTCGGTTTTGTTGTATTTGCCGAGGCAGTAAAATTCTTCGGTAGTGCCGAAGTAGACGCAACCGTTGGAGATCGCCGCGGAACCTTGTACTTCTACATCAAACTTTGGGTCTGCTGGCTGGAAACGTTTCCGCGAAATGCGCCGGCCATTGTTCTGCGCATCCAAAATATGAAAGTAGCCGTGAACGGAACTGAGGTAGATTTTGCCGTCGCCGTATGTAGGCGATCCGGTGCAGTTGCGTCCGAACTTGGCACGCCATAGTCGATCACCACTCTTTGCGTCAAAGCAATACAGACGACCCTGGCGGTCAGGTAGGAATAGCTGTCCGCCAGCGAGCATCGGTGAAGGATATTTAAACTCGATGCCGTCCGTGTCCCAGACGACTTTTGGCTCCGCTCCGCTAATGTCAAGGCAGGCGACGCGCCCCACGGTCGCGCGGCCCGGGATCTCTTCGCCGTGAGCGGCGTAGAGCAAGTTGCCATCGACGATTGGTGCGGGATTCATCGCTCCATTGCCGAATTCAAAGCTCCATATCTTCTTGCCCGTGTTGACTTGGAAAGCGTGGAGGTGTCCGTCACCGCCCCCGCTAATCAAGATTCGCTGGCCATTGAGTGTGGTGACGACGGGGACGCAGCGATACGTGTTCGACGGGCGAATGCCGGTGGTGCTCCACCAGACCAAGTCTCCATGGTACTTGTCAAACGCCAGGAAACGCACGCCTCCACCCCCATGAGCACCCCAGTTCGAACTAATCATGCTGATGATTACCAGGTTGCCTTCCACCACGGGGCTGGTGACCCGGCCGCCGTAGCCGGTGATCCGACCGAACTCTTCTGTCAAGCTCTTTTGCCACTTGACCTTTCCGGTCTCGCCGTCGAAACAATACAGCAAACCCTGTGTGCCGTGCGCGTAAACATTGCCTGTCTGTGGATCACCCGCTGGAACCGTCCAGCCAAGTCGAATGCTTACGATCGGGGTAAAGAAAATGCCAAAACGTTGTTCCCATATGACTTCCCCAGTCCTGGCGTTCATGCAGACAACGCGCTCTTGTTCATCGACGCCTTCTCCGATCTTACTTACGACGTAAACCTTGTCGTTCATTACGATCGGAGTCGAACGGCAGCTGACATTCTTTTTCATCCACAGCACATCTTCCAGGTCAGCTGGCAAGCCGGTTTCACGTGAGACGCCGTTCGCTTCGGGACCGCGCCAATTGGGCCAGTCATTCGCTAGAAGCGGCGACGCCAATAGTGCGAACCATACGAGAATCTCAATTGGCAATTTCATCAGGATCCTGACTCCGAGTTGTATTTCAAGCGATGTTGAATGGTTGGTCGTTGAGTGCTTACTTCTTCACGCGATAGCAAAAAAGCAGCTCTTGATCGCGAATGTACAGCATCCCGTTTGCGATTACGGGGCGTGTCCAGTTCTTGCCGCTAGGAGCCGGGTTTTGCGATTTTGCCGGCAAGACAAAGCGTCCCTTTTCCAACCACGCTTCGGAAGATGCTTCGATTAAGCTGACTTCAGCGGTCTTTTCGCCGTAAAGGTAGAGGTGGCCGTCGGCAAAAATCAATGATCCATCACCAACGCTCTTGTTGGCGCGTTGGTACCAAGCGATTTTTCCCGTCGCGAAATCCTGGCAAACCCAGCCGCGGCGTTCGGAAGTCCCAAAGATGTAGCCAGCGTGGAAAACAAAGCCACCAATCGAGTTCTTCATGTTCCTGCTGGTGTACACCTCTGCAACCGTGAATGCTCGGCTGCCGTTCATGGAGACCTCAATCAGGTCGCACCCATCTCCCGTACTGGCGTATACATAGTTGCCACGGCAAACGGGAGTGGGAACGACAACATCTGAATAAGGTCGTGAACGCTCGTAGTACCAGAGCAGTTTGCCAGTATCGGCCGCCACGGATGCAATGCCGAATTGAGTCATCACCAAGTATTGCTTGATGCCGCCAATGTTGGCGATGATAGGCGACGCGTAAGTTGCCTCTGCATTGAGGTCCTTGCTGCGCCACACGACTTTGCCAGTGGTTTTATCGAGAGCGACCACGAGCCCCTCGCCGTCTGTGCTGCCTGGCGTGCAAATCAAATGATCGCCGTCAACGACAGGGCCCCAGCAATATCCCCATCCAAGCGTCTGAGGTTCTCCCGCGTCGACATTTTTGATTGCTCCCCCCAGATCGCCAATCATGTTGATTTGCCATTGCAACGTACCGCCAATCGTGGCGCAGACAAGTTGGCCGTCGCCAGCAAGTGCGTAAACTGCCGTGCCGTCGACGGTTGGAGCGGCTCGAGGACCCGCGCCCCATGCGTTTCCTTCAAAATCAAAACTCTTGTTGTTTAGGGGCAGAGCCCAAAGCTCATTACCGTTTTGGGCATCGAGACAGAACAGTTCAGCCCTGCCGTTTCTGCCACCCGTGAGATAAACGCGGCCGTTGACCACAGCTGGTGAAGAATAGCCAGCGCCCGCTTTGCGAAAGGCCCAGGCAAGGGGCGGTCCGGCTTCCGGCCAGGTTGCAAGCAGTCCGGTCTCGGCCGAGTGGTTATTGCGCCGGGGGCCCTGAAACTGTGGCCAATCGTCGGCCTGCAGTTGAAGCGCACCAAGCAATAAGTGCATACTCCACAGTAACGCACTGACACCCAGGAATCGGACGTGTGGTGCGCGAAACGTGGGAAGTAGTCGACGGGTAACAAATCGGAATACAGGCATTTCCAAGACTCATAAGATGATAAATCACAGTTGGGCGCAACTGCACGCAAGACGAATGCTACGGCCGGAAGTGGTGCAGTCGAGCCGTTACGACAACGTCGAACGTCGCTAAGACGAAGACGCAACGTTTGGTTCTGTCGCTGGGATACCCTGTCAGTTCGTGGCCTCGCATTATAGACATCCCTCTCGATGGGCCATTCAATTGCGCTCTGCCAGATGGAGAGGACGGTGGTGCAGCGAATTCAGACGCCGCAATTCTGCATCCAAGTTCGCATTCAAGGAGACGCGGCGTTTTGGCAAAATAGAATCAAGTGCCCGGTGGATATCGGTCGCCCTTTGTACTTTGACTTCGTAATGAGTTAATTCGCCTCCCCGCGGTTGCGATAATCGATGTAATTTGGCCTGGGGATTGGCTGCAGTCATACGGTTTCGCCAGAATTCTTTTGCTGGGCAATTTGAGTCACTGCGAAAGACAAGCAGGTGGAAGTCGAGTAGTTGATGCACACGCTGCGCTTGCTTCTCGTAGCTATCCGGCAGCCTTGTAATGTCGAGCGGGAACAAGAGTTCAACGTGAACATGCTCACCGCCGATGCGCTTGGTGCACTCGGCGTCAGATGGATCAGCGACGACGACCAGAGCACGAAAAGGCGACTGTGCCGTCGCTTCGCTCCAACTGAAAAGTCCACATACCGCGAATCCAAGAGCAAAGCGGGCCACAGTTGTTTCACTGACAGACGTATCCATAGCATCTCCGGTGAAGGACTGAAGAAAGTAACTCATTGAAGACCAGCAAGATTATGCCCAGTACGAACGACGAAGTAAATGGGTTCAGTATGCAGATGCAATAGAATTGCAAAAAAAAGGAAGATGGCGCAATCGACGGTTGATTGACTCGCCATCGGCAGGGAGACAGCCGTCAATTCGATGAAGGATAGGGCGGGCTGCATCTGGATTCAGTGAGTTTGTAATTGCATATGTTGTGCATGTGTGGTTTAATGACAGCATGGCTGTTTATCGCAGCGATTGCACGAACTGCATGCATTACGGCTTAGGCAGCAAGTGGTCTTCGAGGGGAGTCACCGCTGGGGCATTCCACAGAGTGTGGCACTCGGGGCAAGTCAGGCTGACCAGCGCAGGTTGTGCGAACCGCACCGCTGTTGCCATGACCGCGCACCGGCGCAGTGCTCAGTGAAGACGTGTCAAGCAGCGGTGCATGAGGGCCAGCAGCGCTGCCAGAAAGTCAATGGCCGGGTGGTGCGGCGCCTGAGGTCGAGTGAGTGCGCAATAAAAACCCACGGTCGCAAATGCTTGCTTCCGTGGGATCGAATTGGTGTGAGACTGGCCCGCTTCCAGAGAGAGCCACCGGCACCCGTCGAGGTCGACCGTGCGCGGATGGCATCCGGATCACTCAGGCGTGACGCACGACTAGGTCAAGGAATCAAGAATCAAATTGGTCGATTCGATGATCCGCTGATCACGTGGTCGCAAATCGGGTTCAAACGCTTGGCCGGTCAAATTTTGCAGACCAGAAATGTAACGCACCGCAATTTCATTGCTCTGCTCGGTTGAGAACTGCATGTCTTTGCCCTTGACCATACCGCGAGCAAACTCCTTGGAAAAGGAAACCGGTTTGCCATCACGCTCCATCACCGAGCCATCATCACTCAGTTTCCAAAACCGAGACGAGTCCATGGTGTAGAGCTCGTCAGCAGCAACGATTTGGTTGTTCGCGTTGATGCCGTGTTCCGTTTTGGTGTCGACCAGCACCATGCCCTTTTCGGACAGGTAACGGGACACCATGCCAAACGCCATGATGGAGGCATTGCGTATGTGTTGGTATTGGGCTGACGTGCAAACGCCATTGTCGATCAGGTAGGACGGATCGATCGTTCGATCCACTTTCTCCTTGGTCGACGGAGTGTCCATGAGATAGGGGAGCTTGCCGTTCGGGGTCAGCGAACCGATCTCAATCTGATGGCCAGCATATTCAAGCGTGCTGACGTTTTCTTCTTTTGCTTTAAGCCAATGCTGAAACAAGGACGTGGAAGTCGAGCTTTCCGCCATGTACATGCGCAGTACATTTTCCACCATCAGCAGATTCAAGTTCTCGGCGGGAATGACGGTGGAGGACGGCAGCAATCCGTCAACTTCGAATTGCGATGAACCCAGCGTGTCTTTGACCAGGTTGAGCATGTGGTCGTGGTTCTGGGCTAAAACTTGATCCTTGAAAGGGATGGCCCCGCGATTGACATCGTGAGTAGAAATCCGGTTTCCGCGAAACATCAAGCGGATATGGACGCCGTCTTGCGTTTTGAGGTCATCACCGAACACCGAATCAGAGACTTTACCTTCCAGCACTGTGGCGCCGGCAAGTTTGGGAAGGTCATTGTCGGCGATGATTTGCTTGATCGGCCGGCCTTCGTTCACGCGGCTGCCATAATCATTTACCAGATCTTGGATTTCACTATCCGTTAGCATGTGTTTCTCCATGGTGCTCGCAGAATGTCACTTGTTCGGTGAAACGCGTCTTGTGCTCAAAAGGTGGGGACGGTCGGGCGGGAGCTGCATGCGAGGGTATGCAGGATGGTGCTGACCTCAGCTCCCTGGCTTGCATCGCGCCGTCGGTGTTTTCAGATTCTAACTTTTCGCCGCACCGCCTGTTGCTGGCGCTGGCGAAATGCATTTGCTGGCGAAACGCATTTGCTGGCGAAACGCATTTGAGCTTCGGTCTCCGGAACGCAGTGTTACCATACGGCGATGAGGGTTACGAAAAACGCCGCAAGTTGTTTACTCGCGGCGCAAGGCTCTGTGTGAAGTACACCCCAGAGGTGTACCGGACATCGCCCTATTCATTGATTTATTCAGTAGCTTTATGAGCCAGTGGACCAGCAGTGGAGGAATCAGTCAAGAGGATGCTGAAACGATGCTTCACATCCTCAAGAAAATGGGGGGTAGTTTTTTTCTTTACCGTATAACACCGCGCTATCAGACGTTCATGCTGGGGTGTTCAGGCGAAACGAGATTATAGCTTCTTGCCGTTCTTTACATCACTCTACAAGAAGTGGTGTTCACGAAGTTCTTCACAAAAACGCTTACTTCTTTTTTTTCTTATTGCAGCCCTGACTGAATACGCGATATGCCATCATCGCCCCTATGACAGCCAAGCCAGGATTAAACCAATTCCCCTCGGTTTTATCTTTCTTAGCTGCCCGCTTCTCGGCCGGGCGACTTGCGGACTTCTCTTTTACAAGATCTTCGGGACGTTCCCACGGCTGGGGGCAACCGCACTGAGGACAGTTGTCAGCTTCTGTTGAAACGCGATGCTCACACTCTCTACATTGAACCAGCATTCCGATCGAACCTCATCAGCTTTTTATGGTCAGTTCTTGGCCTCAGCTTATGGTCTGAATCCCCTGAAATCCAGATACAGCATTGACGCTGGAAGAAACGGGCTACGCCACGAAAGATAATATGGAACGGGTGTTGACTAAGATTCTTCTGGATTACAGGCGAGCGAATCCAGAGGCTGAGACAATAACTTACAGAGAGGTGAAGTAATCATAAAATGTCAAAACGATTCGCCGTTCACGAATTCCACGCTTGTCTCTGGAATCCGGTATTATATGCGGAGTATCATGGAATCTGGTTCATTCAAGAGCCCTTTCCCATGCCCCTATGTTTTTGCCTACTGATCCGGATGAGTGTCGGCTGAAACGCACGTTGATTAAATACGGTCAAGAGTAGGTCTGATGATTCACCGATTTCAGCTATCCATCCGTTTCTCCGTGGTTTTATTGCCACTTGGTCTGCTCGGGTTCATTGTCCCGTTGAACGCCGATGAACCCACGATATTGGCGACTACGGCTTCAAACCAGGAGGCATTCGAGAAACAAATCCAGCCGCTGTTGGCCAGGTCCTGTGGGAAGTGCCATGGGAAAGCTCCCAGAGATAACGATCTCGATCTTACGAGCTTTGGCTCCGCGCAGGCGATTCTGGCTCGGCCAAAGATGCTTAGCAATGTCGCCGAGCGTGTGCGAGGTGGCGATATGCCTCCGAAAGAAGCTCCGCCGCTAGGGGATGCTGAACGGAAACAACTGTTGGGTTGGATAGCAAAGGCTCTCGAGGTCGAGGCGGAAGCGCGGGCTGGCGATCCCGGGCCGGTAACGCTGCGTCGGCTTAGCAACACGGAATACGACAACGCAGTCCGTGATCTCACCGGTGTGGACATGCGGCCAACACAAGCCCGTGAGTTTCCGGTCGACAGTGTGGGTGGCGAGGGCTTCGCTAATGTTGGAGAGGCGATGCCGGTGACGCCCGAACTGATTCAACGCTATCATCAGGCTGCCCGTGACGTTGCCGCGCGGGCCGTGCTTCTGCCAAGGGGTTTTCGCTTCTCTCACTCTCCAGACCGGCCGAACTGGACCGAAGAAACGCTGAACTCGATCCGCAGTTTTCACGCTCGCTTGGCCGGGCCCAATGGAGAGCCGCCGCTGGCATCACACCTTGCTGCGACTCTGCGGCATCGGGACAGGCTTGCCCGTGGCGGCACAGCGGCGATTGCTGCAGTGGCCGCCGAAGAGAAGCTGAATCCAACTTACCTTAATGCGCTTTGGGTCGGGCTCAGCGGCAAAACGGCGTCGTCTTTACCACCAGCGGAAGTCGAGGCACGGATGCGAAAGTGGCGCGAAAAGTCGGCCGAGATGGAAGCCCACCAGCAGCGACGGCAGGCTGCGATACAGAAGATCCAGTCCAAGTGGGCATCATCGAAACGTGTACTCGCGCAGTCCAAAGTTGCGGAAGGAGGTTCCGTTCCTTTCGAACGCAAAGTCTCGGTTAAACGTGGCGAATTGGTGCTCTTGACAGTGCTTCCGAACGAGAACTACGGGGCCGACAGCACCCTTATCGAATGGACAATCCGTGAAAGCGGCGGCGACCGGCGAACCTGGAGCGTCTCCGATCTGGTACCCAACCTGTTGAAAGGGAATTCGTGGCCAGATAAGCACGAGGCCCGTTGGAGCTTCCTGGAGACGTCGGCCACGCCGATGTTCCTTACCGACCGACGCGACAACATCTCGGGGCGGACCGAACTGAAGTCATGGAGTTTGGGTTCCGAGCCTTCAGTCTTCGTAAACTTTACGACCGAGGAATTGCGGCTCTGGACAACATTGCCTGGACGAGCTTTCTTTGTGCATCCCGGACCGAAACGACCTGTGTCTGTCGCCTGGACAAGCCCGATCACTGGTGAGTTGCTGGTCTCGGGTCGCGTCGCCGATGTCCACCCGGCCAATCTGGACGGAGTTTCATTCGAGTTGTCGCATGTAGCAGCACCGGATTTGGGGCAAGCTCTCGAGGACGTGGGTAAAACATCAAATGGTTTGCCGGATGCCGGTTTACCCCCGGCACCGCTCGACATGATTCGCGAAAAGTGGCGAGCAGCGACGACTGATCCGGCACCGGTTTTGGCGGCGATCAAATCCACGCAGGACCGGTTGTTTCAAGGTAACTACGGGACGCATGCCGTCATTGCAGTCGGCAACGGCTTTCCCGCCTGGGAAAAAATCAACCGCGTCGTTGCGCGCGAGCGGGTTGAGGGTGCTGCCCGCGAACCGGTTTTCAAGCTGGTTGCCTTACCGGCCCAAGCCGATACCTACGTGGTCTGGGATCGTCTGCGGTTGGAAGGTGGTGACGGTCCGACGCTCGTGCTTGCGGATCACCCAGAGTTGAAAGCGGCAGTTGAGGTGGCTTGCGGGATCAAGTTCGGGCAACATCCCCAAAACCGTCCGGTTCCCAAATCCGCCCTGGTGGTTGCTGCAGGTCACGAGGTCGTCATCGATCTGAAAAAACTGCCGGAGCCCCTTCAGAAAATGCTACAGCTGCCGCGGTTCCTTCGCGCCGACGTGAGCATCGACGAAGGCAGTCCCACAGGGTCGGAAGTACAGGCGTTTCTGATCGCGGCGAAGGGCGGCGGCGGCAGACTCGCCGAGCCAGTCGCGCAAGCGACGCCGGGTAATCCTCGAATCGCGAAGATCGTTCATCCGCGCGTCGCTGACGACCTGGCGCGGTCGTCCGCTGAGTTTCGCGATCTTTTCCCCCCGGCGGTCCTTTTCCAACCGATCATCCCGCGAGATGCGCAGGGTAGCCTCTTTTTATATCACCGAGAGGACGAGCCGTTGCGACGTCTTCTACTCGACGACGATGGGCGAGCCGAAATCGACCGCCTATGGAGTGAGCTGGAGTTCGTAAGTGAACAGGCATTTGCGACCCCGCGCATGTATGAAGAGATCCTGCAGTACTATCGCAATCCGAATGACGGCGCACGGATCATGTTTTTTTATATTCAATTGTTTAGAGATCAGGTGAAACAGGAGGAAGCGGCCCTGCGCGCGTTCAAGGTCACCTCGGAGACGACGCACCTCGAGGCGTTGCTTTCCTTTGCCTCGCGGGCCTGGCGTCGTCCTCTAACCAGCAAGGAACTCGCCTCCATTCTCGCGTCCTATCGCGGCGATCGCGCGGACGGGCTTGAGCACGATTCGGCTTTTCGCGCCGCCCTGGCACGTATCCTTTCGTCGCCATGGTTTCTCTACAGGGTTGAGCAGCCGGCGACCGGCTCTAAATGGCAACCGGTATCGGGTGACGAACTGGCGACAAGGCTGAGTTTCCTGCTGTGGGATTCGATCCCCGACGACGAACTGCGAAAAACGTCTGCCCGACTGCATGACCCGGTAGTCATGGAGAAGCAACTGCGCCGCATGTTGAAGGACGGTCGAGTGCGAGGGATGGCCGAGGAGTTCGGCGCCCGCTGGCTTGGTGTGCGGGACTTCGTCACGAATCACGGCCGCAATCTGAAGCAATTCCCCGACTTTAACCCGAAACTCAGGCAGGCTTTAGCTGAGGAGCCTGTCCGGTTCTTTATGGACTCGCTGGTCAACGATCGTCCGGTCGCCGACGTCATGGATGCCGATGCGGTTGTTGTCAACGACATTGTCGCGAGGCACTACGGTATTCCCGATGTGACAGGACCGGAATGGCGTCGCGTTGAGAAGGTGTCAGCCTACGGTCGCGGCGGGTTTCTCGGCTTTGGCGCCGTGCTCGCAAAAACCGCAGCCGCCTCCCGCACCAGCCCTGTCAAACGCGGTGCTTGGGTCGTTCAGATGCTTGGCGAACGTTTGCCTAAAGTTCCGCCCGATGTGCCACCCCTACCCGAGACTGTGCCAGACGGACTGACCGTGCGCCAGATTACTGAGCGTCACCGCAAGGATCCCAACTGTGCCAGCTGTCATATCCGAATCGATCCTTACGGCATGACGCTTGAACAATTTGACGCTCTTGGTCGGCTGCGACCTGCGCAAGAACTGAAGTCTGGTGATGCGAGGGCGACCACTCGTGACGGAGTCGAGATCGATGGTTTTGTCGGCCTCAGGGACTATGTCGCGGGATCGCGGCGCGAAGACGTTCTGCGGGGACTCGCCCGAAAACTGACCGGCTACGCCTTGGGCCGCGCCGTACAGCTGTCCGATCGCAAGCTGATCGAAAAGCTGACCCGGACCATGTCGGCCGGCGGTCGCTGGTCAGAAGTCTTGCTTACCATCGTTCGCAGCGAGCAGTTTCGCTGTATTCGACCGGTCACAACCGCGTCTGTGAAAACCGCGACACCGAAAACCAAACCGGCGACTCCTGCACCAGCAAAAAACAAATCCCCGTAACCCAGGCATTTTTTGCTTTGCGTCGCTGACAATCAAAAACTACTTTCCGCCACAGGAACGATTTCATGCACAATCCATCCGCTTCGACTGTTTCGCGACGCACATTGCTACGTGGTCTCGGTGTCTCGATGGCTCTGCCCTGGCTTGAATCAGTACCGTCCACCGCAGCTGCAGTTTCGACCGCCGGCGATCAGCCGCCGACCCGCACGCTCGTCACCTTTACAGGGATGGGATTCCATTCGAATCACTGGTGGGCGAGGGGAGAGGGCTCTGCGATGGAACTTGGGCCGTGTCTGAAGCCGCTCGAGCCTTGGA
This sequence comes from Blastopirellula sp., assembly GCA_002701545.1. Lineage (GTDB taxonomy): Bacteria > Planctomycetota > Planctomycetia > Pirellulales > Pirellulaceae. The sequence continues at coordinate 46,650 of NZVR01000092.1, read as the reverse complement.
AGGAGCGGATGGTATTCCTCCGCGGTTTGTGGAACGAACACGCTAACAATGGTGTCATCCACTGTATGCAAACGGGCAACATGCTCAGCGGTGCGCCGATGTCAAAGACGGAAGTCCGTACGGGAGTCAGCTTCGACCAGTTGATGGCGCAGCGGATTGGAAACCGAACCCGGCTACCATCGTTGGTACTCGGATGCGAAGGTCCAATTCCGGGACTCCAGGATGGGCACCCGTTGCTTTACAGCTCGCACATTTCGTGGAGCACCGCGGTGTCGCCGACCTGGACGGAAACACGTCCAGCGCTGGCTTTTGATCAGCTCTTCCGCTCGAAACCCAACCGCGGCGACCTGCGTGTCGTTGATGCCGTGCTCGAAGACGCTCGATCATTGCGGCAGCGACTTTCTGTCTCGGACCGTCAGCGGTTCGAAGAATATCTCGGTAGCGTTCACGAGATCGAAGGTCGCATCAAGCGGGCTGGAAAGGAACGCGATGCTGGCGAATGGAAGCCGAGCCTGACCAAACCGGATCGCCCGCGCCCTGCCGATGGAATTCCCGTCGAGATCCCGGATTACTGGAAGCTGATGAACGATATTGTGCTGCTCGCCTTTCGCACGGACTCCACGCGGATTGCGACCCTTAAATATTGTAACGACGGCTCGATCCTGACCCACGCGCATGCTGGCGCCAAAGATCAGCACCACCAGATGGCCCATACCCAGCCGAAAGAACTCGTCCCCGTCAACCAGTTCTTTACGTCTCAGCTCGCCTACCTGTGCAAACGCATGGCGGAAGTCAAAGAAGGCGATCGCACTTTGCTCGACAATTCAACCATCATGCACTGTTCAAGCATGATCCATGGCAACCATGACGCCAAACAATTGCCGGTGGTCCTGCTTGGCGGAGCCGGCGGCAAGCTCCGTGGGGGCCGCGCAATGGACTACCTCGAGGCTCCCAACCGTCGTATGTGCAGCCTGTTTTTAAGCCTGATGGAATGGGGTGGTCTGGAGCTCGACCGCTTTGGCGATTCGGCGGAGCGATTGACAGGTCTTTGATCGTGAGTTGGGGAGATGCGAACCAGCGAGAGAAAACCGTTCGTTGCGGGTGATTGTCAGCTCCTATTTTGACCCGAAGTCTTCTGTTCCTACCTGCGAACCGTTTGGAAAACGAACAGATGTTGAGCAAGGATTGACGGGGCGGGGTTCAGGGAAGATTTATGCAAGGTGTGGTATGTGCCCGTTGTTATCGATCCGGAGCATGCTTAACGTCTATCACGTATTCATAGATTCGATGGACGATGCCGGCTTGTTTCACATGATCGGGCGTATTTTGATGATCGATTTCGTACTCGTTCTGGGGCGATGGCGAGCTGACTGTCGAATTTCGCCGACCCTTTGATTGCAGCCGGGGCGACGGAGTTGAAACAGAAAAAGGCCGCCGGAATGGGTTCCGACGACCTTTATCAATTGAAGTACACCCCAGAGGATTCGAACCTCTAACCTTCGGTTCCGTAGACCGATGCTCTATCCAGTTGAGCTAGGGGTGCTCGCGTTTTGCGATAGGCAAGCTTCAAATTATGGCAAACAACTGCTGATCTCGCAACCGACCCTGGCCAGCTCCCTGTTTGACCCGCAAAACGAGATGCAGAGCGAGAAAATGAGTGATTTGGCTCGGCAATCCGTCGAGCGAATCCACCAGACGTGGCTGGTGGACCCGCTGTGCTCGGGGAGGCGTGTAATCGCGTTTGCGGTGACCAAGCTGACCCAGGCGTCCTGGACGCGATGGTTGGCCGCATTCACTTGGCGATCGTCAGGGTGTGGTGGTGGGTCTCGGCATTGCCGGCGGCGTCGATCGCTGCGGCAGTGACCTCGGTCAATCCGGTGGCCGGGAGCTGCGTCTCCCAATCCACCACCCCGCCGCGCACCGCAGAATGGACGATCTGCGCCACTTGGCCATTGACGAGCACCCGGGTGATTTCACCGTTGTCATGGGATACGCCGCGAATGGTGTAGACGTCGCCTGTACGCTGGATTGCCGTGACGACGGTGGCCGGTGGCAAGTCGTCTACCGGATCGAGCAATTGCGGGAACTTGATACGGCTCATTTCGGCGACCTGCGCGCCTTTGCCAGTGAGCGGCGAATCGTCACGGTATTGCAGCGGGTCGCCGTCGTCGCGGCGGGCTGCGGCATTGACAATCTTTGCATGACGGCCCGGGCCAAAGTGGTCATGGAGGTAATAAGGGACGTCCCGTTGGGACGTAGGAGTGACTTGGCGCCCACCACCGCGGCTGAACCAGGGGCGGCGACGCTCGTCACGACTGTGGGTCACTTGCACATTACGAAAATGACTTACCGCTTCACCGGTGACATTGTTATCGCTCATCTGGATCAGCGGCATGCTCCCGCCTTCATAGAATCCAACGAACGACAGCCCGTCGACGGTAAATGGCCCATACTGATTGCTGTCATCGTCCAGTGCGCGATTGAACGGCTCGCCGGACGTGTTGTGGATCCGCACGTTGCGGTACACGTGGTGATCGAACATGGGGCGATACACTCCGTACACCGCATGTTCGATCGCGACGTCGTCCATCAGCATTTGAGGGACCTGAGGTCGTAGTGCGTAGTGCACCTGCCAGATTTTCAATTTGCGCAGCACGTGCGGGTGTTGCCGATCGGGGCCAATCCGCTGCTGTTCGGTGCGGCGGTTGCCGGCAAAGACCATGCCGTACAGCCCTTCGGTATGAGCTTCGTTGTCTTCGAATCGAAATGTCGGCACGCGCCTGACATCGACCGTATGGATCTTGCCATCCTGAGCGCGCAAGGGGATTTGCGCATCAAAGCCGCTGCTGTCTTGGCAGTCGTAGCGAAAACCATACTCGTCGTTTTCGCACGACACGTTTCTGACAATGCTGTTGCGCGCGTTAGTCCACCAGAACGCCGCGCCGTCGTTCGGGTCGAACGGCAGCACCTGCTGTGGCAGCCGTTTTCCAGCATACGCTTGGACACCAAGATTGCGATCGAGCAGATTATAGGCCTCGGTGGCATCTTCGAGAAAATAGCCGTGGCCCACGCTCTGGTACCCGACGCAATCGCGGACAATCAAGTACTGGGTGCCATGGATCGTAATCCAGCGATTATGCGAGTCAACAATCGCGACGCCGCGCACCTGACTGCCACGCATCGACTCACCGACCAAGTGGTAGTGAATCGCGTAGCGTCCCAGTACCCCTTCCTTGCCAAGATGCGCAAAGCGGGCATAGCTGATCCCACCTGCGCTATGGCGGTGATACAACGTATGACCACGGACCCCTTGGGGATCGGCAGAGGCAATGCTGACGTTGCGCGACAGGTTGGCAACTTCGCTGCGATACGATCCAGCGCCGAAATGCACGTTCTCCAGGGGCTGGTTCAGCGTCAGTGTTGGGCCGTCGATCCGGGTAATCACGCGCGTTTCGGATTGAGGTTGCTGTTCGGGGTACTCGCCGCGGAAGCTGCGGTTACTGCCTTTGTGCAGCGAACCGGTCACCAGCACCTCATCACCGACCTGCCACCCGGTGACTCTAGAGGCTAACGTCACTTGCTGGTCGCCAGGTTCGACGCTGGCTCCCAATTTGACCCAGGTGCGACTCAACGGGCTCCCATGGATTTCCATGCGCGCTCCGCAACAAACCATGGCGGGAGCGTCCTTCTTGTCCATGCCATGAAGGTAGTGCAGCCGAATTTTGGCAGTATGCTTGGCGGGGATCGGGTCGGTCGGTGTGCCCACCAGCAGTTGGGGACGGTGAAGGTGTTTGCCCTCTCGCTGCAGACCACGGAAATCACACGCAAAACCGCTTTCACTGCAGACGTTACTGTTCTGAACTTTCAGCAAACCAACGTGCAATTCGGTGTTGCGATCGCGTGCGAACTCCAAAGTCCCCACGACCTGTACCAGACGGAGCACATGCTGGTTAGCCACGTCGTAGTGAACATGCGTGTCGGCGGCAATCAGCACGCGGTCGCCGGCTTGCGGGACGCGAGCCGGCAGCCAGGTCTCCGCCGCAGACCAGTCACCTGATTTGATCGAGCGGATACTGAACTTCAAATGCGCGTGGTGGTGTTGATGGTCCGCTGGCTCCGCGCCCCAACCTGGGCTGGAAAGACTGAGTATCTGGAACCAGCAGCAGGCAACGCTGAGTGTGGTAACCGCAGGTCGAAACACGATGCTTCCCTTTTGTATTTGATGGTGAGGTAGCAGACGGGATCCGTGAGGATCCCATTCAGATCACTTGATCGTTTTGGGCAGATGTTGCATCGCTGGTAAGAGCGGAAGTTCCCGGGGGCTCAGTCGCGGGCTGGTCGCGGCGTTGCGGGACTTGGTTCGATTTGAATCGTCACGGGCCGGGTTTGATCGAGCAACTCGCGGATGGTCAGCTGGCCATCGTCATTACGGTCCAATTCGTTCAAGTGCGCAGATGCTCCACGAATCTCGCTTGCCGAGATCTTGCCGTCATGATTGGCATCGAGTGCCTGAAACAGCGCTCCTACGCGCACCGAGACCGTGGCTTCGCGAGGCTTGGCTGCGTCGTCGTCCGGGCGCGGTGGATTGTCCTCCGGGCGTGGCTGAGGTTGCTGAGCGATGCGCGTGAGTGCTTCGGCGAGTTGTCGAAGGGAGAGTGTGGCGTCGCCATCCTGATCTTGCAGCTGCAAGGCGCGTTGAAACAGGGGTTGGTGTTCGGCGGCAACTTCTTGTAGCGTCAGTTTGCCATTTTCATCTTGGTCAAAGCGGGCAAAAAAATTGCGTGCTTGACGCTGGGCCTGGCGTTCCACCGAGAGGGTAGTGGGATCATCCGCACGGAGGATCGATGTGGCGAGTAAGATCATGACTGCCAGCAGTGGAGGGGTGGAGGATGGCATGAGAGGCTCCAAGAGCGGGTAAGGCCTGGCGAGGGCTGTTGGGTGGGGTGTCACGCAGTCTGGTGCGTGAAGTGCTATCTATGCTATCAAGTATTGTCTGACCTTGCCGTCTTTCCGTGATTTCCATATTCTTCGCAATGGTGCCGTTCCTCATGTTTCACAGTACAGTCTGTGATCATGGAAGAACAAACCGATTAGTGCGGTCGTAGTGACTTGAGTGAGTGGTCCCAACCTTTTGGGTGCGACTGCTCGAAGGGCTCACAAAACGGACGGACTCGTCAGGCGTGGAGACCTTGCAGCATTCATCCATTCAGTGTGATCATGACGGTCAGCTGAGGGTGAGTATGGTCTTTTCTGGTGATCGAATCACGTCAAACGTCGAGTTTGTGCCACGTCGCGTAGCCCGCACAGTTGGAGATGTCACGTGTTAACGATACAGGAAGTCCATTTCAGGTTTCACTTCAACGCTGATCAACCGCTTGACGATGTAGTGGGTGTCTCGTTCGCAAACGTTTCGCGAAGTCTCACCTCTTGCAACGGATGCAACTACCCGACACGGACGGCGGCGTTGGTAACAACTAAGACGTTGGCAACAGCAAGCTACACTAACTAGGCCGAACCGATTCGGATGTCATCACAGCATCATCATGTTGCTGCGAACTCGTCTGCCGGTTCCACGTTCATCGGGGGAAGACGAACGATGCAAATCAACGGACCCGCTCACGTACACGGACCACAACAGATCACCGCTCCGCACCGAGCCCAGAACTCACCGCCGACCCAGGCAGCTCAGAGTGAGTTAACGGGGGTAGACCAATTGGACATTTCACACGAGGCTGAGCTGATCAGCCAAATTCAAGACATCCCTGACATCCGGCAGGATCGTGTTGACGCGATTCGTACGGCGATCGAGTCGGGGACGTATGAGACAGCCGACAAGCTGGACATTGCCGTTGACCGCCTGTTGGATGAAATGGGCTGATTCGGCAGCGGCATCCCGCGAGGCGGATTCCGCTGCTGGTGAGAGGACGTGAGTCGAGCTCACCACAGCAGGGGGGAATAGCTGTCGGGATTGTCGGCGAATTCGGGCGGCATGCCAAAGAAGTCGTCGATCATCTGTCCTAGACGATCGCGCGTTTTCTTGCTCAGCAATTTCTGCATCTCCTCTGTCGCAGTTTGCGAGATGAGGATCGGTAGCATGTCGAGCGACATCTGGTCGCCTCGGCAGATTCCGACGATCTGATAGTTGCGATGCTGTGTGCGTGGTTGTTTGGTGATCACGCATTGCTCGAGCCACCGATCGATGTCGTTTTCTGGCCACTCGCCTGTTTGCTCGAAGCGCGCTTCCATGTCAAAGCGTTCTTCGACGAATGCCTGCAGGCGCTGGCTGGATTCGGCAGAGAGTTCCTGGCTGATCGCACCGCGGCAATCCATGCACATGGCCATTTCGCAGACCGGTTCGCTACCTCGAAAGACGCGCTCGATGAAGTAAGTGCAGTCGCCGGTCAACAGGTCGCGTTCGCAATCGACACACCGGGTGAACGGTCCCTCATGATAGAGGGAGTGAAACTGAGTGGGGATGGGTGCCCAACGGCCTTCGTATTCCTGGAATTCTGGCATGGCGTCACCCTGTTCGAGCAGCGAATTGTCGGCGTGTTATTACCTTAACGATAGCGACCGTCATGCCACCGTGGAATAGGCGGTTGGCCGTGGGCTGTCGGGTGGGATTAATCTTTGACGGCACCGTCCAGTAAGGCTTGATAGGTGACCTTGGCTTCTCGGAATTCGGCGACGGCCGCGGCTGGTAACCGACCCGTGTTGCGCTCGATCTCTGCTTCCATTCGCTGGATGAAATACTCGACTTCGCGACGCTTGGGCCGCAGAGGCTGTCCCTCGACATCTACATAAACGGGATTGGTGTGGGCAAAGCATACCTTTTTGCGAGGTCGCTTTTCGTAGCACCGAACGGCTAGCCAATGGCTGCCTGGCAGCGAAAGGGTGCTGTCAACATGTGTGTGGTAGCTGCCCGCTGCGCTGCGTTGCGTTTGGGGGTCCACGGTCTGTGCCACTTCGCCGTTGACAATGATTTCGATCGTTCGCAAGGGCTGTGTGCTGGCGATCTCACCCGTAATCCGCATGGAATTCGTCGCGGTTTTGGTGGTCCACTGGGTCCCCGGTAATTGCTCGTTGAAGCGCAGGTCCATCAATGGTCCTTGCGTGACGAAGCTATGCCCGGCATTCAAGTGTTCGATCCATTTCTGATATCCGAACTCTTGGCCGGTGTGCACATAGACGCGTCCGTGTCCCAAGGGGACGGGATGCACCCCCGAAGCGGTGCCGGCGGACACGCGCATCCGGTAGCCGCAATTCAAAAGGGCATAATAGGTGAGAAAGCCAAAGTCGGTCCAACCCTGTTCTGTGAATCCATTCGCATCACGTTCAATTTCACGCCAGTTTGCCGGAGCGTTTTCCAAGGTCCATTGGGAAAAGGCAAAGTCGGTGCGCCAGTGATGGTTGTTGCTGAGCTCGAACAGGTCAACTTGCATGATGGGGACAACCATCAAGGACCAGTTCCAAGAGTGTTTGTCGAGATCCAGCAAGGCACCTTGGCGCCGTGCTTCGGCCGCGATGCGTCGTGTGGGTGGAGCGGATAATTGCAACGGTTTTTGGTGATTCAAAACAAAGACGGCACCTTGCGTATGCCGTTGGCCGTTGACGGTAAAAATCTCGTACTCCGTATTGATTGGGTAAATCACGTGATCCGCATCGACATACTGAGGCGTGGCGACCAGCCCCGCGCTTCCGGTCGCGGGGATTTCACGACTGTCGCGTACCCAGTAATTCAGCGGAAGCACGACGTTGACATCTTCGGCCAGCACGAGGTTGGGTAGTTCCTCCAGCGGTCGATGCACGTGTGTATCGCCCGAGTACCATCCGCGCGCACCCATGTCGATATAGCGTGTGAGGGGGATCGTGAGTTCTACCGGTTGGTCGCCGACTTGGATTTCCCGAGTGACAGGCATGTATTCTTTGCCGTGTTCGACTCGCAGGCGATAACGACCGGCAGGCAGTTGAAGTTGAAAATCGCCAGAGGACAGGGTGGTGTGTTTTTCAACGCTCGTTTTGCCGGCGCGTTTGTCATAGCGAATGGCCGTTTCGGCAGGGGAAGTGGTTTCAGCAAAATGCCAGGTTCCGGTGTTGATGTTTTGGACATCGAGTCGGCAAGGCAGTCGTCGGCCCGTGCGTGCGTCGCGGATTCGACCATGCACGTTTCCAACCGTTTTCGTTAGCTCACGCGTGCGCCATCCGGTGCGTTCGATGCGAGCCAGTTCCGCATCGATGGCTTTCCCTTGAAAAAACGAAAACCAGCCACGAAGCCATTTCGTTTCGCCGGGTGGGCAGTCAGGGAATTTGGGGTCGGAGTGCAAGCACGGGCAATGGGTGTTACCCCAATTGCGGAAAATCGGATCCCAAGCGGTGATGATCCAGCGCGATGCATCTGCGGATTTGGCGACGGCATAGCCTTTGGCAAACTGTTTGTTTTCGTTGTTCTGCTGCTGAAACCCCTCGGCACCTTTCAGCATCACACAGTTCTGTACGCGGAGGTCATTCAGGGGTTGGTCACTGCCGTTCTTTAACCACATTTCCATCTGCAAATGGTCTTTGCGTGGCAAGACGCGCGTACCAAATTCGATTCCATTGGGAAGTCGCCGCTGCATCACATAAGCGCCGCTCGGCTCGAGTTTCCATTCCAGTTGAGGCAATGTGAGGTTGCGTTTCGTCCAGACGGTGTCGATGTGAGTATGTGCCAGGTAGGTTAAACCCAGGTTGGACCAGATGGCTTCGGGGACGTCCATGACGACATAACTGTGATCGTCCCAAGGGCAAAAGACGCTTAGTTTGGTTTCGCGCTGGGGGTCGATGGCGCCATCGAGAAAGCCAATGCGTGGATGTCGGCCGCCGGGATAGGGCAGCACGAGTAGTTGATCCTGCGGGCGTGCCGGTGCGGTCTTGGCGTCAATCTCGAAGGCTTGCAGCTTGGCTTGTAACACGTCGTTTGTCAGCCCGGTGACTTGCCGCATCTCGGCCGGGGTGTACCTGTGATGCGTCATGTTCAGAAGCCACTGTTGGAGTTCGGCATCATTGGCAGCCGGCCGCGTCTGCGAATCCGCGGCATGCACCGTCAGAGCTGCAAGAAGCAGGAAAACTCCCACGCAATAATTCTGCGTCGGCATAGCAAATACCTCCCTGGGCAAGTAACAACAGCGCGCCAGTCAGAGTGATCTTATGGCTTTTTGGGGCGTGGCATCGGAGCGCCCATGGCGATCCACTTCTGGATGTCTGCGATCACTTTGTCCGGTAGTTTGCCATCCGGTGGCATCTGGTAATCGTCTTCCTCGTACCGCAGTACCGGCAGCAAGAACCCCTCGTCGACTTTTCCGGGCACGATGGCGGCCCCATTGTCACCGCCTTCGACCAACCCTTCGCGGGTATCGATTCGCAGATTGCCCTTGATCTCGTCTGCTGCCGCCGAGTGGCATTCGTAACAGTGTTTTTTCAGTACGGGTAGAACTTTCTTTTGAAAGAAGGCCAGCCCTTCCGCGTCATCTGCGTGGGAGACGCTACTGATTGCGATCGTCAACAGCAAGCCGCTGTACCATTTCCAAGAACGAGACATAAGTTGCGATGGTCCTGAAAGCCAGTGGGATTCTGTAGGTCGAGTGTAACTCAATGCTCGCGTCGCGTCGACGAAAACTCGAATTGCCTGACCCTCGTCAAGCAGGACGGTCGGTTGCACTCGCTGCCTCCGGGACTGAGCGGGTGGGGGACTTGGGAGTACGAAAAGAGCGGAGCGCCCTGCGCAGTTGGAATCCGACCAGCAGGCCGCAACAAGGCAGCAAGACCCACAGTAACCAACGTTGAGGCTGCACAGCAATGACCTGGATCAAGCCGAAGCTGGAATCGACGGTGAGGCAGGTGAGCAGGAATGCCAGGACCAGCTTCATGCGGCTTCCTCGTACGGCCCAACTGGCATAAAGCCGGATGGCGACCAGCAAGCAACTTAGTCCGAGCAAAGTGTAGATAAGTTGCCAGGCGGTGGTCAGCGTCACGGTTCACTCGCAATCAAGAACGGAGATATAGGAACGGAGATGAATTAACGCGGGTAGAGATGAGCGACCCACTCACCATAGCCGTTGAACTTTTCGGTAGGCCGCCGTCGTCCCCACGACCCGAGTTCGATCTCCTGCGACTGAGACCATCGTGGGTGGGGTACGGAGGGATCGACATTGGCGGTAAAGCCATATTCGACGGGATGGATTCTGTGCCAGAAGGATTCCGGACGGGTCGCTGTGAGTGTGATACGGACAACGCTTTTGGCACCCTTGAAGCCATACTTCCACGGCACAATGATGCGCAATGGAGCGCCGCTCTGAGGCTGCAGGTAACGACCGTACATTCCCACGGCAACGAACGTCAAAGGGTTCATCGCTTCGTCAATGGTCAGCCCTTCTCGGTAAGGCCACGGGTAATGGTCGTTCGCTTGGCGCGGTGCCTGGTCGATGTCATGGAAGCTTTCAAACGCGACATATTTGGCCTGCGGTGTCGGTTGTGCGCGGCGCAGCAGCGAGGCCAAAGGAATGCCCACCCAAGGGATGGTCATGGCCCACGCTTCGACGCACCGAAAGCGGTAGATACGTTCCTCGAGCTGCAGCGCTTGAATGTCTTCCAGGCCAAGTGTCAGTGGCCGCTGTACCTTGCCGTCAATCACGAGGGTGTAGGGGTCGATACGAAATGATCGTGCTCGTCGCACAACCGACTGTTTGTCGGCTGCGAACTCGAAGAAGTTGTTGAACCGCAGCGCGGCTGTTTCAGGAGTCGTCGGCCGCCCTGCAACGAACCGCTCGTTGCCCACGACAGCGGAGATTTGTGGTCGCGGCTGGATTCGGGGCTGACCTAGATAACGCATGCCCGTCACGCTGCCGACTGCTCCCACACTGCCGATGCCGAGGGAGGCAAGGAACCGTCGGCGCGACGCGTAGAACGAGGCGTCCGTGACTCCGCGTGCATTCGATCCCCACGTCCCGCGGGCCATTACTTGAGAATCTTGATGCGCAGGTCCTGGAAATGCACGATCATGCCAGGATCGTGTAATTGCAACTGGATCATTCCCTTATGCAAGCGGCGGGCTTTCGGGAGGTGCTCGGTGAACTCGGCAGCAAGCTTGCCGTTGATGTACATCGTGAATCGGTTGCCCTTGGCGATGACGTGGACGTCATTCCAGTCACGGTCGCGAATGTCATCGAGTGTGATGCCATCTTCAATGTTGGAATAGACCGCCTTGTCGTTTTTGTCGATCACCAGACGTTTGCCTCGCGGGCAGCCGTGCTCTCTACGACCAGGTGTGTGGAAATCCCAAGCACCCAGGATGTTTGCACCAATTCCGACATGGCCCAGGTCGGCGTGATAGGACTGATAATCGCGACGCCCTGTCTCGTCTACGCGTGCGCGAAGGTTCACACCGGTATTGCCTTTGTCCGGTAACCGGTAGCGGAACTTCAATTCAAAATCGGCCAGCTCCCGATTCGAGGTATAGACCAGATAACTGCGGCCCTTATCTCCGTCGCCGACGATCATGCCATCTTGGACGGTCCAAGCCTGCTTCGCTTGAGGTGAAGACACCTCCCATCCCTGCAGGGACTTGCCATCGAACATCGACACAAATCCAGGCTCCAACGCGCGTGCCTGGTGCGGATGCAAGGCGATAAAAGTCAATATGACGAAGATTGCGGAAGACGACCAACCAAGGGATTGCATGGGAACTCGATCATGGAAGATGTGAATGGTGTGCAACAGCTGACGATGGATTTTGCAGCAGTATACCACACAAGTCTCACAGTCACAGAAAATGCCATAGGCCTGCCGGGGCGTTGCACTGGAGTACGCAGATGGAACGGGCATCACGACAAACGCTCAAGCGGGACGCGGCATATGCAAACGTTGCACCAGCATGGCGTCGATGTGAGCGAAATGATGGCGTTGGCCGAGATGCCGGGACGGAGTGGCTAGGTCAGCAGGCAAGTGATCCGCGCCGCTGAGAACTCGGGATGCCATAGCGACGATGGTCGAGGCTGACCGGGGGGCAGGCCACCCAAGGCATGCCAAAGAGAAAAGGGTGGATGAGGGGATTCGAACCCCCGACCCTCGGAACCACAATCCGATGCTCTAACCAACTGAGCTACATCCACCGTCTGGTGAACTTCTGAGTTTACAACCCCACCCCGGGATGGTCAATTGCAGCAACGGATCCGACAGGGGCGTGGGGTGGAACGCGTGGTCGTCTGAGCTAGGATAGGGCTCCGTCTGCAATGAATTTCAGGGAGTTTTACGGTGATGCGACGAGTCAATTTCAAGATGTTTGTCGCGGTGAGCTTATTGGCAATCCCAATGCTGCAAGCCGCAGAGCATCCCAACGTCGTGGTGATTCTGGTGGATGACCTGGGCTATGGGGACCTGAGTGCTTACGGAGCCACCGACCTTCGTTCTCCACACGTCGACGCGTTGATTTCTGCGGGCATGCGATTCGATAACTTTTACGCCAATTGCCCCGTTTGCTCGCCTACGCGTGCTTCTTTGCTGACTGGTCGCTATCCAGAACTGGTCGGGGTCCCCGGAGTCATTCGCACGCATCCGGAAAACAGTTGGGGATTTCTCGACCCGCGTGCGGTCATGTTGCCCGAGGTGTTGCGTCAGACAGGCTATGACACGGCGATTGTCGGCAAGTGGCATTTGGGGCTCGCCTCTCCCAGCACACCGAACGAACGTGGATTCGATCATTTTCACGGCTATCTCGGTGACATGATGGATGATTACTACAAGCATCGTCGTCATGGCATCAATTACATGCGACTCAACGAGCGGGAAATTGACCCCGCCGGACATGCGACCGATCTGTTTACGGATTGGGCCTGTGATTATTTGCAACAACGCCAGGCTAACGATAAGCCGTTTTTTCTCTACCTTGCTTACAACGCACCCCATACACCGATCCAACCGCCGGCCGATTGGTTAGAACGGGTCAAGCAGCGCGAGGGCGATATCGCGGATCGCCGTGCCAAACTTGTGGCTTTGATCGAACATATGGACGCTGGCATTGGCAAGGTGATGGAGACGTTGGAGGAGACGCAGTTGGCTGACAAGACGCTGGTGATTTTTTCATCCGACAATGGAGGCCAGGTCAACGTAGGGGCCAACAATGGTGCGACGCGTGATGGCAAGCAGAGTATGTATGAGGGTGGCTTGCGTGTACCAACTTGTGTGGTCTGGCCCGGCAAGGTGAAGGCGGGTAGTCGCACGACGAATATTGGTATGACGATGGATCTCTACGCCACGATCTGCGACGCCGCAGGAATCAAATTGGACCACCGGATTGACGGGATCTCGATCTTGCCGACGCTGTTGGGCAAGGCGCAAGACACTGCGGATCGGAACCTTTTCTTTCATCGCCGAGAGGGCGGGACGCGCTATGCGGGTTTGACGATCCAAGCTGTCAGGCAAGGTGACTGGAAACTACTGCAGAACAGTCCCTTCGCACCACTCGAGTTATATCATCTGAAGGTCGACCCGCTGGAAACGAAAAACTTGGCGGAGCAGAATCGGCGGATGTTCAACACGCTTTCGGCTGTTTTGCGGCGTCAGGTGCAGCGTGGTGGTGCGGTTCCGTGGCAACGCCCTCAACGGCGAGATGACGAATGAGATGCCCCAGCGTCTGTGTGCTGGTGCTGGCTTGAAGGAACGACGAAGGGTATCGCCGCTGGCAGACTGCGCGCTGTGGCGCCTGATGGGAGCGCACCGTCCGTAGGGGTTCTGTTAACCGGTCGTTGCCACCGGCGGTGGTCCAGTGAGCTTGTGCCAAAATGCTTTTAATTTGGGCAAGGTCGCTTCTGGAACGGTAGACGCTGCATAGGCAGCTTGGTTGTAGAGGTCCGCGAGCTGCATGGTTTCCGCAGCCATGTGCGGCACACGCGGCGCGAGCTGCTGTGCAAATTCGTGTGGTGTCTGGTCCTCGCCTCGCGGAAGACCATGCTCGCGCCCCCAGGCTTCCAGAGCCTCGAAGCTGTATTTCACGATGGCAGCCGGCGAATCGTGACGGATGGAACCGTCTGCAAAGGGGTTACGAAAACTGGAAAACGGTCGCTCGACCTGCCGCCTGACCATGTCGCCCGTCGCGGTATCCTCGGGGGTGTGAGTTTGACCGAACCACCGCTGCCAGAATTCGGCAAGTTCACGACGGAATTTTTGCCAAGCGGCAAGGACTTTATCCCAGTTCTTATACAGCAAGTACCCTGCGACAGCGGCCATGCATCCCCACAGGACGAGCTTGAATAGCAGGAACACCAACGGTGAGAGTTCGGTCCACGAAGGGAGGTTGGTTTTCTGTTGAGGCTGCTGACGCGATGATTCTGGATTTTGGTCTGGGGGTGGCGGTGATGGTTTGGATTGGCGTTGCCGCGGAGAGTTGCGACGGCGCGCATTGCGTTCGTCGTTTTCCAGGCGTTGCTGCTCCTGTTGTTCATTGCGGCGAGCGGGTTGGCTGTCCGTTGGCGATTGCCGGCTGTCGCCCTGAGAGCGATTGGAATCGGACGGAGGCTTGTCAGATGAGCCGTCGTTATTCGTCGAGTCGCCCGCGGTGTCTTGGTTGGATTGTGAGTTGTCGGATTGTGAGTTGTCGGATTGTGAGTTGTCGGACGCTTGCGAGTTTGACGTCGTATCCTGGGCGTTGGGGTGATTCGCTGGTGTCTGCGATTGCGGATCGGAGGATGATGAGGGATCGCCGTCGCCGAATTCATTGCCGTTGTCATCGGTACGGGTTGCCTGATCTTCGTCGTGTTCACCTTTTCCGAACCCGAAGCGGCTGTTGATCAAGTCTTCAGGAGAACCGACCTTGGCAATGAGGTTGCTGAGCGACCCGTTTGGGCCGGGGCGAGGGAGCAGCAAGCAGAACGCCAATAATCCGACAATCAGGCAGCCACCGAGCGCCAGCCAACCGCTGGCCATTTCCGTCGGCATTTCCATACTGCGTTGTCGCAGGTAGCGTCGCAAGCCGAGAAAGCTGGTGGTGAGCAGCAGCAGCAGTGCGCTGGCGACAAAGACCATCAGTAGGCGAAAGGCATAGTTGCGTGAAGCTGCGTCGTCACCGGGGATTAAGAGTTGGCCAAATCCAAACAATGGCAAGGCGATGCTGGAGAAGTAGACAACCCATACGCCGGGAGTGTGAGCCCGTTTTCGCCGGGCGATATATTGTTGCCACCAGGTTGTGTTTGTCTGCTCACTGCTGTCGGAGGTCGCCTGTGTTTCGTGGTTGTCCTCATCGGTGTTGGGCTCCCAGCCGATCTGCTGCAACAACCCCTGCCCCGAGGCATCTTCTCGTTCGTCGACCACGGTGCAGTCCCAGGTCAACTTGTGTGCGCAAAACCAAACGACGGCGACGAGCATCAGGCAGAGCAAGGGGTTGAGTCGGAACAGGGTGATCACCGCAAGGCAGACAACGCCTGCCAGGGGAAGGGCGAATAGCATGGCATATTCTTTGCCTTCTTCGATGGACAGGCGGCCGACCATCACCGCTCCGAGAACAAAAAAGCCAAAAATCCAAGTCAACCGTAAGTGATGCTCGCCGTCATAGAAGGCGGTCAGCAAAAAGAAGCACAGGCTGCCAACGAGCAGCATGATGAGTGCGGGACTGATCGCAATCACCATGTAGTCGATGAGTGTCTTGTGCAGACGGCGCTGTTCCATATTGGTATCTCCGTTGCCCATTGTAGCTGTTGGAGACATGGGGCGGCGACCTATTTCGCTTGTGGCGATGGACTCATGTTTCAGCCACGGTGGAGGTAGTGGTACAAGAAGATGGCTGATGCGGTGGCAACATTCAGTGAATCGGTGCCACCCGGCATGGGAATGGTGACTTGGCGGCAGCAGACATCGATGCATTCGGGTTGGAGACCGTGTCCCTCGTTGCCAAACACCAGCGCCATGCGCGGCAGCGGTGTCGCACTGGGCAGCGGTTCTGCGTCTTGGCTGACGACCGTGGCCACGGTTTCGATGCCGTCAGCACCGAGTTCCTTCAGCGTTTCGAGCATCGATGTGGGTTCGAAAACGGGGAGTTGGAAATGCGTGCCCATGGCGGTCCGCAGGGTGCGCCGTGAGAAGGCATCTGCACAGTGAGGTCCGACGATGACGGCGTTGGCCCCGAACGCGGCGGCGTTGCGCATGATGCTGCCAAGGTTTTCCGGATCGCAAACGTTGACGCACACCACCAGGCAGATCGGGTTGTGATCGTCCGTTGCGAGGGCCTTCCAGTCGCGGCTTGTCGAGCGGCGGCCGCAGGCCAGGATGCCGCGGTGAAAATTAAATCCCACAACCTGTTCGAAAGTGCCGTCGGGGATGGCGAAGATCGGTGTTTCCGGAGCAACCGCATCCACATATTCCTCGGCATACCGTGCTTCGAGCATCAAGGAGTCGACGGTGAACCGACTGGCAATGAGTCGATCAACCAGAAGTCGACCTTCACAGACAAACAGTTCCCGTTCATGTGCGACTCGGGAATGACGCAGGTTCGCATAAGGTGCGATCCGCGGGTCTTTCAGGTCGGTGATCGATTGCAGCGGCATCGC
The DNA here is from genome assembly GCA_002701545.1 of Blastopirellula sp. GTDB lineage: Bacteria > Planctomycetota > Planctomycetia > Pirellulales > Pirellulaceae. Next base: position 30,082 of record NZVR01000092.1, on the reverse strand, counting down.
CGGACCAGCGGGTTATTCGTCTTCCGCCTCCGCGGAGGCATCGCGGCGAAAGACGGCCACGACGTCTTCTACCGGAACGACGAACAACTGGTTGTCCGGTTCGAAGTCGACAGGAATGGCGTCTTTGGGATGAAAGAGGATCTTGTCGTATTGTCGCAGCGGCACGTCCGGATCGTTCTCGACTTGTGCCGAAATGGTAACGATTCTTCCCGTGATGGTGGGGATTTCCGCAGCGTCAGGAAGGGCGATCCCCCCTTTGGTCTCCCGTTTTGGTTCGTCTTTGCGGACCAGCACGCGAGCTCCAATGGGCTCCACGTACTCAAACACTGGTTGTCGTGAACGAGACTTTGCCATGAATGAGCAGAGTTATCTGTGAGACCGGGTGGTGAAAACTGTACGTCGCTTCCTCTGGCAACCGGGTGAGCCACGAGTGGGAAACCACAGAACAGAGAAAAGGAAGTGGGCGCTACAGGACTCGAACCTGTGACCCTCGCGTTGTAAGCGCGATGCTCTAGCCAACTGAGCTAAGCGCCCTCAATTCTCTACAGTAATGCTAGAGAGTATTGTGTGTCAAACCCGGCTTGACAGATGTTCGGCGGTTTCCCGAACTTGCCTAACTAATGATCGGGAGTGAGCCCTGCGAAACTTTGGCCTGATCTGCTCTGAAAGGCCAACGAAAATTCCTCAGGGGCCGTTTCAATCGTCAGGACCCCTGATGTCCCGTGCCGGCGTGTGATTTGGGCAGGTCACCATCTCGGGCACTTGTCATGGAGTGGGTTTCGCTTAGGATCGAAACTTGCGCCCTATGAGTTTTCTGCGTGAAAACGTCCTGTTCCACACTCTTAGACAGATTTCCCATGTGTATCCTGGCTCTCGAGACCTCGTCCCTCTACGGCAGCGTCGCCATTCTCGATGTCGACGGAGATGGTCCGGCGATCACGGAGTTGCGATTGCGCCAAGATCAACGGTCTGCCCAATCGCTGGCCCCGGCAATTCAGCAGGTGTTACAGCAAGCTCAGCGTCCATTGCGCGACGTCAAGCTGATCGCGGTGGCGGTCGGCCCTGGCTCGTTTACTGGATTACGCGTGGGTGTCACCATGGCCAAAACGTTGGCTTATGCTTGTCAGGCCGAGGTGTTGGGGGTGAACACGTTGGAAGCGATCGCGTTTCAGGCTCCGCTTGAGCAAGGGCTGGTGACGGCGGTCATGGATGCACAACGACATCAGCTGTTTGCGGCGACGTTTCGGAAAGACGGCGAGACGGTCGTCGAAACGATCCCCACACAGATCGTCGACGGGGATCACTGGGAGAGTTCTTTGGAGGCGGGAAGTTCGGTCACCGGAACGGGACTCCGGCGTAGCCCTCTCCAGCGTTCTGACCTGAACTTGATCGACGAGTCACATTGGGCTCCGTTGGCCAGTACCGTTGGGCGTCTGGCCCAGGCAAAGTTTTCCCAGGGAGCGCGCACCACGTGTTGGGAGTTGATGCCGCAATACTTTCGCAAGAGCGCGGCAGAGGAGAAGCTGCAGCCATAAAAGTTGCAGCGCCAGGTTGCACCGCGATGATCACGCTCTAGACGCGAAAGGTGTCTTGAGTGATTGGCGCTACCACAGCTGTTCAGGTCAATTGCCAATGGGCCTGTCGCAAGACGGCAAAGTTGGATGACTTGAGCTTTTCGTACCAAACAGTCAGCAGACTGCCATCCCGCAGTTGAACGGTGGAGGGGTATCCCAGGTCGCCCCCGTTGCCGTCTGCTGAGATCAGGATGGGTTCTGACCAGGTGCGCCCGGCATCTGCGCTGACGCGTGCTTGATTGCCGAATGGGGGCCGGCGATGCCCATAGCTCATGAGTAACCGCCCATCGCGCAACTTCATCAGGTGTGAAGGGAGTCCCCAGACACCGATGGCGTGGGGAGTGGACCACGTGTTGCCACCGTCGGTGGATTCGGTCTGTAGCGTCTCTCCGCTGTTTTGAGCGTTGTGATTGCGGATGTGGACGACAATTCGATCGCCGGCTTCGACAGCATGCAACTCGTGATACTGCGCGTGATCGTCTCCCGGGCGAGTGGGGATCGCACTCAGCCATTCCCAACTGATCCCGTCATCGGTGGATCGGCACACACCGATCCGCGCCTGATCTTGCCAGAGTTGTTTTCCGGCATACAGCAAGTTGCCGTTGGCAAGTTGCTGTGGGCCGTGGGGACTGTTGACCAGGCAGCGATAACGTTGAGACCAAGTGACACCGCCGTCGGTCGAGCGGATCATCCAGACACCGAGTGCCCGCTGGCGTTGTTCCTGACTGATGCGCTGGTGCGCGGCCTGCCAACGCTGTTGTTTTTCACCGCTGAGTCGAGTCAAGGAAGGTTCGTAGGCGAGTGAGGTGAAGGTCGTTGCCAGTAACGTCCCCTGATCCGTTTCGAGGATACCTGCATCTCGATCGTCGATCGGACCGTCCAGGATGGTTTCCGGCCATGTCCAGGTAGTGCCCTCGTCATGCGAGCGCATGAGTTCGACTCGCCCGAAAGGACAGACATGAGATTCACGCCCGCCAGAGCAGACGAGTACGAGTTCGCCGCTGGACCGTCGCGCCAAAGTTGGCCAACCGTGGTAACGATTTGGCAACTGGCTGATCACGCGTGTTTGCAAATGCTTGGCCGAGGGAGCAGCAGCGCGTGTCGCGCGGGTACCTGACGCAATACTGGTTCCGGCGACAAGGCCTGTTTGTAACAGCTGGCGGCGCGACATGGGCATGATCATGGTTCCTTGAGAGTCCATAAAAAAAGCCTCATCACCGTAATGGGATGAGGCTTTTACGATAGCTTATGGTGCGGACTACAGTCCAGGTTCTACCTTCAGGAGCTTGCCGGGTTTGGCATCCGAACCCTCTTCAGCGGTTCCGATGACGGTGATGTACAAGCTGCCATCTGCGGCGAAGGCCATAGACGTCGGTTTGTCGAGTCCGGTTTTCTTGCGTGCTTCGACGCCATCTTCACCATCGGCAACCAGTTGGAACAAGCCACCTTGCGAAGTGTCGTGCCAGGAAAAGTCCAAGACATACAGTTGTTTCTTGTTGCTTTTTCCGCGCGGCTGGGTGCTGTAGGCGACTGCGGTGATGTCGCTGAGACCTGTTTCCAGATTCATCAGCATTTCGCCCTTGTCGTCGTAGAACGTCAGCAGAGCATCGCCGGGTACGGTGATTTCACCGAGTTGACCGACAACGACGTAGCCGAGGTCGTGCATGGTGATCCCGACGGGTGCATCCACTTCGGTTTTTTCTTTGGTGGGTAAGAAACGCTCGAACTTTTCGACTTTCGTACCGTTGATGGTGGCCTTGGCGACCCAGCCTTTGGTGTCATCACCGTTGGCGGTGACGTAGACGGCGTTTTTGCCAACAGCGACGGCGTAGAAATTGCCTTCGCCTTTAATCTCGTCCGTGGCTTCCAGCTTGAAGCTGGCTTCCATGGCATCGGCTTTAATCGGCTCCGCACCTTTTTCAGGTACTTTGTAGACCCGCAGCAGCTCGTCGCCGTCTTTTTGACCGCCACCACCAACGACCAGGATGTCCTTGCTGATGAAGCCTAGTCCGAGGGGGCCAATGTTGTACATCGGACCCTTGCCATAGACATCACCGGGGAAGTCGGTAATGACATCTTGTGCTTTGCCGTCAACGACACGAATGATGCGGCCAGCGCCGCTATCGGAAACGAAGATGTCTCCCGTTTCTGGTTGAATGGCCACGGCACAGGGATTGTCGAGGCCATCGAGCACCGTTTGGGCTTCGACGGTTGCTGGCGTCCCTTGTGGCTTGGCTTCTTCCTTGCTTTCGTCGTCCGCAAAGACGCTCAGCGTCATCATGGCCATGAGGCCAACAGTGCATAGAGCACGAACATATTTCATTACGCTTCTCCTAAAGTCTTGTAATCACATCGTCATGAATTGGGGATGTCAGCGGGCACTTGGGGGCCACATGCCGCTTGACGCGTTATTCTGGTAATGCCGGTGGAGCGACATCGGGATAGTCGTCACTGGCGAGGCCTTCTTTGAGGAAGTTTACGAGATCTTGTTTCTCGTCATCTGTCAGTTTGAGTGGGAAAATGTCCTCGTCATCGAGATGAGGATTGGCGATGCCACCTTGGTTGTAAAAATCGACGACCTCTTCCAGCGTGGCAAATCTGCCATCGTGCATGTAGGGCGCGGTGCGCGCGATATCTCGTAGCGTGGGGGTCTTGAAGCGACCTTTATCTCCGGGGAGATTCGTCACTGCGAAACGGCCCAAGTCAGGTTTTTCTTTATCCATACCCACGCCCAGGTTGTGGAACGCCTGGTCGGTGAAGCTGGAGCCTGCGTGGCAGTTCGTACAACTTGCTTTGTTCGAGAACAGTTTCCAACCACGCTGGGCTGACTCAGAGAGCGCTTTGGTGTCGCCAGCCTTGAAGCGATCGTAAGGAGCATTGCCGGACAGTACGGTTCGTTCAAAGGAGGCAATCGCTTTGGCGATCCCGTCGGACGTCACATCGGTCCCGAAGACGGCTTGGAACTGGCTGCGGTAGCCCTCGATCTTGTTGAGTTTTGGAATCAGGTCGTCCAACTTGATTCCCATCTCAATCGGATTTTCGATCGGGCCCAAGGCTTGCACTTCAAGTGCGTTTTTTCCGAGAGCAGAGGTTTGTTTGGCCCGGCCATCCCAAAACGTGTGACGGGTCTGGTAGGCGGCATTTAGTACGGTGGGTGCGCCGCGTCCGCCGCGCTGGCCTTGGATTCCTTCTGCCGTGGCCTCGCCGTTCGACCAACCTTTTTTCGGGTCATGGCAGCTGGCACAACTGACGGTGTTGTCGGCTGACAAGCGTTTGTCAAAGTAAAGTTGCTTGCCTAACGCAATTTTTTCCGCGGTGAGCGGATTGGATTTGGGGATCTTGGGTGCTTTCAGGCCCAGGGGGACCTGGAGCTGGTAGGGTTCAGCGGCCACCGACAGCGAAGCGCTGAAGGTGATTACTAGGATGAGAAGCAAACGAAATACCATGGACCAACTCCGCCGAAATACACTGTGATCTTCTTTTCACGTCCACCCGATCCTTCACGCAGAATCCGCATTTTGGCGCAGGAGTAGACCGCTTACAAGACCGTAGTGCAATTCCCTTCAGGTTCCGGAGTTTTCGGGGGCGGGGCGTGAAAATCGCATCTCTCCCCCCGGCGACCGAAGTTGAGGGCCCCCGGTCGGTGAGGAGGCGTACCTGCCTCCGTTGCTGCGGTGACGTCGTCAGGAGGCTCGACCGGCGGTATGCCAACTCCCGCTCCCGCCTGGAAGCGGATATACTGGGGGGACAGCGGCCGATCATTTGGCCAATCTTTCCGCCCTCGGTCTCTCCCGGGTGCCCCTCTGCTAAATCACTTTCGCAAGCATACTTAGGTAAACATGTCAGCAGCACCGCGCACGATGTTCCAGAAGATTTGGGACCAGCACGTCGTCCATGCCGAAGACGGCCGGCAAACGATCCTGTATATCGATTTGCACCTCGTTCACGAAGTCACGAGCGCTCAGGCGTTCGAGGGCTTACGACTCGCCGGGCGGCCGGCAAGACGCCCCGAGCGAACGATTGCCACCCCGGACCATAATGTTCCCACAACCGATCGCATGCTGCCAATTGCTGACCCGATCTCCAAGCAGCAAGTGGATACGCTGCGGGAGAACTGCCAGCAGTTTGGCATCAAGTTATACGACTTGCACGATGCCAATCAGGGGATTGTGCATGTCATCGGTCCGGAGATGGGGTACACCCAGCCGGGTATGACGATTGTCTGTGGGGACAGTCACACGGCAACGCACGGAGCCTTCGGAGCGTTGGCTTTCGGAATTGGGACCAGCGAAGTCGAGCATGTGCTGGCGACCCAGACATTGTTGCAACAACAGCCGAAAACGATGGAGTTGCGGGTGGATGGCAGTCTGCCGCGAGGTGTGACAGCGAAAGACATCATCTTGTACCTGATCGGTAAACTCACGACTGCGGGTGGTACAGGGTATGTCTTGGAATACACGGGTGAGGCGATTCGCGCTCTGAGTATGGAAGAGCGGATGACAGTCTGTAATATGTCCATCGAAGCGGGCGCGCGTGCTGGAATGATTGCACCGGATGCGACGACATTTGATTATTTACGCGGCCGTCCTTACGCACCTCAAAACTTTGATGCGGCGGTGGCGGAATGGGAAAAGCTACCCAGCGATGCCGGGGCAACTTATGACGTGACTCAAGTCTATCAAGCCAGCGATATCGCGCCTCAGGTGACCTGGGGAACGAACCCGGGGCAAGTGATGCGGATCGATGAAAAAGTGCCCGATCCGGTACAGCATGGCGACGAGACAGAACAGAAATCAGCGGCCAGTGCATTGGAATACATGAACCTGCAGGCCGGTATGGCGTTGGAAGATGTGACCATTGACCGTGTGTTTATCGGCTCGTGCACCAATGCTCGCATCGAAGATCTGCGCGCGGCTGCCGACGTGATCAAAGGGCACCGCGTTGCCGGCAACGTGCAGGCGATGATCGTACCCGGCAGCGGGATTGTGAAACAGCAAGCCGAGGAAGAAGGTTTGGACCGCGTGTTCACCGATGCGGGATTTGATTGGCGGGAAGCTGGCTGCAGCATGTGCCTGGCAATGAACCCCGACAAATTGTCACCGGGTGAACGTTGTGCCTCGACGAGCAACCGCAACTTTGAGGGCCGGCAAGGGAAAGGTGGTCGAACCCACTTGGTTTCCCCGGCGATGGCCGCTGCCGCCGCGATCGAAGGACACTTTGTCGACGTTCGCGAATGGAATTACAAATAACAGCGATTCGAGTCGCTGACACACCGCAGGGTGCTGGAAAAGAAACAATCCAATCAGGAATCATTATGCAAGCGTTTACGCAACTCACCGGCTTGGTGGCCACGATGGATCGCGCCAACGTTGACACCGATCAGATTATTCCCAAACAGTTTTTGAAACGCATTGAGCGGACAGGGTTTGGGCAATTCCTCTTTTATGATTGGCGCTTCCTGGATGACGGTAGTGACAATCCAGAATTCGAACTGAACCAGCCTCAGTTTCAAGGAGCCTCGATTTTGGTGGCTCGGCGAAATTTCGGCTCGGGTAGTAGTCGGGAACACGCGGTCTGGGCGCTGGAAGACTTTGGCTTTCGCGCTGTGATCGCGCCATCTTTCGCAGATATCTTCTACAACAATTGCTTCAAGAACGGCGTGTTGCCAATCCATCTCAGCGAAGAGGATGTCGAGCAACTGTTTGCCAAGGTCGCCGCCGAGCCAGGATATCAGTTGACCATTGACCTGGAACAGCAACAGGTTAGCGATACCAGTGGTCTGTCCTTGGGATTCGAGGTCGATCCGTCGCGACGACATAACTTGCTGCATGGCTTGGACGACATCGCTCAGACACTGCAGTACGAGGACAAGATCACTGCGTTCGAGCAAGCTCGGGCGAGTCTGTAGGACGGGTGACCCCGCTTAGTCCATCGCCGGCAAGATGACGTCAGAGAGTAAGTGTCGCTTCAGTTCGCGCACCACTTGCAGGAATGCCTGCATGCCGAACGGTTTCTTGATAAAGCTATCGACTTGCAGCAGCTCACATCCGTCCCGATCCTCGCTGGCGTCGGATGAGGTCATGATGACCACAGGGATGCTCTTCAGATCGCAATCGTTCTTCAGTTGCGACAAGACCACCATGCCATTGTGTTTCGGAAGATAGAGATCCAGCAGGATGATGTCGGGGCGTGGAGCACGTGCAAAGCGACCTTGCTTGCCGACGAATTCCAAGGCTTCCGCACCGTCACGCACCAAGGTGACGCGATGGCGAAACCCACCTTTTTTTAATCCTTCAATCACCAGCCGGGCATCGGTCAATCCGTCTTCGACCAGGAGAATCTCCATGGGTCGGCCAACTGTATGTTCGTTCATGACCATCCACTCATCACGTCGTCAGTCGCCAACGCCGATGTCGTCACCATACGCCGCCAGCACAAGTTCGGATTCGCGCGTTTCGTGACGTCGCAGATCTACGTGAAAGGTTTGCAAACGATCGTAGATGTGCCTGCAGTGATGCAACAACGCACGCTGGTGATGCCACTCGTCGGCATCTTCTACCAAATCACTGGCTGCACCATACAATGCCGCATGCTCGGACCGCAAGCGATCAGCCTTTTCGCATAGCCGTGGCGCGACGTGAGCTGGACCTTCGAAATAACCGTAGGCTTCCTCGAGGGCAAAATGTAACGCCACTTGATCCCGCAGATCCGCGAGAATCGTCACGATGTGACTTGGATTCGGTTCATGCATGCCGCAAATGGTGAGGGCCCTGTCCATACATTGCCATAAGTCCTGGTGGACTTCTTTGATCTCCTGCATGAACGCGGCGTTGACCGTAACAGTGGCTTTGGCAGTGAGCAGCATGGCGCCCTCCATTTCGGCGAATGGTTAGCGAAAAACAACGAACACGACGAACGTACGGACGAGACAAGTACTGGACGTGACGAAAAACGAATACAGCCGCCCGCTGGTCGGCTTGGCAGGTCGATCGACCTGATGGCTTTGCCTGACCTATCGAGCGGGTTGTTGCGAGGAGTTAGTAGACGAGAAATCGACCCCGCTCGTGGCCAAAGCCACACTTCAATCTACTGCGCGCCGCTGGGAGGGTCAATGTTTTTCTCCTGACCTACAGTGCCCCAACTCGTTGAGCACACCACCCTATGGTCGCCGGGCGACGCTAGCAATAGACTTACCACGACACGCACTTTTCTGGACGCACGTGGTTCAGGTCATTCCACCAAGGAAGCGCTATGCAAGATTCATCGTCACCAACCACTGAGACGACCAAGAACTGGCAGACTCTGACTCGCTATCAACGGCGGGTGGCGGGTGTCCTGGTCGAAAAAGCCAAGACGACGCCGGATGCGTATCCGTTGTCGCTGAATGCATTGACCAATGGTTGCAATCAAAAGAGCAACCGGGCGCCCCAAATGAACCTGACAGCAGAAATGGTTCAGGACGTCGCGGATGAGTTGCGCGACCTGGGCGCCATTTTGGAGGTCCAGGGCGGGAGTCGTGTGGCCAAGTATCGCCACGCCATGTACGAGTGGTTAGGGGTCGATAAAACCGAGTTGGCAGTCATGGCCGAACTGTTGCTGCGCGGCGAACAGACGGTCGGCGAGTTGCGTGCACGCGCGGCACGCATGGATGACAAGCACGCCCCCAAGTTGTCCGACATGGCGGCTCTCAAGTCGGTTCTGGCAGGGTTGATCGAAAAGGACTTGGTGATTTCACTCACGCCCGAAGGTCGCGGGCAAATCGTGACGCACAACCTGTATGAACCTGATGAACACGAGCGTTTGCGGCAACGGGTTGCCGACCATGGCGGAGCGACAGCGAACCCGACGGAATCTCCTGTTCGACCGTCAACCGACTCCGGCAGCAATGTTTCCGCATGGGAGGCCAAGATCACGGAATTAGAGGCGACGATCGCTACATTGGTGACTCGCATCGAAAAACTGGAGTCTGGCGATGATCACCCAGGAGATCGGATTTCGTGAGGAAATCATCAGCCACTCTTGATATATTGGTGATGCCGATCCTGCCAAGAGAAAGTTGTCATGCTGAAGATCATCGATTCCGGACTGCATCATACCTGTGAAGGTATCTCGCGACGTGAGTGGTTCCGCATCGGTACGGTCGGGCTCACCGGTTTGACGCTACCCGGTGCGTTGGCCTTGAAATCGTCTGCCGCTGCTGGAGCAAGCAGTCCGGTGCGCGACCGCGCGGTGGTGGTTCTTTTTCTCGGCGGTGGTCCTCCACAGCACGAGACGTTTGATCCAAAGATGTCGGCACCGGCAGAGTATCGGGCAATGTTTGGTGAGGTCCAAACGAAGTTGCCGGGGGTGACGTTCGGTTCTCACTTCGACCGTTTGGCAGAGCGAGCCGACCGGCTCTCGATTGTGCGTTCGTTTCGGCATGGGAACAGCAGTCATGGTTCGGCCACGTCTCAGGTCATTAGCGGCGGGAATGCGACCGAGGCGCAATTGGGTTCCATTTTTTCCCGGGTGGCTGGCACCACACATCCTCAGACGGGGATGCCGACAAATGTCATGCTTGGTCCAGCTGCCGCAGGAGCGGGCTTTAAGGGAAACCCGGATTACACACAACGCTGTGCGCCCATCGGATCGCTTAGTAAATCGTTTCAGCCGTTTGACCCAGCCGGCGGTGGGCAATTGAAACAGAATATGGAGCTGCGAATTCCTCGCGGGCGATTTGACGACCGCCGGTCGTTGTTGGCCGCCTTGGATGATGCCAAACGTGGTGCCGAGTTGGCTGCGCAGCGTGGCTTGGGGCAATTCAACGAACAAGCGATCGACGTGTTGATTGGTGGTGTGACGGAGGCATTCGATCTACAGCGCGAAGATCCGCGGACGGTGGCCGCGTATGATACGAGTCACATTAAGATCCCGCCAAGCGTGTTTGTCAGAAAGAAAGGCAAGAAGGGCTTTGCTGAACAAACGCCTGAATACCTTGGCAAACAGATGCTGCTGGCTCGCCGCATGGTGGAGGCCGGGTGTCGTTTTGTTACGGTGACCAGCACCGGGTGGGATCTGCACGGAAATCGTTTTGGCGTCGACGATGGCATGCCCGTACTCGGCAGTGCGGTGAACCATGCCGTGGCCGCTTTCATGGACGACTTACAAGAACGGGGTATGTTCGATGACGTGCTGTTGGTGGTAACTGGGGAATTTGGTCGTACGCCCAAGATTAACGCGAAGGCTGGTCGCGACCATTGGGGCAATCTGTGCCCGCTGATGTTTGCCGGCGGCGGTTTGCCGATGGGGCAGGTCATCGGCCAATCCGATCGACTTGGAGGAGCTCCCGCGGCAGATCCGGTGAGTCTCCCGCAGGTTGCCTCCACCATTTTGCGAACCGTGCTCGACCCGGGTATTCTGCGACTGCACCCGGATGTGCCTACCGAAATTAATGCTGCTGTCGCTCAGAATCCGATTCCCGGTTTGGCTTCTTAGCTGGCCGGGGCATTTCTCAACTCATGTGGATCGCTGACCTGGAGAACGCCATGTCCCTCTTACATTCCTCCCGATACAATCGTCGCCAATTTTTGCAATCGTCTGCTGTCGTTGCAGGCAGTGTGGCATTTTCTGCACCGGCGTTATTGCGTGCTCAGAATGCCAACGAAAAACTCGATGTGGTGGTGATCGGTTGTGGTGGCCGGGGCGGCTCCAACATGCGGAGTGTCGAGACGGAAAACATTGTCGCGGTGTGCGATGTCAATGAAAACAATTTGAACTTTGGCGCCAAGCGACATCCCAATGCCAAGGCCTTCGCAGATTTTCGCAAGTTGTACGACGCGAAAATCAGTTTTGACGCTGTGGTGGTGAGCACCTGTGAGCACACGCATGCGTTTGCTACGTTGCCTGCACTGCAGCTTGGCAAGCATGTCTATTGTGAAAAGCCGTTGACCTACAATGTTTACGAGGCACGGGTGATCCGCGAGGCGGCCAATAAAGCCGGTGTTGCCACACAAATGGGGACGCAAATTCACGCCGGCGATAATTACCGCCGGGTGGTCGAGTTGATTCAGAGTGGTGCCATCGGCAACGTCACTGAATGTCACGTTTGGGTGGGGCGAGCTTGGGGGCGTCACGAGAGCGAGGCGGCGGCAAAGGCGGCCGGGGATCAGTGGATCACACAGGAACGACCACAGGGTGCGCAGCCCGTCCCGTCGTATCTGAATTGGGATTTGTGGATTGGCCCCGCACCCTATCGGGACTTTAACGAAGCATATTTCCCCGGACCCAAATGGTATCGTTGGTGGGATTTTGGAAATGGCACCATGAGTGATCTGGGAAGCCATTGGGTCGATTTACCGTTCTGGGCCATGAAGCTTGATAAACCGTTGACGATCGAGGCGCAAGGACCGCCCCCGCACCCCGAGTTGGCACCTGCTTCGATGCAAGTCACCTATGAGTATGGTCAACGTGGCTCACTCCCCGCGTGTGAGTTGACCTGGTATCAGGGGGTCAATAAACCACAGCTCTGGAAAGATAAACAGATCCCACAGTGGGGTAGCGGATGCTTGTTCGTGGGTGACAAAGGCATGCTGCTGGCAGATTATGGCAAACATGTCTTGTTGCCAGAAAAAGAGTTTAAGGATTTCGAGCGACCGGAGCCGTTCATTCCGAAGTCACGTGGGCACCACGCCGAATGGGTGCACGCTTGCAAAACCGGAGCACCAACGACCTGCAACTTCGAGTACGCCGGCTGGCTCACCGAGGCCAATCATCTCGGGAATGTAGCCTATCGAGCTGGTCAGAAACTGCAGTGGGATGCAGCAGCGATGCGCGTGACCAATTGTCCGGAAGCGGAGCCGTTCATCAAACGCGAATATCGTCGCGGCTGGTCTCTGACCTAAGTGGTTGCTGGGTAGGAGCCGCGAAAAGGGACGTTGGCGAGCGTTTACCAGGCAGTCCAGCCGCCGTCGACGACCAGGTTGTGGCCCGTGACGTAGCTGCTGGCATCACTGGCCAGGAAGACGACTGCGCCTTTCAGTTCAACGGGCAGTCCCATGCGTCCGAGAGGGCTCTTCGTCTTGAGGCGTTCGACCATCTCCGCCGGCGCTTTCTCGGCCGGAAATGGCCCGGGGCTCAAGCAGTTGACGCGCACTCCGTCGGCCGCCCAGTACACGGCGAGATGTCGGGTCATATGAATGATCCCGCCCTTCAAGGCGTGGTAGCTGACACTGCTTGCCGGACATACGTCGGCGTAGGCATCCGGATAGGAACCAACCAATCCGTACATCGACCCGAGCATGATGACATTCGCCGGCTTGGCTTGTTCGACAGCGTGTTGATGCAGGAGGCGGGCTAACTCAAAGTAACCGCTGGCGTTGTGGAGTTGATCATTGAATCCATCGCGATCCACGGTGTGCCAGTCGTCCCCGGTGCCGCCTTGACCATTGTTGACCAGGATGTCGACCCCACCGGCAATCTCCAAAGCGGCCGCGAATCCGGCCTGGCACGAGTCAGGATCTTTGTGGTCCAGGCAGACAGCGGCGTGTTGTGCGCCGCCGGGTGATGGAAGTGCTTGCGCAGCGGATGCTCCGCGAGACAGATCGCGGCTGGAGATAATGACGGTCGCGCCCGCTTCTGCCAGGGCCTCGGCCAGCGCCGTACCGAGGTAACCGCAACCCCCGGTGACCAGCGCCACGCGGTCGGTTAAATCAAACAATTGGTGCACGGACGTGTTCATATGACCAGGATCTCTGACGTGAGCTTCCCGCTAATCCAGAGCGTTTTGCATCTCTTTGCGAATGGACTCTTCAATCTTGCCTCGAAAGGCGACGGCGGCGAATGGCAACTGACCTTCCAGACGAACCACAGACTCTTCGACGGTCATCGTGCCTCCGATCGAAAAACCGTAGGTGGTGAAGCTGAAGTTCAACACGTTTGCTGTCCACTCGCCTTCGATCGAGCTGATCTGATCCTTGAATTTTTCGTGGACACCGTCCAGGAATCCTTTGAGTTTCTCGACCGCCACTTGCTCACCGAGCGAGTGTGGTACTTCGATACTGAATGCCGGCATGTAGCGATCCTCCGTTGAGCAAAGAAGCGAGCCAGTACCGAATCTGACGGGTCTTGCCGTTGGTTGCAAGTATGGGAGTGAAAATCTGCACGCGGGTGTTCCCGGGTAGTACCCAGTGGCAGGAACCAGTAAATCGCACTTCGTATTCGAGCAGCGAGCAAGTAAAATCAAATGGTTGTGGTGACTTATCACACTGCTTCTCAGGGTTTGTTTTTATGTCATTAACCGATCCGAGCGACACGCTTGGAACACTGGCGCAGATTCAGTTCATCAATCAATCGGGAGCGTTTTCCGTTCCCCTGCGCATGAAATGGCTACCTTCGTCACTGGCGGGCGCGACCCCCGATGATGTGAAGGCGACATTTGACAACCTGAAAGCCATCCTAAAAGTCGACTTGGGCAAGATCAGTTTGGGAGGAGATATCCCGGCAGATGTCGATCAGCAGATCGCCCGTTTTGATGAAGCCGTCGTTCGATTGCGGTTCGCCAAGGAAGACTGGAAACAGAAGATCGCCGAGGAACTGCTGACCCCGTTGCTCAAAGAGCTGGGGCCAGGCTCCGAAATTTCGGTTGCTCAGGACAGTGATGGCAAATACATCGCAGAAGAATTTCAGGCCCCGACGTGGCTGAAACTCTATCGTGCCATTAGCGAACATGGCGTTGAGGCCCAGCACCTTCGCGAAGTCACGGATGTCATCTGCACTGGGCAACCGCAAGATGTGACTGCGGCCATTGCGGCGCTGACGTTAGTTGGCCAATTGAGTGACGGTGAGGATTTTAGCCAGCTGCTGCGCACCATGACGCGGGCCCAGGAGGAATTCCCCGGCTGCTGGGATCTGCTCTGGTCCGCAGAATTCGGCAAACGCTTGCAAAAATATCCTCAGCCCGATCAGCGATGCCAGCTGTTCTACAGCTTGGTTTCGATTGTCGGAGAGCAGGGTGCGAATGCGAAGAAACGGGCCAAGCTGGTGCAAGGACTGTTTGCCGGAATCAAAAAGAATAAAGACTTCCACATTGTGATCCGCAAGCTGGCCTTGTTGGTGCGGCGTTCACCAGGCATCGAGCCGGAGGTCATCAGTCTGTTTATCAGGGAACGACTGGAAGAAATCTCCGACGTGATGATGTGTTTATGCCCTTCGTCACGAGCGGTCGCTTCGAACGATGCGCAATTCATCATTGGCCGTATTCTGGCCAAAAATCAGCTTGCCGGCAACAAGGTATTTCGTGCGTTTTGTCGCCGTACCGCTGGCCTGGAGATGTCGACCAACTTGCGAGCCGATTTCGCGGAACGTGTGTTGGACAACCGTGATCTGCTGCGCTCACTCCTGCAGCGGGATCTCGACCTGCAGCCGATTCACAAGCAGCTGCAAAATGCGAGTTCTGTGCGGCAGCAGTTGCTCTGTTTACTGCTGATTGCCGTCCAACTGTTTGAAGACGAGGATTTGCGCGAGGTGTCTCGGAGTTTATCCCTGCTGGATGTCGCTGTCCGGCAGAATAAGATCGATTCGCGACATCTCGATCGGTTAATGACCGACCTATGTGACCATCCCAGCGACGCTTTGGCGTGCATGGCCGACGAATCACGATTGGATCAGCGTCTGAGTAACGATCATGAACTGTCGATGCTCTACCTGACCTTGAGATTAACCAGTCAGACTGCGAACAAAGTGGATGGGCTAGATATCGATCACCTCAGCGGTACGTTGCGCAAGATTCGCGCCCATGATCGAGGTCGCTCCTAGCGGATCGCACGACCGACGGTCTCACAACAACCCAGCGAGGTTGTACCCCAGATCCAATTATCTCCAACAAGCGATTGGTGGTGATATCAGCTGGGGAGTTGAGACCCAGGAGGCGAAGCGAAAGGACGTTAGTCTTTGATGAACGCCATCGGTGGCGTGTTGCTACGGCCAATTACGGCATCGTCTGCGTCCAGACCAGGTTCCACGTTACCTCGGCGACTGAGAAATGGATGGTCTTCATACTGATCCGCCAACCCAGAGACGAAGACGATGTGTCCGTCTTCATACAGCACATTCTGTCCGCGTCGGCCGTGATTCATGCTCCGTCGATCCGGCAAGTGGATGGTTGGGCTGTCGGCAACCAGGGCGAAAAACTCACGATTGTGGTTCTTGGGTGGCTGGTACTGACCATCCACTCCGACGCCCAGGTTATAGCCATAACTGCCGGATGCTGATTCGCGTGCTTTTGCCAAAGCACGTCCTTCGGTTTGGTCAATCTCTTGGAGGCTTGGCATTTGCCAGCCACGATCGCCGGACGCTAATGGTGATGACGCACAGACAAAGACTCCCGGGTCGTTCACCAGCTCGTTCTCGACAAGCATCGGGGCGAAGACTCCTGCAAACGCTCGATTTCCTTGCAGGGGAATGGCTGGAAAATAGCCATTCGCTTGCTCGCTGTAGCTTTGGAGCGCCAGTGCGAGCTGCTGCAGATTGCGTTCACATGCCTGCCGCTGCGCCATCTGTCGGCTGCGAGCGATGGCGGGAAAGATTAAGGCAAAGCCGACAATCAACACACACGCACCAACGACCAGGTCGTACCAGCGAAAGCGATTTCGGTGGTTCAGCTCAGCAGGCGCTCCCTTGAGCTTGACCGGTTCGCTTGTCACATCGGTGGTCTCGCGATGCTGTTCCACAAGTGCGCAGGTGCGCGTGGCTAAGCCAAACGGAGGTTCGAAATCCAGAGAGGTTTCCCGTAAAGGATCCAGCTTTGCCTGCAATGCACTGATCTCGCGCTCTAAGGATGGATTCCGCTCGATCTCGCGCTCCACGCGCTCACGCTCGTCACCTTCCAAAGCTCCCAGCAAGTATCCAAGCAAGTCTTCTCGCATCGCGCTTACTCGTGATTAATGTGTGTGTCGTCCCAGCTCTCGGTGAGCTTGGCAATGGCCGCGTGCAGCCGACTCTTGACCGTTCCGACCGGAATCTCAAGGACGTCAGCAGCTTCGCGATATTTCATCCCCTGGTAGTAAACCAAATGCACTACCATTCGCATTTGTTCCGACAAACCGTCCAGGGCAGCTTGCACCCATTCGGCCTGTTCCAGCTTGGCGACGGAATCAATCGGACTGGCGGCATCGCTGACCAGCAGGTCGGCCAGTTTCCCGGCATCGTCATCCTGGTCCCGCGATCCAACGCGATCCAGGCTGACCATCTGATGTCGTTTGTTTCGTCGCCCAGCGTCAATCGCCTGGTTGGTTGCGATGGCGTAAAGCCATGGTCGGAAACGTCTTCCCTCTTCAAACTGTTCACACTTTAAATGGACTTGTAAGAACGCAGCTTGAAATACATCCTCTGCCATCTCCGCGTTATTGGTGTAACGACGTAAATAGCTATACAGCTCGCGTTCATAGCGGTTCACTAAGCGCGCAAAGACCCCACGATCTCCCGTTTGGCGATAGCACAAGAGCAGCTCTTCGTCAGTCAAGGCGTGCTCCGCAGGTGATGGACTTTGCGTTGTATGTTCCGTCAGTTTTCGCTTACTCATGATTACGTTTCACCCACAGAAGAGTTCGACCAAAACCGTCTTGGTTCCCCCGGTCCAACTGAAATGTCAGCGTGGAATCGCTCAATCATCCATGATAGCAAAGACTTAAGTAAAGTCGCGAGTTGTCGCGGCACGGTCGTGACGCGAACCTCTGGCGGCTTGTCTCAAATATAGGTTGAGCAAACTGGATGCCGGGTCGAGTCAACTTTTTGCCCTGGCGTCGTAACTCGTGTCAGAATGGTGGTTTATCACTTTGCGGACCGTTCGCAGTCGGCGGGGTTCCGCGCGGATTGTTTGGAGTTCCTACAAAAAATGACAACTTCTGGGGGGTGCCTCTGTGGCATCTGGCCGCGCTGGGGTGGATTGGGTCGGCCGGCCGAGGAGTTCTTGAGGGGGGCGTTGCGATCGGCAGGTTGCTGGGGAACCGGGGGCCGTTAGGGCAAGAACCCTCGTTCTCGCAATTCCTGGATATTGTCCGGCGCGCTTTCCCAGACTCGTTCGGCAGCGTAGCGGAGGATGGCGAGTCCACCCAGGTTCGCTGGTGCTGTTAAGATGGCCACGCGATCCTCGTCCTCTGAGTCTAGGCGGCGATTGAGCTGGTCAACTGCTTCCTCGACGCTGTCACTGACCAATTTCCGCTCGCCACGTCGATTTTCAAATTGCAAATTCGAGAAGTGTGCAGAGCGGGATAGCAGGAAGCGTGCGAAGCCTTCCTCTTCCGCATTCTCAAAGAATCCGTCGAAGGCGGCCGACGCGTTTTCGGGTGTGATGATAACAGGGCGTTTGATACTGACCTCGCCCTGCGTGATAGTCACTAGCCCGCCGGGCTCGTCGCTGGGGCAGACCAGAAAATACGGTAGCTCGGTAGTGCCAAAGGTAAATAGCGAGTACCGCACAGGGCGAACGATCTCGACCGCATCCCACGCTGCGTGAAATTCACTTTCCTCTGCGTGGTCATCGAAATACATGTGCTGTCCGTGTCGTCTTGCTGAAGATCTGTCTACATTCGATGAAGGACCGGCCAGTGCCATGATCTTCCACGCTTGCAGGAAACGCAACCGTAAACCTGTGATCACTGTGGTTCTTCTGGGCTGGCGGACTTTTCTGCACTCTCGCGCTGGCGCAGGACGTGGCGTGCGATGGCGGCAATCAGCACCGGGATTGCCCCGGATACGATCACGGCGATGGGCAACCAGTTGTTGCGTTCAGCGACCTTTCCAAAAGCGGCGTAGCCGAGTGCGAGAATGAGATTGGAGGCGAGCATCGGCGGGAGAAAGCGTCGCCACGTCAAGCGGTTCACGCCGACCAGCAGGATACTGGCCTCGGCAAACACCGGAATGGGCCTTGCGATGACGAGAAATAGCGGGCCGAATCGCTGGCTGAATGTTTCCATGCTGCGCAGATCCTCCGCTTGGATGAACCACCTCGCGACAGGTCTGCCGAACCATTTGGCGAGTGCAAAGCCGATGACACAGCCGAGTGACAGGCCAAGCCAACTGGTGACGGTGCCCAGGGCGATGCCCAATTGGGCCCCGGCGAAAGGCATGATCACCGTCGAAGGAATGGGCAAGAAAATGTCACCCGCCAGGACGCCAATGACGATGGTGGAGGTCAGAACTGGCCCGGGTGGATCCGCTTTGAATTGGTCGTACCAGGCCTCAATGGGGGCCGCAAATAGAAAGAAGGGCAGGACCAAAAGCAGTAAAACACCACTGACAAGTGTGATGGGACGCCAGAGTCCGGTTGGCATGATGGTCCCCGCGTCAAAGCTAGTTAGACAAGGCTATCATATTACACGGTAAGGCTTTACGATGCCACGTAGTGTGCTTGTGTCGTACGCTGACTGGGCCAGCATCGTCGATTGCCAATCGAGCGGAACGGGTGGCGCTGGGCTGGACTCAGGCCCGATACCTGTTATACACTACTGAATTCCCATTCAAACGGTCTATTGAGATAACGCCTCCAGAAGGAGCTTTTCGTGGTCAAGCTTGTCGTACGCGACAAAGAATCGATTCAGGAAGCCGTGCGCCGCTTCCGTAAACTGGTAGAGAGAAGTGGCATCAAAAAAGAGATGCGACGTCGCGAGTATTACGAGAAGCCAAGCGAAACGAAGCGACGAGCACGTTTGCGTGCCGAACGTCGTTCTTTACGAGCACGACGTCTCGCTGAAATGTAGGCCGTCTCGAGTTCCGCACATTGAGCCTCTGCAGCTCTGTGCACTCTCGTCCTTCCGGTTGGTTCCGCGCCGCCATACCCGAACTGGGGATGCGCTACCGTGAAGTTGCTGGATCTTACTCTCGATTCACCGGCCGAAAATCTCGCTCTTGACGAAGCCTTGCTGGAGCAAGCAGAGGCGGATGGTCCGCAAGAGGTCTTGCGGCTGTGGGAGCCGGAGTCACCGTTGGTGGTGATGGGACGGTCTTCGAAGGTCGCCACGGAAGTTGAGCAGGAGCGTTGTGCCGCGCAGTCGATTCCCTATCTGCGGCGCTGCAGTGGTGGGGCTGCCATCGTGACCGGACCTGGTTGTTTGATGTACGCGGTCGTGTTGAGCTACGAGTTGCGTCCCGCCTTGCGAGTTCTCGATCAGGCCCACCATTTTGTACTGACGCAGATGGCGACTGCGTTGCGTGCACTCGATCTTCCGGTGGAGCAAAAGGGTACCAGCGATCTGGTGATTGGTGAGACGAAGTTCTCGGGAAACAGTTTGCGTTGCAAACGGAATCATCTTCTGTATCACGGTACGCTCTTGTATGACTTTCCGCTGGAGTTGATCGGAGAGTGTCTAGGCACGCCACCGCGTCAGCCTGAGTATCGACGTGGCCGGACGCACGATCGTTTTGTGGCGAACCTTCAGACCACGGGGGTTGCGCTCAGAAATGCGTTGATTGCACAATGGCAGGCCACGGTCCCATTGGAAGACTGGCCGAAAGATTTGACTGCCGAGTTCGCCGAGCAACGTTATCGGCAAGATGCGTGGAATTTACGGTGGTAGTGCCGAGCGTTCGCTCAGGTCGGTCTGTCTGGCTCAGCCTTCTGGTTGTGTGGGCGGCTTATCGAGTTCCCAGCACCCCGATTTCCGCAGCCGATCCCCAGGCCATGCCATTCACCTCGGAGAGTGCTCGGATTCGGACGAAGCGACCACGAATCGGTTTGGGTAACTCGACGATTTGTGCTTTCCGGACTTTGCTAAAGGTGGTGGTGGCGGCGGTTTCGTCAAACGTCTTGTCGGATTCGCTGATTGCGAACTCCGTCTTGGCGAATGCTCCATTCCAGCCACCATCTTGTCGCGCGAGATAGGCAAAACCGCGAATGTCGTAGACTTCGCCGAGGTCGATCACCAGTTCGTGTGGGTGTTTGGCCAGCCCATCGGAGAATTGCGAGTGCCAGGTCGTCTTGGGATTCCCGTCGATGGCGAATTTGGCCAGGCGCTGGTTCGCTCCGTTCTCGCTGCTGAATCGCACCAGCTGCAAATTCTTGGCTGGGATCAATTGAGGGTGTTTGATTTGGTGAGTTTTGTTTGGTCTGGTTTGCGGTGGTCGTGTGGAGCCCCACTTGGCAGCCCGGTCTCTCTCGTGAGCAACACGATCGGCAAAGGTCCCGGGGCGCACGGGAGTATGTGACTGCTTCGCATAGGCTTGGACGCGGGCGATCAGCTTCGGGTGCTCGGCTGCGACATCTTTGGTTTCGCTGACGTCCTGACTGAGGTCATACAGTTCCCAGTCTCGGTTGGCTTGGGGGCGGATCGCTTTCCAGTCATCGATACGGACGGCCGTCTGAGGTCCGAATTCCCAATACAGGAATTCGTGCTGTTGTTGTGGGTGACCGGCCGCTTCTGCTCCGAGCAGCGTGGGTGTGATGGAAAGCCCGTCGCTTTCCGGAACGTCCTTGACCCCGGTTAATTCGGCGATCGTCGCCAGCATGTCCGGCTGGTAGAACAACAAGTCGCTGACTTGGCCCGGCTTGATGTGGCTTGGCCAACGGACGATGAAAGGGATCCGCAATCCGCCTTCGTAGAGATTGCCTTTACCACCTCGAAATTCGGTACCGTTGCGTGGGTCGACGTTCGGTCCGAAGTAACCGCGGGGGTATTGCGGGCTGCGGAAACGATCTTGTCCGCCATTGTCGCCGGTGAAAAATACGATCGTCCGCTCGTCGAGTTCGAGTTCCTTGAGAAGGTCCAGGACGGCGCCCAGGTTGTCATCCACCATGGATACCATCGCCGCGTAATTTTTTACGTCCTGCGGCACTTGCGGGTCCTGTACCCACTCGGCATCTCGGTAATGGCGCCAAGCGGGGTCATCGGCCGGAATGTCAAACATCCCGTGGGGCGGTGTGATTGGCAGGTAGCAGAAAAAAGGTTGGTCTTTGTTGGCTCGAATGAATTTGAACGCTTCGTCCATGATGGCGTAGTGCGAATATGACTTGCCTGTGCGGCCACCGACGTTGCCCGGCAGCTTGACCTCTTGGCTGTTGCGGATGAGGTAGGGCGTATAAAAGGAGTGCGCGTGGACCTGGTCGTAGTATCCAAAGAAGACATCGAAACCGTGTTGTTCTGGGACTCCGGTCGAGCCGCGACCTCCGGCCCCCCATTTGCCAAATCCGCCGGTGGCGTATCCGAGGGGTTTGAGCATCGACGCGATGGTTGGCTCGTCAGCTCGCAAGGGGGTGCCTCCATCGTTGGCTCGGACGGATGCATGCCCCATGTGCTTGCCGGTCATGAGCGTACATCGCAGCGGTGCGCAGACTGGTGCGCCGGCCAATGCCTGAGTGAACCTCAGGCCCTGCCGTGCCATCTGGTCGATCCGCGGTGTGCGGATGCGCTGATTCCCCATGTGAGACAGCTCGTAATACGCCAGCTCGTCAGACATCATGTAGACGATATTTGGCGGTTGAGCAGCCTGCGTCAGGGAGGCGGTCAGGCTGAGGGCAAGAACAAGCGCAAGGTGATTGGGTTTCATGGTGCACGCGGGGTGGAGAGAGGTGGGGGTCAGCGAAGCGATTCAGGCTGTCTGGCCGTGGTGATGCAGACTCGGATACAGCCAAATGGTGGTGCTTCGTCGCCGCGGAAATGAAGTTGCAGCTGGTAGGGGGTGTAGATGTCAGGACGCATCGTATCGGGGTAGGCGACATGATAGGCAATGAACATGTCTCGACCGATGTCTTTGTCTGCGATCTTCCAGCCGTGTTGGTCATCGGGCTCGTTTTGCAGCGTTGCTGCCTCGCCCCATTCGCGGCGATGATGTTCGGAGTTCGACCACGGTTCGGAGAGCGTCAGTGGTTGTTCAGCGTGGGTTAACGTGACGTAGTTGAGTACCGCTTGTCCGCCGTTTCCCAGGCCGGGGCCTGGTTCCAGTTCATCGACCAGGGCTTCGATGCGGATCCCCGTAAAACGTCGTACGCCCGGGCGAAACGCGATGGCATACGTCGCCGCCGGTCCGTTGAAGTCACGCATGCGAAAGGCTTGCTGTTCCGTGGTTTCGAAGCGACCTTGTGCTGAGGTGATCTGCACCTCTTGTGGTGGGAACCACGCTTTGCTGGCCGTTTTGGTTGGCCCGCTTGGGCGCGTCGTCAACAGCACGACTTGATGATTGTCATTCAGGTGGCAGAGCAAGTCAAAATGCAGTTGAAATCGTTTGGTCCCCTGCCGCAACGTATCGTTGAGTTTTGCCTTTTCCGCTTGAATGCGTTGCACTTCGGTGGCGATCGATTTGGCGGCTGCCGAGTTGGGGTCATTCACGCTCTGCGCCCGTTGCTGTTGGGCTTGNAGTTGAGGGAAAAACGCTTGGTCGAGCAATTGCCGAGCGTTCCTTTGCGTCACGTACTTGGCGGGCTTGCCCAGCATGGCCTTGCTTTGCAATCGTAAGCTGTTGCTCAGTTCCAGATGGAATTGCAGGGGAAATGGGAAATGCTGTTTCGGCAGTGGAACGTTGCGCGATTGCTCGGTGCCGGGCCGTAGTCGGATCCCTTTCAGCAGCGAGTTGTCACCGGCAACTTGCACGCCCGTCACCACCATTTCCAGTGCGGTGATGTCCGGGCGGTGATCAAGTTCGAGTCGATGTTCGGATTTCCCGAACGTGCCGAGCAGGGCAAACGGTCTAGCTGTTTGGGGTGGACGAAGTGCGATCACGCGTTGTTTGTTTTTGTCTGTGGCTTGCGCGCTGCTGAGCAGGAGTTTACAGTTCCGTAGCACCCCGGCCGTGTGCAGGTCGTCCAGTGCCCATTGGAATTGCAGCGCTTGATCGACCAGCGTGAAGGCTGCGACCGTGGTCGGTTTGCTGGCATTTTGATGCAGTCGCACGAGGAATGTGGGGTTGGAGGACGGTTCCCGCTGGAGTGTAAAGTGGCGTTCCTCGCCCAGGACGACGTCGCCGCCGATCAAGCGCATGTCCAATTGGTCGCCTGTNTTGAGTTGCACTTCGCCCAGGGTCACTGGTTCGCCACGCGTGGACGGCAACGCGACCACGGGATCGATAGACCACGGGCGATAGGCGGTTACAGGCGGCTTCGGCTTCGGGGTCGCGATGGGTTTGGGTTTGGGAGTTCCGGGTGGCTTCGGTTTCGGCTTGGTGGGCGGGTTTTGTTTGTCTGTCGTTGCAGGCTGGTTGTTTTGTGGCGAAGTGGTGTTTTCACCTGACGCGTCCGGCGTGGGTGCGGCATCCGGAGCGGGAGTTGTCTCGGCGACCTGCCACGTTGGGACGACAAGGTTGGGGTGTCCCAGGCGAATTTCGATTTCCTGCTCAAACGGTTGGTAGCCGGGGCGTTCCATCCGGACGGTGTGCGTTCCTGCTTCGAGCGCCAAGCTGCACGCTCCTTGAGACGGGATTTCGAGCGGGATGTCATCGACCCAGCCATTGACTTCCGAGCGGAGATTCGCGTCGATGCGGACATTCAATCGCGCGCGAAAGGTTTGTGGGCTGTCGTCGGTTTCATCATCTGCCCGCGTCGTTGCGTTGCGAGGATCCTCTTGNGAGGAGGTTGTCGGAGTGGTTTCGTTGTCAGGCGGTAGCGTTGCCCATGCACCGAACAGTACAGCCAGGATGGTGCAGGCAGCGGTTCCCAGGATGATCATNACCCAGCGTTGTCGCTTGACNCGGGGTGGCGTTTCTTCGTCCGCCTCGTGCGCTTCTGGTGGTTCGCTCGCGATCACCGAGGGCGCTGCAGTCGGTTTCACCGAGGGCGCTGCAGTCGGTTTCACGGAGGGGTTGATGGCAGTTGGTTTTACCGAAGGGTTGATTGCATTCGGTTGTGTGGTGACCACCGGCGCGGCTGCTGCGACGGGAGCAGGTGTCGCGAGTGGTGGAGCAGGAGGCGCTGGTGGGGGNGCGACCGGTGTGGGGCGCGCNGGCGGCGCCACGGGGGTTGGCTGCGCCGGAGGGGTGACAGGGAGCGCTGTGGGGATGTTGGCTGGCTGAGCCGGAGCGGGGGCTGGTGCGAGTTGCTGGCGAAGTGCCTTGTCGTAAGCGGCTTTGTCTGCCGGCGTGAGCAGGCAGAGGCGCGCGTCGGCAATCGCATCGAGGATCGCTTCTGATTGCTCGACATGTTCGCCCGTCGCCATGTCTTGCAGGAACGCCATCAGGCGATTGGCGGCTGCCTCAATGACGTCCTCATCACTTTCCAGCGGTTCAATACCGAGCAACCGGTAGTGATTGGGAGGCTGATCGCGAGGTGGTATGCCCAGCCACTTGTGATAAGGATCGAAGTTATCTGCCATTGGCCAATTGCACCGCTGCGTTCCGGAACCGGAAGTGGTGAAGCGATCGGAGCTTCGAGTGCCGTTAGTTTACCCGAAAACGGGCTGGTTTGCCCGCCATCTACGGGGAAATCTTGGCTGGGGACCTCCGTTTACGTCGGTTTACTGGCTTCGATCTGGTTCTGGATCCACGTTTCCAGTTCCTCGAAATCGACCGGCGGTAAAACGGAGAGGTCAGGGCGTAGTTTGACGGCATCGCGGATATAAACGTGCTCGATTTCCTGCTGGCTCTTGTCGGTATTCCAGTGCAGCATGACGCGAATGCACATTTTCAGTGAGCCAGGCACCTCGATTTCGTAGCCGCAGAGCAACGGGACTTCGCGCCAACCGAGCTGGCGGGCGGCCAACGCCGGGAATTCGGCGTTCACGTCCGAGGTGACGGTGAATGTGGCACTGGCCACGTCATCGGCGATGATCTGATTGCGGCGGATGATCAGCGCTAATAGCTGTTGTGTCGCCTGGAGCACGTCATCACGGGTGTTGTTTTCGATGGTTGTCGCACCTCGAACTCCTCGGCAGGGCATGATGGCAGGTCCTTGATACAAGCCGCGAAAATGAGTCGATTTGCGGCAGAAAATGATCGAAAATGATGGCGAGCGTTGGCTTGCCTGGTCGATGAACTTGGCTCACGTGGTCATGGAAGAGTTATACTCCCGCGTTGCGGTGACGCAACGTGCCACGTGTCATGGTTTTTGGGTTAGGCCGCAGCGGCTGAGAAGCTGTACGGTTTAATCGGTTCAGTGAACGGTTGCAAAACGGTCTCCACACGTGGGAAACCGGTTTTCAGACACAAGGATCCCAGCCGCCAGTGCGGCAAAGATGCGCGTCGTCTGATCTGTGAGCGCTTGCCAGATACTTCGGGGGCACTCAAGTGGTAAGCTGCCAGTATGTGCAGTAGACACCTGTGTTCAGGGCTGTGTTCAGGGCTGTGTTCAAGGCTCTTCCAAGAAGTTGAAAAAAAGTGCTCGGCAGCTGTTGACGCCGGCCTGAAAAGGCATAAGATAGTCTACTTCCACTTTGAGGAACATTCCTCACTGGGGATAAACAGATCTTTGACAATTTGGTAGCAACCTCTTTTGAGTCAGCATAAGACTGTGCTGTATTAACTAGGTTAGGCATGGGTTTGACCACTCATGTCGACGATGGTTCAACCATTGATTTTTTGCTAGACACCTGTGGCCCGAGGTTGATCCTTTCAGAAAGCTTGTCTTTCGCGAAGTGATCGAATTGGAGTCTGCAGTAAGCATTATAATTGAAGGGTTTGATCCTGGCTCAGAATGAACGTTGGCGGCGTGGATTAGGCATGCAAGTCGAGCGAGAACCGAGGAAGCTTGCTTCCAAGGGGACAGCGGCGAAAGGGAGAGTAACGCGTAGATACGTACCTTAGGGTTCGGGATAGCCATGGGAAACTGTGGGTAATACCGAATAATGTCTCCGGACCAAAGATTTATCACCCTGAGAGCGGTCTGCGTCCTACTAGTTTGTTGGTGGGGTAATGGCCTACCAAGACTAAGATGGGTACCGGGCGTGAGAGCGTGATCCGGCTCACTGGGACTGAGACACTGCCCAGACACCTACGGGTGGCTGCAGTCGAGAATCTTCCGCAATGGACGCAAGTCTGACGGAGCGACGCCGCGTGCGGGATGAAGGCCCTCGGGTTGTAAACCGCTGTCAGAGGGGAGGAAATTTTGACCGATCCTCAGAGGAAGCGCAGGCTAAGTTCGTGCCAGCAGCCGCGGTAACACGAACTGCGCGAACGTTATTCGGAATCACTGGGCTTAAAGAGTTCGTAGGCGGCTTGGTCAGTCAGATGTGAAATCCCACAGCCCAACTGTGGAACTGCGTTTGATACTGCCAAGCTTGAGGGAGTTAGAGGAAAGCGGAACTGATGGTGGAGCGGTGAAATGCGTTGATATCATCAGGAACACCGGTGGCGAAAGCGGCTTTCTGGAGCTCTTCTGACGCTGAGGAACGAAAGCTAGGGGAGCGAACGGGATTAGATACCCCGGTAGTCCTAGCTGTAAACGATGAGCACTAGGTCGAGGGAACCTTCACATTCTCTCGGCCGGAGCGAAAGTGTTAAGTGCTCCGCCTGGGGAGTATGGTCGCAAGGCTGAAACTCAAAGGAATTGACGGGGGCTCACACAAGCGGTGGAGGATGTGGCTTAATTCGAGGCTACGCGAAGAACCTTATCCTGGTCTTGACATGCTTAGGAATATCTGTGAAAGCAGATAGTGCCTTCGGGAGCCTTTGCACAGGTGCTGCATGGCTGTCGTCAGCTCGTGTCGTGAGATGTCGGGTTAAGTCCCTTAACGAGCGAAACCCTTATGTCTAGTTGCCAGCGAGTAATGTCGGGGACTCTAGACAGACTGCCGGTGTTAAACCGGAGGAAGGTGGGGATGACGTCAAGTCCTCATGGCCTTTATGATCAGGGCTGCACACGTCCTACAATCCAACGTACAAAGGGAAGCGAAACCGCGAGGTCAAGCAAATCCCAGAAAGCGTTGGTCAGTTCGGATTGCAGGCTGCAACTCGCCTGCATGAAGCCGGAATCGCTAGTAATCGCGGGTCAGCATACCGCGGTGAATATGTTCCTGAGCCTTGTACACACCGCCCGTCAAGCCACGAAAGTGGGGGGCACCCGAAGTCGCTGAGCTAACTTTTAGAAGCAGGCGCCGAAGGTGAACTCCGCAATTGGGACTAAGTCGTAACAAGGTAGCCGTAGGGGAACCTGCGGCTGGATCACCTCCTTTCTAAGGATTATCTATCTAAGCGTGGTAACACACTTAGATACATAGTGGATGTGTTCCTAAAAATGAGCACGAGGCGCATTGGTCGCAAGACACAATGCAACTACCAAACAATCAAAGTTCTCAAAGCCCACTTGGTTTTTGCCAGCCAAGTGGGCTTTTTTATGCGCGCTGTCTAATCCTCCGTATGCTATTTCGGAGCCGTTCTCTCAGCCTCTCGCTGAAGAGAAGACTGGACTCTTGGCTTCTCGGCTTCCCAAGATTTTAAGTCAATCTAGCCGCCATCCAAAAAAATCGAGCCAATAATCCAGCTTGACTCCACCACTCATAAGTTCAGACCAATCAAAAAATTCCGAGCAAGTAACGACAAGTCCGGATAATCAACCCACCCGGTACCCTTGCTACGTGCTCGTTTTAGGTGCTCAAGCCTGCATGGGACCAAAACAGCTTGCCCTTGATCAATCGAGCCCGATCTGATTCCCTTTTCATGTCGAAACGATCGCGTTAAAATATTCACTAAAATTAAGAGTATGATTTTTGCGGCTCACGCCCTTAACTTGCTTTACTTGGGCTGGTATCAAAACCACCGTCGATTATCATAAAAGCTCACATTACTTAGAATTCAATAGGATTGATCCAGACAATGAATCAGGCAATCGCTGGCGTTGTTGCATTCGACGAAGAAACGACCGTTATGACCGTCTATCCCTCTATCTCGGAAGCTCCGGGAGGGATCGGTCAAATCATGGGATCTCTCTTTCAGACTCTCAAAGGTGTTGGAGTAGGTTTCGTTTCGGTCGGTCACCTACTTGCGTTGGCATGTGCCCCAATTTGTGCTGGACTCTACATCGGTCGAGTATTGCCAGTCAATCGCCTGCCGTTGTTAGGCTTTATTTCCGATAAGCTTGGGCTGAAACCACAGCGATATCGAATTACCACTCAAAACATCATCATTGAAGATGCTTGTGGTGGTTCCCACGCAGAAGTACACAGCGAAGTGGAACTCGACGGGTTTAGCGATATTCGAGTTAAAAGTGCCAAGCCATATCAGCGTTGGTATGACTGTGGTGACTTGGAATTCGTGGATGGAGATAAACAGGTGTTTGTTCTCAAAGGAGTCTCCCGTCCAGAACAGATTAAAGCAGCCTGCATGAAAGCACGACTGAGCTACGTTGGCGTCAAGGCAGCCGTTCTCTAAGGTGTTTAACGATTTACGGAGAACCTAGTTTCCATTTGCAGAATACACTAGAAGGCCTTTCCTTAATTGCTCCAAAGGAAAGGCCTTTTTTTATCCCTCTTTACAGTCCTATGGTTGATTGCCCTAAGTCCTGCTTCGTAGAATATAAAAGGCTCGCAAGACTAATGTCTCTTAATTATCAATCGAGAGTCAGCGATTGCGACATGTTTTTGATGTAATGGATTTACAGACGCAACACGGAACTTCAACAACGAGTACTGGAGCACTCTTGATGATCAACAGCTACAAGTTTCTTTTCCTGTTTATGATTGCAATTGGCTTGGAAAGTCTGAACCTGCAGGCACTTCAGGCTCAAAGTATCTTTCCAGACAAAAATCTGGAAAAGGTTGTACGTCGGTATGTTTTTGCCAAACGTAACAATGAAGAGCCTCTGACCGAGCAGGACGTAGAGAATATCTCCAGCATCGAAGGAAATGCGTCAGGGATCACTGATCTGACAGGACTCGATAAGTGTCGGTCGCTTGCACTGCTTTCACTCTCGGGTAACGAGATTACAGACATTACGTCGATTAAAGATCTAAAGGGAATTCAATCGCTGAATTTGGCGGACAATCAAATCACCGATGTCAGTGCCGTCGGCGGACTAACGAACCTGCAGTATTTGAAACTGTCTGGAAACCAAATAACAGATATTGCTCCTCTGAAAGCCTTGGCTGCACTCAGGTCTCTCTACCTGGCCAATAACCAACTAACGGATCTAACACCGATTGCAGAACACAAAAAGTTGTGGTCGCTGTACCTCAGTGGCAACAAACTCAATTCGCTCGATCAGATTGCTGGCCTGACGCGGGTCTCGTCTCTCGACCTACGAGGCAACGAGATTACTGACCTAGCTCCACTCAAAGGTTACACCGAACTGAAATATTTGTTTATCAACGACAATAAAGTAACCGATCTGGCTGTTTTGGTTGAAATGGCAAAAGCGGATAACGAAGGTCAAAAGCGATTTTCACCGTTCTGGAAAATTTACCTTGCGGGCAATCCGCTGTCAGACGGAGTCAAGGCTCAGGTTGAAACCTTGAAGTCCTTAGGGGCTCGGATTACCGAATAGCAGCCGATTCTACTTCGTAGCTAAGTGCATTATATGGGGCTCAGATTTCAGGAGCCCCATTTTTGTTTTTCGGGGGAGAGCCAGATGCAACTCGACATGTCCAAGCAGTACGTGAGCGAAAGCTAACTGGGGATGCTTTCCG
>NZVR01000091.1 GCA_002701545.1 Blastopirellula sp. | reverse complement strand
AATCGCGTTCGATTTGCTGGAAGGGTCGATTACGCTTGCGGTCAACGACGAGGAACTCGCGCGGCGTCGAGCCAATTGGTCTCGCCGCGCGGTACAATCGACACGACGCGGCTACCTGGCCGATTTTTCCGCCACGGTGGCTCAAGCCCATCATGGTTGTGTGAGCCGAGCCTTCCTGACAAGTTGTGAGTAAGATGCCCAGTTATCCCAACACACGAATGCGCCGCAATCGCCGCCACGAGTGGTCGCGGCGCTTGGTCCGCGAAAACCAACTGTCGCCGGCCGACCTGATCTGGCCGATCTTTGTTCGAGAAGGCGAAAACGAGCGAGAACCTGTGCCTTCGATGCCGGGCGTCGAGCGATTAACGGTTGATCTGGCAGTCGAAGCCGTTGGCAGCGCCAAGCAACTGGGCATACCGGCAGTGGCATTATTCCCGGCGACCGATCCTGCGCTGAAAACTCCGGACGCCGAAGAGGCGCTGAACCCAGAGAATCTAGTGTGCCGAGCGGTGCAGGCAGTCAAACAAGTGCATGGCGACGGCATCGGTATCATCTGTGACGTGGCACTCGACCCGTACTCGAGCCACGGCCAGGACGGACTGGTCCGTGACGGCTACGTCGTGAATGACGAGACGGTCGAAGCCCTTTGCCAACAATCGATCATACAGGCTCAAGCAGGCTGCGACGTGATCGCGCCATCGGACATGATGGACGGTCGCATTGGAGCGATCCGTCGTGCCCTGGACGAGACGGGCTACGAGAAGGTGGCGATCATGTCGTACGCCGCGAAGTACGCCTCGGCGTTTTACGGCCCATTCCGCGATGCGGTCGGTTCGTCCGGCAATTTGGGCAGCGGCGACAAGAAAACCTATCAAATGGATCCGGCCAACACGGACGAATCGCTGCGCGAAGTCGCGCTCGACTTGGAAGAAGGCGCCGACATGGTGATGGTCAAGCCGGGGATGCCGTACCTGGACATTGTCCGTCGAGTCAAAGAAGCCTTCGCCGCTCCAACCTTCGTGTACCAGGTAAGCGGCGAGTACGCCATGCTCCAAGCGGCAGCAGCCAACGGCTGGCTGGACGGCGAGCGAACTATGATGGAAAGCCTGCTAGCTTTCAAACGGGCTGGCGCCGATGGCATCCTAACGTATTTCGCGGTCGAAGCGGCAAAACGAATCTAGCCGAGTTATCTACTCCACGCACTCTGGCTCCACGATCCAGTGCCGGTTCACACGAATTGACTTGCACGTACTAAAGAAACCCATTTACTCTTGAGTTCGTAGCGACCATGATGATCATCTCCCGCAATGCCCTACTCCGTTGTCGCAGCGTTTGTGCCGATAGTACTTCGACCTTTCTAGCATGATGGATGGCATCTCTGACCGCGGGAGTCTCGGTGCTGCCCTTGGGGCATGGATCACGTGAAATGCCAACAGGTAGCAAATAGATCCGAACGGAAACAACCCGGCTGCTCAACAGTCTTTGATGATGGAAAAGACGTGGCACGCAGACGCGCGAGAACGAGGGTTCAACCCAAACGGGACTCAACTGGTCGCCTAACAACTTGTGCATTCATCCTGTCCATCCTCGCAGCGTTAGCAGCCATCGGTCTGACAAGCGGCAGTTTCGACAGCGGCAATAGCCGAAGTCGTGACGAGTCTGGCTACGAATCGGATCCGCCAGTTTCAGATTCTGAAACGCCATCTAGCTCGAGCGGCTCGCCAAACACGTATTCTTATGAAGTCGTGAACACCTATCCCCATGACAGACACGCTTTTTCCCAGGGGTTAGACTTCGATGGGAAGACGCTCTTCGAATCAACCGGGAAGTATGGCCGTTCTACTGTCCGCCGTGTGAACTTAGAAACCGGCAAGGTGGAAAAGCAGCTCCAACTCGATCCGCGTCTATTCGGGGAGGGACTAACACTCTGCAACGATAAGGTTATTCAACTGACGTGGAGGCATCGGCTTGGTTACGTCTATGATGCCAAGACTTTGAAGCCGCTCAGAACGTTCAGGTACGACGGAGAAGGCTGGGGGCTTACTTATGATGGTGACCACCTCATCATGAGTGATGGGTCGGACAAACTGCGGTTCTTGGACCCCATTTCTTTCGCGCACGTTCGAACCATCCGAGTCAAAGACGGAGTTCGGTCTGTTCGGGACCTAAATGAACTGGAGTTCGTCAACGGTGAAGTACTGGCGAATATTTGGCACTCCGATCGAATCGCGATGATCTCGCCCGAAACGGGAAAAGTCACTGGCTGGATTGACCTATCGGGTCTGCTTAGCAAGCCTTTGGGGCCGGAATCCGTGCTGAATGGGATTGCCTACGAAGACGGCAGACTTTTTGTTACAGGAAAGAACTGGCCACAACTGTTCGAAATAGAGTTGGTCAAGAAATCACGCAAGTAGCTTCGAGAGGGCGTTCCAAGTGTTCCGATAGCCGATTGGCTTCTCTTGGCAGCCGCAATCTTTGTTACGGTAACGTCGAATATCACCGCGGACGAGACGTTTCCAGACGCATTAGTACACTTCGTTCCGGGCAAGAACAATCCTGTCTTTGGCGTAACGGGCACCGAAGCATGAGACCATAAGATCCGCGAACGCAGTTACATCCTTCGGCACGGCGGGAAATGGCACTTGTGGTACACCGGCTACAGCGGTGAGCGGACGGCGACAAAGATGCTCGGTTATGCGACCTCTCCAGACGGTTTGGCGAAGAAGCGGCACCCGGAGAATCCGGCCTTCGAAAGATCGTGGACCGAAGATGTCCATGTCTTGCGTTACGACAATACGTTCTACATGATCGCCACGCTATCGCGCTGAATCAAGTGGTCCGTTACCGAGGCCGCTACTACGGCGTCTATCATGCTAACGCCGAGCCGGATTGTTAAGGCCCTTGGACCACCTGTCTCGCCATATCGGATGACCTCGTGCAACGGAAAAAGTATTCGCGCAATCCAATCATCCCAACAAGCGACTCAAGCGGCCAATTGGTCTATGACGGTCAGCGATTCCGCCTATACACCATGCACCCGGACGTTCGTGTCTACCCTACCCGCGTGGCAGGAAATAGCCGCACTTTTGCCTCCGCTTCAGCTGATGTCAACCGCCGCTGCTGCAGATCAAAGAAGCCTTCGCCGTTACGACCTTCCTGCATCACAGGAAAGTGGTGAAGCGGTACGTATGCCATGCTCCAAGCTGCATCCACTAGCGCTGGCCTGGAAGGCGAGCGAACCATGTTGGAAAGTCTGCTGGCATTCATGCAGGCCAGCACCGATGGTATCCTAACGTAGGTTGTGGTCGAAACGTAGAAACCGCTCTAGGGCGAACGGCCAGAGTGAAAGTACCGCGATACAAGCATGATGTGCCAGTGAGTGTGTCGTGAATCCACTTGCTTGCGGCGTGTGCTCGTATGTTCTCACTGGCCGCTCGCCTAGCCAAGCGAGTCAACGTTTCCTGGAACCCTTTTTACCTCTTCAATCTAGCTGATTCTGAAACACGCATTACGGAAAACTATCTGATGACGATCGCGAATTCCACGGTTCCTGTGACTGTCCTCACCGGCTTCTTGGGCTCGGGCAAGACCACCTTACTGAATCGCATTCTGTCGGAGAATCACGGAAAGCGAATTGCCGTGATCGAAAACGAGTTCGGCGAGATCGGTGTCGATAACGATCTGGTGATCGCATCCGAAGAAGAGATCTTCGAAATGAATAACGGTTGCATCTGCTGCAACGTCCGTGGAGATCTGATTCGCATTCTTGGCAACTTGATGAAACGCCGTGACAAGTTCGATCACATCATGATCGAGACCACCGGCATGGCTGACCCTGGTCCTGTCGCCCAGACGTTTTTCATGGACGACGAAATGCGTGAGGCGTTCAACCTGGATGGTGTTGTCACGCTGATCGACGCCAAGCATGTGTTGTTGCATATCGATGACGGCGACGAAGTGAAAGAGCAGATTGCATTCGCCGATGTAATCTTGCTGAACAAGGTCGATCTGGTTTCCCCTAAGGAGCTCGATCAATTGGAAGATCGAATCCAGTCGATGAACCCGACGGCCAAGATTCATCGCACACAGGACGCGGTCGTGGATATGGACAAAGTGCTCGACATCGGAGGGTTTGACCTGAACCGCGCGATTGAAGAAGACCCCAACTTTACTCGGCACTACAGACAGGACCATCCGCACGATAACGAAATAACATCGGTGGGAATCACAACACCGGGCGAACTGAATCCTGAAGAGTTTCATAGCTGGATGCACGACTTGCTGGATACCAAAGGTCCGGACATCTTTCGCATGAAGGGAATATTGTCCTTTAGCGGCACAAAGGAACGGTATGTTTTCCAAGGTGTTCACATGTTGTTCGATGGACGCATTGATCGGCCCTGGCGTGAAGGCGAGCGCGCCAACTCGCTGGTCTTCATCGGACGCAACTTGAATCGCGAAGTCCTGAACGCGGGGTTCAGTGCATGCTTGACATAGACGCATCGATGTTGAACAAGGGGCTGCTTGCGGAATCGCAGAATGTGGCGTTAGGTGACTATATTATTGACCTCGCGTGGTCCCCGGATGCGTCCAAACTAGCCGCAGCGACGGTGGAAGGTGCGGTGTTCCTCATTGACAATCTCGGCGATTCGGCACACTGCAAGCTGATTGGCCAACATGCCGGTGGAGCCAATTCGTTGTCTTGGCGCTGCGACGGAGCTGAGTTCGCTACAGCCGGACATGACGGACTGGCCAAAATTTGGGATGGTACTTCGGGGCAAGAACTCAGCTCGCTCGAAGCAGGCGATTTGTGGGTTGCCAAAACGGTTTACAGTCCGCGCCGTAACGTGTTGGCCACGGCCGCGGGCAGACATCTCAAATTGTGGAACGAACGACGCGACGCATTCTACGAGTCATCAGATCACTCCAGTACGATCGCGGATGTAGGATGGAACCCTCAAGGGCCCGGCATTGCGACAGCCGCCAACAACGGATTTACTCTGCACTTATCGGACGAGACAGCTGAACCGCGAAAGTACCGTTGGAGAGGTTCGAGCCTCGTTTTGCAGTGGAGTCCCGATGCGAAGTATATGGTAACCGGTGAACAGGACGCGACGGTCCATTTCTGGTATGTGAAGTCCGGCAAAAATGCGCAGATGCGAGGGTTCCCTACGAAGGTGCTCGCGCTGAGCTGGGATTCCAGCGGGCAATGGCTTGCAACCGGAGCCGGCCCATCGTTTCTCTTGTGGGACTGTAGCGGAAAGGGGCCGACGGGGCGGCAGCCTCGTCAGTACGACGCCCATTCTAGCAAGCTGACGCAGCTAGTCTTTCAGTCCGATGGGGACTTGCTGGCCTCGGCCGATGCGGATGGATTCCTCTTCCTGTGGGACCCCATCCAGCACGATAAAGTCATTGGCGGGGTCTTGCTTTCATCTCCCGCGAGTTGCCTGCGGTGGTGCAAGGGCGGCAAGCTTGCGGTTGGGCAACAGGATGGCAATGTCGTCGTCTTTGAAGTTCAATCGGGCCCGCTCAAGAAAGACGGAAGCAGAATCTGTACGTGAGAAAGCCACCTCACATGTCGCTTGTGTGAGGTGGCTGGTACGACTTACGCCACATGGCCCAAGCGATTTGTTCGCTGAACACGACACATGGCTTTCCAACCGTGTCTGATTTCCTATGCCGGCGTGGATACCGCATTGATTCCCGCTTCAGCAACGAACTGGTCGTCTTCAACCGTTGAACCGGAAACACCGATTGCACCAATGATCGAACCATCGTCTGCACGGGCTGAGCCAGCAGGGTAATGCATACGATGAACACTGTCGTAGCCACTGTCACCAGGCGGCGAGTGATTGTGTTACGTCCTACTGTCTGGCGGCGGTAGCTACGACGAAATACGACCGCTAACTCCAAGGCAATCCTCATTCAGTGTTCCTGAGTGTCAGTTCGAGGATCGGGCCCGAGGCCTCTGGGTGCGAATCGCTGGCAAAAGCGTGGGCAAGACCCCTTCTCTGCAGGTCTGTTGTTTGCCGCGTGATGAGAAATGTCACCTTGCCGGTCTCATGGGAATTCAGGAACTCAATCAGAGCTTCTGTTTCAATTCCAAACACTCCACGCTGCTCACTGCGTCGTACGTCGAATGTTCCCAGTAGAACTCCATCTTCCGGCGTGGGGATGGATTCCCAGTCACTGCCAACTTTCCAGTTTTGGGCCGAATCGTTGGTAATACCGAAAACGGCAAACCGATTTGTCTTTGGCAGTCGAGCCGCGAAGCCAGTGCCACTCGGAACCAGATTGAGTCGCAGACGAGCCGACCGAATGGAGTTCCGATGGATGCTCTCAATCTCGAATGCCAATACCGCCCGCCGGTCGAAGTCTCGATACTCGGGAAGGTTCCGTTTAACCAGCAGCATATCCCGGCGCCGAGCCTTAGGGTGGCCTCGCGTAGCTGAGGTGGCTTGCCCGTTTGTTCCTATGCGAAGTACTTCAGCCGCGGGCTTCAGCGTTCCTTCCAGGTCTGTCTGGTCGATGGTTTCAATTTCACCATTCGCAATCGAGACGGCCTGTTGGTCTGTGAGTCGCACTTCGTCGTCTGCCTCGGAAGTATGCACGGAAATCTCTCCGTCGATCACTTCGAAGGAAGACGTCTGCTGTTCTTCATCCACGACTACAGAGAAGCGGGTGCCATGATCGACGGCATATCCGTTTGGCGTCTCCATGATGAAACCGATGGCAGAGTCCGGAACATGAATCACCGCGGCGCCGGTGAGCAGTCTGCCTCGCATCGGCGATGCGAGAACCAGTTGAGAAGGGGCTTCCAAGACCACTTCGGCCCCGGAATGAAAACGGACTGTGGCAATTCCCGAGATCAGTCTCAGCGTACCGGGGATGAGTTCCGCTCCTGGTTTGGTCGGCAATTCGCTTTCCCATGCGGCGTTCTCGCTCGATGCAAGAGTTGCAATCGGCTTCGGACTTCGCCCGTTCACCAGGACAGCGACGAGAACTACCAGACAGACCATTGCCGCCACGGCGCCGATCGCTCGAAGTGGCAGTCGTCGTGCGACCGGAACGCCCTCGGATTCGTCGGCTGGGATGGCATTGGCGGCTTCGTCATAGAGATTCGTCTCGAGCCGGGCTGCGGCGATGAAGATGTCTCGCGACTGACTGTCCTCAAGCAGCGCCGCGTCAAGTTCGGCGACTTCATCTTCGGACGCGATGCCAAGGTGATAGCGGTTAATCAGTTCCTTGAGGAGATTAGAGTTCATGACATGCCCCCGTCAGTCGCAGTTGTCAGCCTGCGTTCTACGCAGAGTGACAGTTTTTCCCGCAACCGCCCCAGCAATTTGTAAAGACTGTTCGCTGTCCGACCGGAACGCTCGGCCATCTCGCGGACACCTCCGCGCGAAAGGTAGGGAGCCAGCAGCAGTTTCCGGTGCTCGTCACTGAACTGCTGCAGACAACGCCGCAGGGCATTGCGTTCCCGATCCAGCAGTCCGTCGTCCGGTAATCCGGCCGCCTGTTCGGCCAACATCACGATCGTCTCTTCACTGAGCATCAGGCGATCACGGGCAACGCGACGTCGCGTCTTGAGCGCTTCGAAGCGAACGATCGTTCTGGCCCACGGCAGAAAATCGGCCTCATCGTCCAGCTGCTCGCGTTTCTTCCAAATGACCACACTGGCTTCCTGCAGCGTGTCTTCAACGGCTTCCCAGGTTGGCAGTAAGGTCCGCGCATACGCCCGCAGCTCGCGTTCATGACGTACAAACAGCCGCATCAAACCAGATTCGTCAGACTGAGATTCAGAAGACATAAGCTAAAAAACAGGAGAGGAAATCAAAGATCCACTATGTTTACTCCCGGCCACGGATCAACCTGCCGAAAAATTTTTGATACAGCAGGGCGGTTTCTGCTACGTCGTCCATCGGTGAATGAAGATGCGCTACGCGGACGATCACGATCGAGGTTCGCGGAACGCGTTGCAGCAGAGGGCTGTTGCGGCGTGAGTGAATGCTGCTGAGAGGGATGGAAGGTCAAAAATTTGCGGCTGAAATCTTTGAGAATTTCCAGCTTGGTTCTGTTGGGATGGCTGGCGGTCATCGCCTGGTGAAAAAGTCTGACGAAACGATGGCCAAGAGAATGTCGCGCAGTTTGAAGTCGGTGTCCGCGGATTGCCGGTAGAGCAGGTTCAGATTCTCCCGATCGCCAAATGTGAGCTGACGAGCCATCGCATAGGACAGCATGTTCTCGACGAATGCTCGCGAAAACCGGTCTTTATCTTCCAGCAGGATGGTCTTCAGACCTTGTGGCCCTTCGAAGGCGCGGCCGTCCATATGGACGGTTCTCGCATCTACCGGGAAACGCCCCGTTGCCTTGCCGTCGTTCTGCCCTGTGGTGGCATAGTTACGGACGTCCGTGTACTGGTCACGCCAACGTCCGATGACGTCGAAGTTCTCCAAGGCAATGCCGAGGGGATCCATCTTTCTGTGGCAGCTGTTGCAACTCGGAATCTCGCGATGCGCATCGATCGTCTGTTTGATCGTCTCCGTTTTGGTTGGTGGACTGAGTGCTGCGATTTCCAGATTTTCTGGTGTTTCCAGGTGGTCGCCGTAGAAGCTGCGCAGGACCCATGCGCCACGGTAAAACGGATTGGTATATTCCCCGTTGTTGGTCGTCATCAGCATGAATCCGGCCTGTGAAAGAAGGCCTCCGCGATACTGATGGTTCTCGCCCAGCATCACTTTGGAGAATTCCGAAGTGATTTCCTTGGGTCGGTAATCAACCGGTGAGATCTTGCTTGCCCCGGGTCTTTTGCTCGTCTTTGCGACGGGGTGCCCTTCGATTTGATAGATGTAGTTGAGCTCCGGCGTGATCATGACAAAATCGGAGTCGATAAAGTTTTCCAGGCTCAGGTTGCTTGAGAGCACTTCCTTAAAAAACTCCACCGGTTCTTCTTTGATTTGGTCTCGGACAAGGTCAAATTCATCAACAGTGAAAATGCTTACATCCGGTTCGACGATGTCGAGTTTTTTCAGTTCGAGCCATTGAGTAACATAGTCTTTGGCAAACCGCTCGGCTTTTGCGTCCTGCAGCATCCGGAGCGTCTGCTCGCGTCGGACTTGGGGATCCTTCAGTTTTCCCTGCTTTGCCAATTCGAACAGCGTCTCGTCGGGTAAGGAGTTCCACAGGAAATACGACATGCGTGCAGCGATCGCGTGCTCATCTAGAGTCCCCGACGCGCCTTCCTGCTTATAGAGGAAATTCGGGGAACATAACATTCCCCGAATGCCTGCTTGCAGACCGGAGTAGATGCTTCGGCCCAGAGCGAACTCCTTTTTTGCATGGGTGTAGACTTGTTGCATCTCAGCGTCTGAGACGGGACGGCGAAACAGCTTCTGCGCAATCCGCTTCAGAATGGCCTGGCATGCTTCATAGCCAGCAGAAGCATCGATGTCTTTGCCATAGGTGGTATAGAACGGCGTCTTTGGTGGCCACGACTCGTACACCGGTCCCGTGACCGTCGCTTGGTCAATGCAGAACATCCGTTGAGGACCGCCCCCTTTGACCGAATTGCACCTCAGGACGATGGTGTCATCAGACGATAGCTGCGTCGTGAACCCTTCACGGGGATCGAATTCCTGCCAGGCGGCATTGTTTGGGATCACCGTAACAATACTTTGTCCTACTCCAGAATTCTTTCGCAGGAAGTAGCTCATCGAACGGTCCGCTGCTGACGAGTCATCGATATCGCTATCTGCAATGTCCTTGACGGCCGGCAATCTTTCTTCTGGACGGCTTCCGGGAACAAGCTGGGCCGTGATATAGAATCCTTGTGGAACAATCCGATAGACACCACTCGTTCTGATCGATGGATTGATTTTGATTTGGGTGGCAGGCGACGCGAAAACCATCGGCCGCGACTCCCGTTCAAGGGAAGGGGCATACGCATTGGTGTTGTCTTTGTGGCTGAGCGAATCAATGTCGGTGTTTTTTGTTGAGTAAACAACGACACGTGGCACAGGTTTGTCGCCGACGAGACTCTCGGCAATCCGGTTTGCAACGTTGAAATATGTCTCCATATCGACGACCGACATATGGAGGTGGTCTGCATTGTTGTCAAAGCCAGCGTCGATGTTGTCGAGTGGCAGTTGGTCGAGCAGGGAAAAGTCGGTGCCAAAGACGTCATTTACCGTGTTTTGATACTCGACTCGACTTAATCGTT
Organism: Blastopirellula sp.; assembly: GCA_002701545.1. Lineage (GTDB taxonomy): Bacteria > Planctomycetota > Planctomycetia > Pirellulales > Pirellulaceae. The sequence continues at coordinate 29,850 of NZVR01000091.1, read as the reverse complement.
TCAGCATCCCCGGTTGTTGCTTTTCCGTAAGCACGTGCAGTTGCTTGCCTAAGGCCTTCCTCAGTGTCTGGGACTGGCTGGGTTCCGGATGTTGCGGCGCATCTTCCGGGGGCATTTCGCCAAGCTCAATCGCCGTGTAAATGTCATCCAACAGGCCTGGGTCGTTCCATCTCTGCACGTCCATCTGGTCGAGACGCAGATTGGCTTCCGCCTTTTTCGTGCCGTGACAGGAAATACAGAAAGAGTTGAAGAACGACTGTGCTTGTGCGCGATCATCCGCGCCGCAACGCGAAGCACCGCTACAGGCAATCAGTGACAGCAGAAGGGCAGTTTTTGTGATCTTGGAATTCAACATGATTTTACAGCTGGATGACCTTCTTGCTGTTGCCGAATTGTTCTCGCTGGATGCCGAATTTCTGAAGTATCGACAAGTAGATATCGCAGGTGGTCTCACCTTTGCGAATGACATGGCCACCGTGGTTTGTGAATTGTCCGCCTGCGACGAACACCGGGATCTCATTCCCGTTATGCGGACCCATTCTCTGGCTCACGCTGTTGTTGCCTGTGGCCAGGGTGACTGTCTCGTCCATTAGCGTTCCACCGGAGTCGCCTTTTGTGCTGGACAGTTTTTCGTAGAAGTTTGACAACAGTGAAAAGAATGACGAGTCATACTTCGTCAGGCTGGTGCGTGCTTCCTCGAGTTTTGGCACATCGTGTGTCGTGAGGTGATGGTTATTATCGAGTCCCGTCATGTAGAAATTGACCACGCGCGTGATATCGAACTTGAAGGCCTTGTAGATCATGTCGAAGGCAATGCCACGTTGAATCTGGCGTGGGTTGTCCAGGAAACGTTTCTTGTCCACGTCGGTGGCAAGGAAGTTGTTCTCGAATTGCGGTGCGACCGGGAATTCGACATCCTGTCGAGGATTACTGAGCCACTCGATCGATTTGTTGAGCTCTTGCTCCGATTCACGCAACGCAGCGAAGTATTCTTCCAGACGCTGGCGGTCGCGCCCTGACACCCGCTCCATCAGGGATTTTGCTTCTTCGAGAGAACCATCAAGAACGCTCTTTTTATGAGCCAGAAGACGCTCTTGCGTTTTCCTGTCGGTCCTGGCAAAGAGAGTCTCAAAGAGCACCCGCGTCGATTGAATCGGCATGACGGGCAGCCTGTTCCGCCATGATGCAACGATGTGGTGATGCGCATGGCTGATGAAGGTGACGACGTTTCTGACGCGAGTTAGATGCCCAATGTGGTCGGCAACAATCTGGTCCAGTGAGTCCGGGTTCGTTGTGGTGTTTCCGACAAAGCACTTGTGGTCGCGGACATGGTCCCCGCCAAACTTCATTTTCGAGTAGAGCGTGAAATGGTCTCGGTGCTTCTTCAGAGGCTCCATGTGTTCGCTGAAGGTGTAGTCTGCACCATCGGTTTGTGGCAGGACGTCCGTAAAAAAACCGTAGCCCATGCTGATGCAGAAAAGCCGTTTCACCTCAGCTTGTTCGGGGGTGGAGCGGTTCTGTCCAAAGCTCTCCAGTGCCGGGAGGAACAACACACAGCCAGCTGATTTAAGAATTTCACGACGTTTCATGAAGGTCGACCTCTCAATGGTGTTGCAAATGCACTGTTGAGCCGCTGTCCGCAGACGAGCTCAAATTATTTTAGTCGATAGCGGCTCTGATGTCTTGCCGTACTTTTACCGTACAAAACCCAGTATACGAAACAACGGAAAGCAACGAAGCCTGGTGGCTGCCGCAACTTCCTTTCTGCAACCTGTGCGATTTCCTGAGAATTCGATCGCAGCAAACGTTTCGCTTTGCCTGGCTCAAACGCGAGAGTCATGTCGAATCAAAAAGTACGCGGAGTTGTCCCTTTTGTGCGTATCTCGTTCGTTTTCAAGATGTCTCTTGCGCGACCCTGTCAGGGGCCTCTGCTTGCTACGATCGCAACTCGCCAGTTGACGTGTTATTTTTCCTGAAGGACTGAGCAGCGGTAGGTAGCTTAGAGGTATCTCTACGACTATGATCGGTCAGCCGTCAGCCGCGGCCAAGGCAAAAGTGTTTAAGCCGACAGAAATCTCCGCCGAACAGAAGATGGATGAATCATGAAGATGCAGCCGACTCGACGTCGTGTTTTGGTGAGGTGGCAGGCCTTCCTGGTGTCGCTGTTTTTGCTTGGGGCCATGGCGAGCCAAGTGGATTCGCAGTGTCATGCGGCGGATCCAGGTGTGCAGGCAGCGGCGAAACGTGTGACCCAGATCATCGCCCACCGCGGCGCCAGTGTGGAGCGACCCGAATGTACGCTGGCGGCAATTCGGCGAGCAATTGAGGTGGGGGCGACCGCCGTCGAGATCGATGTGCGAACCAGCAGCGATGGTGAGCTGTTTTTGTTACATGACCAAACCCTGGACCGCACCACAAACGGTGCTGGTCCGGCAAGCAAGCTGACCCTGGCTGAACTGCAGCAGCTTGACGCCGGATCATGGTTCGATCCGAAGTATCGCGGAGAACAGATTCCATCGCTGATTCAGGCAGCGCAGGCATGTCGCGGTCGAATCGATTTGCTGCTCGACTTGAAGGAACAGGGAGATGCCTACGATCGCCAAGTCGTGGAGATCATTCAGAAACATGGTGACCCGGCAAAGACCATCGTCGGTGTGCGCACCGTCGCTCAGGCTAGACGCTTTCGGCGTCTGCTACCGAAGTCGAGGCAGCTTGGTCTCATCCCGTCGATAAGTGCGATTGAGGATTTTGCAGAGGCCGGCGTGGATACCATCCGCCTGTGGCCGAGATGGTTGCAAGACGGTGACGAACCTGTGAAACGCGTGGCCAAATCCGGAAAGCGACTGCATCTTAACGGCACGCTGGGCAAATTAGATGAGACGCTCAGTCTGCTCAGGTTTGGGCCAGACTCGCTCTCCTCAGATCATCCCGCGCAGTTGAAGAGCACGCTCGATAGAATCGCTCGAACTCTCAACCCAGCGGATTCCGGCGGGCTCTCTCCGGCGCCGGAGGGATCATTTTCGATTGTCGTGATTCCAGACACGCAGCATTATCGAGGTGGTGGGGCCACTGGAACCGGCGAAGCTGCAGCACCGTTGAGTAATCAGGTGTTTGATCGCTGGACCGATTGGATCGCGACCAATCTCGAGCGTCAACGCATCGTATTCGTCAGCCACGTCGGTGACATCGTAAATATTAATCATCGGGACCAGTGGGCCCTTGCCAGACGCTGCATGGACAAGTTGCACGGGCGCGTCCCCTATGGCATCTCCGTCGGTAACCATGACATGAATGCTGATGGAGATTCTTCACTGTTTCAGGAGGTGTTTCCCAAGTCGCGTTTTGCAACATTCCCGTGGTATGGCGGATGTTTCGAAAAAACAGTTGGCGGGCACGCAATTTCTGGAAACAACGCCAACAGTGTTCAATTGTTCGAGGCGGGGGGAATGAAATTCGTTGCGTTACATCTGGAGTGCAACGCTCCCGACGTGGTGCTGGACTGGGCCAATTCGATGTTGCGCCGTTACGGCGACCGGCACGCCATGATTACCACTCACATGGGACTCGGGCCGAAGGACAAGCCCAAGACAGCGCGGGATTATTTCGATGCGCCCAAGGGTCGGATGACCTGGACGAAACGTCACGGAAAACTTGGAAATTCACCGCAGCAAATGTGGGACAAATGTTTCAAGCTGCACGATAACCTGTTTTTAATCTGCTGTGGCGACCAAAGTCGTACGCAGGCTATGCGGCTGGAATCGATTGGCCAGCACGGTAACACCGTTCACGAGTTGTTGTCTGATTACGGAGTTGGTGGTTTGCGAGTCATGCGATTCATTCCCGGGAAGGATCTGATTGAAGTTCGCACCTGGGATCCACTCAAGCGTGTGCTTTGCGAATCCACGCAGATCGTCAAGGATCGGAATCACCATCAGTTCTCGCTCAGCTATGAGATGACAGCGGGGCCGCCGTAACAAACGAGCGTCCTCTGGAAGCGAAGAACGGACGACCCTGGTGGTTGGAAAGCTGGTTCGATTATGGATTTGGCGATGAAGCGATTCTGTCCACTTCGAGCGAACGCAAGGTTCTGGTGATGCCACGATCGCAGAGCGTGGGCTTTCGCCCTTGGGCCCTGGTATTCAGGCGGCGACTCGGACGCTGCAGGTCACGCCGAAATAACCGGCAAAATCCGAGGTGGAAAACGTCGGTATTCTCTGTCGGTGAACGCTCCATTTGTGACTAATTCGAGGCCCTGAGCTACTTGAGTCGTGCACGATTTGAGCACGGGCCCGTTGAGTTGGGCCCCTTTTGTATCAACAGCTTGCGACGATCGCCGCGGGGCATACCAGGCGATTTTCAGGGTGACACCTGAATCAGCGTGAAGATTTTTAAAAAAGGATGTCCACACTTTTCATCTGGCGCATGATGTAGTTTATGGACCGCACTGAAATTCTCAGGGTTTTGATGCCCGAACGGACGAAGCAGATCGCCCTTGCGTGGTCGATCCTGCGCCAGTCTCATCAGTCAGAAGATGCCTATCAGGACATGTTGGCAAGAGTGTTCGAGAATGCTGGCATTTTTGAGGGGCCTCAACACCTGCGAGATTGGTCGTGGAAGGTGCTTCGCAACCGATGTTACGAGTTGATTCGTCAGCGCAAGTACCAAGTCACGTTGCTTGACGAATCCATTCTGGATCTTGTGGACACGGAGTTAGAGCGTCGCGATAGCAGTGATATGCCGCTGCGAGCAGACGCACTGCTCAACTGCCTTGACGGATTGAGTGAAACGTCGCGTGAAACAATCAGGATGCGTTACTTTGAGGGTTTGCGCGGCAAGCAGGTGGCTGAAAAGCTCGGTCGTAAACCCGAGGCTGTTTACAAGGCTCTGCAGCGCATTTACGTCACGCTTGCGGAATGTATTCAAAGGAAGCTGGTTGCACTCGACACGGGAGATTCCATTTCATGAATGATGAAGAATTCCTGCGACTGGCCACCTTGTATTTGGAAGACGCGATCGATGACCGCGATCTGGACTTGCTGAATCGCGACCTTGCGAACTCGCCTGATCGCGTGCGGCAATTCAACGACCTGCGTCTACTGACGGGGTTAATCAGTGAACACGGTTGTGCAGTCGCATCAGGAAACGCGACTGAGTTCACGTTGAACCGTCCCGGGGAATCTTCAAGCGTGGATGCTTGCGTCGACGCTTCCAGACCGAGTACAGCGTCACGCCCTGGGTCGTCACGACGCGCAACAGCAATCACATTGGCGGTTTTGGCAGCAGCTGCATTGCTTTTGCTTGCCTTCGATGTCTTCCATACCGAGCCGCAGCGAGATCCCGTTGCACCGGCGATTGCCACACTGGCGTATACATCCCATGCGAGATGGGGAGGCGAAGAACGGGCACTGGGTTACGGGTTTGGTAAAGGCAAGTTAAATTTGGAGGTCGGCTTGGCGCGATTGGATTTTCGTAACGGTGCCACTGTCACCCTGCAGGGGCCTGCTGAGTTTGAGATCTTGTCGACTGACAGAACCATCTTGAATAGCGGAATCCTTACAGCAGCCATACCCGAGTCTGCGGTGGGTTTCGAAGTTGTTACGCCGGCCATGGATGTCGTCGATCTGGGAACTGCGTTTGGTGTCTCGGTAGGAGCAGACGGTGAAACGGACGTCTGTGTCTTTGAAGGCGAAGTCGAGGTCAGTCGTTCCGTAAGTGAAGACGTGCCGCAGCTTGTGCGTGAAGGCAATGCGGTCCGGTCCAGGCCGAAAGCCGACACGATTGATTCGGTGGATTACTCGACGGAACGCTATGAAGATGCGTGGCCGGTCACTTCCGGTGTCTTGCAGGCGACCGGTCTGATGAAGTTCGTTTCGCCCGGACCCGACTTCGTCCCGGGAAGATATGAGGACAGTGAACACATTCTGGTATTCCCCGAGCGTTCGCGCGTTCTGCTAACATCGGATCTTGCAGTCAACGTGACGGAACCCGGTCAGTACATGCGAGTTCGACGGAAGGACAAGCAGCCGATCGCTGCAGGTCAGGTGATTCGGAGTTATTTGCTGCAGCTCAATCCGATCGGTGAATTCACTCGAGAAGAAGCCGACGGAGCGAGGGTCATTGGACAGCTCACATTTGACCGGCCGATTCTGGGACTGATTGGTGGGACGTCGCTGCTCACCAAGACAGACGAACCGCTCGGGCATCCGCTGGGTGATTATGGAGACACGCGGCGTGGTATTGAGCCAACCCGTTCGGATGACCTGCCTGACTCCGGTCGAGACAATGTAACGCTCAGCCGAGATCGTCGGACTTTGTCGCTTGACCTTTCAGCCAGTTCAGCGGTTGATCAGATCCGGGTCGTCGTCTTAGAACAGCAGTAGGTTGGCATACCTTGCCGAATTGGTTTCGTAACAATCGTCCAAAACTAGAGCAACATCTGGAATTGATCATCATGCCCATGACTCCACAATCAATCAAATTTTGCAGTCTGTTGCTGGGCCTTGTCGTCGCAGCAACGAATGCACGTGGTGACGCTCCGGTCAACGCTTCCGCGCAAATTGATGCGATCATTCAGCTTGACCTGAAGAAACACAAACTGCAGCCGAATCCGCCGGTCAGTGATATTCAATTTGTCCGCCGCGTGTATCTGGACGTGATTGGTCGGATTCCGACGGATAAGGAACTTGGGGAGTTCTTCGCCGACAACCGCAGAGATCGTCGAGCCAGATTGATCGATAAGTTGCTGGAATCCCCTGGCCACGAGTCTCACATGTTCAATTGGCTGGGAGACATGCTTCGGGTCAAAGACGACTACTACCGCATTGGTAAGACCTGGACCTTTCATACATGGTTGAAGTTGCAGCTTCGGGAGAATCGTCCGTGGGACGAATTGGTCTATGACATGCTGACCGCAGAAGGTCGGCTTGGAGAGAATGGTGCCACCGCGTACCTGTTGCGCGATGCCAGTATGCCGCTGGACAGCCTTTCCAACACGCTGACTACTTTCCTGGGGGCTAATGTTGCTTGTGCTCAGTGCCATGACCATCCCTTTGCCGAATGGACTCAGCGTGACTTCTACGAAATGGCATCGTTCTTTGGCTCAACGGCTTTTGAGCGTGTTGACACTCGCAAGCCGGCAATCACGCTCCGAGATAAACGTTTCTCGAAAGCGAATCTCGTCACCTTGCTTCAGCCGAATATGGAACGTGTTGTCTTTGACAGTCAGCGCTCGACGGTGTTTCCCGAGGACTATGCCTACGACGATGCCAAACCCGGTGACAAAGTCATCCCGCGATTTATCACATGGGGTGATGAAAAAGAAACGCCTCTGACTGGCAAACGTCCACAACGTCTCCGAAAGTATTTCGCGGAATGGATGACGTCAGCTGAGAACCCGCGTTTCGCCGCTGCGATCGCCAATCGGTTGTGGAAGAAGCTATTCGGTGTCGCCGTCAAAGAGCCGGTCACAGATCTCGATGTCCTCGGAGATGCCACGAACCCGGAACTGCTCCGGTTGATCTCGCAACTCATGAAGGATGTAGATTTCGATCTGCGAGAATTTCAACGCATTGTCCTGAATACCAAGACGTATCAGCAGCAGGTCAGCGTGACGCCGCCGGAGGGCGAGGAATTCCGATTCCCAGGACCGTTGCTGCGTCGGATGACGGCGGAGCAGACATGGGACTCCATGGTTCTTCTCTTGCGAGGTCCCAAGATCGACCAACTAAAGACAGATCATGCTCCACGGATGCAACGGCTGGTCTTTCCATTCGAATTCACACACGACCGGAAGGGAATTGAGAAAGACCGCGAAAAGATTATGGAATTTGCGAAGACGCTGTTACCCGATGGTGGCGCTTCGGATGGTAAGAGCGGACGTAGCCTGTTCCTGGGGGCAAGTAAAAGAAAAGTCAAACTGCGCGGCGAAGATTCGTGGCTGCGGGCTTCAGAATTGCCACAGCCGATGCCACCCACACACTTTCTGAGAGTCGCAGGCCAGTCAGCTCGTGAAATTACTGATGATGGATCGACCGAAGGCGGCATTGCCGAATCATTGGCGATGATGAACGGCGAAGTCACAGAAAGTCTCATGACCAGTTCCTTGGTCATCGAAGCAGCTCGAAGAAAAAACAACCCGGTCGAGCAGATCGCTCTCCTTTACCGCACTTGCCTGTCACGGCCTCCACGAGAGCGGGACACAAAGCAATGCATCGCGGCACTCCAGTCGGGACTCGACCTGGGCGACATCGCCTGGGCTCTGTTGAATTCCCGCGAGTTCATGTTCATCCAATAGCCATCACCTGTCCGTCCTTTACCAATTGATCACTTAACGGTCCGACCCGATATGAAACAACTTCTAAACTCTTTAGACACACCGACGCGGCGCCAGTTCGTAGAACGCTGTGCCGCGGCTTCGTTCGGCCTGAGTATCGTTCCAGCGGCACGGCTCGTTGCCGGAGAATCGACGGATCAGAAGCCTGCCGCGTTCGGCAAAGCAAAGAGCGTGATCTGGCTGATGCTCGGCGGTGGCTTGAGCCACATCGACTCGCTGGATCCGAAAGAGGGTAAGTCCAAAGGCCCGGCAAAGACGATTAACACGTCGTCCGACTTCCAGGTCACCGATTTCTTTCCGAAGTTCGCGACCGTCGCAGATCGCGTCTGCCTGATCCGCTCGATGGAAGCGAAGATCGGTGTCCACAAGCCGGCTCAATACTTCATGCGGACCGCCTACGAACCTCGCGGCACGATTATACACCCCAACCTCGGGGCTTGGGGTTCTCACTATCTCGGACGCAGCAGTAAGACTCTGCCATCCAGTGTGTGCGTCAATCGCCGTTCCGACCAGGGCAACGGCTTCTTTCCCTCCAGCTACGCACCGCTGGCAATTGGAGACCCCAGTCGGGGAATCAGCGACGTCAGATCGATCGGCGACAAGTTGAAAGCAAATAAACGACTGGCATTGCTGAATGGAATCGACGCCGACTTCCGAAGGAAATTCAATGACAAGGGCGTCAATGCCTACAACGGCTTCTATGACGATGCCCTGGCATTGATGAAGAGCAAGGAACTGAAAGCTTTCGACCTGTCGGGCGAGTCTGAAGAACAACGCGCAGCCTATGGCGATAACGCATTCGGTCAAGGGTGCCTGCTCGCTCGCCGGTTGGTTGATTCCGGTGTCCGTTTCGTCGAGGTGAAGCACGACGGCTGGGATCATCACAAAGCACTTGCTGACGAAATGAGTGACGTGGCGCCGGTCTTCGACCAGGCATTCGCCACACTCATCACCGACCTGGAACAACGCGGGATGCTGGACTCAACTCTGGTTGTGGTCGCGACGGAATTTGGCCGTAAACCGGACTTCAGTGGTGATGGCCGTAGTCATCACCCGGTGTGCTTTTCAACCGTGCTCGCAGGCGGAGGCGCTAAACCGGGCTTTGTCTATGGTAAAAGCGATGACCGTGGATACTACGTCGATGAGAAGGCCGTTTCCGTCGGTGCCTTTCACGCCAGCATCGCCTTCGCAGCGGGTATGGGAATCGAAGAACCGGCTGTATCGCCTTCCGGTCGTCCTATGACCGTTGGTGACGGCGAAAAGCCTGTACTGGAGCTGTTCTCATGAATTTAAAACGATCCATTCGCACATGGACACTTGCCGTCAGTGCTTTCTCGATACTCGTCCCGGTCGTCCTGGCGCAGAGCAACAGCAAAGGGAAAGACAGTCGTGTGGTCGTCGGTACGCTGAAGCGCGTCGACGCAACGGGCACAAAGTTTGACGTGCTACAGAGCGGTGAGCACCTGCGCGAGCTACACGTGAACGCTAAGTCAGTGATCCAGTTCGTAGGTTTACCCGCGGAGGGTGAACAGAAGCCAAAGGTAGGCATGGAAGTGAAAGCGACCTGCGAGAAAGACGATAGCATTAAATCGATCACTTTCACGCCACCCGTTGGTGAGCCAGCGATGCTGGGCGAGAAGCGGCTGGAAATGACGGCAGCAGAGCTGCTTGAGGAGGTCGACAAAGACGCCAACAACTCAATCAGCTATGTCGAGTTCAGCAGGTACATTTATTATTCGCCAAAGCACGGTCCGGACTCATTTCGCAAGGCCGACAAGGACAGCGACGGCGGACTCAATTCGGCAGAATTTGTCGCAGCACTCGACAAGGTGTCATGGTGGAAGCTGTCGCGGAAAACGCCTGACGAATGGTTTGCGCAAGCAGACAAGAACGGGGACGACGTACTCGATACCAAAGAGTTTGCCGGGATCTGCACCAGCGGTAATCACATAGATAACATCTTCAAACGGACCGATCGCGACGAGTCTGGAAGCCTCTCGCAGCGTGAAATTGCGGCATATATTCGTAGTGTCACGCACGGGAAAGAGAGAAGTAAGAAAAAACGAAAATGAGCTGGCCAGGTGATGACCTAGTCAATCGGAGGGAACATCCCCGATGATGATCATCTGGAAGCAGCGAATCCATTGGAAACCCGATGCGTGAGTGAGGGATCGAAATTCGGCGTCGTCCTTATTTGCCCCTCGCTGATGCATCGGGTTTCCCTGCTGAAACAGACAATCAACTCCCGAGATCAACCTGAAGAATCACCATGAGAACTCGATACGTACTAAAAGCACTGATCCTCGGTTTGATCGGAAGCCCCGCTGTCGTCTTGGCGGACGAGAAGCCGAACATCGTCATCATTCTTACAGATGACCAAGGCTATGCCGACGTCAGTTACAACCCGCACTCCCCGCCAGAAGTCAGTACACCGAATATCGATCAGCTCGCCCATGCGTCCATCATCTGTTCTCAGGGCTATACCAGTGGGCACGTGTGTTCGCCAACGCGCGCAGGGCTCATGACAGGTCGTTATCAGCAACGGTTTGGAATCTATACAGCAGGGGAAGGAGGCTCAGGCGTTCCGCTGGATGAAGTGTTCATTCCTCAGCGACTCAAGCCAGCCGGTTACGTTACTGGTGCATTGGGCAAGTGGCATCTCGGACTCACGGAAGAGTACCACGCCATGAATCGAGGTTTCGATGAGTTCTATGGCTTCATGGGGCGCGGGGCACANCCCTACTTTGATCATTCCAACATGGACCACCCGATCTATCGTGGTCTCAAGCCGATCCAAGAAGAAGGTTACCTCACGACTCGAATCACTGAGGAAGCGGTCGATTTTATCAGCCGTCACAAGAAGGATCCTTTCTTTCTCTATGTCGCCTACAACGCAGTGCATTCTCCACCGGAGGCCCCAGAAGAAGACATCAAGAAAGTGACTGGGGACGAAACACGCGACACCCTGATGGCGATGATCAAGCACCTTGATATGGGAGTTGGCGAGATTGTGAACTCGCTGAAGAAGCACGATATTTTTGACAATACGCTGCTCATCTTTCTGACGGACAATGGTGGCTCCGGTGCCATGCACGCCAACAATGCACCGCTTCGGGGTTTCAAGCAGATGGACTACGAGGGTGGAATCCATGTCCCGTTCATTGTGTCGTGGCCGGCTCAACTGGAAGGCGGGAAGAAGTGCGACGTTCCCATGTGGTCGATTGATCTGTTCGCCACGGCTCTCGACGCTGCAGGGCTTCCCATGCCCCAAGACAAACCTCTGGACGGCAAGAGCATTCTGCCCGCCCTCAAAGGTGAAACCGACAAACTTCATGACGAATTGTATTGGAGTTCTGCGGCTACCAAAGGAAAGTGGGCCGTGCGCTCAGGCAATTGGAAATTGGTCGCAGAGAAAGATCGTATTGAGCTATTCGACCTGGGAAAAGATCTCGGCGAGACCACGGACCTGGCTGCGAAACACCCGAACGTGGTTTCCGAACTCACAGACAAATACAACGTATGGCTCGACGAAATGGCGGACCCGGTAAGCAAGCAGGGAAAACGCTGGAATCCTGATGACGTGGCACCCGTCAAAAAAATGTCGAGAGAAGAAAAGAAAGCCGCACGCATCAAAGCGCGCGAAGCAAAATCACGAAGCCAAACTCCAGAGTCATCGAAATGACCCGTTCTGTACGGAGTGCGAGCCAACTCACATGCTGTTATCCAAAACTTTTGCCATGAAAACCTTCCTTGCATTTTCGATCTTTTGTTTGTCGGCAATCGTTGCCACTGTCNCTCGCGGAGAGCGTCCGAACATCATCATGTTTCTGATCGACGATCAGAACCCATCGAGCATCGCTGCGTTTGGGGGAGATACCTACACTCCCAATCTCGACCGCATGGCCGAGGAAGGCATGAAGTTCACTCGCGCCTACGTCAGCAGCTCGGTTTGTACTCCATCCAGATACAGCTTCCTGACCGGTCGTTTTGCTGGTAACTCGCAGAGCAAGATTTACGCCGAAGCGGTCGGCGGCAAAGAGAATCAGGGGCTTCCCAATTTCAATGTTGCACTGGAACGCGACAGGATGAACGTCGGGAATGTTCTCCGTGAAGCCGGTTATACCACCGGGTTTGTGGGGAAATTTCACCTCACCTCCAAGTGGGATTTTCCAGAGTTCTACAAAGGCAAAGACGGTTGGATCGACCTTCCCAAAGACGCGAAGCCCGGGCGTGAAGTTTCTGCTCAGTTCAAACATAACGAACTCTGGATGCGTCGTTACCTCAAAACGCTGGGCTTTTCCTGGGCCAAGAACGTCTACCCGGAAAATATGCACCAGCCCTATGGCATGCACAACGCAGAGTGGACGACGGTGGCAGCTCTGGAATTCATTGAAGAGAACAAGGACGGCCCCTTTTACCTGCATCTTTGCAGCACGCTGCTGCACGGGCCGGATAAGTCTTGGCGAAAGTCCATGGATCACCCGTTGGTAACCGGCGAAGGAGAGGTTGAAAGTCTTCCGGAGGTCATGACGCCACGTAAAGAGCTGCTCAAGACAATCAAGGAAAGAGGTTTCGATCCCGACAGTCATGTGGCTGGCGAGGCGTGGATTGACGATTCACTCGGGGCGATTCTTCGTAAGCTCAAGGAACTCGGAATCGATGACAACACCCTGGTGATTTTCGCGCCGGATCATGGTCGCGATGGGAAAGCAACCGTCTTTTCCCATGGTGGTTGCCAAGTGCCCATGATCATGCGCTGGCCAAAAGGAATCGCCGCAGGGCAGGTCTGTGAGGAACTCGTCCAGAATATCGACCTCGTCCCGACGTTCTTCGAGCTAGGTAACGCAGAGAAACCGAAGTCTTACCAGATCGATGGACAGAGCCTCACCCCTCTTTTCAAAAACGGAAAAGCCAATGATTGGCGGAATCATCTTTATCTGGAAATGGGAGCTGCGCGGGCAACGGTCACGAAAGACTGGTCTTACATTGCCGTTCGCTATACCGAAGAACAGATCGCTGCGATCAGGAGAGCCTCNCCGCAAAACTTACCAAGAGCCATGTCCTACATCGGGCGTTTAGGCATTGGCGTTCGAGGTGCAGATCGCCCCGGCTTCTTCGAAGAAGATCAGCTCTACAACCTGAAGAGGGATCCGAAGGAAATGAAGAACCTGGCTTACAACGAAGATCAGGCCAGTCGCCTTGAAGAGATGCGGGAGCTCATGCAACAGGATCTCAAAGTGATTGGACGTCCTTTCGGTGAGTTCATTCCCGGAGGGAACGCCGCGAAGCCGGGCCAGATTAGCAAACAGATCGAAATCGTGAAGCAGCTCGAGATTAAAGGTAAAACGGTATCGGTGCCGGCAACGTTCAAGGGAACGCCGGGAGCTACCGCTGAACCGGATCCCGACGACAAAGCGACGAAAAAAGCGAAACGCGAAGCGCGTAAAAAGGCTCGGGAAAAAGCCAAAGCAGAGAGCCAGGAAAAGTCGGATACATAATCCAACGAAATCGTTTTTCACGATCTTTGTTCTGAGGCGGAACGCTCCGTGCGAGCGGCCACCTTTGCACCAGCATGCACTTGTCGAAAGACGCTTTGTTCGGATTTCTGTCATCGGATTTCTGTTATATTAGGCTGTTTGCCAATTTCCTTCCCGTCTAGCGGGTGAATCGGAGGCGAGGCCCAGTCTTGAGCTTCCGGGCCAGTTGGCTTTCCCGCAAGTAGAGCCGTTCTCCTCATGTCTGAATCTGACCCGATGCCTCAGACTGAGGCCAGCTGCACGTTCGTGCTACGTATGGCCGCATTTTCCTGTTTTGCCGGGTGGGGTTGGGTCCATTATTACTGGGAAGGTCCTTACGGCGTACTCTTCTGGGACGAGAACCTTTATCGCCAGGCAGAACGCTNGGGGATCAGCTGGGAGACCTTTGTTGGCTCGGGTGCGAATGATGGTCTTGTCCAGACGGTGATTGGGCAGATGTTCTGGCTCTACCTTGGAGCCGCGATTCTCACCCTGACGGTTCGTCGAGGTGCCTGGATCCAGATGGTCTTATTGCTGTTCGGGTNCGGCTTGCTGGCCATGGTCGCGTATGCCAAGTACCTGGCAGCCGAGAGTCAGCTGCCCATGTTGATTGAGTTTGGCGGCCAGGTTCTGTCACCTGCCATTTTGGTATTGGCACTCCAGTTGGGTGCGAGGCACCGATTAACGATCATCGTCACGGTCGTGGCGGTGATCATGACGTTTGCCGGGCATGGGGCCTTCGCGATTGGCTGGTGGCCGACACCAGGTGTTTTCTATGGCATGATCACGAAAATTCTGTCCGTTGATCACAAGACGTCCGAGCGTATTTTGTTTGCGGCCGGTGCCCTCGACTTTGCTGTCTGTTTTGCTCTCTTGTTTNCGATATCGCGTCGGCCGGCTGCCCTGTATGCTGCGTCATGGGGATTGTTGACGGCACTTGCCCGCCCGTTAGCGGGTATGGATTCCACGCTTCATTACTGGGGAGCGGATCAATTCATTCATGAAGCGGTCCTCCGCGGCCCACATTTTCTGCTTCCGCTCTACCTGTTCCTGATCTGGCGCCGCCCGAAGAATGGGGGCGATCAGGCACCGGTGGAAAGTCCANGCAACGCCCAGCCTGATCCCGCCCCCCAGGCCNATGTTTGATAGGCAGACCGCTTGTCCATAGCCAAGCCGGAGACTGCGGATTAAATTGAGGGATTACGAAACCACTGAATGGGAGAACCGATGAATTCGATCAAATACCTCGTGCTTGTTTGTATTGTTCTCGTTTTTACGGGAAGCACCCGAGCACAACAGAATAAACCGAAGCGAAAATGGGCCGACTTGAGCATTCCCGAAGTCGCGCGGAAAGACGTGATTTGCTTTGCGCTGTACACCGTCCACGACAACACGCTCAAGCTGACGGCCCAACTCTACCCGTTGACCCAAGACGACAGCCAGATGGTTCGGCTGGAAGTGGAAAAGGATGGGNAATGGGTGGAAGTCGCGAAGACAAAAGTCATTCAACCGGGGTGGACGGCACCGTTCCGTGTCGAAAATTGGGACGACACACAGGTACGGAAATACCGCGTTGCTCACGGGCCGGAGGCCAGGTACGAGGGGATCATTCGCAAGAACCCGGTCGACAAGGATGAAATTGTCGTGGCGGCATTCACGGGGAACTCGATCCAGCCAAGTCATGGTGGCGATATTTCCCGCCAGGATATCATCGAGAATGTGCAACGGATCGATGCCGACGTGCTCTTCTTCTCAGGTGATCAGGTCTACAGCCATACCAAACATTACGCGGCCTGGTTGAAGTTTGGGCGGGAATTTGGAGAGATGATGAAGGACCGGCCCACGATCTGCCTGCCGGATGATCACGATGTAGGTCAGCCGAACCTGTGGGGAGAAAGTGGCAAAGTTTCCACACTCCGTGGCGCGGCGGATGGCGGGTATTCTCGACCGGCTGTTTATGTCAAGGAAGTGGAACGGGCGCAAACCAGTCACTTGCCCGATCCGGTCGATCCGCATCAGATCAGTCAAGGGATCAGTGTCTGGTTTACCAACCTGAACTGGGGCAATATCGATTTCGCCATCATCGAGGATCGAAAATTCAAGACCGGTCCCGCCGGGCGAGTGCCCAAGCAAGGCCCACGACCGGACCATATCCGGAACCCGGATTACGATCCGGCTAGCGTTGACATCGAAGGAGCTGTGCTGCTCGGTCAACGGCAGCTCAATTTCCTCGACCAATGGGTTGAGGATTGGCGTCGTGCGAAATTGAAAGTGGTTCTCTCGCAAACAATCTTCTGTGGCGGCGCCCATATTCATGGCAGTGCCAATGGCCGCCTGCATGCGGACATGGATTCTAATGGCTGGCCCCAATCAGGGCGCAACAGGGCCTTGCGCACGTTACGCAAAGGGTTTGCCTTCCATTGTGCTGGCGACCAGCACCTGGCAACCATCTTCCAGCATGGAGTCGAAGAACATGGCGATGCGATCTGGTCCTTCTGTGTTCCGTCGATCGCCAACCTTTATCTACGCTGGTGGGAACCGTTGACTCCGGGCAAGAACCGCGAGCAGGGTGCGCCAGGGTACACGGGCGACCACCTCGATGGATTTGCCAATAAAGTGACGAATTACGCTGCTGGGAATCCGGAAAAAATGCCCGCCGGCAACGTACTCAATACCCGGTCTGCCGGCTTTGGTGTGCTCCGGCTCAATACCAAGACGCGCGACATCACGATGGAGTGTTGGCCTCGCAATGTCGATATTACGTCATCGGAAACCAAGCAGTACCCAGGCTGGCCCCGTACCATTTCCCAAGTCGACAATTACTCACCAAGGTCATGGGGAGATCTCGGTACGTTGACGTTTGATGTGGATCACCCTGTTGTTCAGCTGGTCGATGCATCGAATGCTGAGGTGCTCTATACGATTCGTGTGAACGGAAGAACGTTTACGCCGAAAGCACCGAAAGGCAAGTCGTTTATCGTTAAGGCAGGCAAGGATATCCCGAACCAGACGGTTTCCTCAAAGGCTGCCGTTGGGAGCGAACCGCAACGCGTTCAAATTAAATAAGTCGGATGGCTGCAACCCTGCGACCGCGTCGCTGCTTCGCTGGCGTTGTCTTCGCTGTTGGCTCGCGCCCTTCCGCCGCCTATGCGTTGCCCTGTTGTCGCCTTGTCTGCCTGAACGCGCGCTCGGCTGCGTCGACGCGCGCAGTTGTCAGGTGCGCAGCTTGTTCCTCAGCTCGATGTCCTGGGACTCCCTCAAACTCGACCGCCTCGGCGGAGCGGTCGACAGGCATTTCTATTCGCCTTCTGCTACGAATACCGATTTCCGCGGAGCGGCCATTTTTCCGCAGGAATGGTACTTACCACGCAATCATTTTATGGAATCTAGAGATTCGTTTTGATACACTTGGGCTCTCTTGAAGTCTCCGGAATTTTCATCGCAGGCAGCAGTGACTCAATGATGACGTCCGTATCGACAAACGCAATTGCGGTAGCGGTCTTCCTCGCCTCCGTTATCGCTCACGCCGCCGATACCGACATGCCGCGAGAGATAGTTTGGACGCTTCCGGGTTCTGCGGTAAGTGATGCTGATCTTGCCGAGTCGCGTTCGTTGATTGACGAACACGGGCACGAGTCGTGGTTTCTGATGCGCACGACGAATTCGAATGGCCCCGTCGCATCCCGTACCTGGTTACGAGACGGAAAGTACGCGCCGCTGGAGTCGCAAGCGAGCAACCTGTTCGGGGTCCCGCTTAAGGGCGCGATCTATGGGACGGAACCGCATTTGGCGCCGTTCATCGCCGGCGTCACGGAGACGTACACCATCGATTGTACATTCAGGCAGGGAGAACTGCTCCTCGCGCCGGGGCCAGACCACGCCGTCGTGCTTGGTTGGCGCAGCCCCTTTGATGGCTTGGCCTCGATTCGTGGATCGTTCGACAATCGCCAGACCTGCTGCGGCGCGAATTCCCAGGTCAACTGGTATATCGAACGTGGTAGTGCTCCGGATTTGCAGAAGGGGTTCACGTCGGAAACGCTCGCGCAGGGAGTTGCCGACGACAAGATCAAGGGCGGTCTGTCTCCGTTCGAAATGAGCGAGCTGGAAGTCGCGGCCGGTGACTGGTTTTACTTCATCGTGGATGCCAAATCGGACGGAAGCAGGTCCCCCTTTCACGGGGACGCCACCGCCTTCAACGTATCCATCACGATGACCGGACCCTCTCTACCGCCTCCCCCGGAGTTTGAAACAGACATTCGGCCGCTGCTGACAGCTCACTGTGGAAACTGTCACGGGGCGGAGACAAAAGAAGGGGGGCTCGATCTTAGAACGGTGACGGCGATGATTCGCGGGGGGGAGAGTGGAACCTCGCTTGTACCGGGGGTACCGTCACAGAGCTATCTCTGGGCCATGATCGCCAGTGGTGAAATGCCACCGGAAGGCTCCGAGCCACTCTCGCGAAAAGCCCGGTCTCTGCTCCGCCGCTGGATCGAGGCTGACGCTCCGTCGCAGGAAGACGTTTTCAATGTGCGCCCTCGTCCGTTTGTCACCGACAAGGACCGCGAGCACTGGGCGTTTCGGCTGCCCGAGCGACCGCCTCGCCCTGACGTGAATCACTCCGAGTTGGTCTCAACACCGATCGATGAGTTGTTGTTGCATCGACTCGAGGAACGTGGGCTTGGTTTCTCACCAGCGGCTTCGGATGAAGTCCTCGTCAGGCGTTTGTACTTTGATCTTCTTGGACTCCCGCCGACACCCCAGCAGGTCGATACGTATCTCGCCGACAAGGCAGCAAGTGGGGATCCGGATGCCGCGTGGGCCAGACTGGTCGATGCGTTGTTGGCTTCGCCTCGATACGGTGAACGATGGGGACGTCACTGGATGGACACAGTCGGGTATGTCGACGTGCGGCTCTACGATGGCGACGGCACGACGGTGTATCCGAATGAAGGCATGTGGCGCTACCGTGACTACATCATCCGTTCATTCAATGACGACAAACCGTGGGATCAGTTTATCCAGGAACAACTCGCCGGGGACGAAATGGTCGATTGGCGAAACGCGCAAGCGTGGCCGGCGGATGTTGCCGAAAAAGTCATCGCCACGGGTTATCTGCGGAACATTGAGGACCATACATCGGAAGCTCAGTACGGAATTCCCCGGCGTTACGAAGTCCTCTTCGACATGATGTCGATGGTTTCAACCAGCCTGCTGGGCATGACATTCGAGTGTGCTCGGTGTCATAACCACAAATATGACCCGATCAGTCAACGCGATTACTACCGGCTGATGGCGACCTTTGAATCGTCGTACAACGTTCACAACTGGCTCAAGCCGCAGCAGCGCTGGATTCCCGACGTCGGTCCAAAGGCTCGAATGGAAATCGATCAGCATAACTCCCGCATCGACGCCGAAGTCAAGTCGTTGCAGGCCAAGATCGCGGACATTGAGAAAGCCGGTGAAGCCGCCGATAAGACAGCGGATCTCAAAGCTCAGCTTGCCAAGCTCAATGCGTCAAGAAAGTCTTACGGGAAAATTCAGGCTCTGTTCGATGTCGATACCTCGCACGTCTCACGCGTGCTGCGCCGAGGCGATTGCTTCAAGCCTGGTGTCCCGGTGGTGGCTGAGATCCCCGAGATTCTTGCCACGGCAGCTGCGAACAGTTTCAAGGAACCCCAGTTGAAGCTGCCGCCATCCACATCCGGTCGCCGATTGGCGCTCGCGAAGTGGATCACGTCACGCGACAACCCGATGACAGCGCGCGTCATCATGAACCGTCTGTGGATGCACCATTTTGGTGCCCCGATCGTGGGCACACCTGGCGACTTCGGACGCAATGGAGCCCCGCCGACTCATCCGAAAGTCCTCGACTGGTTAGCTGTCGAGTTCCAGGAAAACGGCTGGAGTCTGAAGCATATCCATCGGCTCGTGTTGAAGTCGCGGGCTTGGCGCCAGGCGTCCCAACGCACGTCCGCTCGCGCTCAAGAGATTGATCCCGGCAACACACTGCTCTGGCGGCAGAACCTGAACCGACTCGAATCGGAGATCATCCGTGATTCGGTGTTGACGGTGAGTGGACGTTTGAACCCGGAGGCGTTCGGACCGCCAGTTCAGGTGACGAAACCGGATAGCGGTTTATCGACGGTCGAACCCGGACCGAGCGGTAACGGACAGAATCGCCGCAGCGTTTACATCTTTGCTCGACGCATTTACCCGCTGAAATTCATGGAGATCTTTGACTCGCCGATTATGGCGATCAACTGCACGCAACGCATGAATTCTACCACTGTGCTGCAGTCATTCGCACAACTCAACAGTGACTTCGTCGTCCACTCAGCCCGGGAGACGGGAGATCGTCTCTTGAAGGTGGCGGCGGCAGAAAACACCGATCCGATCGCGTTGGCATTTCGAACGATTCTCGGCCGCCGGCCCAATGAGGTCGAACAACAATGGTGCGAGCGATACATTTCCGAGCAAACGGAAACATGGCAGCCAACAAGGCCAGACGAAGCGAAAAACCTGGCGATGGCAGACATGTGTCATATGCTCCTGTGCACAAACGAGTTTCTTTATGTCGAGTAGCAATGCTTCCGTATTCTCGATTAATCGTCGCACTGCGCTGACGTCTTGCGCGATGAGTCTCAGTGGACTTGCGATGCGGGGACTGCTGCACGCGGAAGCCACTTCACAGGCCTCCTCCGAGTCCGGGCGTAGGCGGTTCGACATGAAACCGCGTGACGCCCATTTTCGTCCGAAAGCAAGAGCCGTTATTCAGCTTTTCCAAAATGGCGGGCCGTCGCAGATGGACCTGTTCGACCCCAAGCCGGAACTGGATCGACAGGCCGGTAAGCCGCATCCGGGTGAGGTCGAAACGTTTCAGCTCGGCAATAAGAACATCATTTTTCCGACGCAGTTTGAAATCAAACCGCATGGCCAATGCGGAATGAATTTCGGATCACCGTTGCCGCACATGGCTTCGCTGGCCGACCAGTGGTGCATGATCCGGTCGATGTACACAGTCAACAACAATCATCCGTTCGCGATCAGTATGTTTCAGTCGGGCAAGCCGTTCTTTGGCTACCCGGCTCTGGGCTCATGGATTACGTATGGGCTCGGCAGCGAAAATCAGGACCTGCCGGGATACATCGTTCTGCGAGACCCGGCCGGATACAATACGTCGGGCAAGGCGGTTTGGTCCAGCGGTTGGATGCCAGCTCTTTACCAGGGCACCGAGTTCAACAGCGGCGGAAATGCTGTGCACTATCTGCACCCATCGCAAAAGCGGGCTGCCGGAGCACAGAAAAGATCGCTCGAATTGCTCAGTCGCCTGAATCGGAAACATGCTGAAATGCATCCGGGCGAACTGGAACTCGACGCCCGCATCCAGAACTTCGAACTCGCTGCAAGGATGCAACTGGCCGCGGGCGACATTCTCGACGTGTCTGGTGAAACGGCGGCCACGCGTGAAATGTACGGACTCGACAATGCCAAAACAGCCGGCTATGGCATGCGGTGCCTGATGGCGCGCCGACTGGTCGAAAGCGGAGTTCGTTATGTCCAGGTCTTTCCACCGCTCAAACCGAGCTTTCAACCGTGGGACTCGCACGGCAGTCTGAAATCAGGGATTTCAACGATTGCCAGTATGGTCGATCAACCAACAGGGGCATTGATCCGTGATCTCCGGCAGCGCGGATTGCTGGACGAAGTGATCGTGATGTGGACAGGCGAGTTTGGACGCATACCGATCACCGAAGGCGCCGACGGACGCGACCATAACCGCAACGCTTTTACCACTCTGATGGCTGGCGGTGGATTCAAGCCGGGATACACTCACGGAGCGACCGACGATTTCGGCTACAAGTCCATTGAAGACCGAGTAAGTGTCCCCGATCTGCACGCCACGATTCTCCACCAGCTCGGTATCGACCACACCAAACTGTCGTTTCTCCACAAAGGTCGACAGGAACGACTGACCGATCCTGAGGTGACGGGCGCGCACGTTGTGCGTCCACTGCTCGGCTAACGTCGTTTCCATCAATGCCCTGCTTGGATCCCCCTGCTGTTGGCTACCATCGCAAGGTGTTGCTTTTAGGGCGTTTTCTATTGGAGTGAAGAGCGGACCAGGATGCTCCACAAGCCTACATGGACGAGGGAATTGTCCTCATGGAGCTGGCCATTCAAGCCACGGATCTGTTCGCCAAGACCATCAGTTCGACCTTTTTGACCTTCTGGTCCAAGATGAGGTCCGAACGTTATACTACGCGGCTCCAGTTCAGCTCTTTTCTTTGCAGGGAGTTCCATATGTTACCAACACGAATTGTTACTAAATGCGCTGTCGTTTTGACTTCAGTGGTGCTTGCCGGAGTAAGTGCTTCTGGACAAGAGGCCGCAGAAAAAAAACCGGTTTTTTCGAAGAACACGTTCGATCTTGGGATCGTGGTTTCGGACTTGGAAAAATCAGTGAAGTTCTACAAAGACGTCATTGGGATGACCGAGGTCAAAGGCTTCACGGCCCCGGCGAATGTTGCGACATCGTTCGGCCTGACGGACAACCAGCCAGTGGTCGTTCGCAGGCTCGTCATGGCCGACGTGAAGGATGCTCCGTCTCTCAAGTTGATGGCTTTTCCCAAAGCGCCGGGGGCAAAGCCTGATCAGCGATTTATTCATTCGACTCTCGGCTTCAGCTACCTGACATTGTTCGTGAATGACATGGACGCCGCAGTCGAACGGGCCAAAAAGGCCAAAGTGAAACCGCTCGGTCAGACTCCAGCAAAAGTTGGAGGCAACAACTACCTGACCGTTTACAAGGATCCGGACGGCAACTTCATTGAGTTAATCGGCCCGTCAACCAAAAATGCCGAGCCCAAGCAGAACAACGCGAATGCCGCCTTCTTTGAAGCGGCGAGGATCGGGAACGTCGCGGCCCTTGGGCAGCATCTCTCGAATGGTCAGGATATCGATGCAAAGCAGAATGGGAATGTACACGCCATTGGGCTCGCTGCGCTGTTCGGGCATGTGGAAGCGGTCGAATTTCTGATCAGGAACGGGGCGAATGTCGACCAGCAGACAAAAGACGGCGGCACGGCGCTTCATGGAGCGTCGTTCCTGGGACGGACCAAAGTCGTCGAAGCTCTCCTGAAGGCCGGGGCCAATGTGAATATCAGAAACAACAATGGAATCACTCCCTTGGAAGAGTGCAGTGAACCGTGGAGCGACGAAATCAGCAAGAAAGTCGATTTCCTTAATCGAGCAATCAAAGTCGATGTGACAGCGAAAGGTGTTGAAGAAGGCCGACCCATCGTGCTGAAACTGTTGCAAGCGCATGCATCGAAATCCGGTCCCGATCGCAAGTAGCGGCAGCTGTGGGGTAGCAACCACTGAACTTCCAGAAAAGAATCGAAGTCAACGGCGCGGAGGCATGCAGCAAATGACACCCCTCCCCTGTCGCCTGCTGTCGCAGCTCACGACAAAACCGTTTTGTCACTCATCGCTGCGCGACGAAGAGATAAAACACGATTCGTGATTCACGCTAACTGTTTCCGGCTTACGACGAATTTTTCATCGTATTCATAACCCAATCCCGGTTTACGGGAAGGTACAAAGTAGTAACCGTCGATTTTGATCGGTTCTTTGAAAAAGAGATTCTCGGTCAGTTTTTTGGGCCCGTTGGAACTTTCTCTTAAAGAGTTCGCTTCAAGAATCAACACATTGGGAGCGGCCATGCAAAGGTTGGCCATTGCCACCCAGCAGAGAGGTCCATACGAAAAGAAATGCGGTGCAATCTGCATGCCCCGTATTTCGGCCAGGGCTGCGATCTTGCGGGCTTCGGTCAGTCCGCCGACATTGGGCGGCGGCAGATTGAGAACCGACGCCGCGCGCTTGTCGATCAACCGAGTGAAGTCTTCCAGTCCCTGAAGGTTTTCTCCCGTCGCAATGGGAACCGTGGTCGCACGCGCAACACGAGCCATTTCATCCATGCTGCTGGTTGGCGCCACCGGCTCTTCCATCCAGAGAAGGTCATACTTTTCGAGTCGTTTGCAGGTAGCGATTGCGCCTTCGGCGGAGCACTGACCGTGGCCTCCGTGGATCAGATCCAACTTGTCACCGCCCCCTTCGCGCAGGCACCGGAAAACCATTTCGTTAAAGGCCATGTTTTCTTCGGTCGGCATCCTGCCGCCACCCTCACTGACACCATCCTCCCACGCGTTCTTGCCGCTCAACCTCTGGAAGTTTAACCACGAATCCGTCTTCATGGCCGCACCGGGGTCTTGGGCGAGTTTTCGCCCCAACGCGCGCCATGCGTCTTCATTTGCCAGTTCGTCTCGCTTTGGTTTGTTATAGCGGTAGATCCTGATCCGGTCGCGCACCGGACCGCCGAGCAGTTCGTAGACGGGCTTACCGGTTTCCCTGCCAAGCAGATCCCACAGTGCATAATCCAACGCTGTGCGATGCGAGCAGAGCACACCGGCCTGTCGCATGGTTGAACAGATGGCTTCTACGGCAAGGTGGTTACCGATCAGATGGTTCTTTGCGATACCACCCAGCGCCGGCGCGTAGTCGATGTCTGGAAAATCCGCATACCCAGCTGCGCCCGTGCTCGAGATAACTTTCAGTACGCGCCGCTGCTCGCGATTACGTCGCAACACGAGTAGTTCCAGTGACTCGATGCGGCTGCCCTTGTCCGGGGTCGCTGCAAGGAGCGGGTGGCCGAGCGATGGCAACCCCGCAAGCGCACCCATCCCCAACGCAGATTGCTTGAGCAAGGTTCGACGATTGGGTTGGTTGCTTCTGGCTTGATGATCCATCACTTTTCCTTCGCCTTTGTTTCTATCTGGGCGATGCGCTTTACCTGAAACTTCGTTACATCAAGCTCATACGAATCCGCAACAAGGGATCCTCCCGTCACCCTCAAGGGTTGCTTCAGCACACCGTCATCCCTCAGCCATTGCTCCTGATTTGGTGATGTCACCCATAGCACTTCATCGCGCCCGGAAAGCGACTGTGCGACCGCCAGTAGTGAAAGAGGGCCGCCTTGCACCACCGGAGCCACCTTCAGCTTGGCCTCCTTTGCCAAGTCCGCCGTTCGAGCAAGCATCGTGACTCCGCCAATGTGGCCGACATCGGGTACCAATACTGTGCCGACCTGCTGCTTGATGCCTTGGACGAAGTCCTCGATCACGTGGTAGTCTCCGCCAAAGCCCAGGGGTTGTCTGAACTCCTTGCGTGCCTCACCCTGCTCCGGCAGGTGACGGAGCGCCATGGGATTCTCGAGCAGGGTCACGTCGTTCCTTTTGCAATGCAGCGCCAGGAATGTCATGCCGTCCGTGCTCAAGTTCATGTTGGCGGCGACTACCAGGTCCATTTCCGTGCCGGCGGCTTTTTTTGACGCCAACACCAGTCTGTCGATACGGCTCAACACTTCCTGCGGGTAGCGGTAGGGTGGGCATTCGCCGCGCGCCCTCATTTGATCCTCCAAGGCACCGGCCAGTTCTAGCCGGACCGTGGTAAAGCCAGCTTGCTTAAGCGATGCAACGGTCTGCTGCATTTCGTCCGGTGTCTTCAGTCGACGCTTGCCGTCTACGCTCCGATCAATCGAAATCGACGGACAGAGCCGCACACGGCATGGCCCCTTTTCCTCTGTAAGATCGAGTAAGGCTGTCTGCAGCGCGATGACCAATTCTGATTTTCCCGGGCCCTGCCACATCGGACCGAAGCCTTCTCTGGGGAACAGTGCATTAACGCCCAAGCCCGTGACGGGTTGGGCATTGAGCACTTGCTCGGCAGTCTGCCCCAAGATAGTGTGACCGACTCCAACGGCGCGCATGGAAGGATCGGTCAGAAAGAGATTCTTCTTATGATTCTGTGCGGCATAGCGGTTCACCAGTCTCGCCAGTGTTGCTTCCTCATTCTCGGCGGGTAGACCGAATTCAAGATAATCCCCATAGCCGGTCGAACCGTCTCGGGTCTGCAAGCGAATGACCCGTAACCGTGACTCCGCTTCCGACGTCGGTTCCTTCACCTTCAGCAGGTCGGCCGCCACGATTTCGTCGGGATTTGATTCTGCTTGGGCTTCCGCGCAACCCACTGATATCACGAAACCCAACATCAGATAGCGCGAAAATTTTTCGCAAATTCTCATTCGTCTCTCACGGTAAGCATGTAATCAGAGTTTTCCGCTCCAACTGTTTGTGAGGTTTTAACACTTCACCGAACCGCGCCCGAGCTATTTCTTGTCTGGTGCACTCTCTTATTCGGCTTCTGCTCCAAGGATGTCCTCGTCTCTCAACCATTGCAAACAAAGATCCGGCCAAGTGGAGAGCGGGTACTCTTTAGGCCGCAGGGAAAACCCGTGACCGCCCTTATCAAAGAAGTGGACACGAACGGATGCACCGGCTTCTTTCAGCGCTTTGGCATAAATGGGACTTCCGGGAAAGAAGCCCTTGTCATCTTTGGCTGAGACAATCAGAGTTGGGCTGATTTCATTGGAAACAGTAAACTCCTTACTCAGCACCTTCCCCTTGTTCATATAGGCCGGGTAAAGCAAAACCGTAAAATCTGGTTTGCAGCTGACACGGTCAAACTCATCGACTTCTTGATAGGTTTGAATATCAAAACCTGTACTGACTCGGGCCGCAAGGTGTCCTCCCGCTGAAGACCCCATGACGCCAATCCGCTTTGGGTCTACGTTCCACTCTGATGCTCGCGAGCGGACAATCCGGACCGCTCGCTGAATATCCTGAAAGGCATCTTTACGTTTTTTGGGGGCCCGGTATATCAGGATAAATGCAGAGATTCCGTGACCATTGAGCCATTTGGCAATCGGGGTCATCTTCGTTGTGACAAGACTGACGTATCCTCCTCCCGGGCATAAAATGACCGCAGGTACAGGCTTCTTCTTACCGGGAGCCGGGAAATAGCGCAATGAAGGCGTGGTGATATTGGTGAGGCGTATATGTCCATCGCCACGATCGGGCTTGGGGCTCCCCATGCCTTTGGTGTTTTGACTGGCTGCATCTTTGGGCCAGAGCTTAATGATCTGGGCTGCCTTCTCCTCGTTTGCATTCGCAATGAGTGCGGTGCTCCAAAAAGAAATGCCGCATAAAAGAAAGACCATGAGGCGGTCTGTATCTCTGGTTTTCATATGTTGACTTCCCGTTTTTTATTCATGTCGAACACATCAGATGAGCGTCGTTCGCGATACCTGATGCTCTTAGTGCGGTCATCATCTGGCCGACGCTCCAGTCGAGTTCCTGCATGACATCGCCGCGGACGGGCGCGTCCCAGCCAACGGTGCGCTCAGGAGTGTGTGAGATTCAGGAATGAACATATTGATCCCAATGCCTTCGTCTTCGCGCAGTTCAGTCTCGCATTCTACTTTGGGAGTTCGACGCCTTGCCAACGCCGCGGCTGCCATCTGTTGCTCCCTGTTTTGCGTCTTCTTTGTCTTTGGCAGCTTGCCAATGCTTCATCGTCAGGTACTTAACCCCGGCTCGGCCCACACGCAGTCTCTTTCGCCAGAACCGGCGGAGCACTGAGTAAAGCAATGAGCGACGTAATTGAAAGAATCACAATCGTTCTGTTCATTTGATGCAGCTTGATTTCATTCTGCATTCTTTCTTCGCCTCATTGTCGGAGATGGATCAACCACGGTTTCGAGATACGTTTGAAGACGCGTGTGTAGTTGCATCGCTTTGTCAGCTTGCTTCGTGAACAGATCACGCTTCTCGGCGATATCCTCAACGACATTGAAGAGTTTGGCCGATTGAATTTCACGCTTTGCATTTATCTCTGCCAGCAGCTTCCATTTTCCGGTCCGAATGACCGCCATTCCCTGCCGGGGTCGAGAGAAAACCAGGCCCTCGATCGGGCGTTTTACCGCATCGGTTTTCGGATCAGAAAACAGAGTCACAAAGCTTCCCCCATCAAGTTCTTCTGAGAGATTTCCTGTCCCACCCGCCAATTCATAAAAGGTGGGTAGAAAGTCGTAGCCTGCCACTGGGACGCGGCAGACCGATCCCGCTTTGATCGAAGGACCTCGCACGATCAGGGGTACGCGAATGCCGCCTTCAAGCAGGGAATGCTTGGCCCCGGATAATGGCACATTGGGCGCAGGACTCTTGGGATTACCGCCTGGAATTGTGCCGCGTCCTCCATTGTCCGTCGTGAAAACCACGTAGGTGTTGTCAGATATTTCCAGAGCATCTAACTCGTCCAGGAGCCGACCAATTCCGCGATCCAGTTCTTCCAGCATTCCAGCCCAGCCCTGCGAATAAGCCCGATCCGGGGCGCCCTTCTTCTGATACTTATCCAGTGAACTCTGTAACAATTCGGTTCGCAGGTGCACTGCATAATAGCTGACCTGCGCATAGAAAGGCTTGCCTGCTTTCGTTTGCTTTCGGATGAATTCGATCGACCGATCAGTGACTGAGCCAGTACGTTTCGGATCTTCGACGATGTGAGCCGGCTGCATTTTGTCAGCCATGCCTCCGGTGACGTTTCCGGTGTGCCCATCACTCACGTCGTAGCCGCACTCTTCGGGGGAAGAAATCATCTTCTCTCCCCACTTTCCGAAGTGGGCACACCTGTATTCAGGATTGGCCCGCTTCAGTGCCCGCGGAAGCGTGATATGATCAGCCGGCACCCACTTACTTAAGAATTCTGATCCCGAGCGAGCCGCACTGGTCCCACAGAGGATGCTGCGGCGAGTGGGGGTGCACAGCGGAGCGGGTGAATAGCCTCCGGTAAAACGCATTCCCTCTTCGGCGATCCGATCCATCGCCGGAGTATGCAGGTAGCTGGACCCACTCTCTGGATTTCCTGGATCCATTAAGCCCGACCGCTGACTCCAACCCTGGTCATCGGTCAAAATTAAAATGAGATTCGGACTCTCTGCGGCAGCAATGTCAGACGTGTGCGGCGCGCAAAGTGTTGAGGCCAATACAAGGAAGACCATCGTGGCGGTCTTCAAAAAGGCTGACAAAGTGGCTCTGGTGATCATGTTGTGACTTAGCTTTTGGTGTTTTAGCTCTTGGTGTTTCGCTTGCTCTCGGGGTGTGTCCAGACTCATGAGTTTAAGGGGCTTGTCGGATGACCTTCAGCATTGCAGGAAGGTCTCGATGAATCCGGCCAATTCCTCGACCGTGATGTCGCCGGAGTCGTCTTTTCGATCCTACGGCGACCACTGGCTTCGACCTGGTAAACAGGCTGATGATCTGCGGTCCGACTTATTTTCCAGTGAGTTCGTTCAAGTTTCCTGTGTTGGAAGCGAAGTTGTCCGTTTCGACTCCAAGGTTCTGCAGCATGGTCACGAACAGATTGCAGAGTGGCTGGTTGCGNTCGCGGCTGAACGCGAGGTGTTGGCCNTGGCGGAAGCCGCCGCCGGCCAGCAGGATGGGAAGATTGGTGGTGTCGTGAATGTTCGCGTCCCCGAGATTGCTGCCGTAGAGAATCATGGTGTTGTCCAAAAGTCGCTCGCCATTCTCGGGCTTAGCCGCGAAGTTATCGATGAGCTTTCGCAATTGGATGAGGTGTTCCCGGTCTGCGGCCTCAAGCTGGCGCAATTTCTCCTCGTTCTGGCCGTGATGGCTGAGGTTGTGGTAGGTGGTGGTTGTCTCTTCCTGATTGGGCAGGCGTAAGACCGGAGCGCGGAATGNATCCACGATCAGCGTAATGATGCGGGTCGAGTCGCTNTCGAAGGCAAGCTGTGTCATGTCGAGCATGAGTTGAAGCTGGTCAAAGAATCGCTTACTGTCGCCGATGTCCGCAGGCGGAGTTCGGTTCGTTTTGGGCTTCGGTCGCTGCTCCCACTCGCCGGCAGTTTGCAGGCGCTGTTCCACCTCACGCACTGAGGTGAGGTATTGATCGAGCCGCTCTCGGTCGGCTGCGGGCAACGTTCGGTTGAAGCGTTTGGCTTCGAGGTTGAGCGTGTCCAGAATGCTGCCGCGCCGGCGAAGACGATCGAGTTGACGTTGCACGTCACCGGGGGCGCCCTGAACAAACATC
>NZVR01000090.1 GCA_002701545.1 Blastopirellula sp. | reverse complement strand
CGTCACTGGCTTCTTCCAGCAGATCTTTGACCGGATCTCGATCGAAAGTGTGCGCGAGTCTCTGGGGCAAGCGATTTCGCGAAAAGTGCGCGAATACGAGTAACGAAGCAAACGAACCCTCAGACAGCCCGCGTTTCGGCGAGCAGGATTGGCAAGCAACGATGGCGGAATTTCAGGCGGTCTGTAAGACAAGCGAAATCAGCGATCCCGGCAAAGAAATTTTCGAAGTGGAGGACCAACTGGTGGTCGTCTTTCACGTCGAAGGGAAATTCTACTGCATTGACGACGTTTGCACCCATGACGGCGGACCTCTCAGTGACGGCAGCCTGGACGGTTGTCAGATCGCCTGTCCTAGGCACGGGGCGCGTTTTGATATTACCAACGGTGCCGCGCTGACCATGCCGGCAACCGAGGGCACTCGAGCACACGAAGTGAAAATTGAAGGCGAGCAGGTGTTGGTCAAGCTCGCGCCAGAAGATTAAATTGGGAAACGATTCCTCCGCGAAACCCACTACGCATTTGCGACACAGAGGCAGCTATGGCATTGAACGAAGAGACGGTCCGCGAGACATTGAAGAGCGTGATTGACCCCGAATTGTTCGTCAATATTGTCGACCTGGGGCTGATTTACGTAGTCGATATCTCGGCGCGCGAAGATGGCAAACACGACGTGGTGATCGATATGACGATGACCAGCCCGATGTGCCCCGCAGGCCCCCAATTGATCTCGCAAAGCAAAAGCTGCGTGGGGGCGTTGGAAGAAGTGGAGGAAGTCGAGGTGAAGGTGGTGATGGATCCGCCTTGGACGCCCGACATGATGACCGACGATGCACGCGACCAACTGGGGATTTTCTAGAACCCCCCTGATACCTCGAAGGAGGGGCAGTTGGGCAGTTGGGCAGTTGGGCAGTTGGGCAGTTGGGCAGTTGGGTAGTTGGGCAGTGGGGCGCCGATGTCCCGGCATCTGGGGCGGAACATGGGCCGCGCGTGACGCGGGATGGCGGTTTCTCGTATAATGGCAGGCAGTGTCTTCGCATTCACTGCCCCCGCCCTCCCCTCCTGCCCGCGATCATGTTCCGACCTGCAATCCCGTTTCCCGTCATTGTCATCTTCCTCGCGGCCATGACGCCACACGTCAACGCGGAGGACCCGTATGCGGAACATGTGGCACCGTATATCAATCGCTATTGTGCCAAGTGTCATTCGGGGAAGGATGCTAAGGGCGAGTTGGATTTCGAGCAGGTCAAGTCGTCAGCGGACGTCGTGACTCGCTTCCGGCGCTGGCAAAACGTGGTGAAGTTCATTCGTAGCGGCGAGATGCCACCGGAGAAGTCTCCACAGCCAGAGATCGCTGAGAGCAATGCAGTCGTCGGTCATGTCGAAGCGATCCTNGTCGAAGCGGCGCGTAAGCAAGCCGGAGATCCCGGCGTGGTCTTGCCGCGGCGGCTGTCGAATACGGAATACGATCAATCCGTCAGTGACTTGACCGGTGTGACGTTACGGGTGACGCGAGATTTTCCTCCGGATCCGGCTGGGGGTGAGGGGTTTGACAACACGGGCGAAGCGTTGGGCATGTCGCCGAACTTGCTGAAAAAATATCTCGCCGCCGCCGACGCGGTCTCTCAACATCTGGTGCTCAAGACCGACGGGATTGCCTTCGCTCCCTTTCCGGTCACTTCCTACAACGAGCGTAAGAAGTTGACCGAACAGGCGATCATTGACTTCTACACGAGTCACGCGATCGATATACCGGAATATCTGCAAGCTGCCTGGCGATACCAGCATCGTCCACCGGCGGAGCAGGGTTGGAACGCGGACCAATGGGCGGAGCATTATGGATGGAGCGCAAGTTACCTGCAACGCATCCTTGAGGCGTTGGAAAACGCACCTGCCGAAACGCCCTTCTGGAAAGCGTTTCTGGCGTCCTGGAAAGCGGTTCCCTCGCCGCCGGAGGATGGTAGCCTTCCCGTGGAGTGGGCGAACGTTCGCCAGCAATGGGAATTTGGCAAGCGGTTGTTTTCGACTCCGCACCAGCAACTGATNCGGTCNAACGCCGGGAATTGGCCGATTAAACATCTCGATTTTCGTACCACAACCGCGGCCACCCGCGACCAGTTTCAGACGGAACGTCTCACGGACCAGACGCTGGTGAAGGGGGGACGCATTGGCAAACCCAATACCAAAACACCGGACGAATCGACGTCGATTTTTGTTTACATCGATCCGGTGGATTCTTCTTCCACAACCTACGTTCAGATCGACCGCCCACTATTCAGTAAGTCGGACCGGCTGCCGAATAACGAAGACGAAGCGCAGAAACATGCCGTCCAGACGCTACGCAGCGTATGGGACGCGAGCAATCAGGAACTGGTGCNNAAGTGGAAGTTTGGCGAAGCGTTTGACGGTGAAGAGATCGATNAGGCATCATTCGTGGTGGCCGCCCCTGCCGTCCTGGAGATTACACTGGACGCCGAACAGCGCCAGCAACTGGATGGAAAACACCTGCTGATACCGATCCGACTACGAGATCGCGAGGGGGCCAGCGGCGGTGTGTTTGTCCGGCATGCACGCCAAGCCCTGAACGAACGTGGGCTGGGTCCGGACGTGCTGTGTCTTGTTCAGCCCGNCAGCCCGGTGGGTCAGCAATGGGCGCGGGCAGGTGAGCACTTCTGTGACGTCTTTCCCAACCGATTTTTTTACGTTGACGAGCGACGCGGACTGGCGGCCGGTTTTCATCTTGTGGAAGGNTTCTTTCGAGACGACCAACCGCTGGTGGANAAAGTGCTGTCAGATCAGGAGAACCGCGAACTGGATCAATTGTGGCGTGAATTGGCGTTTGTGACACAAAGCCACGAGACGCTATTGCGAGGCTTCGTGTGGTTCGAACGGTCGGAACGTCATGTGCTGCACGACAAACGTTTTGACTTCCTGCGGCCGGAGGATCCGGAGTTGGTGGGCGCTGAGATTCTAGATCGCTTTGAAAAGCTGTATTTGGAAAAGCTTGGCTTTACCAGAATCGACGACACGCTGGCAGTGAAGAATCCCAGCGAGGGCTACGTGATGGTCCATGGATTTTTTGAGGACATTCGCAAAGGTTTGGCCGGACAACAGAAAACGCTACGGGTCGCGGAAACGAAGGCACTCGAGCAGATTAAGAGCCTCGGTGGACGCGTTTATCGGCGACCCTTAACCGCAGCAGAGTTGGAATCGTTCATGGCGCTGTATCGCAAGCTGCGTGGTGCGGAGCGGACGGTGGAGCAAAGCTTGCGCGGCGTCTTGACCGCCATGTTGATGTCACCGCGATTTTTTTACCGCTACAACTTGGCGTCCGAACGCGAGGAACGGAGTGAGTTGACGGACGATGCCCTCGCCAGTCGGTTGAGTTATTTCTTATGGTCGTCGATCCCGGATAAGCGGTTGATTCAAGCGGCTGCGGCAGGCAAGTTGCGAGATGACAAGGAATTGGTGGCGCACACGCGGAGAATGCTGAAGGATCCTCGAGTTGAAAACTTTGCGCGGGAGTTCCTGGGTCAGTGGCTGCGTTATCGGGATTATCTGGAAAAGGATCCCATTCATGCGGCGGCGTTTTCCGATTACGACGAATCACTGCGGCAGGCGATGTTTGATGAACCAACGCACCTCGCCACGCATTTGATCCAGAACGATGCATCGGTGCTGGCGTTGCTGAATAGCGACGTGAGCTTCGTCAACGCGAGACTTGCCAAGCATTACGGGGGTGCGATTCAAAATACGTATCGTCAGGAGGCGCGGGACACGGAGGCCAGTGAACAGGACTGGGTGCGTGNGGAGGGCTTNCAAGCAGCAGGCCGCGGTGGNCTGTTNGGGATGGGAGTGATTCTNACCAAGGCATCCGCTGGCGAGCGCACGAGTCCGGTGAAGCGCGGTTTCTGGACGGTCCATCACTTGCTCGGCCAACATTTTCCTCCNCCTCCGGCTGACGTGCCGGAACTGCCTGAATCCGAGAAAGGTGCGAAGCAAACCATTCGCGAGCTGCTATCGGCGCATGTGGCCGATCCGCAATGTGCCATGTGTCACAAGCATTTTGACAGTTTGGGTTTGGCGCTCGAGGGGTTCGATCCGATTGGGCGTGTCCGCACGAAAGATGCGGCCGGCAGACCCATTGATAATCGGGCGACCTTGCCGGACGGGAAAACTGCCGCAGGCATACCTGCGCTGATCGAGTATATTGAGCGGGATCGGCGAGACGACTTTGTCAGGACGTTATGTCGTAAATTCCTCGGCTATGCGTTGGGGCGGTCGGTCATCCTCTCCGATCAACCGTTGCTGGATAAAATGAAAACGCAACTGGAACAGAACGACTATCGATTCGGCGCGCTCTTTGAGACCNTGGTATTGAGTTCGCAGTTCCGGCAACAGCGTGGTTCCCGCGCTGCACAAACGCAAGGATCCGCAGGCGATTCACCTTAGGAAACCAATGATGATGCAAACCAGACAACCTCAGCGTGGCTTTTCACGACGTGTATTGCTCTCAGGGCTTGGCGCCACCGTGGCGTTGCCATGGTTGGAGTCCGCCAAAACCCTGGGTGCGGAAAACGAGGCGGACCCGCGTCAGCGATTTGCTTTCCTCTTTTTCGGTGACGGGATTCACCCGGCCGAATGGTGGTCGAAAGGTAACGGATCGGACATGGAGTTGGGGCCGGCGTTCGCATCTCTCGAGGGTGTGAAAGAAAAGGTGAACTTGTTTCACGGGCTACGGCACCCGAGTAACGTTGTCGGTGGTCATGCCAAAGGCGCGGCCGGCATTCTGACCGGCATTCAGCCGCAAAGTGGGCGGCGGATTCGCGCGGCGGTGAGTATGGATCAGGTGTTGGCACAACGCCTCGGGGGCGATACCGTGTTGCCCAGTTTGGTCCTTGCGTGCGAGCGACCGGTGAGTGGCTTTCACGAATCGAGTTATTCGATGATGTATGCCTCGCATGTCTCTTGGAGCACGCCAGTTTCCCCCGTACCCTCGGAACTCTACCCGGCCTTGGCGTTCGATAGCCTGTTTGATAGCCAAGGCAGCCAGACACATCTGAGTGTGTTGGACCATGTGCTCGAACAACTGAGTGACGTGACGCGCAAGGTGTCACATGCGGACAAAGCGAAATTGGACGAGTACACGACGTCCGTGCGCGAGGTCGAGCAACGATTAGCTCGGATGCAGCGGCGGGCAGGCGAGGAGGCGGCCGATACTGCTGCAGAGAATCGACAGCGACCCGCCGAAGGATTGCCGAACTTGTTGAATGAACATGCGCGACTGATGTGTGACATCATTGCGCTCGCGTTCCAAACCGACCGTACCCGGATTGCGACGTTGTTGCTGACGAATAACTTGTCCGGGCAAGTGTATCCGTTCCTGGGCTTGAACGTGGATCACCACAATTATTCGCATGGTTGGAAGAACAAAGAATACGCATCCATCACACGTTTCTGGGTGGAGCAATATGCGTACCTGTTAGGTAAGTTAGACAGCATGCAGGAAGGTGAGGGTTCGGTGTTGGACCACTCGTGCATCATGTTGGCGAACGAACAGTGGACTGCGCACAGTGCGCCTAAGGTGCCGTTGATTACGGCTGGAAGTTTGGCTGGGAAACTGAGCACCGGACGTACGCTCGATTATGAAAACGAAAAAGAGCGGAAGATGTCGTCGCTGTTGATGAGCGTGATGGCTCGGATGGGTGTTGAATTGCCCGCCTTCGGTGACGCCACCGAGCAGTTGAGCGGGCTGTAGGCTGTACCTCTGCGACTGCGAAGACTGGGGAAAGCTGCGCGTGGTGAATGCTGCTACCCGAAGCTTTTTGTGGCCTCCCTATTTGGTTCCACGGTGTCGACCCTTACGATAAGGGGATTCGAGATGACACCTGACTCCGGGACCCGTGGCTGATGAATGACCAGCAGCGCCAGCTCTTTGATCCTGAGCCCGCTCCCTGGGAGTTGGACGATGCCGAGCAGCGNCGGGTCGCCAGCGTCGTCTTTTCTGAGCCGCCGTTCGGTCCGTATGACTACGAGGTGCCCACGGAGCTGGATTCGGATGTGGAGGCAGGTCGACGTGTGCGTGTGCCCATCGGCCGGGGCAATCGTGTGTTAGCGGGGTACTGCATCGAAGTCAGCACGCAGTCTCACAGTGGGCGGCGACTTAAGCCGATTCGTGCCGTGTTGGATACACGCCCCCTGCTGTCCCAACGCATGATTCGGCTGGCGCAATGGATCGCCGATTATTACGTCTGTGAGCTTGGGCAGGCACTCGAGGCGGTGGTGCCGGCGGGTGTGCGGGAGCGAGCCGGCACGCGCGAGCAAGTCTTTCTGTCGGTTCCCATCGCGGTGGTGGCACGATTGACCCAACTCAAGTTACCCAAGAAGCAGGCGGTTGCGCTGCGGATTTTAGCCGGGTCCGCCAACCCCCTGACACCGGCACAACTGGCGGAGGCCGCCGACTGCACCCAGGCCCCAATTACCGCGTTGCGGAAAAAGCAACTGGTCCAAGAACAGATCAAACGCGTGCAGAATGTCGAAGTGACCGAAACGCAGGTCGCGCGCGAAGCACACTTGGACTTAAACCCGGACCAACAACGGGCGTTGGACAGCATCCTGGCTGACGTGAAATCCGACAAACAGAGTACCACACTGTTGCACGGTATCACGGGCAGCGGAAAGACAGAGGTCTACATCAGGGCGATCGATGAGGTTCTGAAGTATGGCCGGCAAGCGATTGTGTTGGTGCCCGAGATCAGTTTAACGCCCCAAACCCGCGCGCGGTTTCGACGACGTTTCGATAGCATCGCCGTGTTGCATAGCCATCTGAGCGCCGCGGAACGCCATTGGCACTGGCAGCAGATTGCCCGCGGGGATGTGCAGGTGGTGGTCGGTGCACGCAGCGCCATTTTTGCCCCGACACCCCGATTGGGGCTGGTGGTGATCGACGAAGAACATGACAGCTCGTTCAAACAGGATACCGCGCCACGCTATCACGCGCGGGAAGTTGCATTGCAAAGAACGCGCGACGAAGGGGTGCCGTTGGTATTGGGGTCCGCCACGCCGGCATTGGAAAGCTGGCATGCCGCACAAACCGGTCAGTATCAATTGGTGGACATGCCGCGACGCGTGATGGACCGACCGCTGCCGGACGTGGCGACCATCGACCTGCGCGTCGAGTTCCAGAGTCGTACAAGCCGAGGCGCCATCAGCCGTCCCATGCACCAGGCGATGGCGCAGACGTTGAACGAAGGCGGACAAGTGATTCTGCTGTTGAATCGACGGGGCTTTTCCACACAGATTCAATGCCCTCGTTGTGGCCATGTGATCAAATGCGAAGACTGTGATATTGCATTGACGCATCATCGCGACGACGACACCACGCGCTGCCACTATTGTGACTATCAGTCGACGCCCCCCAACGCTTGCCCGAAATGCACGTTTGACGGGATCCGCTACGGCGGGCTGGGTACGCAGAAGCTCGAGGCCGAAGTCCAAGGGCGTTTCCCGGATTTCGAGGTGTTGCGTATGGATAGTGACACGATGAGGAAACCGGGGAGTCACGAACAGGCGCTGGCGCGATTCCGAGCCGGCGACGCAAAAATCTTGCTGGGCACGCAGATGATTGCCAAAGGATTGGACTTTCCGGCCGTCACGCTGGTCGGTGTCATCAATGCGGATACGGCATTGCATTTTCCGGATTTTCGCGCTGCGGAACGGACGTTTCAATTGGTCACACAGGTGGCGGGACGCACTGGCCGCGGGGACCAAGGAGGACGCGTGCTGGTGCAGACATTCACGCCCGAGCACCCGGCGATCGAGGCGGCAAAACG
Organism: Blastopirellula sp.; assembly: GCA_002701545.1. Lineage (GTDB taxonomy): Bacteria > Planctomycetota > Planctomycetia > Pirellulales > Pirellulaceae. Next base: position 11,570 of record NZVR01000090.1, on the reverse strand, counting down.
ACATGATTATCATGCGTTCGTTGAAGGCGAGTTGCCGCTCCGCGCGCAATTTGGCTACACGCCCTATGCCTCGATGATTCGTTTCGTCGTTCGTGGCGAAATCGAAGATCAGACAGAGGCCTTTGCCAGTCAATTGGTCGAACTGTTGACTCCGCGTTTGGCGAACTTGACGAAGTGCCGCGTCTTGGGACCGGCTGCCTGTCCCATTGCCAAACTTCGCGGACGCTATCGGTACCATGTGCTCGTCATGGGTGCCGAATTGGATGCGATGCGCGAGGCCACGCGCCAGGTCATCCAAAACCTGAAGACACCAGATAGCGTGCAGTGGATCGTGGATGTCGACCCGCTGGATTTGCTATAGGACAGTCCCAGTTTTTTGCGGCGTGTGGCCCGACTCCCGAGAGGGGACGGAGACGCTTGCTATGGCTTTCAAGACCGCATCCCTCTAGAATCAGGGTAGTTGGCGGCCTACTGCTAGCACCTTGATTGATTCTCCTTGGGCAACCGGCGCATGGTTCAAAAGTCACTCAAACGCTCCTTAGTGGAAACGAACCTCGAGCGAAAATGTCGGATACTGTTCGGCGTTTGCTTGCTGGTGTTCGTCTCTCTGGCGTTCTATTGGGTCGACCGTGTGACGCGCCGTCTGATTGTCAACGCCACACGGCAACAGGCCGGCAATCAGGTGGTGACCATTTTGCATCGCAAGCATCTTGTCGGATTCGAGACCGATCTCAATCCCGAGATGAAAGAAATGGCCGACGAGCTGAGCCATGATTTTCAAGGTGACCAAAAGTTTAAGTGGGAAATTATTTCGCTGCAGCCGCAGTTCAAACGACACTATTTGAACCATGTCCAAGCCCCGGGTGACCCGGAAGAACAAGCGCTTCTCGAAGAACTCGCGAACAAAATCTCTGCAGGAGAATCCGAGGGAGAGGGGGACGACACCGCCTTCAATCCGCGGCAGGTGAACGTTGCGCGGATCGATAAAGAGTCACGCCAGTATCAGTATTATGAAGCGATTCATTGGGGGGCAAGTTGTACAGACTGCCATGCCCCGGTCGACGCGGCAGCCAGCCTGCCGGCAGGTGACGTCGCCGCGATGACGGCCAGTCAGCCGCCGATGCAAGTGATCAAAGTGATCATGCCTTATAAAGAAACCGAGGCTGCGATCAGCCAGGCCAACGCGATTTTGATCACCGTAGCGCTGGCCACGGTCTTTGTTTCCATGTTAGGTCTGTATCTGATTGTGAAGGTGGTGATCGTCAAGCCGCTGAAGCACTTGCGCGACGTCAGCGACGAAATCAGTCGCGGGAATTCCCAACTGCGTGCCGAGATCGAAACCAACGACGAGTTCCAGGAATTGGCGGGATCGTTCAACCGCATGTTGCACCACCTGATGGATGCCCAAGGGGAACTGGAACAGGTGAATGTCGAACTTGACGCCCGTGTCGATCAGCTGGCGCAGCTCAACATGCGGTTGTACGAGATGAATCGCATGAAAGATGACTTCTTGGCAAATATGAGCCATGAATTGCGGACGCCGTTGAATAGCATCATCGGTTTCTCCGACGTGTTGCAGAACATCGACTCACTGGACGAAAAACAGAAACGCTACGCCGGAAATATCCAGAAGTCGGGGCGGTTGTTGTTGGAGATGATCACCGACATTCTGGACCTCGCCAAGATGGAGGCGGGCAAGATGGAGCTTCGTCCGACGGAGTTTCTGTTGCATTCGGTCGTGCATGCCCAATGCGACATGGTGCGGTCGCTGACCGAAGAAAAGCAGATTGATTTGGCGGTCGACGTACCGCGGGAACTGCCGCCGGTCTTCCAGGACCAAAAGAAACTGCAGCAAGTGTTGACGAACTTGCTGTCCAACGCGATCAAATTCACGCCGGAGGGTGGGCGGATTATCGTCAAGGCACACCAGACAGCGGACGAGATGCTGGAAATGACCGTGGAAGATACCGGAGTGGGCATCCCGGCGGAGGATCGCGAGGTGATCTTTGAAAAGTTCCGGCAGAGTTCGATCTTGGTGGGTGACGATGGGCTGACCCGCGAGTACTCGGGAACCGGCCTCGGCCTGTCCATTATCAAAGAGCTCTGCAAGCTGATGGGCGGACGCGTCAGTTTCGAGAGCGAAGTTGGTAAAGGGAGTACGTTCAAGGTGACCGTGCCTTGGAATGCCAACGCGGAATCGCAATTCAACGTCGCGCTCAATGCGCGGCTGCGAGAGATGAGCAAGCCAACCCGCGCGGATTTCCAGTCCTCCCCCTCCGATCCGCCGGTGTCCACTTCCGCGGATTCCTAAAGAATACACAGACGCCCTCTGCGGTTGCTGGTTGAGTGCATGGAGTGAGATTGACGCATGTCGAAGGCCCAAACGATTCAAGTCGAGTTGTATACGGATGGTGGTTGTAGCGGCAATCCAGGACCGGGTGGTTGGGGGTACCTGTTGAGGCACTTGTCCAGCGGCAAGGAAAAGGAAGCGTCGGGTAGCTCACCGGAAACGACCAATAATCAAATGGAGTTGATGGCGGTCATTCAAGGGTTGGCCGCGCTGCAACGGCCGTGCGTGGTGGAGCTGTTTACGGATAGCGTCTACGTCGGCAAAGGGATGACCGAGTGGATGCCGAAATGGAAAAAGAATAATTGGCAGCGCAAAGAAAAGAATCGGTGGGTGCCGGTTAAAAACGCAGAGTTATGGCAGCAGTTGGATGCACAGTTAGCGCGGCATCGAGTTAAATACACGCGGGTTGCAGGGCATAGTGGGCACCCAGAGAACGATCGCTGTGATGAACTGGCCGTGGCAGCGTATCAACACCTGTTGTGATCGGCTGCGGTTACGGTGACGGCGCCTGCCACAACTCCGAGTCGGGGTGAAAGACGCGCCAGCCTTTGCGAAACGACGGGATCGCGACGAGCGTCGGTAAACGTTTTCCGGACAAAGGCCCCTGGGTGGCTTCGCCGCGTGCCATATTCCAGGTCGAACCCGTTTGCTGGTCGAGAATCGCTCTCCCCTGCTGTTGGAAAGTCAATGTCTGGCCGTCGAGACGTCGCTCGTAGAGATAGCCTGCACCGGTTTGGGTGTCGAACGAGACCACGACGGGCGTCTCGGCCACCGTATCGTTGACCAGTGGTTGTTTTGACAATTGATCGAACGGCCAAGCCTTGGCACGACCCTTGTGATGCAGGCCAAGTACAAACCGTGCGGGATTGGCATAGAAGTCGCGGGTGAACTCTTTTCCCGTGCGGGACATCATCAAGACGGTGGTCTCCGGGTACTCCTTGCGCCAGGACTCCCAGTCCGTGAGCGCGGCGGGCAGCGTTTTCAATCGCGTGCCGGACAGTTTGCCCTCCATTGCGCGGCCGAGTAGATGACTCCAGAGGGTCTGTGTCTCTTCGTCAACCATCACCAGACTGCGATTCCATAATTTGCCCGAGACGGCAAAATGCAGGCGTTGGCCTTGTATCTGACTGGCATACACGATGCCATTGTGGCAGAGATGTCACCAAGTGGCTGCGATGGGGAGATCGCCAAGCGTGTCGTTGATGATTTCGCGGCGAGGGCCTTTGAGCATATTGATCGGGTACGCGCGGGCGGCGTCACCGATGACGACCCCCAGGACCAGTTCCTCGCCCATCAATTTGCGATCGGCTTGGGTGGCCGAAACAACGGGCGCGTTTTTAATCGCCGGAAAGGCCTTGGGAATCACGGTGATCGGTTGAAACCTTGGGGCTTCGCCTCGCGCCACCGGGTTGGACGCAATCAGAAGCAGGACGAGGTGTGCCGAGAGGGCAATGACAGTTCGGTGTTGGGCAGGCATGGAGAATTCCTGGAAAAATAATCCGCGCGGCCGGATGGTCAAGGCGTGGTGGTGCCACGCGGTGAGGATCCTACAATGTTGACTTTGCCGTCATCATAACTGCGATGCATTTGCCATGCGATGGAGGGTCCGGGAAGGACCTGGTGAAGCATCGTGCCCGGCCGGAAGGATGTCGTTGTGCGTCAGCAACCAAAACCCGTACCTGAGGCTTATGCCGAGTCGCTGGAATCCAGTGAACAGCGGCGGGCGTTCCGACGCCGGGTTTTCCAATGGTTCGACAAGCACCAACGGGAGCTGCCCTGGCGACAGACGGACGATCCGTATTGTGTCTGGGTCAGCGAAATCATGTTGCAGCAGACCCAGGTCGTGACCGTTATCCCGTACTTCGAAAAGTTCTTGAAACGCTTTCCCGATGTGTATGCGCTGGCCGCTGCCGACGAAGCAACCGTGCTGCGGTATTGGGAAGGGCTGGGGTACTATCGTCGCGCTCGACAAATGCATCGAGCGGCACAGGTGGTGGTCGAGGAGCATCAGGGGATCTTGCCGCGTCAATCTCAAACGTTGCAGGCGCTGCCGGGGATTGGTCGTTATACCGCGGGAGCCATTTTGTCGATTGCTCATGACCAGCGGGAACCCATTCTGGAAGCCAATACGATACGGCTGCTGGCACGGTTGATTGCTTTAGACGAACCCACGACAACGGCCGCATCGCAGGCCACCCTGTGGGACGTCGCCGAGGAGTTGCTGCCGCGGAAACGCGTGGGCGCGTTTAACCAGGGATTGATGGAATTGGGCAGCTTGGTGTGCACGCCAAGAAACCCAGAATGTACGGACTGCCCGGTAGCGCGCCATTGCCGCACGTTTGGCGAGGGACTGCAGGAGGCCATTCCCGTGCCGAAAAAGAAGACTCAATATGAGGCGATCGACGAAGCGGCAGTGGCAATCTGGCATGCAGGACGTGTGTTGGTGCGGCAGTGTGGACCCGATGAGCGTTGGGCCGGATTGTGGGATTTCCCCCGGTTCCCCGTGACGGACGTCGGCGGGGCCAAGCGACGGCGCGAGGTGATCCGGCAGACTCAGGACATGACCGGCGTCGAGTTAGCGCAGTTGCGGCAATTGAGCGTCTTGAAACATGCCGTCACTCGGTATCGAATTTCACTGACCTGTTACGATGCGCAGGCGACCACAGGACCCGCGGGCGGTAGCAGCGCAAACCAGCAGTGGTTGACGGTACAGGAATTGGAAAACATTCCACTGAGCGTTACCGGACGAAAGATGGCCGGCTTGCTCGCGGGGGTAGACGACAAGGCGTAAGTCAATCGGCCAGCGTGTCAGTTGCAGCAGGAAAACGGGGGCGCAGTGCGGGGGCCGGTGACAGCGCGGTAATACGTGTTGACGCCGGCCAGAGCGGCCGGTGCGAGTTACCCGTCTTCATTCGGCTCGATGGGCAACGTTTGCGGGTCTGCGGCTGGTGGTAAGCCCTGAGGGGGAAGTTGCCGGTCATCGACCGACGCGGCGTCCGCGTCTTGCATGGCGTTGGTCTCGCCACCTGAATTGGGAAAACCAGGCGGCATCGGTGGCCCCTGGGTACTTTGCTCCATCGCGTCCTTGGCCTCGGCTTGGTTTGGAAAGATCACGCCATCCCCTGCCGGGGTGTCGTGAACCGCTGCCGCGTCAGCTGGCCAGTCGCCAACTTCGCCTGTATGAGTGGACTCGGCGCTCTTGCCGCCGCTGGGCATGTCGTAAACCGCACGGAAAGTCACGCCTCCCACAGTCAGTAGCTCGTCCGGGGGAAGGATGTACTGCTCGTTCGGCTCGAGCTGTTCGTTACTGATGAACGTGCCGTTCAGCGAACCTAAATCCTGCACCACCAGTTCGCCATTCAATTCAGTAATCTTGCAGTGGACGCGACTCACCAGCGGATGCTTGACAGTCAAAGTAGCGTCGCGGCCACGGCCAATGGTGGCAGGCAACCGCAGATCCACCTCGGTTGCTTTCGTCTTCGCACCGACGATCACCAGCTTTGCGTTCAACATCAGCAACCCTGTTCCAAAAACGATCTATCTGCGGTCGAAACCGACTCCTTTATTCTAGACTTAGGGCAAAAATGCTGCAAATGCACATGGAATGTGCGTGCATGTCATGGTGGTAGCGCACGCAGTCCGGGTGATCCATGCTCTTCTGGCGGGTATGCGTCAATTGCGTCGCATGTGGCGATTGTGCTGCGGTCGTGGCGGTTAGTCGGTGTGACTGCTGGAAGCGGAGGAGCCGAGAGCTCGCAGTCTGTGGACACTTTCGCGCACAGCCTCGACCGCGTAGTCCAGTTCCTCCGGTTGGTTGAAGCGGCCCAGGCCAAACCTCAAGCTGGCGCGTGTTCGGTCTTCACTCAAACCCAACGCCAGCAGGACATGGCTGGGGGCGGGGTCGGTTGAGGTGCAGGCGCTGCCGCTGGAGACTGCCACGTCGCGCATGCTCATCATCAGCGATTCGCCATCCACGCCGGCAAAGCTACAGTTCAGGTTATGTGCCAGGCGGTCAGGCCCGAGTGGCGGTCCGTTCAGTTCGACGCCGTCGATTTCCTGTGCCAACCGCGCAAAAAGACGATCGCGCAGGTGTCCGAGTCGTTCTTGTTCGGGTTCCCATTCCTGCTGACATAATTCGACAGCGCGGGCCAAGCCGACGATTCCCGGTACATTCAGTGTGCCGCTGCGTCGACCTCCCTCCTGTCCACCACCGTCCACCTGGGGGTCCAGGCGAACGACCGGGTTTCGCCGCCGCACGTACAAGGCACCGATGCCTTTGGGGCCATAGAGCTTATGGGCCGAAAAGCTCATGAGATCGATTTGCAACGCGTCGACGTCGACTGGGAATTTGCCAACCGCTTGCGTTGCATCGGTATGCAAGAGCACACCCCGTTGTTTGCAAATGCGGCCGATTTCAGCCAGAGGTTGGAGGACGCCCATCTCGTTATTGGCCAGCATGACGGTGACCAGCAACGTATCGTCGCGGATGGCGTCAGCAACGGCCTGGGGATCGAGTTGCCCGGGAGTGCTGGTCGACTGATCCGCAACTTCGAGCAGGGAGACGTCCAAGCCGTTTTTTCCGAGTCGTTGCAGTGGGTCCAGAATCGCCTTGTGCTCGGTCGTGACACTGATCAGATGGTTGCCTTTACGGCGTGCTCGATGGGCAATGCCGCGGAGGGCCAGATTGTTGCTCTCCGTTGCACCGCTGGTAAATACGATTTCACGTTCGCTGGCGTTGATGGCGTTGGCCAACGCAGCGCGGGCCTGATCGACGGCGTCTCGAGCGTCCCAGCCGAAGGGATGACTGGTGCTGCCGGCGTTTCCATAGCACTCGGAGAAAAAGGGCAACATGGCCTCAACGACGCGCGGATCGACTCGGGTGGTCGATTGGTTGTCGAGGTAGACGGGCGTGTGGACCATGAGCGAGGTTGACTCGAGCGAGACGCGTTACGCTGTTGGAAAGAGCGCCTGCAAGCTGATTTGAGACCAGGTTTCGAATTGCTCGATCTCGTTGAGCAGCTCGGATAACGGTCGAAAGCCGGCATCAGCGATCTCGTCTTCATGCGGTGCCACGTTGGGCTGGGTGACCTCGAACACGTGGACGACGCCTAGATGGACGGTGCCGACAGGGGTTTCGTCGTCATTGATCAATCCCACGCAGCGTTCGGTGTATTCGGTGTCGATAATGACTTCTTCGGCCAGTTCGCGGCGCATCCCTTCGTCGTATGCGTTCACTTCTGCGGCGTCCTCGGACGAGATATGTCCACCGATCCCGATACTGCGTTTCTGGTGGAGGCGTTTTTCGCCCTGCCCCTTACCGCGTGTGTATTGAAACAGGTGAATCTGTCCTTCGGCGTCCCTGTACTGAAAAATGACGTACGGGATCAGCTGCTTGAACGACGGATCCTCTTCCATTTCAGGTCGTGGTCGGTAGCTGGTATGCTCCGGGCTGAGCAACTCCTGCAAATAGTGCTCGGTATCGGTTGAAAAGCCCTGAAAATGGCCGAGTTGATGGAAGAGAGAGGTTGGTACGACCAGCACCTGTTCGACGTCAACGGCTGTCATTTTCGCGTCCTTTCGTGTCCTTTTGACCTTTCGGCGGGCCGTAGCGAGCGACCTCACCATGCCGGCAAACCGCGAGCACGCCCAAGTTTATCGGGCTGCTTTTCGGCCTTCAAGCAGGTGCGAGGTCGCCGGAGGCGGGTTTTCTGCCGCCAGTGGACGGTTTGGCCGAGGTCGTTCGGGGCCAGCCTGGCACCAGGGTCATTTGACAGCTTTCGCGTCGACGGTAAAATGGAATCGTGGTCGTACGCTTTGTATTGACCCAGATCACCGCAAAGGTTGGTCCTGGTGACGCCCCGTCAGGGGCCGCTGCCCGCTATCGCCACTTGTTTGCGGAACCGCTCACTGATCCCACCTTATAAGGGCGATTCCATGCCAACTTTGCTCGCTATTTTCGGCCTTGGCCATTTCGAACTGTTGATCCTGCTCGCGGTTATTCTACTGCTGTTTGGAAGTGCACGGCTGCCGAGCCTGATGCGCAACCTGGGCCGGAGTGCGACCGAGTTCAAAAAGGGCGTCCAGGGAGTTGAGGAAGAATTGAACGAAGCGGCCAGCAGCGCAAGCGACATCGAAAATCAAGAATAAGATCTTGCCGCGACGTCGTTCCTGCTTGCTCGTCTGCCAAACCGAAGAGTTCATCGGTGGACGCAAACTGGGCCAGTCCTGCGACTGCTTCGCGGCTTGCCAGCCAAGGGGATGCCAGCCAAAGGTGCCATCCCAACTCCGTGTCTAAGATCAGGCGCGGCCATCGAACACAAGAGCGTATGAGGAGTAGCACATGTTTGGGCTCGGAATGACCGAAATGATCATCATCGGCGTCATCGCCGTGATCCTGTTTGGACAGCGACTGCCTGATGTGGCGAAGCAACTGGGGGGAAGTTACCGCGAGTTCAAAAAGGGCCTGGGCGAGTTCTCGTCGCAAATGACGACGGACTACGATTCCTCCTCTGCGGCGCCGCCAGCACCTTCGTATGATTACGAAGATTACGAGGAAGCCACAGCACCGAAATTCGAGCCACCGCCCAGCGAACCGACCGAATCGGCAAACGACGAATCGGCCTAATGCCCAAATTGGGCTGCGGGACTGGGAGATAGGGCAACCTGCTTGATACCACGTCCTGGTCGTTGGTGCTGTTCGGGGCCGCACTGGCGGCTGTTTACGAGACTGTTCTGGCGTCGCAGCGTCCGGAAAAGGGGCCGAGAGCTGACGGCAACTCACACGGAAACGCTCGTGCGCACGCGGCGGAAGGCGACGCGGCGCTTGGCGTGGCAGTGATCGACCAAGCATCAAGTCGTCGTGATCAACTGGTACGGGGTGCCGCGCCGAGTTTGTCTGAGAAGCCGCATCTCTGGTAGACTGTTCGCAGCATGTCTCCCACCCGCCATCACTCTCTGCCTCGCCGTTCACTGCTCCAAGCTGGTTCGCTGCTGTTGGGCGGGATTGGTTTGCCTGATCTGTACCGACTGCGTGCTGCGTCTTCCCAGCAGCAAAGGGATACGGCGGTCATCCTGTTGTGGCTGGAGGGCGGCCCCAGCCATATGGAGACCTACGATATGAAACCGGACGCGCCGGTGGAATATCGAGGCGAGTTTCGCAGCATCGCGAGCAATGTGGAGGGACTCGATCTGTGCGAGCATCTGCCGCTGCAAAGCCGGTTGGCAGACAAGTTCACCCTGATCCGTTCGGTCAGTCACGCGATCACGGACCACCCCGGCGGAGCGGCGCGGTTCCTGACCGGTTACACCCCAAAAAATATTAGCAAGTTGACCAGCGACTACCCGGCATTTGACACGGTGGTTGGCAAACTGCGCGGCGACATGACGGGAGCAACGGTCCCCAGGTTCGTGTCCAATACGACCTATTTTAAGGGAGGCGGGCCGGCGTATCTCGGTCCCACGGCGCAACCGTTTGTCTTCGAGTCATCGCCGCACCTACCGGACTACCGCGTCCGCGATGTCCGTGTGGCCGAGTCCGTTTCACATCGACTTGCCGATCGCCAATTTCTGTTGCGTGAATTGGATCGAATGCGGCGCGCACTGGACGCAGACGCCAATGTGCAAGCGATGGACGAGTTTCACGAACGTGCCGTCGACTTGCTGCGTTCGTCCGCGACCGCCAATGCGTTTGACTTAACGCGCGAAAGTGACGCGACCCGGGCACGCTATGGTCACCATCGGATGGGACAAAGTGCGCTGCTGGCGAGACGCTTGGTCGAATCGGGTTGCGCGATGGTGTCACTCGATTTTGGTCGAGCCAACAAAGCGTTTCCAACTTGGGACGATCATGGAGATGCGCATCATATTTTCAAGGCGATGCGCGCCCGACTTCCGATGTACGATCAAGCGTTGTCGGCATTGATCCATGATCTGTACGACCGAGGTCTGGATCGGCGGGTTCTCGTGATCGCCACCGGCGAGTTCGGTCGAACGCCGAAAGTGAATATGGGACGAGCCGCGCGTCCGATTGCACCCGGACGCGTTCACTGGGCTGACGCGATGTCGATTCTTGTCTCCGGGGGCGGGATGCCGATGGGGCAAGTGATCGGATCGACGAACGCGCGCGGGGAACATCCTGTCGACCGCCCCCTCGATCCCAACGACTTCCTGGCGACCGTCTACCGGTTCTTGGGAATTGACCCCAGTCAGAATCTATTGGACCAGCGAGGGCGGCCGATCCCGATTTTGCCCCACGGGAAACCGATCCGAGAACTGCTCTAAATGGTTCCCGAAAAGAGGGCGCGCGGCCGGGGTGAGATCGGCACGCGGAGGACAACGCAGGGTTCTGGCAAGCTCCACCGCAATGGATTAGAATCACGTGTTCTCGGGCGATTGGCTCAGTTGGTTAGAGCGCCGTGTTCACACCGCGGAGGTCACAGGTTCGAATCCCGTATCGCCCACTTTTCTAAACCCTGTCGAACCTTGCAGTTAGGTACCTGCTGACGGTCAGCAGTGCGACAGTTTTCAGCACGAGATTTTGTGTACATACACAAAACCGTATGGAGACTATCGCAATGGCTAAACCCAGAGTTCCGTCGTACCGTCTACACAAACGCAGCGGACAGGCAATCGTCACGATTAGCGGCAAGATGTTTTATCTCGGTCTGTATGACAGTGCCGAGAGCAAAGCCGAATACCAACGGCTAATCAGCGAATGGCTGGCAAGTGGGCAGCGTGCCCCACAATCAGCGTCGGCAACCACCGTCAACGAACTGTTGCTAGCATTTATTCGCCACGCCAAGCAACATTACCGGGATGCCGACGGCAATCTGACGGGAACCCACGAAGACTTCAAACCCGTAATGCGTGCCCTGAAACAGCAATACGGCACGGCGTCAGTCGAACGATTCACGCCGAAGTCATTAAAGGCATTACGCGAGCAGTGGATTGAATCGGGACATTCACGGCGTTACATCAACGACAACTGTGCCCGAATTAAACAGATTTTCAAATGGGGCGTGTCGGAGGAAATGGTGGCCGAATCGACATTCCGGGCATTGTCTACCGTAACCAGCCTCCAGGCGAATCGCAGCAAGGCACGTGAGACGGAACCAAGGCAGCCAGTACCCATTGCCGACATCGACGCCACACTGGAACACCTGCCCGACGTGGTGGGCGATATGGTACGGCTGCAACTGTTGCTGGCGTGCCGGCCAACGGA
>NZVR01000089.1 GCA_002701545.1 Blastopirellula sp. | reverse complement strand
CACAGACGATGACGGCGGTGGCCTTCGGCTCCCAGGTCTCCGACTTGATCCGTGTATGAAATCGTCCACTCCCCTCGGCAGTTTCCTCCTGGTACCGCTTGTGCAACTGAATTCCGTCGGCTGCGGCTGCGAGCTGTGCGATGCCACTCGCCAACACGGAAGCAGCAACGACCAGCAACGTGATCAGGGAGCGAGACATAACAACTCCTTGGTTAAGGTATGAGGTAGGGGGTATGAGGCAGGGGGCGTGCGCTTGCTCTGCAGGACCATTAACCTAATCGAGATCTCCCCGGTTCTCAATCAGGAACCGGGTTTTGACGACCCTTTCGCGATGCAGCGTTTCACTCTGCCCCCAGGGACTCAACCACCTCGACCAACGTCCGGACCATTTCCCCGCTGGCGCCTGCATCGACCCAACTTTTGGGTTTAGCTCGAAACGCCGGGCCAGCAATATCAATATGCACCCAAGGCGTGTCGCCCACGAACTCCTCCAACAGCTTGGCCGCGGTAATCGCGCCACCCCAACGGCCCTGGCCGATATTTTTAATATCCGCCACCTCACTTTTAATCAGCTCGTTGTAGTGTTTGTGCATGGGTAGCTGCCAAGCGAATTCGCCGCAGCGATCCGCGGCGGCTTGCACCTGATCACACCAGGTCTGTTCGTTTGTCATCAGGGCACATACGTCGGTCCCTAATGCCACCATACAGGCACCGGTCAGGGTGGCCAGATCGATAATCCGACTCGCTCCCGAAGTGACCGCGACATCCAGGACGTCGGCCAGGACCAGGCGTCCTTCGGCATCGGTATTCAAGACCTCAATCGTCTTGCCACTCCGCGCCGTCAGTACATCGCCCAGCTTATAGGAGTCGCCACTGACCATATTTTCCACCAAGCCGACAAGTCCAATGACGTTCACCGGCAGGTTCAGCATGGCAATCGCTTGCATGGCGCCCACCACGGTGGCCGCTCCAGCCATATCACATTTCATGTCCGCCATGCCCTCGGACGGTTTCAAGGACAAGCCACCCGAGTCAAAGGTGACACCTTTACCGACCAGTGCCACGGGCGCCTGCCCCGGGTTCGGCAAATGTTTGAGCATCACCAGTCGAGGTGGTTGGCTGGAACCTTGCGCCACTGCCAACAGCGACCCACAACGTTCCTCCTGAAGTTTTGCTTCGTCCCAGATTTCGATTTCCAACCCCGTTTGGTCGGCCACTTGCTGTGCTTCGCGCGCGAAGGACTCGGGATAGATCTTATTGGGTGGTTCGTTGACCAGTCGCCGCGTCAGGGTGACACTTTGCCCACAGCTTTGTCCGATTTGCAAAGCCGTTTCTCCAACGCCGGCAAAAATCAATTCCTCGCACGGATGCAGCTTCTTTTCGGCTCGATAGAGATCCTGGCCGTGCATTGCCGAGTACGCGGCACAGACAGCGGCACTGGCGACGTCATCCGTCAGCTTGGGGGGCAAATAAATTGCGACTCGTTTCCGCTGCTTGCCAGCCGCACGTTTGGCGGCACTTCCGACCGCACAAAACAGGCCACCGCGAGTCGGCTCGTCGCTACCCAATCCCAGCACCAACACCTGCACCGCAGCCACGCCGCCGGGCGCGAGCAGCGTCACCACTTCGTTTTCTTTGCCCGACAATTCCCCGGCATCGATCAACCGCGTGATTGCACCGCCACTCGCAGTATCAATGGCTTGAGCTGCCGCACTCAACTGGCCGTCCGGTCGACTGGTGACGATCACCACGTCTGCATTGATCTGAGGGGCAGCCTCTGCGGTAGTTTGTATGTTCATGACCTGCTTTTCCTTGTGACATGCGAGCGGAGTACGGTTTTGAGCAACCAACAGTTGCCAAGCTTGGATTATCAGGGGAGAATTGAAAAGTGACAACATGGGCGACGCCACACTCGGCTGCCCGGGGTTGTCAACGACCTGCCTGTCTGCTTCTCGATCCGGTTATGGCCGGGCGCCCCGGTCAGAGTATCAGGCAACGCCTCGCATCTCATTTCACTTCTGCTAACGAGAACGTTGACGTGCACCATCATCTGATCCTGGCGGCCTGCCTGATCTGCTGCGGCTTGCCTCAGCTCCACGCGGCCGAGCCCATCAATTTCAATCAACAGATTCGCCCACTGCTGTCTGACAACTGCTTTCAGTGTCATGGTCCGGATGAGAAGCATCGCGAGGGTCATTTGCGCCTGGATCAGGCGGACGCAGCCTATGATTCCGCGATCACGCCGGGAAAGCCAGCGGAGAGTGAATTCGTCTCTCGCATCACGACGACCGATCCCGATTCGGTGATGCCACCACCCGACTCCGGCAAGAAGTTAACGCCCCAGCAGATCAAGCTGTTGTCCCGGTGGGTGGCAGAAGGCGCTCGTTACGAAGCCTCCTGGGCTTACCAGCCTCCGCGACGGCACCCGGTCCCTGCGGCTCAGGCGGACTCGTCGTCCAAGCACTGGATCGACCGCTTGATTGGGGCACGCCTGGCGCAAGAAGGCCTGAAGCCAGCGCCGCCGGCAGACCCCTCCACGCTGCTCCGCCGCGTCTACTTTGACCTCACCGGCCTTCCGCCCAGCCCCGAGCAGGTTGCCACCTTCTGTGCCGACCCCTCTCCGGCAGCCTACGAACAAGTGGTCGATCGCCTGCTGGCGTCACAACACTTCGGCGAACGGATGGCGATGTACTGGCTGGATCTCGTCCGCTACGCAGATACGGTCGGTTATCACGGCGACCAAGACCACAGCATTTCGCCTTATCGCGACTGGGTCATCGACGCGTTTAACGCCAACTTGCCGTTCGATCAGTTCACCCGAGAACAATTGGCTGGCGATCTCTTACCCCATGCCACGATCGACCAGCAGGTCGCATCCGGATACAACCGCCTGCTGCAGACTTCTCACGAAGGCGGTGTCCAGGTCAAGGAATATTTATCCATTTACGCGGCCGATCGCATCCGCAATTTGTCGGCGGTCTGGATGGGGGCAACCGTTGGGTGTGCCCAATGCCACGACCACAAGTACGACCCGTACACGATGCAGGACTTTTACTCGTTAGTCGCTTTCTTTGCCGATCTCGACGAATCGCAACACTTCAAGGTCGGCACCAATTCCTTGCCGTCGAAGCGTCCACCGGAAATCAAGGTCTTGCGGCCCGCGGCACGTCAGCGCAAAGCCGAATTAGCGCGTGAACTGGGCAAGCTCACCGAAGCGAAAACCGACACGGCTAAAACCCGCATCGCCGAAATCCAGCAAGAACTTAAGGCGATCGATGCAACCGCCCGCTTGTCGATGATTTCCGTTGCGATCTCGCCACGCGAGATCCGCCTTCTGCCGCGTGGCAACTGGCTCGACGACAGTGGCCCTGTCATGCAACCTGCCGTTCCTGAATTTCTCGGTAAGGTGAGTCCCCAGCAAGCACGCCCGACCCGCCTGGATCTGGCTAACTGGCTCACCAACCCGGATGACCATGGCGGGCTGACCGCCCGCGTCTTTGCGAATCGCTTCTGGTATTTACTCATGGGAACCGGGCTGGCCCCGGTCCTGGATGACTTTGGTGGGCAAGGGCAGCCTCCGTCGCACCCGAAACTGCTGGACAATCTGGCCGTTGAGTTTTACGAGCAGAAATGGGACGTGAAGGGGCTTTTCAAAACGATCCTGATGAGTCGCACCTATCAGCAGTCTTCACGCGTCTCGCCGGCGCTGCGGCAACGCGATCCTTACAACCAGTTATTCGCCCGCCAGTCACGTTACCGTCTGCCAGCCGAGATGGTACGCGACAACGCCCTGGCCGTCAGCGGCCTGCTGACGGTCGAATTTGGCGGGGCCAGCGTCAAACCGTACCAACCTGCTGGCTACTATCGCCATCTGAACTTTCCCACGCGACGCTATGCGCATCATGATGACCAACGCCAATATCGCCGCGGGGTCTACATCCATTGGCAGCGTCAGTTCCTGCACCCGATGTTAAAGTCGATGGACGCTCCGAGTCGCGAAGAATGCACGGCACAGCGACCACGTTCTAACACACCGGTGGCGGCCTTAAATCTGCTGAACGACCCCACCTTTGTTGAGGCCGCCCGCAAATTCGCCGAACGGATCATGCTGGAAGGTGGCAAATCGGTGACCAGCCGAACGGATTTTGCCTTTCGCGCCGCGATCGCTCGCTCCCCCGATGACTTCGAAGCGGACGCCATCAAGAAGATTTTCGCCGCCCATCTGGCCACCTACCGCCAAGATGACGCTGCGGCCCAAGCGTTACTGAGTGTCGGCCAGGCACCGCGCAACATGGATTTACCCACCAGCGAACTGGCAGCCTGGACGTCCGTGGCCCGCGTCATTTTGAATCTCAACGAAACCATTACCCGTAACTAACGGCATCGCACGGCCAGCGCAACGGGAGTCCCACTCTCGCCAGCTGATCGTGAGCGTCAAGGAGTTCTCCAGATGACCATCGCAACGCAAATTCAGCGTCGCACCTTTCTGAGCCGCAGTAGCGTCGGCATTGGCTCGGCTGCGTTAAGCATGCTGCTGGCTCAGGATGGCCACAGCGCCGCTCCCGAAGTCTCTCTGACCCGGGGCCTGCCGTCACTACCGCATCACAAGCCGCGGGTGAAACGGGTCATTTTCCTCTGCATGGCAGGCGGACCGTCCCATCTGGAAACGTTTGACTACAAACCCAAACTGGCGGAACTCGACGGCCAACCGATGCCCGAGTCCTACACCAAGGGCCAACCCATCGCGCAACTGCAGGGCCAGAACCTGAAATGCCAAGGGCCGCTGACGAAATTCAAGAAGTATGGCCAACACGGACTGATGGTTAGTGACTTCCTGCCATTCCACGCCAAGATGGCGGATGACATCTGCGTGCTCAAATCCATGGTCACCGAACAGATCAACCATGACCCGGCTCACACGTTCATGAATACGGGCACCGCCATCAGCGGACGCCCGTCGATGGGTTCCTGGGTCAACTACGGGCTGGGCAGCGAGAGCGACAATCTGCCGGGCTTTGTGGTGATGTCGAGCGTCGGTGGACGCAATCCGCAGCCCATTGCCTCGCGACAATGGGCCGCCGGTTTCCTACCGAGTCGCTATCAGGGCGTGCAATTCAATTCCACCGGCGATCCGGTTTACTACGTGCGCAATCCCGAAGGCGTCAGTCGCGGGCAGCAACGGGACGTGGTCAGCGCCATCCAGTCGCTGAACCAACATCGCAACCAACAAGTGATCAATCCAGAAATCGAAACGCGCATCGCTGCCTACGAGATGGCGTATCGGATGCAAATGTCGGTGCCGGACCTGATGGATGTGAACGATGAGCCACAACACGTGCTGGACATGTACGGGGCCACACCTGGCGACGGCTCCTACGCGTCGAACTGNCTCCTCGCGCGGCGACTTGCCGAACGTGGTGTCCGGTTCATTCACTTGTATCATCGCGGCTGGGACCATCACGGCGGGCTGGTCAAATACATGAACACCTGCTGCGGCCTGACGGACAAACCGACGTGGGCACTGCTGACCGATCTCAAACAACGCGACATGCTCAAAGACACCCTGATCATCTGGGGCGGTGAATTCGGTCGCACCCCGATGTTCCAAGGCAAAGGGGGTGCGGGCCGCGACCACCACATGAAAGGTTTTTCCATGTGGATGGCGGGTGGCGGTGTGAAGGGCGGCACGAGCTACGGCGAAACCGACGACCTGGGCTATCACGCGGTGGACAACGTCGTGCACGTGCGCGATCTCCACGCCACGATGCTGCACATGCTGGGCATCGACCACAAACAATTCAGCGTCAAGTTCCAAGGGCTGGACATGCGGCTGACCGGAGTGGAACCGGCCCGCGTGTTACACGACACCCTCGGCTGATCCTGCGCTGCATCCTTGCCCGACCCACGGCGTGTGGCCAGTGGATTTTGCCCACGACACCCCGCTGTGCGATCTCCCGGAACAGCACAATCACCGGCCAGGCGTCGCAACACCCTGCGCGTTCTCCGCCCCCGGCCCGCGGGTCAACGACAGGCCATGACGTTAATCTTCCTGGACTGCGTGCTCTTGGAGCTCTTCCAGCGAGACAAACTCCAAGGACGAGATATGCGTGGCTTCGAGCACCACGGGACACGCGGCCCCGGCGCGCAGCGCCTGCTGCCAGCGTTGCACACAGACACACCATCGATCCCCCGGCTTCAATCCGGGAAACTGATACTCGGGAATCGGTGTCACCAGATCATTTCCGGCTGCCACGGAAAACGCCAGAAACTCCTCCGTGACGTGACAACACACCAAATGCAGGCCCGCATCGCTGGCACCTGTATTGCAACAGCCATCTCGATAGAAACCGGTCACCGGATCCATGCTGCATGTTTCCAATTCCGTTCCCAGTACGTTCTTCGCGCCAGCCATAAACGTCAACTCTCACTTGAAACTACGATTTGATCTTCTGCCATACCATTGGAACGGCCAGCAGGCGAAAAAGAAAGACCACAGCGACGTCTGGAACTCGCANCGAGCTCCTCTGACCGCCATGTCTTCCGCAAGCGAACGTCAGACGCGCCCGATCAACTGGCGAAACCCAGCGAAATCGGCAACGTGGTCCGCCAAATCCACAGGTCGCCCCACCCAACCGCAACACACCCCATTGTGAAGTCGGGTCGTCCGGTTGACAATCTTTGCAGTCAGACTGAGCGTGACCTGACCGCACTCCACCCCAGATGTATTGAGATGAGGCCCCGCCATGGACTTCCTCCAACTTGCAGGCAAATCCGTTTTGGTTTTCGGCGTTGCGAATCGCAAAAGCGTGGCCTACCACATTGGGAAAACGTTAGCTGAAGTTGGCGCCGAGGTGGTCTACGTCGTCCGCAGTGAGCAACGCAAGGAAAGCCTGGCCAAACTGCTGGCGGATCACGAAGTGTATGTCTGCGACGTGGAATTCGAAGACCAGATCCAACGCCTGCGCGATGAGATTGCCAAGCGTCACACCACCTTTCACGGCTTGGTGCACTCGATTGCCTTTGCGGACTATGAAGGTGGCATGAAGCCGTTTCATGAAACGGGCAAAAAGCAGTTTCTGCGCACTGTGGACATCTCGTGCTATTCGCTCACCGCTCTGGCCAACACCTTCAAAGACATGCTGGACCAGGATGCGTCAGTGGTAACCATTTCCATTTCGACCACACGGATGGCCAGCGAGAACTATGGATTCATGGCCCCCATCAAAGCGGCCCTCGATTCCTCCTTGACCTTTCTGGCCAAGTCCTTCAGTCAGTTTTCCCGGATCCGTTTCAATGCGGTCGCTCCGGGCCTGCTCAAGACCTCCGCTTCGGCCGGGATTCCNGGCTATGTGGACTCCTACCTGTTCGCTGAGAAGGTCATTCCGCGGGGTCAGGCGGTGCAGACGCAAGAGGCGGCTAACACGGCAGTCTTCCTGCTCAGCCCACGGTCTTCGGGCATGAATGCTCAATCGCTGGTGGTCGATGCGGGCATGGCCATCAATTATTTCGATGCCGACGTGGTCAGCAGGGTCATGCAAGCGCCTGATTGATCCCAGCGTTCGGCTGACTTTCGCGTGGCATCACTCGCGCAAATCGGTTCCACGTGTTTCACGCGCGAACAGGATCACCACGACCCCGACCAAATACAGCGGGCTGAGCCACAGCGCTTTTGCTTCCGGCGTGATGGACACATAGAAGAAGCCGAAGAAGGCTGCGGCGGTTGCCAGCCGGCCCATATTGAAACAGAAGCCGGCGCCCGTTCCGCGGAGTCGCGTCGGATACAACTCGGGAAAATACACGGCATACCCGGCATGCATTCCCAACGTGAAGAATCCAAACACCGGTAGCACGATGGTCAGGACCGTGGCCGAAACTTGCATGGGCAGCAGCACCTGAAACATCAGCAACATCATCACGAAGGCGACGACGTGGTACAGCACGAAGGCCCCTTTGCGGCCTAAATAGGTGGAGATCGTACCAAACAAGACCAGCCCCAGCCCTCCGCCAATCGTATTTAACGTCATGCTCGTCATTTCGGCCTGCTTCAGCACCGGCTTGTAGGGCGCATCCACATCTTCACGAACTTTTTTCACCTCCGCTTCGGGGAGCTTCAATTCCGCGCTGGCCCGCGCCGGAAGCTTGGTGACAATCACTTCCGCTTGCTCCACGGTGTACCCTTGCCGTTGCAGCTGCTCGACCTTCAGGATTTTCACCTCACCCTGCTTCAAACGCAGCAGCGCATTCTTACCGTAAATATGACCTCCCCAGAACGTCACCAGACCGATGGACGAGAGACTCACTCCCACCAAGGTGTTACGGAGGTTCACTTGATCGAACAGTTCGCTGATCCGACCACGTGCTGGCGCCTTCCCTTCTGCTTCGAGTTGCTTGCTCTTCGTCCACTGCTCCGGTTCGCGTAACTTCCACCGGACAAACAACGTCAAGATCGCGGGCAACACACCGAGGGCAAAACCGACGCGCCAGCCGGGCACTCCGGGGATGAGCGTATCCAGCGCGGGATTGCCAATGATCCAGGCACCAGCGGCGACGGCCAACAAGGTACCGAACACGCTGCTGGCGTGAAAAATCGAACTCATCACCGGCCGCGAACGATTCGGCATGACTTCGGCGACCATGGCCGATGCCACAGCCCACTCGCCACCGACTCCCATCGCGACGAAAAAGCGCAGGAGAACCATATGCCAGGGTTCCTGAGCAAATGCCGTTACGCAAGTGAACAAAGAGTAGAACAGGATCGTGATGATCATCGTTTTGGATCGTCCGATCTTGTCCCCCAGCATGCCAAACAGCACACCGCCGAATGCGCCTCCCAGCAAGAAGCTGCCGAAGGCTCGGTCGTTCCAGTTGCTCACCAGCGGATCATCTGGCAGCACCCCTAACAGCGCCGGCATGGCGTCTCGCATCGACGCCACGAAGTATTGCCCTTCAAAGATGTCGAAAATCCAGCCCAAGGAAGCAATCGTCAACACCAGCCATTGGTATCCGGTGATTCCTTCGTACCAACGCAGCGACGGTTGTTTACTATCAGACACCATTAAATTCCTTGTCAGTACAGCGCGCCGATCCAACGCACTGTGAAGCGGCAATCGTCAAATCGTGACGCGTGGAGCTGGGATTAGCGATTCCGCTGCCGGTCAATATCCTGCAGTAACGTGCCGCGCAGGCTGGCATCCTTCACCTCATTCGCTTCTTCGACAGCGGCTTGGAATGTCGCGTTGGCCGACNCGCTGTCTCCCAACGCCTTTTGNGCGGCAGCGACCGTCAGCAAAGCGTAAGCNCGACTGGTTTGATCTTCGATCTTCTCAATCCCCGCGACTGCCTCGGCGATCACCGTGTTCGCCTGCTCTTCTTGCTCCATCAGCTTCAGCTTCTCCGCGATGGCTGCCAGCCCCTCAACTTGCTGCCGTGGGTCGGCAATCGCCTTCGCGCCGTCAACGGCAACCGCCGCCAAACGCTCAGCATCGGCGGCCACACCGATACGACTGTAGCCGTAGGCTAACTCGATCTGAGCGGCGACCAAATCTTTCGCCTCAGGAATCTCGGCCAGCAGTTTCTCTCCGCCTTGCAGTTGCTCGTACCCGGTCGCCTGATCGTCCAGGAACATCCCGTAGATGGCGGCGGATTTGGCCAACGGCTTGATCCGCAAGCGGACGTCTTCGATCTCACCCAAGGCGGTCTCCACATCCCGCAGTGCATCCCGGCCCTGATCTTTTTGCTGGAACTTGCAGCGCGCAAATGCAACCATGTTCAACACCTTAGCTCGGCCCACCGGGTCCTGAATCTGCTGGCCTGCCTGCTGCGCGCCCGCCAAGGCATCCCCCGCACCTTTGACATCCGCCAAATCGTTCAGCTTGTAAGCCAGACGGACCAACTCCATCCCGCGGGCTTCGGGATTGGGCAGCGAACGCGCCTTTTGTACCTGCTGACTGAGCGTCAACTCACCCGAACCGCCACCACAGCCCATCAACGAAGCTACGCAAACCAAGACCAGACAGCCAGTTGCACGTTGGAAAACCACAAACATATTCGCCTCGTTCAGAAAAAAATGTCCCTGTCGTCAATATAGCGAATGCACGCCCGGGGCGCAAGCACGGCGAGCTTCGAACCGCAGTCAACCAACGCTTCGGCATGCGCAGATCCCACGAAACACCCGACCGATGTCACTGGATTTCATGCCGCTTACGCGCCCTGCCTGGCTCGGAAATTGGAATTCGAAGTCAACGTACCCAACACCTGACGGGCTAGTCGAGCCGCTAGAAAACCGTGTGGTCGTGAAGAGACGCCACAGTCAGTNCGCAGCCACGTCAGCTCAACCGGCGCGGCTCCGGCGCTCGGTTAGCTCGCTGCCTCAGGAAGCTGGGCGAGACCGGCGAAAATGCCCCCCCTCTCCAGGGGTGTCGTTCAAGCGATTCAGCCGTTGAGTCTGCGGGACACTCCACTGGCGAAGGATAATTCCCGGTAAGTATCTAATTCATAGGCGCAATGTAATTGATAGGTAATACTCTTTGATTCCCGCCTCAGCGGTAGGTAACTGGCCTTGATCTTGGTCGACCCAACAAAGACAGTTACCGTGCACCGTTTGGCAGAAACTGCAAGGCGGCGAAGAAGCCATTTTTAAGGAACAGACATGTCGGTCGTCCAAGTCCCCCCTGCTCCGGTAGAGTCGAGCGCTGTACCTCGACTATACACACCAGAACCTGCAGAGGGTCCGAGCCTGAAAGACCTCGATCCTCTACTTTCTGCCTATCGGCAGCCGAGTCTTGTGCGCAGCCTCTGGCAGCTGACCACGACAGTGACGTTGTTTGTGGCATCCTGGACACTGGCCTACCTCAGCCTTTCGGTCTCTTGGTGGCTCACGATGGCAATGGCATTTCCGACGGCCATGCTGATCATTCGGATGTTCATCTTCCAACATGATTGCGGGCATCGATCGTTCTTTCGATCCAAGCGGGCGAACGACTTGGTCGGGCAGATGTTGAGTGTGATCACGNTGACNCCCTATCACGCGTGGCGTCGCGAGCATGCGATGCACCACGCCAGTTCGGGAGATCTGGATCGTCGCGGGAGAGCGGGGGAAATCTGGACCATGACCTTGCAGGAGTATCGCGAGGCCAGTTGGCTCTGGCGTTTCACCTACCGCGGGTTCCGAAACCCGTTCGTTCTCTTTGTGATCGGTCCGTTTATTCAGTTTGTCTTTCGGCAACGCTTCGCCTTCGAGTTACCGAAGGAATGGAAACGTGAGCGACGCAACGTCTACCTGACGAACCTTGGCATCCTGTGTCTGTTCGGCACACTCAGTTGGTTCCTGGGACTCGGTACCGTACTGGCGATCCAACTCCCGGTCATGGCGATTGCCTCGTCGGTTGGCGTCTGGCTGTTTTACATCCAGCATCAATACGAAGACGCTTTCTGGGAAAACAACGAAGACTGGGATTATGTGCAAGCTGCCTTGGCGGGCAGTTCGCATCTCCGCCTCCCCAAGTGGCTGCAGTGGTTCACCGGAAACATCGGGCTTCACCACATCCACCACCTGGACGCCAGGATCCCCAACTACCAATTGCAAGCCTGTCACGACAACAACCCGGAGTTGCAAGACGTCGTCGAACTCACGCTGTGGAGCAGTCTTGGATGCGCCAACATGAAGTTGTGGGATGAATCACAGCGGAAGATGGTCGGTTTCAAGGCGGCTCGCGAGCCCGCCAGCTAACCGCCGCTAGCGCGCGAGCGGGCCATTGGATGCGCATTCGATTTGACCTGCTCGCACAGTCAGCACAGACTGTTCGCTAGAGCAATATCCGCTGTCTCAAGTCGCTTGCCGTATAACGAGGTACTCATGCGCGCCGCACTTTACCTTACGATCCGCCATCGAGTGGTCGATCTGACCGCACCACGCCGCGTTACTGGCACCTACTTGCTGGCCGCCCTGTTCGTCACCTGCTCGGTGCTGCCTGTGCGTGGTGAAACGCCCCCAGAGCCCCCCTCGGAGCGGCCTCCCAACATCGTGTGTATTCTGGCCGATGATCTCGGCTACGGCGATTTGAGTTGCTACGGCCATCCGCGGGCCAAGACACCGCACATCGACCGCTTGGCGCGTGCTGGAGTGCGTTTCACGCAACATTATGCCAATGGCCCCGAATGCAGTCCGACGCGCACCGCGCTGCTGACGGGACGATACCAACAGCGTGTCGGCGGCCTGGAGTGTGCGATTGGGACCGGCAATGTGGGTCGCTATGACGATGCGATTCAACTGGCCAAGCAGCGGGATCTGGGCCTGCCTGCGAGCCAAGCTGTCTTGCCTGGCAAGCTCCGAACGGCCGGTTACCAATGTGGGGTCTTCGGGAAGTGGCATTTAGGCTACGAACCGAAGTTCAATCCGATGGAACATGGCTGGCACGAATTCTTCGGTTACCTCGGCGGCAACGTTCACTATTTCAATCACCGCGAAACCAGCGATCTTCACGTGCTATTTCGGGGCCGTCTACCGGTGCATCGCCAAGGCTACATGACGCATCTGATCACAGCCGACGCCATCGATTTCATTCATCGCCACCGCGCCAAGCCGTTTTTTCTGTTCGTTTCCCACGAATGCCCTCACTTTCCGTTCCAGGGTCCGGGTGATCAAGCCAAAGAAGTCAACGCGGAAAACTGGACCCAAGTCGATGCCGATACGTATGTGGCCATGCTGCAGGATCTCGACTCCCAGGTCGGCCGGGTAATGCAAGCGCTGGATGACGCCAAAATCGCCGATAACACGCTGCTGATCTTCGTGTCGGACAATGGTGGTTTTGCCGGTGCCGCCAACATGGGGCCGTTACGCGGTGCGAAGAGCACGACCTTGGAGGGTGGCATTCGAGTGCCCTTGATCGTTCGTTGGCCGCGCAAGCTCAAGAAACCGCACGTGAGCAACCAGGTCTGTATCACCTTCGACCTCACCCGTTCGATCCTGAATGCCGCCGGGGTCGCTACTGAAAAGGCACCTCTGGACGGATACGATCTCATCCAACATCTCGCCGACGGGAAGCCCGACGTGGAACGCACTCTTTTTTGGCGAGGTCGCCGCGGTGACCGCACCTGGTCTGCGGTGCGGGACGGCGATCTGAAATATGTTGTCAAACGGGAAGCGGGGAAGTCCGAAGAGTGGTTATTCGACCTTTCTCAGGACATCGCTGAGCAAACCGATTTGCTCGCCGACCGCCCCGCGGACGCCGCCGTGATGTNGAACCTCCTGGACCGCTGGAGCCGCACAGTCCGCGCCACGCGCCCTTGATGTGTTGCCTCTGCTAGTCGCATGTCCGTCTCCTGCCCCCGGTTGTCGTCACCCTATACTAATTCCATACAGTTGGGGTGCCGCCGTACGGTTGCAGGGTGCTCAAGCACCTCTGACCCGCTANGCCCCCCTTTGTTACAATCGCTCGCGGATTCACGCTGATCGCGTGCCTCGCATTCCCCCCTTCCGAACCTCAATCCCACGCAAACCGCTGCGACTGNTGGAGTAGACTGCAATGGACGTTCCCTACGATGCGATTCTGGTGGTCTCCTTTGGCGGCCCCGAGTCCAAAGACGATGTGATGCCGTTTCTGGAGAATGTCCTGCGTGGCAAGCCGGTTCCGCGCGAGAGAATGCTCGAGGTCGCTGAGCACTACTACGAGTTTGGGGGGGTCAGCCCGATCAACGNGCAATGCCGCTCGCTGATTCGAGAACTGGTGCAAGAGCTGAACACCCACGGCCCCAACCTGCCGGTCTATTGGGGAAACCGCAATTGGCATCCGATGCTTGCCGATACGCTGGAGCAGATGAAAGAGGACGGTATTCAACGCGCCCTGGCGTTCTTCACCTCCGCCTACAGTTCTTATTCGGGTTGTCGCCAGTACCGTGAAAACATCATCGCCGCTCAGGAGCAGGTGGGCGAAGGTGCACCGGTCGTGGAGAAGCTTCGCGTCTTCTTCAACCACCCCGGTTTTATCGAACCGGTTACCGCAGAGGTGCAAAAGCAGCTGGAGCAAATTCCGAGCGAGNGTCGAGCGGACGCCTGCCTGATTTTCACGGCGCACAGCATTCCCAACGCCATGGCCCAGAATTGCGAGTACGAGAACCAGCTGCTCGAAGCCTGTCGCCTGGTCGCTGAACGGGCCGGACACGCGCGTTGGAAACTGGTGTACCAAAGTCGCAGCGGATCACCTTCCGTTCCCTGGCTGGAGCCTGATGTCTGTGACTACATCCAACAACTGCACAGCGAAGGCGGCATCCAGGACATCGTCGTCTCGCCGATCGGATTCATCTCTGACCACATGGAGGTGCTCTTCGACCTCGACACCGAAGCTCAGGAATTATGCGACGAACTGGGGATCCAGATGCTGCGTGCAGGAACCGTCGGAACCCATCCGCAATTCATCACCATGATCCGCCAATTGATTGAGGAGCGGATTGCAAACACCGAGAAACTAGCACTCGGCGAGTTGGGGCCCTGCCATGACGTCTGCCCGGTCGATTGCTGCCTCTCGGGTCGCCCTGCTCGCAGATAGCAAGCGTTGCGGACCATCAGGCAGCTGGGATGATCGGCTGGTGACGACCGACCCGCGCCGGTTTACGATGGCTTGCGAAACAGGCTCATTTTCGCCAACTGTTGTTCGGCGGCAGACCGAGATCCATCGTCGGGACTCACGGATTCCAATTTTTTCAGCAATTGCTCGCGCCGTTCCGATCGCAAATTCGCTTCGGTCTGCACTTCAAATTTGACCGCACTGCGTGCACTTTCGGCTACCAGCCGCCCCATCACGTCGTCCTCGTCGTCCTCCAGAAACGCCACGACGTCAAAGTCATCCACTCCGTCAGCTGCGGCCCGCTGCTCGAGTTGCACCTGGCCTGGCGCGGCGTCAGCTTTCGCACGAATGGCGGTGAGTTGCTTGGGGGTCGTCTCGATGAAAGAAAACACGTTCCCAATCCGTTTGCGGAACTGCCGCTCCATTTGACGCAACTCACTCGCATCACACCAGGTGACAGCTTTCCGCAACGACTTCACTTCCTGTAGAAAACTCCCCTCCGTCAGGAGCTCTTTCTGTTCGGCGCTGATTTCCGCTAACCGTTTGATGGCAGCCTCACCGGCATCTTTCCGGATGCTCGCTGCAGCTTTCTTGGCGTCGGAAATCGGATTCCTTTTCTTCCAGGATCGCATCATGCGTTGGTAAGCCGCCTCGCGGACGACGCGCAGCGTCGCTTTGAGTCGACGCATCTGCTCGGTAGCTTCGGCAGCGGCAGTCAAATCAGCTGCGTCCGCAGCTTGGCAATCCGCCAATTCCCCCATGAAGCGGCGGTAGCTTTTGCGAAAAAAATCCGCTCGCGAGCTATCAAGTTGCTGGGCAAAGCGTCGCCATTGTTTGGTGCTCAAGCCGTCAATCGAAACGTTGTGGATCGCACCGCTGCCCCGTTCGCGAAACCGATACTGTGTCAGTCCCGAAAATGCCAATGCTTTAGGATCGCTCATAATTCTTCCTGTACGAGAGTTCTCCTGCATTATTCTTGCCGGCCCCTTTAAGTTGCAAGTGAAAATCATCTGAGCTGTCGACCTGCGAAGCATTTCGGTCTGTGTTTAACAGGTGTTTCCCAACCGCCAACTGTAACAATTAACGCGATATCACCCATTCGTCGGTCTTCCTGGATGCTATCGCCGGCGAAGTGACCGATTCCCCGAAATCTCGGCAAAATGAGATCGACAATCAGGCCGCAGTAACTATGCTGTGGGACCAACTTCCCGGCATCGCCGCCGGGCCTCATCAGAAAGGGTATCTGTGGACGATCGCTTTAGCGATGAATATGAACTTCGGTTATCGGCAGTCGAGGACGACATCGATGAGCTTCAGCACGTGAATAATCTGGTGTATCTCCGGTGGTCGCTCAAGGCGGCCGTCTCCCATTCCAGCCACGTCGGTTGGCCTGGCGCGCGTTATCGTGCGCACGGTGCCGGGTTCATTGTCCGGTCACACAATATCAAGTATCGCTATCCTGCCGTTCTGGGAGATGAGATCTTGATCCGCACTTGGATTGTCGCCATGGAGCGTGTCTCCTCGTTGCGTCGCTACGACATCGTCCGGGAACGCGACGCCAAGCTGCTGGCCCGCGTTGAGACGAACTGGGCATTCGTCGACTTCCAGTCGCTCAAACTGCAGCGCATTCCAGACGCGATTCGCAACGCCTTTGCCCCCACGTAAACGACGGGCCGGTGCGGTTTCTTCCAACCACGACCCGCGTCTCACTCAGCTGCGGCATTTTGCTACAGCGCTGCCATTTTGAACGCTTATGGCAGCTGCACCCATTCTGCGGCGAGTGCCCGCAGGCCATTGCCATTTAACGACTTAGCGACGACCGCAGACAGTTAGTCAGCTTGGCACGCGGTGTGCATTTCCTACCCACCACATAGCAACCCTGTTCGAAAACGATTGCGTTTTCAAATTGCCAAGCGGCAGTGCAACGCAATGATGCTAGAGAGCATCCCCCCTTTCTTTGAGAGGGTACGGAGGGAAGCGGAAGGAGTTGGAAGATGAAATGGAAACTTGGAAGATTTGCCGGCATTAACGTCTTTGTGCACTGGTCGTTCTGGCTCTTGCCAACCTTCGTCCTGCTATCGACGTTCGTGGATACGGGATTCGGTGCAGCGGTCAACGCGGTCATCGTGCTGTTCTCGGCGTTCACTTGTGTGGTTCTGCATGAGTATGGCCACGCGCTGACGGCACGCGCCTTCGGTGTCGGGACGCGTGACATCACCTTGTACCCGATTGGCGGCGTGGCAAGCCTGGAACGCATTCCACGCAACCCGCTGCATGAATTGGCGATTGCTGCCGCCGGTCCCGCAGTGAACGTCGTCATCGCGGGTATCCTGGCCGTGGCGCTACTGCTCAGCCAAGGTGTCGGCGAAGTGACCGCCTCATCCCTGACGAGCGGTCCCTTGGTGACGCTGTTGGCGGTGAACGTGATGCTTGTCGTGTTCAACCTGCTGCCGGCGTTTCCCATGGACGGCGGCCGGATTTTGCGTGCCTTGTTGGCGATGCCACTTCCGTATGAAACGGCGACGACATGGGCCGCCCGCATCGGTCAAGCTGTCGCGGTGCTGCTGGCAATCGCTTGCCTTGCGCTCGGACTCAGTCCGGGACTGCTCCTGATCGCGGGGTTTGTCTTCATCGCGGCGCAAGCAGAATTGACCGCGGTTCGGCGGCAAGCGGCATACGAACGGAACGTGTTCGATCCCGTGGCGAGTCAGTCGGGATGGGCCGTGCAACCCAGCTGGGCAGGCCATCGCACAGCTGCCTCCGCAGCTCAGGATGAAATTATTTGGATCGAGGAGGCACAGCCGGTGGCTGCCAGTGATTCCGATGACATTCGGATTGTTCGCTACGGCTACTGGCGCCCCAGATAATGTGGAGTCTCATTGGCTCCCGGATCTGAGGGTTGGCTTCACCAGGGATCTGCACCAGTCGGCAAGTGGGTGTGTCGACTGCGTGCGGATCCCTTTTCGGAGGCTACGGTACTTCGCCAGTCCGAACTGCCTGACTTGCTCGTGCCACGGATGACAACAGGATGATTCAGGAAAAATATCACAACGCACAGTACACA
This sequence comes from Blastopirellula sp., assembly GCA_002701545.1. Lineage (GTDB taxonomy): Bacteria > Planctomycetota > Planctomycetia > Pirellulales > Pirellulaceae. Next base: position 15,014 of record NZVR01000089.1, on the reverse strand, counting down.
ATCAGAATCACCACTTCGAGCACCACGACGCCAACGACGGCCGCCACCCGAGCCCACAAGCCGTCGATCTGTCGCCAGGCGTACCAGCCAAGGACTCCCGTGGCGACCAAACTGCAAAGAATGGCAACGGTCTGTTGCCCCATTCCAAAGGCCAGCGCCGACAACACGCCGAAACAAGCGATCACACACCAAAAAAAGATATCCTGTGTCGCGGATTGCATGCGTGGCGCGGCGTCGATCCGTTCCTGAGTAGCCTGCTTTTGCTTGTCGGTACGCATTTCCGAGCGCAGCATGTTTTGCTTCGCATCCGCTGCCAACTTGCTATGCTCGTAGTCCGCTTGCCACTTGGAGAGTTCGCCCCCATCGAACCACACGTGGTCGCATTTGGGGCAACAGTCAAGCAGCATTTCTTGGTCCTCCAACTGCACTGCCTTCTTCTTCATCTTGACCGCACGGCAGCGGGGGCACCGGATGCGATCCGTCGTGTCCGGTTGCTGCTCGCTCGACGCCTGCTCCTCTAATTGCTGGACGGAAGTGGACCGATCAATCCGAATGCGCACCATCTGCTTTTGTTTGACCAGATATCCCAAACACTGCTCGCACTGAAGCACGGGCGTGTTTTCATATTGGATACGCTTCAGTTCCGTTGCGCAGGTTGGACAATCCATATCAGCAAAACCTCGTTGGCAATTCAGCTCGTTGGCAATTCAGCTCGTTTGAGAGTCAGCACGGAGCCTGCCTCTCCAAAGTCAGCGTGAGACGCAGTCGCTCACAGTCCTCAAGAACGGGAAACGGCGACGGAAGCCAGCCACGCATTCCCAGCGTCCAGACCGACCGTGCGGGGCTACCGGCGTTGCAGCATACCAACAAATCTGGCCCACGGCGCTGGAATCGCCCCGTTCCATGGGCACGGCAACTGCGTGACGGGGCGCAAGAAGCGGGACATCCCGATCGGAAACCGGGACACACCTTTACACGCTCTGTCCACGGAACAACGGTTCGATCACTTCCCCCGAGTTCAATCGCACGGGCCGATTGAACCGATCACGCACCTCCGCATCCGGAGCAATGCCCAGCAAATGATAGACGGTCGCTCCGAGATCTTTCGGCGAGTACGCTTTCGTGATCGGGTAAGCGGCAATCTTGTCCGATTTACCGATCACCTGCCCTCCCTGCACACCTGCACCGGCAAAGACTCCAAAGAAACATGGTCCCCAATGGTCACGCCCCTTGGTCTTATTGATTTTCGGAGTGCGCCCGAACTCGCCGATCATCATGACCAGCGTATGCTCGAGCAGGCCCCGGTCTTTCATGTCATCCAGCAATGCCGAGACGCCCTGGTCGAGCGGCGGCAGCAGGGTATCTTTTAATCGCGGAAAGATATTGCTGTGGCTATCCCAATTTTGCACTCGGCCGATGTTTGTCTGCACCACCGGGACCCCGACTTCGATCAGTCGCCTTGCCAAGAGCAGCGATTGCCCAGTCGTATGGCGCCCGTAGCGTTCTCGAACCTTCGTCGCTTCGCGTTCCAACTGAAACGCATGCGACAGTCGGCTGGAGGTCAGGATAGAAAAGGCCAGCTCTTGCTCGCTGCTCATCCGTTGTGAGACGCCGAGACTGGCCAACCTGTCGCGTTGTTGATTGAGGTTACTCACCAGCGAGTGTCGTGCCTGCAGCCGATCGACATCCAGCCCCCCGGCCAGCGTCAACGCGTCGACACGGAATTCCGCTTTGTTGGGATCTCCGGTGATTTGCCAGGGATCATATTTGGGGCCCAGCAATCCGGCGTGCTGTCCCGGCCAGGTGAGCGCCCCTTGCATCAGATAGGTCGGCAAATTGACCCCGGTGGGGATGCCGTCGGAGCGGGGCTTGAGATACGCGCAACCGCCAGCGTAACTGGGCCAGTCATCACGGGAAGCGATCTTGTCAAAGAACCCTCCCGGCTGCAATTCACCCGTCAGCACATAGTGCGTCGACATCAGGTGATTGTTGTCACCGTGCGAGAAACTGCGCACCACGGCATATTGATCGGCCCGCTTCGCAAGTTCCGGCAAATGCTCGCACACATGCAGGCCGGGTACGGACGTGCTGACGGCCTTGAATTCCCCCCGCACTTCCGCCGGTGCATCGGGCTTCATATCAAACGTATCATGATGGCTGGCAGCACCCGTCAGGAAGACAATCAGAATCTGCTTGGGCTTGGTTGGCGCCGCCTGTTCACCAGCCGCTTTCACCAAGCTAGGCAGCCCGAGTCCCAGGACTCCGGAATACCCGACTTGCAGTAATTCTCGCCTCGTGATCCCCAGGGTGTGCTGGTGGGACGGAGCAACTGCCATGAGCACGGCCTCAAACAATGGACAAGATGAAACGGTAGGAAGGAACAGTGCAGCGTCGGTCTGCGGTGTGGTCGCCCGTCTCTCGACGCGCCTCCACATTATAGCGAGCGGCACCAATCCGTGCACGCTTGGCTCACCAACCTGCAGGATCTACCTTTAGGCTCGTCAGGACATCCTGGCAGGCATTACCAAAAGATGACAAAGACGGTGACCACCGAGACGAGCAGCAGAAACACGGCCAAAGTGGCTGGCATGGACTTTGCGAATCTTGACTGCGCACCCTCAGGATATTCGCAGATCTTGGGCAACGCCTCGCGACTGCGTTCTAACCAGCCGGTTTCACGAAACTTCATCACCGCTCCCCGCGGCAACGGTCCCAGTAACCAAGTCGTCACTCCGACCGCTATGCTGGTCAGCAGCACGGACCAACCCAAAGCCGCCCAACGCTCGCTGAACCAAAAGGGCAACACGTCGATATCGTAGAAATCGCGATCGATCAGCGCCAGGAACCCATAAATGGACCCCACGATGAGGCCCACTAACCCGCTCGCTCGATGCACGCGCGTCGCCACACCGAGTAGGTAAATTGTGAACAGCGGCGTCACCAACACAGGAATCAGGGTTGTGAACGCCTTCAGCATGTTTTCTTGCATGAAGATAAACGGCAGATACAAGAACCCCAGCGTCAGGACCCCCACCGTCGCCACGCGGCCTACCAGGACATAGTGCGAGTCACTCGCGTCGCGACGAATGAAACGGGCATAAATGTCACGTGTAAAAACGGCGGACAGCGCCGAGCCCATCGAATCGAACGTGCTCACGCAGGCGGCAACCACCCCCGCCACCACAACCCCCTTGAAGCCGGACTCCAGGTATTCGTTCGCCATCAACGGATAGAGTTCGTCTGCATTTTCCAGATTGGCGTACGCGGGAATGGCCCGCCCCAAGACCCCCAGGCACGCACAAGCGACCATGATCGGCAGGCTGACCAATACCCCGAACGATGCGGCCAACTTCATATCCCACACGCTGCGTGCTCCCATCAACCGCATCGTCTGCGTGTGATTGACGGTCCAATATCCGGCGCCGATGATACTCCACCCCATCACCACCACCAATGGAGACAGTCTTCCTGATGCCCCACGATAGCGCCCCACATGCAGCATATCTTCGCGGCCAACTTCACGTAACTTTTCCGTCAGACTTTCCCAGCCACCAACGGCCTGAAACACGGTTACAAAAATGACCGCGCCACCGATTAACATCACCACACCTTGGAGCGCATCGGTAAACACCACAGACCGCAACCCGCCCGCGGCAGTGTAGGCGCCCGAGAACAGCACGGCCAACACAATCAGCATCCACGCCAACGCATTATCCAACTGCACCAGTCTCGTGAGCAGCAAATGCATCGACACAATCATCAACCCCAGCATGCTACTGCGATACTGCAATTGAATCACCGCACTGATCAGTCGCACACTCGGACCGAACCGCGCCTCGAGGTACTCGGCATTGGTATAAAAACCTTGTCGATAGATGGTGGGCGTCACCAGAAACGCCGCCAACACTCCACCGACTGCACTGCCGATCGCATACACCGTGACAATATGCAGCCCCTCGTTGTAGGTGCTCCCTGTCACCGCGACGATGTCAGCACTGTCCACATTCGTCGCGAACATCGACATGCCGATCGCCCACCAGGGTAAGGCACGGCCACCAAGAAACCAGTCGCTACTGGTGCGCGTACCGCGTGCCAGGAACATGCCATAGGCAATCACGGCTCCGTTCAGAGCCAACACAATAACCCAATCAAGCGCAGACATGCCTAGAATGTTAGTGCATCCACGCGGACAAGGGAACAAATGACCGAAAAATCGCTGTGCCCCAGAGCCCCGCCGCGAGAACACAAGGCAACATACGTCCTGCCTTGTTCACTGCACATTCCGCTGCTGCGATGGAACGCCGCCATGCACAAGATGCAATCTCATGTGCAATCGCATCTGCACTGGGTTCAAGCGAGATGTTTACCGACTTCGGCGACCATCGCGTCTTCTACGGGAAACTCACCGGTTTCCAACTTGGAATAGACCAAGGCGTCATTCAGGGACAATTCGAAACAACCGCCACTGGAGGGCTCCAATTCAACACTGGCAACTTGTTGCTTGTATTGAGTGAGAATTTTGGACGTCAAACTGACGGCCTGTGGCTCATAATTTCACGCAGAGCAATAGCGGAGATGCACTTTCATGGTCTCAATTCCTCTTGGCCTGGTTTGGTTCGCATCGTCCTCAGGACAAAGTGGCGGGTACCTGGCGGACAAAGCCCGACTGCATAGCCCCGCCAGTGCGGACGTTACCCGCCCTTTTTCTTCGCAGCTTTCTTTTTGGTGGTCTTCTTTTTGGTGGTCTTCTTTTTCGCCGTCGCTTTCGACTTGCCAGCGGCCTTGGTGCTCTTCTTTTTGCCACTGAACGCTTTGGACCAATTGTCTGCGTATTTCCCCGTACTGCCGCTGTGTAGGACTGTCACGTCGCTCTCCACTCACTGTGTATCTGACTTGTCTCGGAAACCGGTATTCAAGGCGGTATTCGCTTCCGCGTCAAGGGGAACCCACTCTGCCTCACCTGCCAGAACCTGCTTCCTGCCCCCGGTTCCACTCCATTCGCCGTGCCAACCCTTTCACCACCCCACACGTTGGCGTTGCGTAGTTGCTGCGAGGACTCCCGCTGCGTATCCCGCGCTGGCCAGTAATTCCTGCACGGCGATTGCCGGTCCGATATGATGCCGAAGTCACCTTAAGCCCGAGCGCCAGCCATGTCGCTCTTGGCTCGCCATCCCTACCAGAAAGCGGCAAGACATGCGCAAGTTCGTCATCATGAGAGTTCAGGGATGCGGCAAGGGGACGCAAGCGAAACTGCTGGCCGACGACTTCGATCTGGTGCACATCAGCGTGGGAGACATCTTTCGCTGGAATATCCAAAACCACACGAAGCTAGCGGCGCGGATCCAACGCATGATCAGCGTCGGTGCTCTGGTCGACGACAACGTCGTGGAAGAGATTGTTCGGCGGCGTCTGGACGAGCACGACTGGAATTACGGCTTCATCCTCGACGGCTTTCCTCGCAACGCCAATCAAGCGGAATTTTTCCTCGAAAGCTACGACATTGACGCGGTGATTCAGATTGACGTTCCGGACGAAGTGGTGCGCGAACGTGTCCTCGCGCGGCGACTGTGCAGCGAATGCGGATTGGACTACAACCTGATTTTCCATCGACCGCAAGAGCCCGACCGCTGTGACGTCTGCCCCGGCCACCTTGTCACACGTCCAGACGACAGCGAACAAGCGTTAGCGGACCGCTTGGCAACCTATCACACCAAGACTGAGCCAGTACTCGATCTCTTTCAGCGGAAAGAATTGGTCATCAAAGTCGATGGCACGCTCTCAGTCGCGGGGGTGCAAGATTCCATTCGCCAACAACTGGCGCTACCACCTCAACAAACCGCTTGAGCCGCGTTGGCAACGACGACTCAGCAGGCGACTTTCCCGAACGCAGAGGCTNTACGGGACACGATCGGGCGCGGTGCGAGCCGGAGCAACGCTCCCTATCTGGGCTTGGGCGGTTTGCGATAGTCGAGCGGTGGGGGCTGGTTCGGGAGCATCAAGGTTTGATACTTCTGCTTACCCAGACGCGACTCCAACTCGGCCCGAGCCGCCTTCCTCAAGGCTTCATCGTGGTAGATATCCCACGCCGTAGCGGCCAATGTTTTGGCTGCTAACAGCATCCCCTTCCGACCAATTGTCGTACCGCCACTGGCAACCGCCTGCCACGAGTGGCCCGGAGTACCAGGGACATAACAGACCGTGGTGAAACCGGTCGTTGGCACCACCCAGGACACATCCCCCACGTCCGTAGACCCCATCCCAATCGTCCCGGTCTGGTCGATGACTTCTTCGATGCTGTCCAGCGGTTTGGGCTTGGCCAGGCTTTGTTGCAGTCGTGCCGCGAATTGAATTTCGTCAGCGGTGTATTTCAGATCGTTCTGTTCCCGGAGATTCTTCAGCGCCAGTTGCGAGAGTGCATTGTTTGGCAAAATCTCGACGATCCCGCCATCAAACTGGATGTCGAGCTTGGTTTCCGTAGCCAGCGCTCCGGCTTTGGCACACAGCACGAGGCGGCGATACAAATCACGCACCACCTGGGATTCAGGATGCCTGACGTAATAGTACACTTCCGCGAAATCAGGAACGACATTGGGAGCGCGTCCGCCGTGGGTGACAACGTGGTGAATGCGTGTTTGATCCGGCGTATGTTCCCGCAGCAACTGTGCGGCGTGGTTGGTTAATTCCACGGCATCCAGCGCCGACCTACCTTGCTCGGGCGCTCCCGCAGCGTGGGCACTTTTGCCATGGAACCGAAACTTGACCGCATTCCGAGCCAGTGAACTTCGGTCTCCCGCTGCGTTTTTGTCGCTCGGATGCCAGTGTAAGACGGCTGCGCAATCCTGAAACAATCCGGCGCGGACCATGAACACTTTCGCACCGCCTCCCTCCTCAGCTGGACAACCGTAGAACCGGACCGTGCCTCGGATCTCACCCTGGCGAATCTGTTCACTCAAGGCAATCGCGGCGGTCATGGAGGCAACACCAAACAAATGATGCCCACAACCGTGCCCCCAACTACGCCCTTCTGCCGGACGCCGTTCCGCCACCGCAGTCTGTGACAAGCCAGGGAGCGCATCGTATTCGCCCAGGATACCCACCACGGGGCCTTCGGTTCCGAACGTGGCGGTGAACGCCGTCGGGATCTTCGCCACATTCCGTTGGACCTCAAATCCGGCCGCCTCCAATTGATCGGCCAGTAAGTTGCTAGAACGTGTTTCCTGGTACCCCGGTTCGGACCACTCCCAAATCTTCAAGGCTGACTTCCAGGCGGACTCCTCTTGCGCAGCAACCGCCTGGATCAGACCAGGCTTGTCTGCCTTGACCAAGCCACACACACACACCAACGCCACGCTGATCGCCCAAAAGCCGCAGGACCGCGTCCAGCATTTCGCTTGTGGCGTAGTCGCTGTTGAAGTAGTTATTGGCGATGCGTTCACCCGCATGATTGGGCCATTCTCTCGCACTCGTGCAGTAGACCGTCGACAGACCTTCATAGCTCAATCCGATTCGGCAGGAGTTGAACGAATGGGAAACCCAAGTTGTTTATCAACAAGATTCAGTAGTGGTTCACCTGCTTGAAAACGCCGGAGATTTTCGCATGCAAATCGTGTGGTTTCATCCACGCGGCGAGCCGACTGCGCCCCCACGTGCGGTGTAATCATCACGTTGGGCATCTCCCACAGCGGACTGGTCTCAGGCAACGGCTCGACCTCCGTCACGTCCAGACCCGCAGCACCCAGATGCCCCGACTGTAACGCCGCAACGAGATCGGCTTCGACCACGACCGGACCGCGCGCCACATTCACCAACATANTCCCCGGTCGCATCTTCGCGAACCGCCGCCTATCCAACAGCCGGTGCGTGCTGGCATTCAACGGAAGACAAAGAATGACCACATCCGATTGCCCGAGCAATTCATCCAATTGCTCCGCCTCCCAGACCGCCTCCACGTGGGGTGGTGGAGTCCCAGGAAACAGGTCGGTCGCCAGAATTCGATTGCCCCACGGCGCCAGCACCTCAGCAATCCGCTGACCATTGCCACCAAAGCCAACGATCCCCACCGTCTTACCATGCAGATCGTCTGTGGGCCGGCGAATGAATTCTCGTGTCTGCTGTGCGCGAAAGAAGGTTGGCGACCTGCGAATCAGCCCAAACAACAGGCACATCGTCTGCTCGGCNACCTGATTCGCAAACAACCCGGAAGCACTCGTCACCGGGATTGACGATTCAATCACTGAAGGCACCAGACAGTGGTCCATCCCGGCGGCCGAAGATTGAATCCACTGCAACCGACCGCCCGCCACCACTTCGTCCCAGGGAACGGGAACCTTGGCATGCCCGATAAAAATATCGGCGTGGGGTAGCTCCGACGCAATTCGCGATTGCCCCGCATCGACAATCTCCGCCGCGGGTGCCGCCGCCTGTAATTCGCTGACGTGTCGGGCTTCCACTGGATAACAAAGAACAATACGCGTCATCGTTCCACTTCGTACAGTTGCGAATGAATCACCACCGCTGGACCACAGGCATCCACGAGTTACGGATAACCGCCACCACGCGATTCCCCCGCTGCCGACGAATTATGAATTCAGCAAACTTGCCTGCCGTGGACAATGATCATAACGACGAATGATTCGGGACGGAAGCATTCGAAACCACACGCGCTGTTGAATTCCCGCGTCTCTGCGCCCCGCATGCCGCCGAACGCCTGTAGATCAGGCATTTTCCGCCGCAACCACGCCCCCAGCACGACGCCCACATTCGTTTTTCTTTTCCTCACACGCCCGCCTAATCACACCGTTACGGCTGGCAATATTTTCTCCTTCAACACGAAGCGCAAATCTTACTCAAGAACGCGATCCATTTCGCACGATGCTTATTATCGGGAGCGAGCTTCTCGAACATTTCATATTTGAAATTGAGAGAGTTCACTCCTAGGGAGAACCAGCCAAGAGTAACGCCAGTTGCTTGAGAAATGGGGCAGACGTGGACGACCCATCCGCGCGTTGCCTTGCTCGGCGATCCCTGACCTTGTGTACCTCGCCGATTGGTTGCACCCAGTGGCAGGACCGGTTGGTCTGGAAGATCGGAAATACCGTTTCCTTTTTTCCAGTTTTAACTGCGTCAGGTTGTGTGGTGTGACGATGTTAATCGTGAGGCGCGGATCAGAAGGAACTGAACCATAGCCACGCGGAAGCTTATTCCGGAGAGCCCCGACCCAGTGTTTGTAACCGTTTGCTTCCCCACAGTAAACGACCCAGTTATGAGCAAGCGGGCTGGACGTCATGTCTGACACTTGTGTCGCACATGACAGAGGACAGTCAACAAGAGAAATGGAGAGCCTGCGATGAAGGTCTTCACAACTGGACAGGTCGCAAAGATCTGTAAAGTGGCCCCGCGCACGGTCAGCAAATGGTTCGATTCTGGCCGACTCAAGGGATATCGCATCCCTGGATCGCAAGACCGTCGGATCCCCCGCGAATATCTTATCAAGTTCCTCAAAGAGCATGGTATGCCTTTGGGTGACCTGGAAGATGAAGCCATGGCGAAAGTCTTGGTTGTCGCTCAGGATCAGGTTTTGATCGAGAATCTTAAACGCGAACTGCCGCCTGAAAAGTCTTTCAANCTTGGGGTAGCAGCTAGTGGTTTTGAAGCCGGTATTCAATCCGAAAGCTTCAAACCCGATAGCGTGATTGTCGATTTCTCGATCGGCAAAGTCGAAGCTTTGCAGATCTGCCAGAACCTACGACGTAACGCTGATTTTGGAGACACGATTCTGATCGCTTTATTGCCTGACGATGGTCAGCCAATGAGCTTCGATCGTTCTGCAATCAACGAGACGTTTAAGAAGCCGTTCGACGCCAACCTGTTGGCAGAACGACTTCGAACCTTGATTGGTGCGAAGAAAGAACTCGTCTAACGACGAAAAGCATAATCGCCGTCCACACGAAGCCGTCACGATGACCCCGTGACGGCTTCCTTTTTTTCTTGGCCTTCCTCTCTCGGCCGAAACTTGCCAGTGACCTCGGAGCGTCGCAACCGACGGCAACAGCGATTACAATGCGGGACATGCATCCCGTCGTCCTACCCATGGCAAACCCAATGATCCGTCTGTTGCTGACCTCACTCGTACTTTCCACCTTCTTACTCGCCCCCTCACACCCATTGGCCGCTGACCCGATTCCGCCCATACCGCGACGCATCCCCCCCCAAGGCAAGCCCTTACCTACCGAGATTCGCCAGCAACTCCATGACCAGCTAGGGCGATTGCAAGACGAACTGTCCGCCGGGTCGTGGGATGATCAAACGACAGCAGACGTTGCGATCTACTTGAAGGCGGTAGACTACGCGTTGCGGCACGGCGAGTTCTACAAGGCCGGTCAACATGAGCTAGGCGAAAAGGCACTGCAACAGGCGCAAGAACGCCTGGCAGCATTACGTCAAGGCAAACACCCCTGGAAAACCGCGACCGGACTGGTCGTTCGCGGCTATCGGTCATCGATCGACCAATCACCGCAACCCTACGGCTTGGTCATCCCAAAATCGCTCAAACGCGATCAACAAGTTCCGCTGTACGTCTGGCTGCACGGTCGTGGCGACTCCAAGACCGATTTGCACTTCATCCACGAGCGACAAAACCGTCCAGGGCAAGTCGCACCGCCAAACGCCATCGTCCTCCACCCGTTTGGCCGACAGTGCATTGGCTACAAGTCAGCCGGTGAAATCGACGTCATGGAAGCAATCGAACATGTCTGTCAGCAATACCCGGTCGATCGTCAGCGAATCGTCCTCATGGGTTTCTCGATGGGCGGCGCCGGCTGCTGGCATCTCGGTGCGCACTACACCGATCGGTTCATTGCCATGAGNCCCGGAGCAGGGTTCGCGGAAACTGCCCAATACAATCGAATGGCACCGGAAAACTACCCAGCGTGGTACGTCCAGCGTCTCTGGGGCCAATACGACGTCCCCGGCTATGTCAGGAATCTCTTTAACCTGCCAGTGGTCGCCTACAGCGGCGAAAAAGACAAGCAGATCCAGGCAGCGCGGGTGATGGAGCAAGCGTTTCAACGCGAAGGCCAAACGTTGACCCATCTCATCGGCCCCGGAATGGGCCACCGTTACCACCCCGATTCTCTGAAATCAATCGTCGAACAAATGGAGCAGGCGAGCGCCAGCCGCCGGCCTCTCCCCAAACGCGTAACACTCCAAACCCAGACTCTCCGCTATCCCAAAATGCACTGGGTCACGGCTTTGCGTCTGACGGAACATTGGCAGGACTCCCGTATCGATGCGGAAATCGTCAGCGACCGGAAACTCCGCGTGCACACCCAAAACATCGCTGCGTTNCAGCTCACACCCTGGGGTGAAATGCAAGGGGCTCAAGTAGAGATTGACGACACCGTGGTGACACTTGGCAGTGAAGGAACTTTGCACCGGCAGGCAGGTAAGTGGCGGGTCGGCGAGCCTCCCCGTGGGAACCCCACTCTGGTAAAGCGTCACGGTCAACAAGGTCCGATTGACGATGCGTTCCTCGCCCCCTTCGTCGTGGTTGTCCCGGCGAGTCCAGCGGCACACCCCGGCATCCAGTCTTGGATCGACTTTGAAATCGCGTATCTCAAACGGCGCTGGCGAGCGTTATTCCGAGGCGAATTGCCCGTCAAAACCCTCGACCAGGTCACCCCCGAGGATCTCCTCCAAAAGAATCTCGTGCTCTTCGGCACCCCCCAATCGAATCCACTGATCCGCAAATATCTGCCGGCTGTCGTCAGTAACTGGGACGAGCAGCAGGTTGTCATCCGTGGCCAAGCTTATCCTGCAAACACGCACCTGCCGCTGCTGATCTATCCCCAATCGGGGGAACAGAAGACGTATGTCGTCATCAACAGTGGCCCCACGTTCCGCGACGATCATGACCGCACCAATTCCCTGCAAAATCCCAAGCTACCAGACTGGGCAGTGATCGACATTCGGCAACCACCCAATGGCTCGGCTCCCGGCAAGGTAGTCGCAGCGGATTTCTTTGACGAACACTGGCAACTCAAAACAACCAAGCCGACGCAATAGCCCCCAATCCGACGCTCGTCGGCAACGAAAACATCCCGCCGTGGCGCGATTATGCTATGCTGCGGAAACCTGTCTCTTCGTTGTCACGAGTTCGCATGACGGATGACCATGACTGAATGCTTGCGACGCCCGTACGTCCTCTTCGCCCTGCTCCTGTTCTTTACCGCTCCTGTGCGAGCACAGAACATCGGCGATTATCGCGCCATCTCCAATCCCTACCTGTTTCTGCTCCGCGAACCAGAAGTTCTGGATGACCTGGGACTCGATTATCGACAGCGAATCCATCTACAGAAACTAAATGACCGCATCGACGGCCCATTACTCGCTTCACGCAACAAACCGCAGGAGCAGGCCAAGAAGANTTTAGAGCAGCTACTGACCGAGACCCGCGCAGGGGTTGAACAGATCCTCACGGAAAAGCAGCAGCAACGGGTCAGCCAACTCATGCTCCGAGCACGGGGCCTGGGAGCGTTAACCACGCCGAAAGTGAGCGAGGCGCTTCAACTATCCCAGAGCCAGCAATCGCGGATCAAAAATGCGGTCGAGGAGTCACGCAAAGCGATGGCCGCGTTGCAAAAAAAACTGCAGGAAGGTGAACCCCAAGAGCGACTGGAACGTGAGGCAGAACGGGTCGGCCAACGAACGCAACAGAAAGTCTTCGAAGAGCACCTGTCCGGAGCTCAGGGACAGATGTTCGCGCGCCTGCTGGGGCGACCGTTTCAGCCATCGCGACTGGGCAAAGTTCGCTTCAAAGCGCCGGAACTTGACACCACCGACGGACTCATCCAGGCTGCCAACTTACGCATCGCTGACCTCAAAGGCGAAGTCATCGCGCTGCACTTCTGGGCCTTCGGCTGAGTGAACTGCATCCGCAACTACCCCTGGTACAGGCGGTGGCATGAAGACTACGCAAATCGAGGGCTGACAATCATCGGCGTGCACACGCCAGAAACCGCCACAGAAAAACAGATCGATGAAGTTCGCAAACGCGTACGCGAGGCGAAATTCCAGTTCCCAGTCGTCGTGGATAACCAGCGTCAGAACTGGGAACGCTGGGGGAATTCCATGTGGCCAAGTGTCTATCTGATCGACAAACGCGGCTACATTCGCTATTGGTGGTATGGCGAATTGAATTGGAAAGGAGGCGATGGCGAAACACGGATGCGAGCCCATCTCGAAGCATTATTGGCAGAAGACCCCTAGCCCCCATTCGCTACTCGCCCCAGCGCCCCAGCGCCCCAGCGCCCCAGCGCCCTAGCAGGCGGGTCTGCCACAGCCCACCGACACACCCTCCGCGCGCAGACGCTCGAACGGCCAATCAGGCGAGGCCCGACACGTGCAGCAAAAGAAGCCATAAAATGGCGTGTCAACTGCGCCGTAAGTCGGTATCATAAAGCGACGCTACGGCGGTGGATTTCGCACGAAGTTTCATCGCCACACCTGCCCCACAGCCCGCCCTGTGGGTAGCCAACCCGCTCGCTCAGCGGGCCACACCTAATCAACGCAAACCCTGTTACCCACCACGCGCCATGCCCTCGACCAAACTTGTGATGCCACTGACCGTTGTCCTGTTGCTCTCTTCCACGCTGTGCGCCGAACCGCAGGCCGAGTGGCCGCGGTGGCGTGGCCCCCTGGACAAAGGGAGCATTGAAGTCGGCAACTATCCCGTCAAATTCGCCCCCGACAACGTGCACTGGAGCACTCCGTTGCCAGGCAAAGGATGTTCCACCCCGATCGTCCTGAAGCGCACGATCTACCTGACCGCCCCCGTCGAAGGGAAGGACGCCGTGATCGCCTTCGACTGGGACGGCAAACCTCTCTGGCAAACCACGTTCGGAAAAGAAAACGCCGGCAAGCATCGCAACGGCTCTGGTAGCAATGCCTCGCCCGTCACCGATGGAGAAGCACTGTTCGCCTACTTCAAGAGCGGCACACTGGCAGCTGTCGAACGAGACGGCTCGGTCCGCTGGCAAACCAACCTGGTCGAGCGGTTTGGCAAAGACACGCTGTTCTGGGATCACGGCACTTCCCCCGTACTCACCAGCAAGTACGTCGTCATGGCACGCATGCACAAAGGGGAATCCTGGCTGGCTGCTTTTGACAAAACAAATGGCGAGATGGTTTGGAAAGTCGCCCGCAACTACGACACGCCCGTGGAATGCGATCACGGTTACACCACACCCTTGGTCATCCAACACGCCGGTAAAGAGTCGCTGCTCGTCTGGGGCGCCGAGCACTTGACCATTCACAATGCAAGTGACGGTCAAATGACATGGACTTGTGGCAACTTCAACCCCGACCGTAATAAACTCTGGCCCGCCATCGCCACCCCTGTCATCATTGGCGACATGGCCATTATCGCTTATGGACGGAACGACCGCGGCTTACCACGTTTGCACGGCGTACGCCTCACCGGAAGCGGTGACGTTACCGAAACGAATCACGTCTGGATGCGCGACGATGTTGGTACCTTCGTCCCCACTCCCGTGGCGTACAAAGGCCATGTCTATCTTGTACGGGATCGTGGCGAAGTCGAATGCCTCGATCCAGCAACCGGTAAAAACATCTGGAGCGCACGCTTCCCCAAAGGACGCGCCAACTACTACGCCTCACCACTCATTGCCGCAGACCATCTTTACGCACCACGCGAAGACGGTGTCGTGTTCGTGGCCTCGGTTGCCTCGGGTAAATTTCAGTTGCTGGCAGAAAACAACATGGAGGAACCGGTGATTGGTTCCCCCATCCCGGTTGCCAATCGCATCTTCCTGCGAGGCGAGCGGCACCTTTTCTGCGCCGAACGCTAGCAACCAACCCGACACGCAAATTCCCCTCACGGCACCTGCTTCCGTCCTCCACCTACAGAACGGTCGGACGTGCCGCCCTGCGTTCTGCGCCGGTTTCCAACCGATACCATCACGATCGGAGTTCGCCCCTCGGAGTTCGCCCCTCGG
>NZVR01000088.1 GCA_002701545.1 Blastopirellula sp. | reverse complement strand
CTGAGTTGTTGGTCGAGACCGTCAAAGGATTGTTGAGTGCAGTAATCAAGCCTCTTGGCTAAGTCGAGTTGTGTGTCCAGTTCGGAAAGTGATCCCAAGGCAATTGTCAGGAAGCGGGCGTAGTCGCCTGGTGATGAGCGTGCAGCGCCCTCCGCAATGTTTGACGGTATGGATACCGCAGCACGTCGCATCTGCGAGGTGAGCCCAAATTTCTCCTCCGAAGGAAAACGCTGCGTGACTTCGTAAATAGTGACCGTCGTTTCCATTGCCAGTTGCCATACTGCCAGCCGTCGGTGCGGTTTTTCCATGTCCGTGCCCCTGAGGTCGTTTTGCTTCCACGCGTTGGATGGCAGGAGAGGGCAGGAGGTGAAGAAGGCAGTAGGTTAGTGGGTTAGTGGGTTAGTGGGTTAGTGGGTTAGTGGAACTAGCTGCTTGTCTCAGTGTCGAACCGTTCGCTGCATGGTTCTTTTGTACCACTACCTCAGCCTTGTGTCTTTCTTCCTCCTGCCCTCTTCACCTACTGCCCCACTGCCTTCTTCACCTCCTGCCCTCTTCACCTNCTNCACCTCCTGCCCTTCCACCTACTGCCCTTCCTCCCCACTGCCTTCTTCCCCCACTCCCAGTCTCTCCCGTTGATATTTCCCGCTGGTTACATTCTCGACCCAGTCTTTGTTTTCAATATACCACCGCACGGTCTGGCGGATGCCTTTGGCGAAGTCCGTCGCAGGTTGCCAGCCGAGTTCTGATTGGATCTTGCTGGCGTCGATCGCGTACCGTCGGTCGTGGCCGGGGCGATCTTGGACGTAGGTGATCAGGTCTTCGCAGCGATGCGATAAGTCGGGCAGCTCCTCGGCAACTGTTTGGCAGATGGTTTTGACGATGTCGATGTTGGTCTGCTCGCAGTCGCCGCCGATGTTGTAGGTTTCGCCGACGGTTCCTCGCTCGAGAACCGTTTGCAGAGCGGTGCAATGGTCCTCGACATAAAGCCAGTCACGGACATTCATCCCGTCACCATAGACGGGCAGCGGTTTGCCTTCGATGGCGTTAAGGGTCATTAGCGGTATCAGTTTTTCAGGAAACTGATACGGCCCGTAGTTGTTAGAGCAGTTGGTGATTAATGTCGGCAGGCCGTAAGTGTGATGCCAAGCCCGGACCAGGTGGTCGGATGCCGCTTTCGATGCGGAATACGGAGAGTTGGGTGCGTAGGNTGTGGTCTCGACGAAGTAACCCTCTGCGCCCAGTGAACCGTATACTTCGTCTGTCGAAACGTGCAGGAATCGGAAGCGATTCTGTGCTTCCACGTCGAGAGCGCGCCAATATCCAAGTGCCGCATTCAAGAGGCGAAACGTGCCGTCGATGTTGGTTTCAATAAAGGCACCGGGACCATCGATGGACCGATCGACATGCGATTCGGCGGCAAANTTGAGGATCGCATCCACTTGGTGTTCGGCAAGCAAGNGGGTGACGAGATCTCCGTCGCAAATATTACCGTGCACAAAAATATAGTTTGGCCCCACGCCCGGGAGCGAGTCGAGATTGCCTGCATAGGTCAGCGCGTCGAGGTTGACGACGCGTGAACTACCAGTCGTGACAGTCTGGCGGACAAAGCAACCACCGATAAAGCCGGCACCACCAGTGACTAGGATTGTTTTCATGTTGCGAATTTTAGCGTCGTTGTCACGGTTGGGGTAACGTGACTTACATTCCCATGCGAGCAACGAGGTGCGGCATGACGATGCGGATGGCCAGCAAGGAAATAAAGATGACCAGGCAGGAGACGGCGGTAATGATCACGATTGCGAGAAGGTGAGCTAACGAGCCGCTGATCAGCATGTCTCGCGTGCCCATCAAGATCGGAGTCATCGGGTTCCAGCGAATGACTTGTGCAGCCAAGCCAGCTTGCGGCGGTGGATAAACTACGGGAGCCACATACATCAAGAAGCCCATAATGATGGGGATCGCTTTGGCGATGTCACCGTATAGGCTGCCCAGTGGTACGAGTAGCAGGCCGAGCGCCGTGCCCAGTGCGAACAAAGCCAGCAGTGCTACAGGGACTAGCACGATGGTCCAAGGCGGAACGACTTGAAACAGGAAGAACGCGGGTATCAAGACGATAGCATAGATCAAGAATTCAAAGGTGGCTCGGGCCGTCCCGGCGGCGATAAAGGCTTCTGGAGGAACCTTCAGTTTCATGAAAACCGGTTTGCCGTCGTTGAAAGCCACTAGGGGACTTTGCAACAGTTTGACGAATGTCTGCCAGATAACGCTTCCCGTAATAACGAACAGCGGGTAGGGCATGCCGGGGTCTTCGATGGCGATGACTTTTTGGCTATTCAGGAACAGCCAGACCGCAGTGGTCATGACCGGCGGCAGGAAGAGCCAGATGTAACCGAGGTAGCTTTGGCGAAACTGGGCCTTGAGGTCACGTTGAAACAGAATCCAGATCAGCTCGCGACAGCGGTAGAGATCCGAGAAGACCTCTGTGATGAGTTTGCCCGGGTGCGACAAAGGTGATTCGGGCGAGTAGACGACCACTGGCAGCGTGGTGTTACCGAGAGCCTCTGTTGCCGACGGTGCGGTCTGTTCCGGTTCGCTATCGACGCGGGTTTCAGGCATGGTTGGCGAAAGATCGCTTGCCGGTTGGGAGGTAGGTTTACGAGACACGAGCGAGAATTATTGTTGATTCCTGTCAGCAGCCGCGGTCAGCGCGGACTCCGTCCACGTNGGTTGCACGATGAAAAATAAGTGCCACCACATATTCAATCTTTTCAGCCTAAGTGCGGACTGCGGATTGTGAACCCTTCGTCCTTGATCCTAGCCAATTGTTGGGCGAACAAGCTCCAGTTGCACGCATTAGATCGCCAATTCCGTATGCGTAACGGGGGATGTATTCGCGGTGTCCGACGTCACTTGGTATTACCATTCGTGAGCTAAGTCACACGGCGGCTGGTTCTTGCGAGCGAGCCAACAGGTTGTCTTGCAGTTTGGGATGCGGCACGAGATAGGAGCCGATCGCCAGATAATCGATATTACCCATTAAAAACGCACGAACCGCATCGGCGGGTGAGCAGACGATCGGTTCTTCATGCATGTTGAAGCTGGTGTTGATCAGTACCGGGATGCCGGTGATTGCTTCGTAGTTGCTGAGGATCTTGTAGAAGCTGGCGTTTGACTGGGGTGTCACCAGTTGTGGTCTTGCCGTGCCGTCCACGTGCACTGCGGCGGGACTATGCGATTTCATCGCCTCGGTGCAGTCGAAGGTGATGGTCATGAATTCAGCTGTTTTTTCACAGCCAGCTAAGTTGATAAACAACGCGTCCGCCTTGTCGCCCAGGCAGGCGGGGGCGAATGGCATGAATTCCGTTCGGCCTAACTGTTCATTTAGCCACTGATTCACTTCGGGTTCGCGGGCGTGGTACAGGATCGAGCGGTTTCCTAAAGCACGCGGGCCGTATTCCATTCTGCCGTGGAAGCGGGCAACAATGTGATTGTCTGCCAGCACCTCGGCAATCCGTTGTTCGATATTTTCGTGCTTCTGATATTGCAACGTCTCGGCATCCAGACTTTGCTCAATCTCGGCATCCGAATAATCGGGACCTAAGTAAGCGGTGTCGATGGCGACAAGCGAACCTTGCTTGGCCTGCTCAGCGTGCGCCAGCATGGCAGCGCCCGTGGCACAACCTCCGTCGCCCATATTGGGATAGACGAATACGGATTCGAAGCCGCCTACTTCAAACAGACGTTGGTTCAGTTTGACATTGGCGTGGACGCCACCGGACATGACCAAGCATTTCAGTCCTGTCTGTGTTTGCCAATGTCGCAGGCTTTTTGTCGCCACGCGTTCCAGCACGTGTTGGTATGCTGCCGCAATATCTCGTTTGGAAAAATGCATCGCCAGGGCGCGTCCGAGCAGCAGATTTTGAGCGCCCAGGATACGGATGTCTCCCGACTCTTGAACAAAGCGTTCCAGCAGCAGGTCGCCAAGGATCGCAGGGTCTCCGTAAGACGCCAGTCCGACAATCTTGCCCTCGTGGCGGCTCGGCCGGAAGCCCAAGGCACTGGTGACCTGTTCGTAGAAGATGCCCAGTGAGTGCGGGAATTGATACCGGTGGAGGCATTGGATGCCCTCTGCATCCGCTGCGTACACCGCGCCACAACAGCCTGAGCCGTAGCCGTCGAGCACCAGGACGAGGGAAGCCTCCAAACCGGAGGCATAGAACGCATTTGCCGCGTGTGTATCGTGGTGATGAAATCTTCGCAGGCGATCGAGGATCCCCAATTCACTTAAACGCTGCGTGAGTTCAGCGGACCATTGGTGGTGATCAGCAACTGCATTCTTGACCCATTGTTGGTAGTAGTGACGATGTGCGGCGAGATCCAAGCGGCTGTTGCGAGCGGCTCGCTCGTACACAAAAGCTTTATGCCAGGCTTTCGCAGGAACAAATTCGTCGTTGCGGTGGCGAAGTCCGGGGATCGCTATGTGGGGGGCGAAAGCCGGTGGGTTGGTCGTTGCTTGCCGATAACGATTTGTCGAATCAGCTAACAACGCACTTGACTGAAATGCATGGTCCTTTTCTGCCGCCTCACGAATCAGACGTTCTTCTTCGTCGCCGTCAAAAAAGGCATAGGCAACGGCATCAATGCTCTCCGTGCTCCATCCCGTTTTTTTCAGGCCGAGTTGGAACGCGCGTTCAGGAAACCCGCTTTGCAATTTCGTGCGTGAGAGACGTTCCTCACCGCAGGCAAAGAGAATGTTTCCGTCCTCGAGGAATGATACCGTCGAGTCTTTGTCGAGTGGGCTAATTCCCAAGACGCGCATGGTGCGCTTCCTCCAGATAACCGGCTACTTCTGAAATCGTCGCTGGTTGAAAGTTTGGCCAGGATGCCAGCGTGGACAACGCGCGCTCCAGACGTTCGAAGATTTTTGCTACATGAGCGGAGGTCTTCGAGTACGGGCTTCCTCCAACCAGGAGTGAGGAACTGTGCATCGTAAAGTTGATGCACGGCAGATCAAGCTGTTTTAGAGCTTGCAATAGACGTTCAAAGTGCTCGCCCAGGGGATGTTCGAGATTCAACCACACTTTGTTAACGATGGTACGTTCGGCAATTCCAATCATGCGCAGATGACGGAGCGGTGATTGACTGCAGGTTTCGTAAAACCGATGCCACAGACTCCAGGGCTTCCGAGTAAACGCCATGGTCAAAGGGATTTCCCACAAGCCATGCGTGCCGGAGCCCATCTCAATACGTTGCGGCATCGGTTGGCGATGGCGAAAGTCAGGAGCTCCTTCGTCTGCCCACGTTGTGAAGGGCAAAATGGAGGCGTCGGCGATGATACCGCGAGCGTGTAGGTGTTTTTGTATCCAGTCACAGGTGGAATACCGGCCGCCACGAAAACTGCGCGGGGACAGATCCCGTGATTCAAAGGCATCCAAAACAGTGTCGAGTTTCGCGATGCCTGCTTCGCGTCTCGCGTTGTGCAGGAAACTCATTCGGGGTGACACCGTTGACGTTTCACNGAGAGGAGGCGTATTCCAGGGATGAATGTGTAGGCCAATTTCTGCGTTGGGGTTCGTCGATAATCGGCTGATCGTCCGGCACGCATGGGGGTCGGCAAGTACGGCGTGGTTTGTAAAGTAGGTTACCTTGCCACCGTAGTTGTCAGCGACCTTCTGGAACCCCATGAGCTGGTCAATGTTCTCGACTGTCGGAGGTTGAGTGGGATAGCCGGAATCCCAATCCCATTCCTCTTCTGTGTCGACAGTCAGGGTGTAGTAAGTCATGAATGCAGGTTTGTGTTGGCCCTGGTGTGGGCTTGCTCAGTCGCGTTCCTCAGGGGAGTCCGCGGCAGTGGTGATTGCTTCAGGTGAGATATCCTCGGGCACGCGCGAGCGGATGATCGTTGCCGGGACACCGGCGGCAACGGTATGTGCAGGTATTGGTTGCGTTACGACCGATCCCGCACCAACGATGCTTGCGGCGCCGACGTCCGCCATCACCACGCTGCCAGCGCCAAGCCACGCGCCGTCACCGATCGCAACTCGGCGGATTTCTCCTGGTTGTTCGCGTATCGGGATGTCCAACTGGTCTGTTCCATGAATGTGAGCACCGCTAGGGATATGTGTGCCGGCGGCGACCAGCACATCGTCACCGATATCGACCAGTCCCAGATGGCAATGGGGACCGATGTAGGCATGTTTACCGAAGCGAGTTCCCGCTTTGGAAAGCAGGGTGCCAAATTCGATCCGCACCGTCGGATGGCAATCGTCGAGTGCGAGATGGAAGAATGCAGCGCGCAGATAACAGCCGACGAGTCCAGGCAGCAGCGACAAAAGCTGGGATGATCCGGCGAGTGCGCGGTCGCGGCCCAGGACCAGGCTGCGGAGGCGATACGATACGTAAGTCGGAATCACGACAAGCGTTGCCAGCCAGCGAGCGATTTGTTTGCCAAGTTCGCGCATCAGGGTTACTTTGCCGATGTCAGCTCTGCATACAGTTGTTCGTAGCGATGAATTGCCTGATCCAGTTGGAAATTTTCAAGCACGGTTTGCCGGGCTGCGGAGCCCAGGCGTTCTCGAAGTGCGGCATCATTTAAAAGATCCAGCAGGGCCTGGCCTAATGCTTGCGGATCCTGACGTGGAGTCAGCCGTCCGGTGACTCCGTCGGTCACGATTTCAGGATTTCCACCGACATGTGTGACGGAAACCGGGCGCCCGCAAGCCATTGCTTCGAGCAATGTAAGAGAGGCTGCCTCGCTGATGGACGAGAGGGTAAAGACGTCGATTGCCTGCAGGATGGTTGCCACATCGTCTCGAACACCCCAGAAATGGACACGCTTGCGAATGTCGAGATCACACGCCAGTTGCTCCATGTCGGCGCGCAACTCNCCGTCNCCGACCAGCAGGAGGTCGGCGTCGTCTCGCTGTTGACAGACAACTTGAAAGGCGCGTAGCACGGATTCGTGATCCTTGATCGGGTGGAATCGAGCGATCATTGCAACGTACAGTCGCTGGGGATCGAGGCCGAGTTGCGTGCGTGCGGTGGACGTGTCGGGTGGTGCGAGGAATTGTTCGGTGTCGACGCCGTTGTAAATTACCTCCACGCGATCGGCTGGAAAGCCATCGAGTTGGGACAACGCAGAACCGCTAAATTGACTGCAGGCGTTAATGCGGTCGGCTAAGCGAGACAGCAGGAGTCGATTGACGATACGTCGTTTGGAGCTGACGACATCAGGAAAGTGTCGTCCATGTTCGGTCAAGATGATGCGGGTGCGGCGCGCTCCCAGCAAACGGGTCAGTGCGGAGTAGAAAAACGGAGTGTACTGATGTGCGTGCAGTACATCGATTTTTCGCTGGCGAATCTCACGAGCGAAGCGAAAAGCAAGGCTGCGGTCAAAACCGGGTTGCCGATTGAGGCAGACCACATCAATGCCCTGTTGTTGGAGTTGTTCACCGAGGGTGCCGATGCCGTCGAGGCAAAAAATGGTGGGCTGAATGCGCTCGCCCAAGCGGCGAATGATCTCGGCTACCAGCACCTCGGCACCGGCGACTTGCATGATGTGCATCACAAAGCCGACGCGAAGCGGGGACGTCCCGCGCGCGGCGTGAGGCTCCGATGATGCTGTCAGGGTGGAAATCATGATGCGCTCATCGACGGTGTGTTATGGGGATCGGCCGTCGTGGTGCCAGTGGACGTTGTGTCTGACGCGTTTGGCAAATTAAGTAGCTTGCTGAATGCAGCGAGTTGCCGCTCCCAGGAGTGATGCTCTTGGACAAAAGCGCGACCACGCGCGGCAAGTTGCGATTGCAAGGTTTCGTTTTGCAGTAAATCGACGAGTTGTCGTTGCCAGGCAGGGGCATCTTCGGCTAGCAAGGCATCCACACCCGGCGCGAGGTCCAACCCTGTTAACGCTTGACGGGAAGCAAGGACCGGCGTGCCTGCAGCCATTGCTTCGAGCACTTTGTTTTGGACACCCCGCGCGATCAATAAAGGCGCGATGGAAACGTTGGCCGTCGCCAGGTGTGGACGCACGTCAGGGACTTCGCCGACCACCGTGACGCCATCAAGGCGTTCCAAGTCTTTGAGTTTCTGGACGGGGTTGCGGCCAACAATTGAGAATCTGGCTGTCGGAACGGCTTGGCGAACTGCGGGCCAGACTTCTTCGCAGAACCAACAGACCCCGTCGACGTTGGGGTAGTAATCAAGAACACCAACGAAGACACATTGGGGCTCGCTGGATGGTGTCCGTTGAAGCGCGAAGTAATCGGTGTCTACGCCATTGCCAACGGCATGCATGTGGTCGGTTGGGCAAAACGAGCGGAAAAGTTTTGCCTCGTCCTCACTGACCACCGTCAACGCTTGGGCACGGTTGGCCATGGTTTGCTCAAGGCGTCTAACGCGTTTTGCTTCGAGGTGGTACAGCCAGCGTTTCAGTCCGCGATTCCCGCTGGCGTAGTCAAACCATTTTTCGCTATCCACATCAACCAGATCGACCACGGTCGGAGTTTGCTGGAGTGCCGGAGTCTTCAGGTATTGGAACATGCTCGAACAGAACACCAGCGTCGCGTCAAAGCTGGTGTCGCCGCTCCAGGCAGTCACGGTCTTGCGGAGTTGTCTGGCCTGGAACAGGCCTTCTGTGACTGTCCTGCCGCTGAGGAGCGATCGAGCACCATGGAGCCACCGAAGCTGTGGATGCAGTTGTGCGTAAGTGATGCGGTGGCACAGTTGGCTCAGGACCTGTTGCGTCTCAGCGGGCACCGGTTCGTCACTGAGGCATGCCAGATGCACGCGCGCTCGCTTGGCCAAATAGCGCAGCAAGTGATACGAGCGTATCCGATCTCCACGATTGGGAGGATAGGGAACGCGGTGCGTCAGGAACAGGACGTCAGACAAGAATGGTGCTCGCGTGGTGAGGTAACAGTAACGTCAGTGAGTTTGGCGTTGTCAGCGATTGCTGGGTGTTGATAGGGACGGTCCGCGTGGCCCGGGAAGTTCCGGGACGGGGAAGAATGGTTTTGAAATGGTGTTGTGCATTGTCGGAATTCAGGCGAGGCACGTGGTTGGCGGTTGCGTTGGCTGCACTTGGTTGAGCACGTTGCTCACGCTGCTGAAAGAAAAGGATTGAAGTAATTTTTCGAGTTTGCATTCGGTGTTTCGCAAGCCAACATAGTGGCGAAACCGGGCTGTTTTTGAGCAACGCATACGAGGCTGCTCGGGGTCGACTTCCCAAGGGTGAATGTAGAACATGAACGGTTGTCGGGTCTGGGCCCGTGCTTTGGCGAGCCAGCGCCGCGAGAACGCGAACGGATAGAGTCGAAAGTAGCCACCCCCTCCAACCGGCAGATTGTATTTCGCGAACTGGACGACTGTCGGTGGGAACTCGCAAATGGACCCTGCCGGAGTTTCAATGTGATGAATCACCCGTGGAGCGCCGGGCATGCCGTAGCGGTCGTGTCGTGCCGGAACGATACTGGAGTCCACGGTGAAGCCTTCTTCGACGAGCACTTCGAGTGACCATTCCGAACGTTTGGTGATCGAAAAGCTGGGTGCGCGAAATGAAGTGACCGGTTCACCGAGCACGTCCTGAAGAACGTCTCGCGAGCGGCGCAGGTCTGAGCGAAACTCGTCCTTCGACTGCTGATAGATGAGATGATGCCAGTAGGTGTGAGATCCAATTTCGTGGCCCGCCGCGTGAATTTCGCGAATCAATTGGGGGAAACGATCAGCGACCCAGCCCAGCACGAAGAAGGTCGCCAGAGTATCGTGACGCGCTAGCAGTTCCAGGATGCGATAGGTGTTGCGTTCCACCCGGCACTCGAATTCGCCCCAGCGTTCGCGAGATACATTGTCTTCAAAACCTGAGACCTGGAAGTAATCCTCGACGTCGACACTGAACGCGTTGGGTACGGATGTTTCGGTGCGTAAGTCGCCGCCAGTCGTCGCCAAGACGGTACCTGTGTCTAGTGGTTTATGCTCTGGTTGGGACCTGCGTTTGCCCCTATAAGTGACGCGGGTCACTGGGACTGCACAGAAGGGCTTTGCTGATCGCGATGTTCGCGCAGTTGATTAAGGACACCCGTCAATTGATCATCCGACAGTGAATTGCCGACACTGAATGTGATCGTCTGCCGTAGTGCTTCTCGATCGAGTTCATCCGTGCTGCTGGCGTCTTCGTCGAGTGCCTTTTCGCACGCTTCAAAGGCGATAGCTAATTGTTCCGGAGTCAATTCCAATTGTTCTCCGCGTCCCTCCGCTTCCACAAACTCGGGGATGCGACGCTGTAGCTTCATCCACTGCATCGCCTTGAAGCCGCTGATGCCGACAAGGCGTAAGGAAGTGCAGAGGATGATCCGCAGGTCCAGGGACCATCCGAGGCTTTGAATGTACTCCACATCCAGATGCTGCTTGCGGCGCACGCTGAGTAGATCGGTGTCAGGCGGTAGATTGATTTGCGATAATCCGGTGATGCCTGGAAGGACCTCGAGGCGCGTCATGTATCCTGGTATTTTTTCGACGAGCACATAAACAAATTCCGCGCGTTCGGGGCGCGGTCCGACCAACGCCATCTCGCCTTTGATTACATTGAAAAGTTGTGGCAATTCATCCATGTGCGTTGCCCGGAGGATTTTGCCAAGCCAGGTGACGCGTGGGTCCTGTTTTTGTGACCAGACCGCTCCAGTGGCGGCTTCCGCATCGGAGCGCATGGAGCGAAGTTTGTACATGGTGTAGAGCTTGCCACTACGTCCGACGCGTTCTTGTTGGAAGATGCCTGGCCCACGTGAGGTCAGGCGGACGAGTAGCGCCAGCGCGCCAATCAGCGGCATTGCTGGGACGAGCAAGATGGTCGCCAGGACGCGATCCTGTACGCCTTTCCACCGCAGATAACCTTGCAGGTGAGCCTGGTGCTTGGCGTCGAACATCTGCTCCAAGGATTGTGCATCCGTGGATTTTGACTCGAGAGTAGCCATTACTCAGTTCCTGTAGAAGCTGTCCGGTTCGTTTGCTACTGCGTCAAGGTGTCGTCGTCGGATTAGCTGTTGGTTCCGAGAACAGCTGATCATTCAGTTGTGGAATGAAATCTTTCAGGAATTCGATTCCCGCTTTTTCGTCGGCAGATTCTCCCGGGGGAGCGACTGCGGCGACTTGGATCTTGAATAGATAGGGCCTCCACATATAGGCCAGACGTGGTTCTTGAGTCGCTTCCCACTTGCCGTCAAAGCTCCAAGCATGATACGTCTGCAAGGTTTCTTTTTCCAATCCTTTCGACTGAAATTCGGTAAACCACAAGGACTGCTTACCAACTTCTGTGTCGATATCGATCGGAGATTCTTGATCGGTAATGATAAAGTTGCGACTGGAATAGCAGATCGACGGCTTGTGCACGGCGACGGGCCCACTGGGGCCAAGAATCACAGCGACAGAAACTTGCCGACCTGTACGGTTGTTCTGGTACACTCGGTTGAGATGCCCTTGGCATTGCAAGATGTTTTGTGCGGTTTCAGAGAGCGGAGCTTCCTCTTGAAGACTCCAGTCGCCCACGTCCGCAGGCAGCGTTTGCAACTGCTCGGCGAGCGGTTGGGCTGCTTGCGACGCTCCCCACCGTTGGCTTGCCATGCCGCTGAGAATGCCCGACATGACGGTCATTGCTAATGCGGTGGCGACTGAGAGGTACATGAGTGGTTTGCGCATGGTTTGTTTTCTTCTTGCTCTNCAGCTCTCACTTACTTACTTACTTACTTACTTGCTTGCGTGGTCGACTCNCCTTGAGAAATCAGCTGTTCCAGTTCCTTTTGAAGTTGGCGGTCGACACCTGTCAGGAAGGNGTCTTGCAGTTTTTGACGTTTGGCAGACAGGTATGCGAGTTTGGCATCATGAGTATTGCCAGCGCGTTTGAGCGCCGCCGCGAGATGAAATGTGTGACGCGGATCGGAGTTTTTCACGTCGACGGCCTGCCGCAATAATTTGACTGCTGCGTGATAGTCGTGCAGGTGAAACAGAACCATGCCCTTGGTGTCTAGTAACGCCGGTCTGTTGCCTGCGAGTTGGATTGCCTTGTCAATCAAGGGTAGCGCTTGTTGACGTTTATCTTTTTCAGGATTTTCGGCGAGCAGAGTCGACAGGTTGTTCAGCGCGATGACGTTATTTTCGTTTATCTGGATCGCCCGCCGGTAGAGTGCAATGGCTTCGTCGATGCGATGCTCGACGATGCGCAAGTTGCCAACTTCCACCAGTAAGATGCTATCGAGCGGAAAGTCTCGCAACGCCTTCTTGACGACCGCATCCGCGCCGGGGAAGGTCTGCGATGTCTGCTTGGCTTTGATCAGTGCCGAGAGTAACAGCGAGGTGGCTCTGGGTGATTTCGATTTGGACGCATAGTCCAGCGCAGTTTTGAGCGCCTCGTCTACCTGTTCCTTGTCTGACGCATTCTCCATAGCCGAATTGACTCTCGCCAGGATCAGGNCGGGGAAATAGCTGGAGTCAATTTCATTCGCTTCGGTGTGGCACCGTTCGGCTTGTTGGTGGAATTCATGTTGCGTGAATAGCTGTCCCAGTTTGGCCAGCGCGATGGCTTTTTGTGCAGGGGGCAACTTCGCACTTGCCAGACCCTGGTCGTATTCGTTAATGGCATCGGCAATCGAGTTCGTTTGGCCACGGGCTTTCAGCAAGCGGATTTTTGCGGTGACCCACTGAATGTCATAGGGGAATCGCTCTTGGAATCGATCGATCCACTCTGCGGCAGGTTCCCAGGCTTCTAATTCCAGCAGAGCACGGATATAGACAACGAAGTGGGACGGTAGTGCATCGTTTTGTCGACAGGCAGTTTCAAACTGTTCGCGTGCATCTTGGATACGGCGAGCGATGGTTTCTTCGTCTTCGGGTTGTGATGCATTGCTGCGTAGTTGCTTGCTCTGCATATAGTACACCCAGCCCAGTAAGAGATGGTCACCAACGTTAGCGTCTCCCTCGGCAACGAGTTCTTCCAGGACATTTTGGGCCGCCTCGAGTTTCGGTTGTCCCTGCTGTGTATAAATCACAGCTTGGAGGCGTTTATCGAGACTGGCAATGCGACGGTCGTCTCCACCTGCGGCGAGTAGCCGTTTGGCTTCTTCGAAATCCCCGGCCTTTCCTCGTCTGGCGAGTGCGGTCGCCAGCATGCGGCGCGTATTATCGAACAGATTGCGTTGCGACGGCTTGCCGCGCGTCAATGCCAGCAACTTCCGTAACGCGGTTTCTGACCCGTCCTGGCGATGTTTGACCAGGAATTCGGTGAGGCCTTGTTGGAAAGCGATTTCCTCGGGTGACTCTTGTGTTGCTTGTAGGTATTCCTGTTTGGCCGCAGCTAAATTTTCAAGCGTTTCATGTCCGCGTGCGAGCATGAATGCTCGGTGTCCCGGTCCTTTGCTTTCCGCCGCCTGAGCTGCTTTCTGAAGCGTTGCCTCGGCGGCATCGCGTTGCTTGGCGAAAACGTGGAAGCGGAACAGGCTCGTCCACGTCGTTACATCTTCGGGAGCGATTTGGGTCGCCTTTTCGAATTGTTGCTGCGCCGCTTCCAGTTGGTTACTCATGCGTAACACGTCGCCGTACCACATCAAGGCGCGGGGATCTTCGGGGTTGGCTTCGACCCGCTGCAAGGCATAGGCTTCGGCCTGCTCCAGGTTGTCCAGTTTGGCGGCAATGTTGATGGCTAATGCCGACAGGTTGTCATGGTTCGGGATCGAGTCTTTGAGAACGCTGAGATAGTTGTTGGCTTCGACGACTCGTCCAAGGTTGTTCAGCAGTTCCACGAGGCGTTGGAACGTCATGAAGCTGCTTTCGCCCAGCTCGATAGCACGCTGGTAATCGCTAACCGCTTGTGGGTAGTTCCCTTTGGCGTCTTCCACGAGTGCTTTGAGGAAGTAGGTTTTCGACCAGTTGGGGCGTCGCCGATCAATAGCGATTTGTAAATCCTCTGCCTCGCGTATGAGGCGTTCGCGAGTCGCAAGGTCTTTTGTTTTGGCGGCGGCCGTCAGGATTTGCTGGGCTTTGACAAGTCGCCATTGCGTTCCGTCTTGCCCTTCCGCAGCGACCAGTTCTTGTTCGAATTCGGTGAGAGTGGATTTGCCGATTTGAATTTGGAGATCGGCGAGTTGCCGGGTAAGTTGCGGGTTGCTGGTGTTTTTTGCCAGGGCAGCGAGTCGGCGCTCGGCGGCCTCCATCTTCCCCGCAGCCAGGTCGACGCGGGCCAGTGCCAACTCCGCTCCGGGAGCCTGCTCTTCCGTCAGTTTGGGTTTCGCAGCGGCAATCGATTCACGGGCCAAGTCGAATTGTTTTCTGCGGATATAAAGCTGAGCGGCCAGGAAGTCGTTGCCCGCACTGTCAGTGAGCTCGCGGCATTTGGCTAAGGCTCGGTCTGCCGCCTGGGGTTGGCCCAGACGCTCGTAACGGAGGACAAGTTCTCGTATCAAAGGCGCCTCGTCCGGATACGTTTGCTCTACGGCGTTGAGCAATTCCACCGGAGATTCACCGTTGGGGGTGTCGTAGCCGCCAAGTTGAGCCCGAGCTTCTGCAAAAGCAGCATGCAAGAGTGCGACTCGCCAAGGCTGTGCCAGTTGTGTCTGGAAGTCATCTTGGCGAAGAGCGGCAAGGTTGGAAGCCAGTTTGCTCCAATTGCGTTTCGTGGGAGCCAAGCGGAGTTGATACTGCAACCGGCTTCTGGCGAGTTGGTACAGGATTTCTGGATTGCTCCTGGCGGTGTCCAGGTCGGTCAGGTGCTCAATGGTCTTATGGGGGACACCGGCCAGTCTCCAAGCTTCGGCAGCCGCGAGTCGAATGTCTGCTTCTGTGGCACCTAAACGGATAAGTGCCTCATACGCACCTGCCGCCAGATCCCACTGTGCCAGGGTATTGTGTGCTCGAGCTTTCAAGGACCATGCAGGCAGCAGATTGTCTTTGCGCGTTTTGGGATCGTTGACGATCGTTTGCGCAATCTGCAACGCGCCATTCCCATCTCCCTCGGCCAGAGCGAGTCTTCCTTGCAGCAGATCCCGCACATGCTTCCAGACGAGATTCAGCCCGCCAATGCGTTCCAATTGCGCCAGCGAGTTGTTTAGTCGCCGTAATGACTTGCGAGCCTCCTCGAGACGTCCCGTGGCAATGTAGTTCTCGGTCAGTTTGGTAAACAGCTGACGGGTTGTGTCCGCACGCGCGCCGACCGACTGCCGTACGCCCGTTGACGCGTCGGCGAGTTCACAGGTGACGAGCGCTTCTTCCCACAGTTCAATTCCCTGTTCCCCATTTCCCATGGCCAGGTGGACTTGTCCCGCTTCGACGTGTGCTGCGAGATGCTGTTTGTCGAGTTCATCGATGATGGCCAGATATTGGGCCAAGGATTTATTGAAATCAGCGGATGCATCATCTCCCTTGGACTGAAGGTTTTGGCCGCGGTCGTGGTAGTAACGTGCGGCAAACAGCACGATGTCCACGTCTTCTTTCGCCAGTTCGAGTGAGCGGATGACGTCCGCTTCGATGTCAGATTCACCGTAGTGCATGCGATATCGCGCTCGCCGCATCAAGGCATGAGCGTTCTTGGGATTCCGCAGAACCATCTGGTCCGCCAGTTCATTTGCCCTGTTTGCGCGGTTTGCAGCGGAGAGGCGCGGGTCGCGAAGTTGGTCCGGATGTTCGCGAAAAACTTCGGCCAGCATGATCGGCAGGTCGAGGTTGGCAGGGTTGATCAGGATGGCTGCTTCGAGCGTTTCCTCAAGCGATAGACTCGCGATGCTTTGCGTATCGGAGTTATTCGAATCAGTGCCTGGCGAATCGAGTATGCCGGATTTTATTTTCGCGTACCGGGCGGTCGCCAGTTGCCGCCACACATCGGCTGCTTCTGGAGATGGCGTGCCAGCGGTGACTGCCGCCTGAATGGA
This sequence comes from Blastopirellula sp., assembly GCA_002701545.1. Taxonomy (GTDB): domain Bacteria; phylum Planctomycetota; class Planctomycetia; order Pirellulales; family Pirellulaceae. The sequence goes on along the minus strand of NZVR01000088.1, from coordinate 83,203 downwards.
CTCCAGTTCGAGGTACTGCGGGTATGCCGCAACCAGTTTGAGTGCTTCCTCGAATGCTTCGGAAAAACGGCTGGTCTTCAGCAGTAGTTCGACAGTGCGTGCTCGGAGAGGGTTGGTTTCGTCTGAGTCGGCGCTGCCGAGTGCCTGATAGTAGAGTTCGACTGCGCGTGCGTACGCGGCGGGAGATTGTGCAGCCTTATCGTAGTCTTTGGCAAGTCGCACGCGTGCCGATTTATCTGCTGGCTGAAGCGCGAGGTAACGATGCAGATAGCGTGAGGCACCGCGGAAGTCTTCTTCGTCCTCCAGCTTTTGGATGCGATCTAAAAGCGTTTGGCCGATGGACTTTTCCTGCCGCAAATGCCAAAAGTAACCGGCGGTACCGGTGACCGCCAGGACTCCTAGGGTAATCACCAATAGACGCCAATTGACCTCGCGCTGTCCGCGCCGTGGCTTGGTGTCTTTATGGGGTGCGAGGAGCGATTCCATAGTCAAACTGACGCTTGTGTTTATGTAGTGAGTGGTAGAGACCAGGTTGTCGGAAGCTAGATGCCACCGTGATCTTCGTAGCCGTAGTAGCCGTAGCGATAGCTGTATCGATTGGGTGGAACGTCGTTAAATACGCAGCCGACGATTTCAGCTCCCGCTCCCTTTAAACGTTCGCGACTCTTCTTCAGTTGCTCCATGCGAGTCACATCGCGTTTGGCACACAGAATCGTCGCATCGGCTGCCTTGGCCATGACCATGGATTCTCCGGCAGCCAGGATGGGCGGTGTATCAATGACGATGTGTTTGTAAGTTGCTCGTGCTTCCTTCAGCATGCCGGAGAAGGCGCCATTTGCTAACAAGCGATGCGGACTGCTCGTTAATTGTCCGGCCGGCAGAACATGGCAATGTTCGTCCCATTTCGTGACGTATCCGCCCAGTGAGTTGTGGTCTTCCAGAAGATCGGCGAAGCCCGGTTGATTTGGAATTTCAAAGACGTCGTAAAGATCGGGCGCACGCATGTCGCCATCGATCAGGAGGGTAGGTTGTCCGCTGGCTCGGGCAATGCTCATGGCCAACTGTGCCGCCAGGGTAGTTTTGCCCTCGCCACTGACCGAGCTGGTGACCGCCAGGACCTGGATGTCTTCGAGTGGCCGAGACAGCACAAGTGATGTGCGCAGATGGTGCACACTTTCTTCGAACAGCCGAAGTTGTCGCGTGACGCGTCTGGAATGGCGCTGGCCGTCAGCATGCGACGGAAAGCGTGCGATTTCGGCGAGCACCGGTAATTGACTTTGTTTCTCGATCTGCTTGGAGTCGGTAATTCGGCCCACACGCAACTCCCACAGGACCGCCAGACCAAAGGGGATCAATAGCGCGATACCGCCGCCCATCAGCATGTTTTTCCAAGGTGCAATGACTGCTGGTTTGACCGGTGGCGAAGCGGATTTGAGCAGCGTAATGGAGTCCAGGTTCTTACTCTCTAAGCGGAGTCGGTCTTCGCGATCTTGAAATGCCAGGGCTTGCTCCTCGGCACGTTCCAGCGACGTTTGCAGTTGGACCATGTCAAACGTGCGCCCTTTGGCGTTCTGAATCTCTTCGATTTCAGCTTGGTATTTCTCAGTGACCACCCGTTCCTCGATCGCCATCTGCTCGGTCTGCTCCTGCAGTCGCGCGACCTCTTCCTTTTGCCGCGAAATGACTTCTTGCTGATAGGTCTTCCAGGCTCCCTGGCGATCTTTGCGGGCGACTTCCATGAGGCTTTCACGAAGCGGTTGGCGCGCCGCATCTAATTTTTCGATCTGTTCCTGCTGCAGGGCGATTTGACGTTGAGCACTTTGATAGCGAGGCAAGTTGGCGGGGTCACCGGCTGCGATTTGTTCAATCTCCGCTAGTTCCTTTCGCAGGAGTTTGATCGCGGCTTGTGCCCGCGCGAGATCTTCGTTGTGTTGGAGCATGTCAGCCGATTGGTCGACCATCGTGGCCAAGTCCGTATCGGAAATCTCGATCGACTCGGATTGAGCGTTCAGGTTTTCTTCGACTTTCTGATGAATGCCCTGAGCGCGTTCGATTTGGTATTGGACGATTGCTTGATCAATCGCCAGTTTGGCCAACTGCTTTTCGTAACTCAGTGCGGATGCGCCCGGGTCACTTTCGGTTTGAGCGACGGCGTAAGGATCCCAGTTGAGGTTGCGAATCGCCTCATTGCGAAAGTCTTGCCTCAGGCGATCGACATCGTCCTCTTTGTCCTTGCGAAGTTCTTCGAGTCGTGACAGAAGTGCGCTTCGCAGGCTGACGTCAAAGTCACCTTTGGTGCGAATGAAGGATTCATAAATGCGGTTGGCCAGCATGGCTGCCACTTGCGGGTCCGTGCTGCGATAAGTCAAATACCATTGATTGGAGTCGCGGTAGGCAGATTTGATACTCAAGTTGCGTTTGAGTTCCGCTATCGGATCGTCCGCTTCGACTAGATCCGGAATCGTGGCGATTTCTTTATCGGCCAAGAGAGGTTCCAGGGTCACTACGCTGTACAAAACGGCGAATTGATTGGCGAGGAAACTCCGGTCTGCTTTGTTTTTTGATCCGTCGAAGGAAATTGGTGTGGTGATCCGCAGTAGCGCCTTGGCTTCGTAAAGCGGCTCGAATTGTAAATAAAGGATAGCCGCAACAATCAGACCTGCCAGCAACCCGACAGGCGTGGCGATGGCCCACCAACGCCGTGCTGCTTCCAACACCAGCATGGGTGAAAGCTGCGCAGCACTTTCAGACTCCGTCGAAGAGTTGAGCGGCGGTGGTTGCGATGTTGACAAGTTCATTTCCTCTGCAAAACTGCGACGTCCGGGAGTGGGGCATGCTCGCGCTTGTGGATGCTATGCCGACGCTTGTTGGACTCCCATTTGTGATGAGTCTTCAGTTGCCACCGATTGAAGACGGACTTGTTGAAGTTTGGGGAAAAGTTTGTGTAAATACCACGCGAACAGCCAGAACATGGCTGCGGCGACGGGGATCATGACCCAGCCGGAAAAGTCGTGACTGAACTTCCTGGCCGCCTCACCGGAAGCATGCTGGAACAGTAATCCCGTGGCGACGATCCGTAGGGAATTAGCCAAGAGGGCAATGGGTAACGTGCTGAGGAGGAACAGTGTTTTTTCCCACCAAGTGCGCCGCATCAGCACCACAGCAGAGAAAGCTAACGCGCAAATGCCCACGAAAATGCGGAGACCAGAACAGGCTTGCTCGACCTCCAACTGGTGATCGCCCAGCAAAATGGTTCTGCCCTCGGAGATGGCTGGCTGACCAATGAACTGCAGCATGAAACAACTGATCTTGGTCGCCGCAGTTTGGAGAGGTCCGCTGAGCATCGTTTCGGCTCGGAACGGCAGCGGCACCATGAAGAACAGAAACGCAATCGACGGTGCCGTCCACAAGGCAAAGCGATAGCCACCCAACATCCAAGCAGCACCTGCAATCCACAGGATCATTGACCAACTGTCGATGGCATCCACGAAAGCTAACGTGCCGAAAAATCGCATCGCAACGCTGCCGGCGATCAAGAGCAGACCGAACCAACCGACCGCTGGGGTCAAGCCGGGGAATCGATCACGGCGCGCATAGAGAAAAAACAGGGCCAGCGGGGGGACAAGAAATCCGTGAGAGTAATCCGGTTCGCGGTTCCAGTCTCCGATCAACCGCCCAAAGGTAGGCCAATACGCCCAGATGAAGGTAACACCTAGTAACGCTGCGGCGATCAACTTGGACCTTGAGGCCGCTGCAGGAAGCGGCTCGGGAAGCGCCAATGGGGCGGGAGAAGTGACCGCTGCTGGTGCTTCGCTGGTAAGTGAAGCTTTCCGCGTGGCCTTCAGTTTGCCGCGACGCTTATGTGGTTTTTTCTTGGAGGTCACAAGGTGTCCGTAGGGTTGCCGCTAGTTGCGAACTGCCACTGGCTGATGACGAATAGAAATGACCATTGCGTTTAGCCCAGTGAACAGGTTGGATGGAGTGATGGAAGAGAACGGGGAAGATGAGGGAAACCCCTCGATTTTAACCAGATTTGTATCAATGTGAAGCATTTCATGGATTGGCAGACTCCGTCCACGTGGGTTGCAGAGGACACCCATTGTGCGTGTTTTTATGGTTGAACTGCCCGCCAAAACAACAGATCCAGGCTAATCGGCAAAGCGCCGCATGCAACCGCGCAGCGATCCGTACACGCCCTAAATCTAGGTGAAAGTGTTACGATAATACGTGGAATACCGATTAAACCGATCGAAACGAATGGCCTGCTCCTCGCCCCTGAAGGTGACAGGACTATTCCAAAGTCGCTTCGCTACTTAATGGAAGAAAAGTCAAAAGAGTTGGATGAGATGGACAGCAAATCGCCAGAAGAAAAGACCCGAGAGACGATTTGCATAATTTAGTAGACAGGGGGGGTGTGAGTCCGTCAAGCGGGCAGATGCCCAAGTGTCTCGCCTCGCATCATGCTGATCGCGGTCCAGCAGCAGATCGTGTGAATTGCCTTGTTAGACGAGCGTCAGGCGGGTGCGGCGGGTATAGGAGCGCGTTCGAGGGCAGCTAGCGGTATGGGGGGAAGCCAGAGATAAGCTTGATGGCTGTGCTCATTTTGCCGATAAATGGAATGATGTGGATTGTTTGGTTGTTATTCGAATGAGGTGAGTTCGATGCGCTTGATGGAGAACGTCCGCTTGGTTTTGGCATGTATGGCAGTTGGTTGTCTGATGTCCATATTGGCGACGGACGCGTCAGCTCAAAACCGCAATCGCACGCGTTCGCGGTATCAATCTCCCTCGGGTTCTCCCATTAGTCCGGCGATGGAGTTTTTCCGTTTTCCTTCTGGGATTCCAGGGTTGAACGACAACTACAACGCATTCGTACGTCCGCGCGCTCAATTGAATCGCCGGATCGAAGCTCAGAATCGTGAGCTGCGGCAAACCGAGGAATCTCTCAACACGCTCAACAATCAGTTTCAGCGTCAGTTGCCGTCATTGGGTCGCGCTGTGATTGGGCCGACCGGCAAATCGGCTGGTTTCATGAATTACTCGCATTTCTACCCCATGCGTCCGCGAAGTCTGTCGCGTTAGCGCATGGCGCTCGCTTTAGCGCATGGCGCTCGCTTTAGCGCATGGCGATCGCGCGATCATTCACTCAGCATGGCGATGATTCTGAGCGGTGCGCCCGAGCCTTCTCCGATTTTCATCGGCAGCGCCACCACCGTCGCTCCGGCAGTTGGCAGTAAGTGCAGATTAGCCACGTTTTCAAAGGCTGGCACATTGTGCTGGAACAATGTGACATGGCTGTTGAACTGTTGGGACTGGCCATAGTCGATACTGGGTGTGTCGATACCAATGGACTTGATCGAGCGGTGTTCGACCAGCCATTTTGCGGCTTCCGGAGCGAGTCCGGGGAAGTGTAATTTAGCGACGGCCTCAGGGCCAGTTTCCGCAGTCCCAAGATAACGCTCACGGTTCGGCCAATGGCGTCCATGGCCGGTATACAGCAGCACGATGACATCGACCAATTGACGCTCATGTTGTTCTTCCCAGCGGCGCAGATCTCCGACGCCGATTTGGTAATCGCGGTCTTTTGCGCACGCTTTCGAAACGTCGACGACAACCGCTTCTCCAACCAGGCGTTGCAAGGGGATCTGGGCGACGGTTTGGCGATTAGCATAAAAGTGAATTGGGGCGTCGACATGGGTGCCACCATGTTCTGCTGCCGCAAAGCGATTGGCGGCGTAGTAATAGCCTTTCTCGGTGACGCCGTTGTTGCCGCGCAGCAATTGAAATCCCGTTTCTGTTGGCCAATAAACGGTGCGTTGGTTAAACGGATGAGTCAGGTCCACGATCCGGTGTGGTGGGCGATGCCCTGGTTGCTGGGCGGTGGCGGCTAGCGTGCAGAGTACGAGACTTAACGCAGGAAGTGAGGCGATACGTTGCATACCAGAGTTCCTTTTCGTGCCAGTGTTATCTGGCATTGTCTGCGAGTCAGGAGACCATTGCCAGCCACGCGCCGGGACTAGCAAGCGAACCGGTTATCGCTTGAGGGTGCGCGTGGATGGGGCTGCTGCGACCTACGGTATTAGCTCGGCAACCGGTGTGCCCGTGGAGTCAACCGTGCGAATGGGACGTCCGGCGGGCGTGAGATGCTGTTTGTCGGCATCGATGCGTAGTGCTTGGCAGCAGGTGGCAAACAAGTCCGGTACGGATACGGGGCGCGCGCTGACTTGGGTGCCGTCTGGGGAGGTTTTCCCAACCACCTGGCCGCCGCGAATCCCTGCTCCAGCCAGCGTCGCGGACCACGTTTTGGGCCAATGGTCGCGACCGCCGAGCGGGTTGATTTTGGGAGTCCGCCCAAATTCGCCCAGGCACAAGACGAGTGTGCTGTCCAATAACCCGCGTTCGTCCAACTCTTGGACGAGTGTCGCATACGCCGGGTCAAGGATTTCCATGCGGTTACGAGTGAGTGGGAAATTACGGGCGTGAGTGTCCCAGCCGTTGAGAGAGACTTGGACGCATTTGACGCCGCTTTCGATCAGCCTCCGTGCCAGCAGACAGCCTTGCCCAAAGGGTGTGCGACCGTAAGCGTCGCGGACCTGTGGTTTTTCCTGAGAGACATCGAATGCCGCCAACTCTTTGGCTTGCATCATTCGAATACTTTGCTGATAGACGTCCTGGTGTGCGGTTGCTTCTTTGCCTCGCCTTGTGTTGATGAAGCCACGTTCTAATGAGGACAGCATGCGCAGGCGTCGCTGGAACCGTTGTCCGCGGACGTGACCGGGTAAGGCGGTGTTGGGGGGAGGGGATTCGGAATTTGGCAGATGAAATGCCGCGTGTTCCATGCCGAGCAGACCTGCACCAATCGACGGTAGCGAGATACTGACAAAATTAGGGATCGCTTGGTCAGGTTGCCCTCGCTCGGCGGAAAGAATCGATCCCAGTGCCGGGTGCTGAGTACCAGGCATTGGCAAGTAACCGGATTGCAAAAGATATCGTCCGCGCTCGTGGCTTCCTTCCTTGCTAGTCATGGACCGTACGACTGCCAGGTGGTGCATTTGTTTGGCAAGTTGCGGCAGATGTTCGCTAATTTGAATACCGGCGACGTTCGTGTCGATTGCGGCGAACTCGCCCCCATGGGGATGCCCGGGTTTGGGGTCCCATGTGTCGAGATGGCTGGGGCCTCCATTCATCCACAGGAGAATCAGCGAACGTCCCGCGGTCGCTGATTCGCGCGCATGCAACTCGGGGTCCAACCAGCGAGGTACGCACAGGCTGGCCGTGGCACCCAAACTGAGGCGGAGATAGCCACGTCGGGACAGGAGCGGTTGCATGGGACGGCCCTTAGTAATTGAAGTGAAACTCGTTGCAGTTAAGTAAGGCCCAATAGAGATCTTCACAGACCTCCAGTTGCCGCGACGTTTGAGGTGCGGCACGGAAATAGCTGCCGAAGGTGCGCAGTTCTGCGGTAGTAGGGCGACGCGAGAGTGTCGTTCGAAATAGCAGTTCGATTTTTTCGTTGACCGAGCGGCAACGCTGTAACTTTTGAGTCAGCGGCGATAAGAGGTGAAAACGCGTCGCATTGGTCATATGCTTGCTGTTCATCATCATCAACGCCTGGGCAATCGTGCCGCGGAATTCGGACACCTCCGTTGTTTCATCCATGTTGCCAAAGACAAAGGTGAAATCTTGGACGACCACTTGCAATAGCAGGCGGAAAATCGGGTTCTGCCATGCTTGCTCGCTACTGGCCAGGCCGGTTGACATGACGACGGAACCTACCAACTGCTCGGGGTTCAAGCGTCGCAGGCGAGCTTTGCTGAAGAACCGCTCGTCGCCACGGTTGTTTCTCGAGGGTTGTGACGACAGTTGATAGACTCGCGTGCGGGTAATCGTTCGGATCAGATATTGCAGGTCGTAACCCGAATAGATGAACTCGTCTGCCAATCGATCAAGCACTTTGGGAAAGTCGGGCGTTTGCCGAGGATTCAGGTCGTCAACCGGATCGACCAAACCACGCCCGAACAACCGTGCCCACACCCGGTTCGTGATGGCGCGGGAGAAGTTACGATGGTTCGGGTGTGTGATCCAAGCGGCCAGTTGCTGGCGTCGCGTACCCGCCGCAGAGGGAGTGGTTCCGTCCATGAAACGAGGCGCAATGACTTGCCCTGTGGGGACGCCGCCAAGATGCATCTCTCCAGAGGAGGTTTCGGAGACCCTTTTTGAGATCAGGAAGGGTTGTACTTTGGTTCGGGCAAAGAAGGCGGCAAAGTGATAAAAGTCTTCTTGAGTGATCGGTTCAAAGGGATGGTCATGACATTGTGCACATTGCATTTGCCGGCCGAGAAACAGGCGGGCTGAGTTGGCTGCGAGGTTTTCAGGTTTGGCAGCATGATGGAGAGTCCAGGCGACAGCAGGTGTTTCAACCGGTGTGCCAGTTGCCGTCAAGATTTCCGTGACGATGTGGTCGAACGGTTTGTTGGCTCTGATTTGCAGGAAAAGCCATTCACGGAAGCGCGCATGGATGAGTGCGTCAGCGTCCTTGCCGCGGCCGATCCATAGATTCGCCCAGGTCGCTGCCGAATAGCGGGCGTAGGTTTGTGTTTTGAGGAGCGTTTCGACCGCAGTCACCCGTTTGTCATCCGCGCGGTCTTGCAGAAATTGAGTGACCGCGTGCTCCGTGGGGATGACGCCGGCGACGTCGAGGCACACGCGCCGCAAATACTCGTGGTCGGCACACACCTCCGAGGGAACCAGTTCCTGGGAACGCCACATGGCCGCCATTTGCTGATCAATGAAACGTGCGACTGCTGTGGGTGAGTGTGCGCTTTCAGCTGCGGTGCTCACCAGGCAGTGGCCAGAAATGAGCCACAGGATCAGGAAATAATTCCGAGTACGCATGTTAGGATCCACTATCACTCGGCGTTTCAAGGCACCGTGGGGGGCACATGCAGCCTGCCTGCGGCCTCCGCGTTGCCGGCTGGTCAGCCGCCGCTCATGCTGACCTCAGCCAAACTGAATCACACTCACTTTTTACCCGCGTTCCATCCCGGGTGTTTCAACAATCTACAGGTTTGGCAAACCAACAGGACCAATGCTTTTGGGAAGTTGTCGAGTTGTAGCTCAGGTGTTCACGAGTCGCACTCGCCAGTCCCCAAAGTCAAGAACGATCGGCAGCGCGGCGCGTTGAGATTCGCCAGCCCGGAGTTTGCTGTTGTTGACGAAGACCGGATTTTTGCGACTGACACAAGTGATCTGCACATGGGATTTGCCGCTGGGTTCGCAAGTCACATGTTGGCGAGACAGGTGACGTGCGGTGATGGGTGCAATGATCAGGCGGCGTCCTGTTTTTATGTTGAAATCCTGGCATGGTTCGGGTTCTCCGGTGGCTTGGCGACCGATCTCCAGCCATGAGGGCAGACTCATTTCGTAGAGCAGATTGTGTTGTTGCCATACGGAGACGGTAGCCTGGATGACATCGTGTGCCATCGCATCAAGTGCCTCTCGCAGTTCGGGCCACTGGCTGGGGAAACGCTCTTGGTATTCGCTTACCGATGGATGGTCCCCCCATCGCTGGCGGGCGTGATATTCTTCGGCAATGAGTTGCACGGAGAGTTCCGACGTCGTACCGAGTTCCGGAAAGTCGCGTTGGTATGTTTCCAAACTGGTGGGATTGGAGGAAGAGGCATCCGTAGTGTCTTGGTATAAACGCCAGCGACCCTCCATGTCGATCATCACGAACTCTTCCAGCAGGCTACGTGGTAGGGGGGCGGCTGATGTTTTCGCCAGCGCATCGATGGCTTCTCGCAATGCGGGGTTTTGGCCGGTGAGCCAGGCATGCTCAAAAGCGTCGAGGCCATGTTCGTCGAGCATCGTGACAACTTCCTTACTCGACTACGGTGCGGTGGTATTTTCAAAGTGTGCTGTGAGGGCGTTTTTGAGTCTTTCCAGGATGCGCCGCACGGTTCTGGTCGAGCGGCCAATTGCGGCGGCAATTTCTTCGCTGTCGAAGTCTTGTAGCCGCATTTCCAGCACCTGACGCTCGCTGGCATCCAGCGGTTGCATAAACGATTCGAGTTCATCTGCCAGCGCCAATTCCTCTTCAGCCGTCGGCTCACGCGACAGACTTCGCACGACTGGCGTGTCCTGGTGATCGTCGCTTGGAATCGTGGTTTCCTCGGTTACCGAGCGTTTAGCCGCGCGATGAAATTCGATTTGCCGCAAGGTTTTGTTGACGGTAATGGCGGCTAGTAAACGCCAGAGGTCGCCGCTGCGGCTGAGTTCGTAGCGATTCTCGCGTGCTTGGCGAAAGAACGAGCGGTAAGCCGATTGAACCACGTCCTCTGCATCAACACGCTGCTGCATCTTTTGTGACAGCCGCTTGCGAGCCAATGCGGCTAAGCGGTGCAGATAGCGTTCAAAGATTTCCTCGGCTGCATCTTCGTCGCCCTCCTTCCAGCGAGCCAACAGGCGGATGGAGTCGTCCTGAGAGGGCATCGAATCTTTCCTTTACTCAGATTTTGGCAGAGACTGCAGTGTAGCGAGGGGGCTGAAGAAATCCAAACCTTAACCTGCGCGGTTGACCTGTAACGCACCAAGATGTTGTTTGGCATCGGTGCGGGCTAAGGTTCGCAAGGCGACGAGCCATATTGCATGAGTTCGTGCTGCGGTGATGGTGAGAAGGAGTGGGAGTCACAGTCCCAGTTGAGTCACGCCGTATGGTGTGGCTTGGCGAGATCGAGCATGCTGTTCCAGCAGACGGGAGTGCACGGTTCCAACGAGTGCGTGCTCAAGAATACGGCGTTTGATGTTGCCGCCGTGGGGCGGACTTTTTCGTGATCCCGTTCGCAATGCGCGTTGGACATTTCCAGCCAAGCGACGGGGGACGTCACAGAGGAGGGCGGCGCGGAGGGCTGGTGGTCTGTCCTGACCACTCGGGGGCAGCGCCGAGATTGATCGCGCATGACTCAAGGCCGTTACCGACAGAGGCAGACGCGACAGAGGCAGACGCGACAAGACCAGCCCACACCCCGGCGGGGCAATACGTGGGGCAGCGTCGGAGAGTAAGCTCAGCACGAAAATCGGCTTGTCGAAGCCTAGCTATCTTCGAGCTTCCAGTTGGTGATGATGGTATCAGCACCAGGAGTCAAGCTACGGATCTTGTTGGCAATGGCCGCTTTGTCGCCAGAGCTCGCTTTTTGAGCCTTGCGTTTGAGGATTCCCAGCTTTTTGGCACGCTGACGACGACGCTTCAATTCACGAGTACGTTCGCTTCCACCCACGGTAGGATCTCCAACGGTGTACGAGAGGTAAACGCACCTTTGTAGCTCTCGACGTCGGTGCAGTCAATGTGCGTTGGCGGTTGTGTGCTAAAGTGACGTCTGCTGGAGGAGTTCGCAGCGGGCCGCTGGTGATCCCCGGCTCAATGGGTGGCGAATGGGAGGGGCACGCTGGTGAATGCATCGCCGCTGATCAGCAGGCTGCAGACAGCCAGGGCCAGCATCGCCAGGCAGATCCACCGTTCCGGGCCGGTTCCCCGCAGGCTGACGGCGGATAACCCGCCCAGCATGACGACTGCGCCGAGTAAGAACACGAGCGAGCGGTAGAAGTTCAGGGTGTAGAAGCTGGCCAGGGCATCCGCAGCGGTTTGCCGATCCTGCGCCCATTGGCCAGATTGTAACTGCTGTTGCGCAGAAGACTTATCACTGGACCATTGTTTCAGCTCGTCGTCGACCTGTTGGAGTTGTTGGCGTTTCAGCGGGTTGTTGTCCAGGGCGGCTTGTTGGGCGAGTGCTTGTTGCCGTTGCTCGAGTTGTATTTTTTTAGTTTCCCATTCGTTTTCGAACGTGGTCAGTGCGTAGTCGGTACGGCTTTGCAAACTGGCTGCATAGCGAGCATGCGACAGGTCGCAGCCTTTGGCGAGAAACACCAGCAGGACGCCAGTAATGATGCAACTCACCCCCAGGTCACGCAGGGAAAGGAATTTATGTTTGCGTGAAAGTGCCGGGCGGTTGCTGGGGACGGATGCCGCTGGAATGGCGTCGGATAGACTGGCCGCCGGCTCGGTGCCCAACTCGTGTGTCTGAGGCGTCGCAAAGGAATCGTCAGATTCACCTATTGCATGAGGCGTGGTTGAGAAAATCTCAGAGACTTCGCCGGCTAAGGACCAGTCAGGCATCCCCTCTCGCCAGACCAGATCATCACCCCGCAACTTGCCGTTTTGGGCAAGCGCTTTGATGTGTTTGGCGGTCACCGGACCATGCTCAGTGTCGCCGCGGGCAAAAAACCAGATCTTGTCAGACATGCTGTTGTCACGTTGAGAAGTACTTGCGGACGATTCTAACGGGCAGTGCGGTGTCTGGCCATCATATTTATCTGTTGCGGTACCTACCGACGTGGCTTGCAGGGTGAGCATTTGGATGCCAGGAGCCGCAGAGCACGCCAGCTTGCCATGTCTCTGCGGCGGCGCTGGTTACTGGCTGTGTACGGTGTCCGTCTGGTGAACGGCCGCCTGCAGGAGATCTTCGAGCTGCGAGATGCAACGTTTGAGTGAATAGTTTTCGGCAAGTGATTTTCGGGCGGGCACCGTGCGTTCGCGATCACGCTCGGGATGCTGGATGGCATTGAGCAGGGCTGCTTGTAGCGTGTCTGGTGGAGTGACCAGGTGGCCGTAGCGTCCACCGCTCAGAATTTCTCGCGGCCCAAAGTCGCAATCGGTTGCGACGACCGGAGTACCGCAGGCGATGGCTTCCAATAAGGCGTTGGGTAAGCCCTCGTAAACGGATGACAGACAGAACAGATTGGCAGCCCGAATGTAGGGTAACGGATTCTCGACATAACCATGCAGTTTGATTTCAACGAAGTCTGCAAACGTTGGCTGTTGTGATAGTTGTTCGATTTGTTTTTCCAGACGCGCTCGCTCGGAACCTTCACCCAGGATATGCAGCGTGACAAGTTGTTTGTGTTGTCCAAGTGTTGCGACCGCATCCATCAGATGAGGGTAACCTTTGGACGGGTGCAGTCTGCCACAAGCCACGATGTGAAAACGATCCGCAGGGAAATCTGGTGTGAATTCCGTGCTGCGCTGTTCGACCTGTTGCAGATCGACTCCGTTGAGGATCGTGGTCACCTGTGACGGGGCGAGTTGGTAGTAGTCCAACGCACTTTGCCGGACGCCATCTGAGACGGTGACCACTTGAAATGCAGAACGATACGCTTGGGCCAGTTTGCGACGCTTGATACGCAGGAATCTGCCGGCACTCTGGGGCAGATCGACTTTGGGGTCCGAGGCAATACAGGAGACACGCGGTTTTTGGGCGCGATCCGAGGCTGGCCCCGCGAACAGAGTCATTGTAAATGTACGATCGTAGACGACGTCAATCTGTTGTTGTGCAATGACCTGTGCAAGATCGGTAATTTGAGCACGGTAAAGGCGACCGGGATAATTTAAGCGGGGGAACTGTCGATGTTCCCAAAACGAGTGCACCGGGACGTCTTCCGGAATCTGTGCTCGTAATTCACCCCGGTTGTGGGTCAAGTACAACAGCGGTTCGAAACGCTGGCGATCCAGATGGCGCAGGATTTGAATCATCTGGCGTTCCGCGCCGCCGATATCCAGGGATCCAATCGCGCACAATACTCGAATACGCCTGCTCATCCTTTCCAATATAGCTAATATGCCTGAAGGAGAAGGTGACTTGCAAACTCGCCCGTACAGCCGACAATCGAGCTTTCCCGATTGGTTCCCAGATTCCGCGCGTCGCTCAAGTGGTCAAAAAACGCAAAAAGCAAAAGAATCCTCGTTCCGCACGGCGGGAGGCTGCTGCGCATCCGCCAGAATCGCGTGCCGCCGAAGCGATCACCATCATGTGGAGTCTGTGTATGTTGGCGACGACGGTCGCGCTGCTGGTCATGTGGATCGGCAAGTGGGTGGGGCAGGCGATTCCCCCCGCGGACGATCTGCCGCATTTGATCCACGTGTTGCCGGGGTTGCTGCTGTTCACAGCCAGCGTGACCGGCATGTTGAGCATGGCGCTGACGTGGCCGACGTACAAATTGCGTCGGACGCGACCGCCGCTTGCCGTATCGCTGTATGCGGTGGGCATCGGCTTGACGCCATGGTTACTGATCGTCGTCAGCCGCTGGTTAGAGCGGTAGCCTGACGTGCGATGAGCCGGGCCCAGAGGCAGCGGGCCAGTGTCGGTATCCAGAAATGTTTAACCGACGTCCCGCGTTTCGGTCGGATTCACTTCCGCCGCTTTTTGGTTTTCCCGTTGGATTGCCTCGTAGACCTCTTGGCGGTGTACTGGAATATCCTGGGGGGCATCAATGCCCAACCGTACCTTGTCTCCACGAATGTCGACGATCGTGAGTACGATATCGTCCCCAATCATGATGCTCTCATCGCGATGCCTAGACAAAACCAACATCCTGAATCCCTCCGCTGCCCACCACGCCCGAGTCTGGCGTGGGAGTAAGCATTGCCTGCGTAAATTGAAAACTCGCGTTGCGGCGTCGTTTTTTTGACAGAAGGAAGTATCGACGCGAGGCGCTGAGGAAAACAGAAACCGGTGGCAACTGCTCTTTGTTAGGGCGGTTACGGCTGTATCACGGCGGATACGTCGGTGTCACGCGCTTTTTCGCAGTGGTTCCGATATTTCAGCTAGCTGGCGCTGCAATGGCTGATCGTCAGAGGTGATGACCTGCCTTCCAACCTGCTTGTCCAGGTTGACAATCAGGGGCGCTTTCAAATTCATTGTCAAAGAATCTTCGTTGCGTGCCAGCACAACCAATACAAAGGTTTCATCTTCCGCTCCCAGTTCGAGCAACTCGAGTTGGGCGGGGGAAACCTTGACTCGATAGTCCGGCGCAAAACGCCGGGGACTCACTACGGGCATCGCGATCTGAGGATCCTGAACGCTCTGCAACCATCCGAGCGAGTCGTTGCTGGCGTCTGCCAACAGGACCCATTGAAGGCACTGCTCGAAGCCGATGATGCCCAAAGGGAAAAGAAGGATATCTTCTGCTTGTACGTCGACGGTGCCAAAACGGGTGGTGTTAATTTGCATCGTTGCCGCCTGCAGTGATGAACGGATGTCGAAAGACGCGCTGCACTCTACAGCAGGTGCCGCGCTACCGGATCATTCTGCTGTATCGGCATCCTTGGGTCGTATCCGCAGTAAAATCCCTAGATTGGTCATAACTGTTACAGTTGACCACCGCGACAGAGTGCTGCCAACGAGGAACTCTGCTGATTGCCCAGGCGACGGGCACTAGGGACTGGCCAGTGCGAACCCGGTGGTGGGCAAGGCTGCTAGCTTTTGGCGCAGTTGCGCTACAGCGGCCTCCAGCTTGGTGATATCCGTACTCGCCTGTTTGTATTGCTGGCGAGCTTTCTCAAACTCGGACTGAGCGGACGAATCATCGGGATCTTTGTTGAGACTTGCTCTGGCAGCCCGGCCTGTGGATTCAGCGGAGGCGACGACCTGCTGGAGTTGTTGCAGCTGTTGTTGCTGCTTGGTCAGTGCGTTCTGCAGTTGGGACGCTTGGCTGAGGAATGTTTTCCAACGTGTGTGGGAGTCGGCCGGAGCAAGTTCTCCGGACATGAGTTGTGGAAGTAGCGGCAGGATCTTTTGTGTGGGGATGGCGTAACTCGTGACGCGGTCGGCACTGGCGATATTGAGTCCCACGACTTGGCCATCCAGATTGACCAGCGGGCCCCCGCAATCCCGTGGGCTCAGTACGGAATCGTGTTGAATTGCTGCGGGAAATCCGGCATTGCGTTTACTTAGTTCACGGCCTAACCCTTGTTGGTACTTGGTACGACGGGCCTCCGTACTCGCACCTGGGGCACTCAACCTGGCGATGACTTGCAGGGGATCATTGGCTCGCAGGATGTCCAGTGTGACGGTGGCGCCTGGTTTGACATGCTGAAGCTGTGCCATCAGTTCGGGGGCTTCTTTGACGGTTCGCTGATTGACGCGAACAACGATATCACCGACTCGCAAGTCCGCGATGGCAGCCCCACTTCCCGGCACAACGTGCGTCACTCGGGGGCCTAGCTCGTCGGGGGTCAGTAGGATTCCGAGGACACCTCGCTGCGGTGCGATTTTCCGTGATGAGGCGCTGACGACGCCGATTGCGACAGGAATGGACTCACTGCCTGGTGTTGCAAGCCAACTACCTGGGGCAGGTTCCGGTTCGGTACTCCACTGCACTGTTGGTAGATTCTGGCAAGAGATTTTGAGCATGGCTAAATCAAAATCCTCGCGCACACCCACGACAATCGCAGGATACCTGGTACCGTCTGGTAGAGCACACGAGATATCGCCTTGCACCTCACTGGCTTTGGTCAGCACGAATCCTCGCGGTGACACAATGGCTCCCAACGCTGTCACTTTGCCGTTGGATGTAATGCGGACCGTGCCGTTACGGGCGTCCGCGATCACGTCACGGAATACGGACTTGACCAGCGTACTGCCGCGTTGGTTGACGCGCGACCAGCGTTGCAGCCAACTCGGAACGTTACCGCCAAGCAGATTGGAATCGGCAGGCTTAGGCGGCTCAGGTCGAGGGACCTCAGGCTCATCTGCACGCGTCTGGCAAGTCCAGGCGATCAGCGGTAGCAGCAAGAGCGCGATTGGTTTCCAACGCAACAAACTGATTCTCCGTATAGGTTGGTTGGGGCCTGACAGGTTAAACACCAAGATTTCCGATTTTCAAACGTAGCTGGACGACTTCCATGCCGCGCTTCACTTGCACATTGACGAAGTCACCCGGATGTTTGGCATCCACCAGTCGCCGTAGCGAATAAAAGTCGTCTACAGGTTCGTCATCAAACTTGGTGACCACATCTCCAACGCGAATCCCGGCGCGCTCTGCGGGAGCGCCTGGGTAGACATGTGTAATGACCGCCTCATTCGACTTGCGGCTGCCTTTGACACCGATGAACGGTTTGCTGCCGGGCAAGTATCCCCATTGATCGCCTTTGACCAGCTTGTCCCAGTTGTCGCGATAAGCTTGGATCGGCACGTGAATATTGTTGAACAACGAGTTGCCGATACGGCTGTGGACACCGATGACGCGGCCCTGCATGTCGAACAGTGGGCCGCCGGAGTCGCCACCGACGAGTTTGCAATCTGTTTTGATCAGGTTGCGATGGTTTTCCAGAACGCGTCCGAGTCGGACGACCGGCGGACGCCCTGACTCGAATCCGCCCGGATGCCCCATTGCCAGGACCCACTGACCACCGATGACGGTTTGTGAATTGCCCATTTCGACGTGCGGCCACGTGACCGCATTGCCACCTGAGGTATAGCGATCAATTTTGGCTAAGCCGGCGTCGACATTCATGTACATGCCGAGCGTTTTTCCTTTCACCAACCGGCCGTCGGCCAGCATGAATTTGACATCGAGGTCGGGTTCTGCTGCCACGTGAGCGGCCGTCAAGACATATCCGTCAGCGGAGATAATCACCCCGCTGCCTTGGGCTTGCCCAACTTGGACCGCGACGACACAGGGAGTGGTCTGTTTGACGATTTGTTGCTGCCGCGATTCCATTGCCTTCAGATCAGTGATGGATCGTGGGACTCCACCGGCGAAAATACGGTCCACGCCTTGAGAGGCAGTGACGATCTTGAGATCGCTGATGTCCTGAGCATGCACTGGCGACAGGCAGGGCAAAACGAGGGCAAGTGCCAGCGAGGCACTGATGGGCATGAGCGGCAACGAATACGACATGGGAGTATCTAGTGATTGGTTTTGCCGACCGATCGGCAACCGGGGCGATGAGAATTTCACAATTGATCATACCGCATCCCCGGCTGGCGTGCTCGCGAATGTTGATACAATCTCAAGCAGAGTCAGGGTTTATTGATTATCCGGTTTGTGCTGCCGCAGTCGCGAGGGAAGTAGAGGCAACGTAATGGCAAAGCTGGTCGTGGGTTGTGGTTATTTGGGCAAACGCGTCGCTGCGTTGTGGCGCGCGCACGATCGGGACGTGTTTGTGGTGACGCGCTCGTCGGAACGAGCCAAGGAGATGGAACAGAGCGGTTTTCAGCCACTGATTGGCGACGTTACCGACCCGACATCGTTGCCGCGTTTGCCCGATGTCGATGCAGTATTGTTCGCCGTGGGGTTTGACCGGACCTCGAATTATTCGATCGACGAGTTGTACGTGAATGGTTTGCGCAACACGTTGGCGGCGGTCGGCGAAGTCGGACGTTGGGTGCATATCAGCAGCACGGGTGTTTACAGTCAGAATACCGGTGAGTGGGTCGATGAAGCATCGGAGGCAGTGCCAGTGCGCCCGGGGGGCCGCGCGTCCCTGGAGGCGGAGCAACTTTTGGCTGCTTCGGTGGTGGCTGACCGCGCGGTGATCTTACGGCTGGCCGGGATTTATGGCCCCGACCGCGTGCCGAACCGGCAGGCATTGCTGGCCGGTGAACCCATCAAGACTCCGGCTAACGGTTACTTGAATTTGATTCACGTCGATGATGCCGCGCAGATTGTGGTTGCGGCTGTCACGCAAATCGTGCCACCGCAGTTGCTCCTTGTGTCCGATGGTTCTCCTGTACTTCGCCGCACCTATTACGAAACGGTGGCTGCAATTTTGGAGGCGCCTGCTCCCACCTTTGCGGAGCCCGATCCGGATGCTCCGGCGACAGCGCGCGCCTTGGCAGACAAGCGAGTGTGTAATGACCGTCTGGTAGCGAGCTTGGAATATCAGTTTTGCTATCCGAGCTATCGCGAGGGGTTGCGCAGTATTTTGACGACGCCACCATAGTCCATCGTGTTCCTAGCCACTGTCAGGCAGTGAAGCACGTGGCCAAGCACGGACCATTCCGGAGTCTTGACGGGCACTCAGACGAGCTTGCTGCGGCGTTTTCGTTGTTGAGAGTGCAGCTTGTCAATTGAAAAGCGTTTTTTCATCGTTTACCTTAAGACGCGATGGGTTCTTATTCTGCTGCGTTTTCACCGCAACCCAAGTCATCGATAGGCACCATGATGGATTCAACCGTTTCACGCGCACTGTGGTGGGTGTCCCTTGTTTTGCTCTTGTCTGTTGGTGTGGCAACGGTAACGGCCCAGTCGCCGGACGCGCCTTCTGAAGAAGTGCAGGTTGCGGATCCCGCTGCAGGTCAGAGGCCTCAGTTGGCTCCCCTGTCCAACCGAGTTCAAGTTAGCGTGTATCGCACCGGGGTGAGCGTTTATGACCGTGGTGAATGGGCCGTGCTCGGCTTGCGCGGCAACAATCCGTTGGAAAAAGACGTTGAAGCCACCGTCGTCCTGTTCTTCGAACAGAATATGCAAACGCGTTACGAGCGGAGATTTTGGATACCAGCACGTTCGACGCGCATGACCTGGTTGCCGGTGCGTGTGCCGAATACGACACCCCACCCACGTCAATTGAAGGCCTACACCATGAACTTGGTGGCCAGTGATGGTGAAGATGTGCTGCAGCGCGGTTCGGACCCCAGCCTTTACAGCATGTCCTTGTTGCCGATCAACAATATGACCTCCTTAAGCGGAGCGATCCATCAACGGCGCGATCCACGGCGCGTGATGGATGAGAGTTGGCCAGATGAAGATGCTGCTGATGTGTTGGGTGTGATGCGCGAAGCGGCTGAGGCGGACTCGGCTTCCGTGTCGTTTCGCGACATGTTTCTACCACCGTACCCTCACGCATTGGATGGACTGGATCATTTACTGATCAGCGATGATCGCTGGTTGTCGGATTCGGCCGCTCCGCTGGCGTTGCGCAGCTGGCTGCAACGAGGTGGCAGTGCCTGGCTCATGCTGGAGTATGTCGGTCAAGATGCTGTAGATGCGCTACTCGGGGATGATAGTTGCCTGCAGATTGTCGACCGGGTGGAGTTGACGGAATTCACCCTGAGGACGCCGCAACTGTCAGAAACAGATCGCGATCCAGAGGAGCGTTGGGTGTCCGAGCGACCGGTGGAATTTATTCGCGTGCTACTGACGGAGGATGCGGTGGTGCATTCCTGGATTGGTGAGTGGCCGGCGGCATTCAGTATTAAGCAGGGGAACGGCGAAGTTTTGGTGACGACGCTGGGCGCACGAGGCTGGCACCACCGGTTGGCTTTATTAGAGGATCCGCCCGCGGCGAACGTGCCCTCGGATGGACCGACGCAAGCGCTGGGTGAGTTGGGAGCACGGATGCTGGCGACCGCTCCGGAGGCGAGCCTTCCGACCAAGGACATTCAGGCAGTGCTGCAATCGCAAATTGGTTATGACGTACCGAATCGCGCCACGATTGGGCTGATTTTGGGAGTGAACTTCACGGCGCTGTTGGTGGCAGGACTGGTGTTCGCACGCTGGCAGCGTCTACAGCATTTGGCTTGGTTTTTACCCCTCTGCGCCGTGGCCACGGCGAGCGCGATGATTGGCTTGGGGAAGGCCAATGTATCTCAAGTCACACCGACTTTAGCTACGGTGCAGTTGATGGAGCTTTCGTCGGCGTCCGAGCAGGTGCACGCCACCACCTACGCTGCATTTTATAGTCCGAGCAGCGAGCGTTTTTCGTTATCCAGTAGCGCCTCCGGCCTGGTGACACCACAAGACGATGCCGACGGAGGCATACGGCAAATTGCCTGGAAGGGTGGACGGAACAGTTATTGGAAAGAATTTCGAGTACCGCCGGGGGCCGCCCGATTTGTCAAACTGCAAGATGACTACATGTTGTCGCAGCAGATTCGGGCGGTCGGTCGCTTTGGTCCCGAGGGGCTGGCGGGAAGAATTGACAACGTCGAATTGATGGGAGAACCGTCCGACGCGGTATTAGCAACTCCTGTTTCGGCGAATTCTGGAATGGAGTTTCGTGATGGTGGCCAATTTGTTTGTGGCGATCGCCATTTGTTGAGCCCCAATGAATATCTCTCTGGTGTGTTGTTAACTGACCGGCAACAGCGAAGGCAAACGATTTATCGGTCGTTGTTTGATGCCGAAGTGACCTATCCGACTCGACCGACCGTGTTTGTCTGGGGGGATGCGGAACGTTTGCGAATGGAAGTGCCAGAAGTATTTGAGGCTCGTGGTGAGACGTTGTGGGCCATTCCCTTGCAATGGGAACGTACCCCCAGCGGCGGTGCATTTTCGATTTCGCCCACCTTCCTCAAAATGGTAAACGCTGCGGATGCGACGCTGGGTACGTCCAACGTCTACAATCCGCGTACCGGTGTGTGGTTGGATGAAGTCTCGGCACCGACGCGATCGTTTTTCGAGTTCCTCCTGCCCCCCGTGGTGCTGCCAGCGGAACTGACCTCGGCCACGGTCCAGCTGAAGATCAACGCACCGTGGCGGGAAGTTCAAGTGTTGGGCAAACAAGCGACCACCGGAAAGGTGGTGGTCATCAAGAGTTGGCAAGGTCCTAGCGGACTTTTGGAACTTCAGATTGCGGATCCCGAACTGTTGAAAACATCCGCTAGTGGCGGTTTGCTGCTGGGACTGTCGGTGGGTGAGGCAAGTGGCAGTGCGACTTCGCAACGCGAACAGGGCGCGCCGGTCGACAAGTTGGGAGTTTGGCAGGTTGAGTACATGCACGTGAGTGTTTCAGGTAAAACGTTGTGATTCAGATAAGGACGATTGCGTGGCAAAACCAGTTGTAGAAATCGTCAATCTGACGAAGCGATATGGCGAGTTTACGGCGCTTGACCAGTTGTCGATTTCGGTCGATGCCGGTCAGATTCTCGGGTTCATTGGACCGAACGGTGCTGGCAAGACCACCACGATCCGGATTCTGGTGGGACTGTTGCGGCCCACCAGCGGCACGGCCGCGATTGCCGGTGCGGATTGTGTCCGTCAAGCCCGCAAGATCAAACGGCTGGTGGGATACATGCCGGATGTCTTTGGCTCCTACGACAATATGCGCGTTTACGAATACTTGGATTTCTTTGCGGCGACCTACCGCATTTTTGGCGCACGTCGTAAACGGCGGATCGATGAAGTGCTCGACATGACCAATGCGACCCACATGCGAGATCTGTATGTGGAGGCGTTGAGCCATGGCATGAAGCAACGGATTGGCATTGCGCGGACTTTGTTGCATGATCCGCAAGTCTTAATTCTGGATGAACCGGCCAATGGCCTCGATCCTCAAGCGCGGATCGATATGCGATTGATCTTGTTGCAACTGGCAGAGATGGGCAAAACGCTGATCGTAACCAGCCACATCTTGCCGGAATTGGCCCGCATTTGTGATACGGTGGCGATCATCACGCAAGGGCAATTGCGAGCCTTCGGTACGCAGGCCGATATCATGCGTCAGATCAAACAAAAACGGACCTTTGAAGTCCATTGTGTTGAAAAAGATCAAGTGCCGACGGCCCGGGGATTGATTTCTGAGGCGTTGAGTGGCGAAAACGACACGGCAGTGACCGCTTCCACAACGGAAGCGATCGTGCGGTTTGATACCGCACAATCCGATGCGGAACTGGCCAAGTTGTTGGCCCGGTTGCTCGATCAGCGACTGTCGATTGTGCAGTTCCGTGAAGTTGCGACCGATCTGGAAGATGCATTTCTGTCGGTCACACGTAATACCGAGCAAGCTTCGAGTGATGTAGTCAAGACGCCCGTCGCGTCGGACAGCGAGGCGACAGCATGAGTTCTCCGATCCTCAAACGCGAGCTCAGAAGTGTGTTGCAGACACGTCGCGCGCTGGCGATTGTGATTGTGTTGAGTCTCAGTTTTTCGATGATCGTCATGTTGCGTTGGCCGACAGATGGTCAGGTCGAGATCTCCGGGGCGCGTTCGCAGCAGATGTTTCAGGCTTTTGCGTATACCTTGCTGGCCGCTGTCTTACTGGTCATTCCTGCATTCCCCGCAACCGCGATTGTGTTGGAGAAAAGGCGAGGCACATTAGCGCTCCTGTTGAACTCGCCGCTGCGCGCGTGGACGATCTATCTGGGGAAGTTCACTGGTGCCGTGTTGTTCGCCGTTTTGGTCTTGATGACAAGTCTTCCCTCCGCCGCCGCCTGTTACGCCATGGGGGGGCTGGAGTTGACGAACCAGCTGGGGTTGCTGTATCTGGTCCTGTTGGCTTGCGTCGTGCAGTACACGACGATTGCGTTGTTAGTCAGCAGTTATGTCCAATCCAATGATGCCGCCGTCCGCTGGACCTACGCGGCCGTTCTGGCGGTCGGGGTCTTGTCCGTCGCCCCCTACTTGTTCTTGCAAGGAAAAACCAACTTGCTGAGCAGTCTCTCGGTGCCGATCCCGATGGGGGCGTCCACGGTGACCAACTTCCTGGAGTGGGTCGACCAGTGTCTGCACTCAGGTAGCTGGTACTTGCGGGCGGCCTCGCCTGTTCCGATTGTCATGGCTTTGGCAGGTCACGGCGGTGTCGGTGATATGGGAATTCAGGAGAGCGAGTCGACGGAAACCTGGTTCTTTATCTTGACCGGTGTCTCGACATTTATGCTGGCTGTTTTGACGATTTCGCGACTGAACTTCCGGATCTTTGATCGCAATCGATCTAAAGGACAGATCACCGAGGAGCGTGGTCTGGGGGCACGCATCCTGCGGCGAATCGTATTCCTGGTGGATCCGCAACGACGCAAGGCCCGCATCCCGTTCTTCTTGAACCCGGTTATGGTCAAGGAGTTTCGCACGCGCAAGTTTGGTCGAGCGCATTGGCTGCTCCGGCTGATTGCCGGCTGCGCGATCTTGTCGCTGTTGTTCGCTTTGGCAGCCACAGGGGGAGTTGCTGACTGGGAACCTGAGACCATTGGCGGCTTCATGGTCTTGTTGCAAATTGTCCTGTTTGTTCTCGTCGTGCCCAGTTTGACTGCCGGATTGATCAGTACCGAACGCGAGACGGGAGGCTGGGAGTTGCTGCGGATGACGCCCGTATCGACCTTCAAGATTGTGCTGGGGAAATTATCGAGTGTTTTATGGACGGTGATGCTGATCCTGATGGCCACGTTGCCCGGTTACCTGGTCATGATTTACATCAAGCCGGCGATGTGGGGGCAAGTGCAGCTGGTGCTGGTATGCTTGGGGCTGACGGCCATTTATACCGTTTGCGTGGGTTCCGCAGTGGGTGCTTTGTTTCGCAAGACGACCAGTGCAACGATGGCGTGCTACATCGTGTTGATTGTCATCTTCCTGGGACCCCTGTTGATCTGGTTAGGTCTGGATAACCCGTTTTCGCACACCGTCGTTGAGACGGCATTATCGATCAACCCGACCGGTGCTGCTCTGAGCATCATGGGGGCGCCCGGGTTTGCCGCGTTCGAGTTGACGCGTACGGCGTGGATTGTCAGTTCCGTCGTGTCCGTCGTGTCTTTGTTGCTTCTTTCTTGTCAAGTATGGCGCATTACCCGGCCCGTTTAGGTCTGCATTGATGATGACACATTCCCCATTTCGCTTGGAGCATCGTTTGCTACAGATGCCATCGCCTGCTGAACAGCATGCGCATCGACGCGCGTTGTTCCAACGAATGAGTCGCAGTATGTTCCGATTCGTATGTTGTTTCATACTGACAGGCATCGTGCTTGTTGGACTTGGGGCTCCAGGTCGCTGCTTCGCGCAGAAGGATGAGCGACTTACTGACATTATGTACTTGGATCCGCCTTTGCCCCAGCCTGTCAGGCACTTGGTGCTGCCGGAACGTCTGCGGCGCCCTTGGTTGGCTGCGCTCGAGCGACCGGAAGTCGAGGTGCAACGTATCGTGATTGACAGTATGGCGATGGCGCATGGTCTGGGCATGGAAGATTGGGATGACGTGATCGAGCGGTTAGTTGAACTCTTGCAAGCCGACGAGACCGATCCGACCCTTCGTCGCGCTGCAGCGAATACGCTCGTGACCCTCGATGCACGGCGAGCGGCAGATGCGTTATTTGAAGCTGCGAGCGGAACGCATCTGGGGATTGCTCAGTTGGCCGAACCCGCGTTGGCTCGTTGGGATTATGCTGCCGCGAAGCCGGTCTGGAACGCGCGGCTTCGCGATCCACAGGTGTCACGGGCACGTTTAGTGTTGGCGATGAACGCCTTGGCAGAATGTGGTGATACCGCTGCCGCTGAATCGTTGCTGTCGATCGTTCAGGACGTAACGCGACCGGTCACCGTACGATTGTCAGCGGCTCGAGCCGTGGCGCGGCTCCAGGTGCCGCAGTGTGGGCAAGTTGCGGAACAACTGGCTGGGCAAGCTCCTATGATTGAGCGGTTGCTGGCGGTGAATTTATTGTCGCACACGCAAGATGCTCGGACGTTGGCCGCGCTGAAGCAGTTGGCAACCGACTCCGTCGCTCCAGTGGCTGGTGCTGCACTGCGCCGATTGTACGACCTGGATCCCGTGAACGTTGCTCCTTTCATTGCGGATTCGATCCAGCGTCCGGATGTGAATATTCGACGAGTGGTCGCGGAAACCCTGGTGCATCAGGCGTCGCCCGAGTCGATTCAGATGTTGCGGATGTTGTTGGGGGATCACAATCCCAGTTTGCGACGGTACTGTTCGAATTCGTTGATTGCCTTGGGACAGGATGAGAAGCTGACTGCGAGTGTGTTCGAGGCGATTGAGGAGACGTTAGCGGGGGATGATTGGCGGGCTTTGGAGCAAAGCGCATTTGTTGTTGGCGGGTTGGACATGGAATCGGCCGGTCCGCGTTTGTTGGAATTACTGAATCACCGGCGACATGAGGTGCAAGGAACTTCGGCATGGGCGCTCCGTAAGATCGCTGTCCCGGAATTATTCCCGCCCATGCTGGAGCATGCTCAGACGCAATATCAGTTAGCTCTCAAGGACAGCTCCCAGGCGAATATTTTCTGGGATACGCAGGTCAGTCAGATCGTGCAATGCTTTGGAGAAGTTCGCTATCGGAAGGCAGAGCCGTTGATGCGCGAGTTAGTAAAGAAAAAAATGGAGGTTCTCTACACTTCGTCGCGGGTCGCTGGAATCTGGAGTCTGGGTTATCTGTATGAAGATCAATCGCCCCAAGCACTGGCCAAAGAAATCGGCCAACGGCTGGCAGACATCGAATCGACGACCCCTGAATTCGACCCCTTGCGACGCGTCTGCGCCGTGTCCTTGGGTAGGATGAATGCGAAATCCGAGATGCCGGTGCTGGAACGCTTTGCGGGCGACCGTGGACTGGCNGGGAGTGCTTGTCGATGGGCCGTTGCTGAAATCACCAACACGCCGATGGTGATCGAGCCTGATGAGACGGTCGACCATGTGGATTGGTTTCTGTCGCCGTTGAAATGATTGAGTGGGCGAGCTCTGGGAGAGTGTCAAGCGAGCGATGACGTGGGGCGGTGATTCGGAAGCTTGCGTTGCCAGAGGTTATCCATGAATCAGGCGTTCTGAGATAATTTGCATGATGCCGCTAGCGACCTCGCTCTTGGCGCCGCGGAGTTCCCCCACGACCTGCCCCTGAGCATCGATGACCTCGACTTCGTTTTCGTTCGCGTTCATGGCGTCGGGACCGTTTAACACGATCAGGTCACAGCTTTTCTTTTCAAGTTTGACGATGGCGCGGAAACGTTGGTCTTCGGTCTCTAATGCAAAGCCGACGACCCACTGGTCAGCACGTTTGCGGGAACCTAGTGTGGCGACCACATCGGGGGTTTCGATGAGATGCAGCACCAGCGGATCGCCTGTCTTAGAGAGTTTTTGCTCGTGAACGCGACGTGGGCGGTAATCGCATGGCGCAGCAACACCGATCATCCCATCGCAATTCGGGAATGCTTCGCTGCACGCCGCCAGCATCTCTTCGGTGGAGATGACAGGAATGACTTCCGCCCCTGCGGGGTACTGCACCTCTACGGGACCGCTGACAATGACCACTTCATGGCCAGCAGCCAGTGCCGACTCAGCCAACGCTTTGCCCATGCGACCGCTCGAGGCATTGGTTAAATAACGCACGGGGTCGAGGTATTGGCGCGTCGGTCCGGAAGTGATCAAGATGCGAGACATGACGTTATTGTCTCGCAACAGGCGGAGATTGACCAGCCGAGGTAAGGCCGGAGGGGGGTGGGTCAAGTTGTCTTTTTACGGGCGGCTTTTTTCTTTTTCCGTCCGGTAGCCTGTTTCTTTTTCACCCCTCCGGCACTCTGCTTCGCATCGCGGGCGACCTCGAGTGCGTCCAGCATCTTGGCATAGAGATTAAGACTGTCGGACAATGATTTTTCCAACTGACCGATGTCGTTGGACTGGAGATTGATGGCATTGAGTACGGGAACCATGAAGTCTTGCATCAGCGCAAATTGACTCTTCATGACATCGAGCACAATGGGGGACATGCGGTGTTGGACGATATGGCGTTGGATTTCTCCCGCCGCGGTCGCGAGTGACTTGCCGTCTGTCTCTGGCACGGCGGGCTGTGACACAGGGGCATTGGATACGGTCGGTGTGGTAGGAGCCACAGGTGCCGGCTGCTTGGCCTGTTCGGTGATCTCGCGAGAAGCTTCCTGGATCGAGGTTGCGATACTCTCGACTCCGAGCTTGAGTTCCTCGACACGGGAGTGCAATTCGGTGTCGGTCGTTTCGGCTTCTGCCAGCCGCTCGACGCCGCGCGTCAAGGCGGCTTGAATGTTGGCCAAGCCATCGTTGAAGGAGCTGAGTTGTACGAGCACCTGAGCGATTTCTCCGTCTGCTTCGATGCCGCGCATTTTGACATTTTGGCTGAAGGTGCGTTTGATATTTTCCCAGCGTATTTGTTCTTCGTCTGACAAGACGCCCATCAGTTCTTTGAACTTGAGCATGTTGGCTTCGTTGTCACTGGTCAACGTCTGCGCATCATTTTCGTAGTTGCTCATGATCAACGTTTGCAATTCCGCGTCGTTCATGATTGGCACCACTTTTTCGGCGATGCGATTCATGTTGCGGTAGGAACCTTGCAGTTTGAACGGTGGCTCTGTGCGATAATCATCGGATTGGGCGGCCGAGCGAATGTATTCGCGATTCACCTGCAGGACGATGTCGCGCACCCGCAGTAACTTTTTGACGACCCCCACCATCTCGTTCAATTCTTCCAGTGAGTAGCTGCCATCCAGGGCAACGCCTTCGCGTTCGTCACGTTCGGCCATTTGAATGACGGCATGGACATCTTTGTGACTGCGGCTGGCCAATTTGTTCAAGACAGGGTTGGAGGTGAGGCAGTTTTCCAGGTAACTCAGTTCGAAGACTTCTGCGGAGTCTCCGATGATCTCACCCAGGTTATAGACATCGGCTCGGTTTGAGAGCATGTCGGGGATCTGGAATTTTTCGCCGGATTCGGTGTATGGATTACCGGCCATGACAACAATGACTTTTCGACCACGCAGGTCGTACGTACGAGTCTTGCCTTGGTAGACGCCCTCGATCTTGCGTTGCGCATCACACAACGAGATGAATTTCTGTAGGAACTCCGGATTGCAATGCTGAATGTCATCGAGGTACAGCATCACGTTATCACCCATTTCGAGTGAGAGGTTCAGCTTTTCAATCTCTTCACGAGCAGACGCGTTGGGTGCCTCGGTCGGATCCAAAGACGTGACTTGGTGACCGATTGCGGGGCCGTTGATTTTCATGAAGATGACGCCGAGTCGATTCGCGATGTACTCCATCAAGGTCGTTTTACCGTAACCGGGCGGCGACAGCAGAAGCAGTAAGCCCATCAGGTCTGTGCGTTTGTCCTCGCCGACCACTCCGATTTGTTTGGCCAGGTTGTCACCCACCAGCGGCAGGTAAACTTCGTCGATCAACCGGTTGCGCACAAAGGAAGACAGAACCCTTGGACGGAATTCGTCGAGACGAATGGAATCGCGCGCTGTTTCGACGAGTTCCTTTTTGAGTTCGATGTAGCGCAGGAAACGAGGGACGGTGGTGGCTGCGTATTCCGGTAGCCGCTGGGTGAAGTGGTTGTAGTTGAGCGTGTACGTTCCATTTTCGATTACCCGATGGCTACCGACCAAGCCGTCCAGCGATTCGGTGACATGCCCATCGATGACATGCGCTCGGGACAGACTACCTTCGACGAGCAAGGCCGCGATCTCATCGCAATAGTCCATTTCGTCGGGGGCAATGGCTTGATGCGTGTCCGCCGCGAGGAATGCCTTGGTCCAGTCGCGAGCCAGTTGGAAGCAACTGGCCGGCTGGTGTTCAATTTTCTGCAGCGAAGCCGCAAACTTTTTCTCAAATCCATTGGCTTTCAGGTGCGTATGGAATGAGTCGTGCAATTCCGCAGCGATACGACTGACCGCAAAGTGCGGACTGGTGGTCAATTGCTGGAAGAGGTAATCTGCGGCGTGGCTAGCCAGGCCGGTGGGGAAAAGGTGTGTCTCTGCGGTGAAGTCTTGCAGCAGGGCTTGCAGTTCGTCCTTGTACTCGACAAATGAGCCTGCCGTCGCGTCCGTTGTGAGCGGGGCTTCGTGCTGGAACAGTTGTTGGATCTCACTCACCCCCGCGATGCGATCTGCGAGCAGTGCTTTGTGGTCTGTCGCGACGAACGAATGCCAGAAAATTCGCGCCATGGCTCGGGCTTGAGCGTGATAACGCAGTAGCCCGATGGTCGCCTGCATTTCCAGAAGGGTGCGAAAGATCTTCAGGGCATCGTGGTCGTGGACGCCTTTCGAGTACGCTTCGTGGTAACGCGGGCCCATGAAGCGTTGAGCTGCTGCGAGCTGTTCTTCCTCACTGAGTCGAAGGAAGTTGGCAGGCAGCACCGGAGAGGTGTCGCTATCGTCGGTGCCCACGCCAACAGCCTTTAGCATCTGGAATGCTAGATATTCACCTCGGTAAACGTGTTCGTTTTCGCTGACGACTTCCTGTTGCCAAATGTCCTGCAGTTGATTTAGCTCGGTATCTTCGATCGGCTCGAAGAAATTGGTGCCGGTGAGATGCAGGTGCATCACATCGTCACGCAAGACGGTGGTCAGATCGAGTTGTTGGACATTCACCGAAAATTGATGATTACCAAACTGGATGATATTGTCGCCACCGACAAAGAGATCTTGTCGATCTTGTAGTTGACGTACTGCGTCTTCGCGGATGGTTTTGAGGCGACTTTGGATGTCGTCGACTTTGACCGAATCCTCGAGTTCGGTGAGTTGCTCGACGATATCGCGGACCTTCTCGATCATCAGGTCCGCAGCGAAATAGCCATTGATATCGTTGACGCTTTCCAGGCTGTCGACGCGTGTTTTGATGCCTTTGAGAATCCGTTCCGCGGCACTCATTAATGTGCTGGCGCGTTTGTTGCGAGCTTCCAGGAGGGAGAGCTTGCGCGTCTCAAATGCGTTGTAGATTTCTTCGCGTTTGTCGGTCAGTTGTGAGACAAACTCGTCGAATTCCGCGAATCGCCCCTCCAGTTCCTCGATCTGGATCATCACTTTGGTGAGGAACTCTTCGCATTTTTCCGGGGTGTCGCAGATGTCGAGATAGTTGACGACGCTCTGATTCAAGAGCTTCATCTGTGAATTGAATTCGGCAACACCCTCGACGGACATCAAGTCTTTGGTTTTTGCCTTGAGGGCGGCACGTGCTTGATTCACCGAGGAGAAGATGACACTGATGTTGTCGATGATCGCGGTGCGATGTGTGGCATCGTCAATTTTCAGATTGCTGACAATCTCGATCAGCATTTCCAATTCTTGTGCGGCGGTGGCGATGTCCTGGTCGACCTGTTTCGCGTCAGTGACTTTGGTCAACTGGTCGATCTTGGCTGCTTCTTCATCGACTTGTTTCTTGTACGGATCGAGCGCACTGGCTTGGAGCAGGAACTCGACGCAGCGATGTGAGATTTTTTCAGCCGCCTTCGCCACTTCTTTTTCGAGCGACTCGACGAGGGTATTGTCGATATAACGCAGGTCACGGAGCGAGATGATTTCACCTCGCACGCGACGCAAGTCACTCAATGAGGTGACGAAGTCGTTGATGTGATCGAAGCGGCGGTGGGTGATGGCCCCGAGGATTTCGCGAGTTTCGTGACTGACCTGCTTTGTCTGCTTGGCAGTCGACTGCTTGACACGCGTTACTTTTTCAAATTCCTCAATCGCGGATGCGCCCGCGGTACGAATCTCGGCTAACGGTTGCTGTAGCTGAAAACACTCTTCAGCATTGATCCAAAAGTAGGAGTCCAGGATGTCGGTGGCTTCTTTTACCAGATCGACATACAGGTCCCCGTAGGTGTCCTCCTTGCGAATCAGCTTGATGATCTCGTTGCATTCCGCCATGCCCCGCACGATGTCTCGATTTCCCACCTTGTAGAGGAACGAGTCCGTGTTCATGTGGTGTTCATGGTCTTCGCCGACGAACGGAGTTTGCCAGATCTGAATTGCGTGATGTTTTTGAGGTTCAACGCCCGCCTTGAAGCACATCATCTCGCCACTCGCAAACAACGTGTATCCGTGGCAGAGGATGGGCGTGTCGACCTGTTGCTCGATCAGGTTGTAAGGGAGCAGGACGTAGTTGCCGAGCGCTCGGTGGTAAAAGACGAACAGGTAATCTTCACCGTTGGAAGCGACGAGCCGGCGCTCGAACAACATGCTGTCGACTTCGCTGTCGAAGGTCTTGTGTTCCCCATCTTGCAGATAATACCCATTGGCGAAGACAAGGCCTTGGTCGTCGGGCAGCAGAACACAGGCATTTGCAATCGAGTCGATTCGTTTGGCTTGCTGGATCTTTTGGTTGTAGGCGATGTGGCGAAAGTCTTTTTCGCCGTAGGGGCGTACTTTGATCAGGATGATGTTGCCGACCAACGCATAGTAAAGTTCGGCGTCATCGAGTGTTTGGTCTGGGTCATCGACCGGTTCGGCATAGATGCCCTCGCCCGTTGCCGTGTTGTCTTCGATCTTGAGCGTCAGGTCACCGCCGACCGTCTCGACAAAGATGCGATCCTCGATGGATACGTGAGGATGTTCGCCAAAGCGATGCATGTCACGTGTGGTGCGTTTCCACTTGAACTCGTGTTGCGAGGGGAAACGTACCTCGTGGTCGGACCGATTGTCCAGATAACGAAGCGTTTCTCNTTCGACAGCCCATTTAAAGGTCTTAATGTCTCCGACGCTTTGGCCNACGCGAAAGACAAAGTANAGGTAGGGCCCGGAGGAGAAGAATTTGGCGAAGACGGCATTTTTGTANTAGCGGTAGACTTCTTTGAAGTCGCGCTCGAACTGTTCGTCGCCGATGAGTTCCAGGGGGTGTTCCTGGAATGTCCCGTCGTTGTGGCCATAGACCGCAAAGACATCGGCTAGTTGGATTTCCGTTTTCAATCCGAACTGCACGTTGTAGCCGAACAGAAGTTGGCTGCCGACGGCCACCATGTCCCGCGGCACACAGTTGTGCGCTGTGGTGATGCGTTCGGTGCGTGTCAGCTGCATCTCGATGGAGCCGAACACGTCTTTGCGCGCATCGTTGAGTTGGGCGAGCCTTTGCCGCAGGTCATCGGCCTGGTGATTCAGGCGGCTACGAATGATTTCGTAGGTGCCTGATTCCAGTTCCGTCTGCGGTGCGGTAGTCGTTTCTTGCTCAGACATGGTGTGCATCGGAGGTGTGAAGAAGAGACGTGTGTTTGACTGCCTTCGGTAGAAGGACCTGTCGCGTCACTATGCGTCTTTACCGTTGTCACTTCCAATGCCTGGTGCCCCCAGATTCAGGGCGTGAACTTTTTCGTCCAACGCTCCGATATTGGTTGCCATTTCCAGCAAGCTATTCAACTCAGTGCGGACTGCGTCCTTNTTGGTCAGCCCCATCATTTTGGCCAGCAATGCCGCGATCGATAGATCTTTGATTTCGTCCGTGCTTAACTGGAAGTCCTTCACAATCGAGTGAATGCGATCGCGGAAGTATTCGCCACTTCCGTTGAAGAACGTATTCTTGACGTCGCTGACAACGGCACTGTTGTTGACAAAGCGATCAATCACTTTACCGGCTTGCACCGAGTTCACGACCTTGTCAAAGAATTCGCTTTCACCACCGACGATGTCGATACGAGCCGACTTCATGGCTTCGCCCACGATACCGGCTTGAGCCTTAGCAATGTCGGCTTGCGCGTCGATTGCGGCAATCTCGATATCCTGGTCTTTTTTCAGCTGCAGCTTGAACTCTTCGTGTTCTTTGCCGACGCCATCCAGGAGTTTCATCGCCTCGGCTTTTTCCTCGATTCCTTTGGCTTCGCTGGAAAGTTTGAGCCGCAGTACTTCCGCTTCGGCCGTACCTTCCTTCTCCAGTGCCTCGGCTTGGGCTTCTTGACCTTTGGCCTCAGCCGTCATTTTCTTTTCGATGACGGTTGCTTCCGCGGATCCTTCTTTTTCCAAAGCCCCCGCTTTGGCTTCCTGGACTTGCGCGTCCGCTAAGCCGACAGCTGCGTGATCGGCAGCCTTGGCTTCTGCGAGCATTTTCGTGGCTTGCATTTGTTTTTCCGATGCGGCGCGGGACGCTTCGGCTTCGATCACGGTCTTTTCCGCGATCAATTCTGAAGCGCTTTTGGCTGCTTCGGCGGCTTTGACTTCTTTGACCAACTGCTGTTGAGCTGATTCTTCGGCCGCCGTCACGGTGACTTGTTTCTTCCGGTCGGCACCCGCGAATGCTTCGGTGTCCTTGATTCGCTCTTGTTCCTCGACGACGGAACGTTCGACCATCACGCGTTCGCGGATGACTTCCTGGATGTTCCGTTTCTCGGTTTCAATATCCTTTTCCTTCGAGACTTGGGCGACGCCGACAGCGCGTTCACGCTCGGTGGCTTCCAAGTTGCGTTCTTTCTCGACGCGTTCGATTTCGACGGCGTCGGTGCGTTCCTTGTTGCGTTTGGCAACGATGATTTGGCGTTCTTTATTCTCTTCGGCGACGTAGATTTCCTCTTCAGTCTGAATGCGAGCGGATTCGGACTTCAGGCGTTCTTCTTCGCGGACTTTTGCTGCTTGAGCGGATTCGCGAGCAGAGATTTCGGCGACTTCACGCTTTTGCTTTTCTTCCGCCTCGACCTGTTGTTTTTCCAATTCCAGGATCGCTTCGCGTGCTTCCACATCCTGCTTCTTGATCGTCTTTTCTTTTTCACGCGTGACTTCATTGGCCACGATATGTTCTTTGGCCGTCAGGTCCGTGATCTTCTTGATACCTTCGGCATCCAGCACGTTGCGTGGATCGAGTTTATCGATCGGTGTTTGTTCCAGATAGTCAATCGCACAGTCGTCCAGTTTGTAGCCGTTCAGGTCGGTACCAATGACGTTGAGGATTTCCATTTTGAATTTGTCGCGTTCCGTGAACAATTCGACAAAATCAAATTGCTTGCCAACCGTTTTCAAAGCTTCCGAGAACTTGGCATCGAAGAGTTGAACCAACTCTTGCCGTTCTGAAGCACGTTGACAGCCCAGTGAGGATGCGACTTGAAGAATGTCTTCCAACTGATTGTTGACGCGAACGAAGAAAGCGACTTGGATGTCGGCACGGATGTTGTCGCGGCAGATCAAGCCACCTTCGCCTTCACGAGCAATCTCAATGCGTTTCACCGACAGATCCATTCTTTCGATCTGGTGAAAGACAGGAATGACAATGATCCCGCTGCCGCTGACGGCTTTCAGGCCTCCCCAGCCGGATCGGACCAGAGCATCTTCGGGGCCAGCGCGTCGATAAAAGCGTGAAGCAATGAACAGGACGCCCATTAAAGCGGCAACTACCGCAACCGCACCACCAATTACAAGTTCGAGTCCACCAAACATGTTAGTTCACCTCACTTCCAGACTTTTTTCCCACGCGTTCGACCAAATATAGGTCATGTTCAAGAGAATGCTTTACAATCCGCACAATCTCACCTTTTCCAATCACGCCTTGTACAGAGCGTGCGTTCAGCAGCAGCGGAGCGGATTCCGCAGGAATACGTACTTGGCCGAGTTTTTGCGAGATTTCAGCTGTGACGACCTCGCCCTCGCGACCAATGATGTCGCGCGTTGATTCCGGTTGGACAATTTCAAACATGCCACGGAATGGCTGAGTTACGAGTTTGGTTGGCAAAAGCGCAATCATCGCGCTGCCCAGCACAATCAGACTGCTGTACAGCAGATTGCCGTCTGCCAGATCCGTTGGCCAGGCACGGCAAATGACCCAAAAGATGATGCTGAATGCACTCAACCATACGGTGAGCGGTAGCTTGCCAATGTTCAGAAACGTCAGCCAACTGACACTAAGGCCGATGGTTGAGTCCAGGAATGAGTCCGCATCAACGTCCAGATCGAGGTCGGCATCCAGATTGACATCGGTGTCGAAATCGAGGTCGAAGTCGAATAAGTCGATGCCGACAATGCCGATAATTGCCAACAACCAGTAGGCGGTGACCAACAGCAAGAGCATGGTTGCTGGGAGAACCGGCATTTGGAAACTGGCTTCGAGCAATGCTTGCATCGCGGACCTGAAAAGTTCAAAAGTTAGGGCGGAAACCCGGTTTGGGCTTTGTTTGGTATTCGCCAGATCGGCTTGAAGCTTGGCGATAATCCGCGTCGGATTTGCCGCAAAATGTCGCCCATGACCGGCTAGTTGCGTCCCTCACTATAAAAGGGGCGCTGGCCACTTGCCAGAAAAAACAGGGTTTGCCGGGCCCCGGGCAGGGCCGAAGCCAGATTTAGACGCTTGCGATGTGAGTCACGTCAAAGGGTGCTGAGAAGCGGGTACCGTCTGACGAAGTAGCAACGTGAGCGGTGCTTTTGGCGGCTGCTGACGATGTTCAGCTAACGCGCTGCGTCGCGTCAGCTGACTCAGGACAGGGCGCGGGTGACCTGAATGAGAAGGATCACATAGACCACTGCCATCAGGATGTGCGCAATCGCGAAGGGTGCGGCTGCTTTGACAAAGTTCGCAAACGACATGGGGAGTTTATGCTTGTGCATGATCGTCACGGCAACCAATGTCGAAGCGGAGCCAATCGGGGTCAAGTTCCCACCTAAGTTGGCGCCAAACACAACGGCCCACCAGAGGCCCGACTCCGTACCCGCCGCGGCAGTCGGGGCACCGAGCGTTGTCAGGATGTTGGCCAACATGGCGGCCAGAGGGATATTGTCCGTGACGCTGCTGAAAACGGCAGACCCGGCCAAAAGGACGCTGGCGTCGCTGAGCGTGCCAAACGAATCGTCGATGTGGAACACGACCAGTTGCAGTCCCGAGCCGATGGCATGCAGCACTTGCGCATGTTCCATCACGTAGATCACGACAAACAAAGCCATGAAGAAGCCGAGCAGGTCCCAGTCGATCGACCGGTAAAACTCGTCGGCTTGCGATTTGTAGCGAATCAGCATGATGCCGGCGAACGTCAACGCGACGAATCCCATGCCCAGTAGGTCGAGGCGTGCTGGCAAGATCGAGGTGGTGGCAATGACGAGGATGAACAGGATCAGCATTCCTGTGGCGAACCAGAAAAACCCCCAGCTGGCGATCCCATCGTTTTCATCAAATCCGCTGACTTGCTTGCGTGCCTCTTCGCGTTCTTCTGCCGTTTTTAGCGAGTGAATTCCAAATAGTCTGGCACCCATGAAGATGGTGACGACGGTTGCGACAAGCACATACGGGCCGGCTTTGAGGAAAAACATCACAAAGCTGATCTGGGCTGCCGTGCCGACGATGATGTTGGGCACGGAACTGATTAACGTTAGCAGACCGCCGATGTTGGTTAGCAGCCCCTCGATTAGCAGAAAGCCGAGCAGCTTTTCGCGGCGATTGAGTTTCTCGAGCGATACCACCGTGAGCGACCCGACAATGATCATGGCTGTGACATTGTTCAGGACCGCAGAGAAAACGACCGTCATGACACCGTAGTAGAACAGCAGCTTGAGAGGATCGCCGCCAGACACCTTCGTGACACGAATGGCAATCCACGTGAACAGTCCTGACTTGCTGGTCACGTCCACAAACAGACTCGACCCAAGGATGATGGCAATCACGCTCCAGTCGATGCCGGGGATGAAGACCGGCATCGACAGCCGGTGTCCACCTACATTGACATGTTCGTCTTCGGCTCCGTGCTGCACGTCTTCATCAGCGTGTTCATCGTGCACTTGTAAGGTGACCGATTGCCGGTGCCCATCGACCTGGTGGAGTACTTCGCCTTCGAGTTTTTGCTCGGAGTGGGACGCGTGAGATGGTTCCGCTCCGTCCGAGTGTTCACTTGCCACAATGTCAATCGCTTCGTGACTGCCGACGACGACGTCTTCAAAAGGCAGGATGTTCAATACGGCGCCGAGGAACAGGCACACGATGGCGAAGCTTCCGGAGATTACCGACTTCTTCGCATGTAGCTTTTCTTCAAACGCCAGACAGAGAACGAGTCCCACGAGCAACAGCCCAAACAAGATCGTTTTCCAGGTTGCGATCTCTGGGCCCGCTGATGCCAACAGAAATTCCATTAAGTTGATCCGTCTAGAGGGGACACGGGATGCTTACAGTAACAGCATGGGGGTGTTGCGAAGTTCGACGCTGAGGGGGTACGCCAGGCCGTGCATCGCCAACTGGTCATCGTCTTTCGTGTTGAGAACCAACAAGTCGACGTCGTGCTTCTCGATTAACCGTTTGTAATCGATCAAATGATGTCCGAGTTGCACCAGTGTTTCGATTTGCAATGGCAATCCATGTTGACTCAGAACCGTTCTGCACGAGTCGACGTAGTCTGTGGGATCTTGCAGCAAGCGTTCCATGATGCTTGCCCGAGCCGCATCGGTGTCGATGGAGGCTATTTTTCCGATTGCTTCCATGTAGCGTTCGAACACCTCCTGGTCCTCGACATGAGAAAGCAGCAGCTGCCCGTCGGGTTCTGTGAAGTTGGCTGCGTAGCTGACCAGGTGATGATCGCCCGTCAGGTGATCCGTAATGGCCATGACCGTTTTTGTTCGGACATGACGTTGGGCTTCCTCGCTCGTATTAGATGGGTGCGGGAAGAGTAGCACGGGAGTCGATGTCGCTTGCGTAAGAACCTCGACGAAGACACCGATACTAAACGGATAGTCGGACGCCGGCATGTGCAGATTGCGATGGGTACAGACAAGATCCGGCTTGTGTTCTTCGATCAAGCCGAGTAGGTCGGGGACGCTGCTGAATTGGTCACCCGTGATCGTGCTGAACTCCAAGTCATCGAGCGCACGGAGGAACGCTTTGATGTGATGGCAGTAAACGTCTGCTGTTTCCTGAGCCTGATCTGTAATGATCAGCACGCGTTGGATGGCAACAGGTTCGAAGTCGTACTGCGGCTTGGAGGCGGCTTTGAAAACGCTTTCGAATTGGTCGATGTTCGTCATGTGGCCAACATAGCGATTCATGCCAGGAGCGCCAACGTAGATCGGATGCTTCTTCGTGACATGCACGCATTCCATGGGGCAAAGAATGGCTTGCAGCCGAGCAAAGTCTGACCCGAGGGGGCTCGGTGACCTGGGGCAGAGCATGGTCCCGGCGCTCGAGGCGTGGGAGCGAGTTTACCCTGCCTGCGACGAATCCCGGATCGTTCCGTCAGCAGAAACGTTGGGACGTGATGCGTTGTTGGTGTCGATTTGGTGAGTATGGATCGCTTCACCATGCAGCAAAATGGGAATGCCACAGCGGATCGGATAGAGAAAGGTAAGGCTTTCGTTGATGAGCGCCGCGTCCAGTTTGCGACTGGACAAGTCACCTAACTCGTTTTTTATGATCCCGCGTCCCATGGCGTCGTTCAGCGCCGCAAGTGTGGAGTCGTCACTGAGTGACAGGCATTCGCCCGTTTGTGGGCAACGCAGGGTTGGTAGCCAGGGTGAGAGGGCATGCGGGGGCAATTCGGAAGTCATACCACGGATCATACCATGCACGCATCAAGGGATGAATCCGGCCGCGATCTTCTGGCACTACGAGACGGTGGTGCGTCTGCGTGTTTCGCTCGTGCAAGGTTGGACGTTGCGGCATGCGCAACGCGGTACGCACGGGGCGTGACTGATCAAGCAGGCGATCGCGGATTCCGGACGCGCTGCGTTTGCTGGCAGTCGTGCTTAGATTTCGCTCGTTGCCGGAGCGGCAGTGTCAGCGGTCTTCTTGCGGCGTGTGCGCCGTTTCGGTTTGGCGTTGACCCATTCTTTGGTCAGCGTTTCGAAAACTTCCGGTGACTCATAGCGAATGACGTTTTTGCCTTCGGGCATGGGGCCAATCAGACCACGGAATACGGGCAGTCCGCGCAGTTCCAGGTCGGTGCTGCAGTCATCCACTCCCACTTGGGTATGTGAATTCTGCAAGTTCTCTGCCGTGTCGTAGTCACGGGTCTTGAAAGTTCCATCCGAAGCGCGTGTCACAACGCGAAAAGTGCTCTTAGGCATGGCGGCTCGTCCATCAGAAGAAGCGAGATCGTTCCGCCGTCCGTGACCTGATTGCAATCCATTTGGCAACACCGAGGTTTCCTTCTCGGATAAGGAATTTCATCGGCCGTTGAGACAATCGTTCGCAAGCGAATCGTTGGCGATGCTTACAACGCCTATAAACCGAACAGTCGGAGCAGGTGTGTGGCTGCTCCGTGAGCGGTGGTGCCGGTGGTTTGCTAATGCCGCAAAAATCTGGGCTATTAATCGATATAGACAGTGCACTTGCAACGTTGCAGGCACAAGTCTGTCACTTCCTGATGAAGAACCCGCTGGTGTCTATTTGCGATATTTCAAACGGTCGATGCTGAAAAGAGAGAGGTCGGCCCGTTGCGTTTGCTCGTGATGTAAACGCAGATGCGCAGCTCACCACTCAGCATGCTCTACGGATCGGTACGTATCCCAGGTGTCTTTATGTCGGAATCGCATTCTGAAACGCAAGGCCGACCCGGTTTTACGACACGGATTGCGATTGGTGTACTTGCAGGCGTTGCCTGTGGACTTTTCTTTGGGGAACACACTCAGTGGATTAAGTGGGTTGGGGACGGTTTTGTCGGGCTCTTGCAGATGGCCGTTTTGCCCTACGTGGCCGTTTCCTTGATCGCCAATGTGGGCCGCCTTTCCCTGCGTTCCAGCTTGCGGCTGTTACGCACCAGTCTTCTTGTCTTGTGCCTTTTGTGGGGGATTGGCTTTGTCGTCTTGCTGATCATGGCTTCGGCATTCCCACGATGGGAAACCGGTTCGTTTTTCAGCAGTCGGTTTACGGACGAACCACCCGTAGCCGAATGGCTGGACTTGTTTATCCCGTCTAATCCATTTCGTTCTCTGGCAGACAATTCGATTCCCGCGGTGGTCGTGTTTTGCCTTGGGCTAGGCATCGCGTTAATGTCGCTACCCAACAAACGGAGTCTGCTGGAGCCGTTGGACGTGTTGGCAGATGCGCTGGCGGGTTTGAATAAGTTGGTCGTGCGTCTGACACCGATTGGAATGTTCGCCATTGTGGCTCACACGGCGGGGACCATTGACCCTGTGCAATTCAGCTTGATTCAAGGTTATTTGCTGACTTATTCTGTCGCCGCATTGATCGTATCGGTGGTGATCCTCCCGGCTACGGTGTCTGCGATCACCCCATTGAGTTATTGGCAGGTTTTGCGAGCCTCGCGTGATCCGCTGGTCGCTGCCTTTGTGATCGGTAACACGTTGTCGTGTTGCCGTTGGTGATTGATTCGATTCGCCGAATTGAAACTCAGCAGCCGAAAGCACGAGAAGGCGATGCACGCCAGCCGGAATACCTCGTGCCATTGGCGTATCCGTTTCCTGACGTCGGGCGCATTGTGAGCATCGTTTTTCTGCCGTTCGCAGCTTGGTTCTTTGGTACTGTGATCGCCCCGGATCATTATCCCGGTCTACTGGGAGTCGGTTTTCTGGGCGCATTCGGCAAGCCTGTCATCACGATTCCATTGCTGTTGAATATTGCCGAATTGCCCAGTGACATCTTCAATCTGTTTTTGGCATCGGGTGTTGTTGCCGGCCGCTTTGGCGACATGATGAAGGCGATGCATTTGATGGCCTTCTCGATGATCACCATTAGTATTCTCAAGGGATCGACAAAGTTCCTGATCTGGCGGCTGTTGAGTCGCTGGGCGTTGGCTTTGGTCTTGCTGTTTGCAAGTGCAGGGTTGATTCGCGGTTATCTCACCACGGAATTTCAGGATATTTATTCGAAAGAAAAACTGGTGACGCACCGCGACATGCTGTTCCCCGAAACAAGTTCCTTAGCGAATGTGCAGGTTGCGATCCAACCCGCATCGACACCCAATCCGGTGCCATTGCGTGAGGGGATTTCACGCATTCAGCGGATTCAGGAAAGCGGCAAGCTCCGGATCGGTTTTGAGCCTGGAAAGATGCCCTTTGCTTACTATCGCGCAGGCAGCAACGTGTTAATTGGTTTCGATATCCAAATGGCGTATTATTTGGCCGATGATCTCCAAGTGGATATCGAATTCGTTCCGATCAAGCGTGGGAAACTTCATCGACAACTGGCAGAAGACCACTTTGATATTGCGATGTCCGGGATCGAGGGCAGTGTCCGTCGGGCTGCGCTGCTGCCGTCGATTGACTCGTATATGGAAGTGACGTTGGCTTTCGTGGTTCCGGACCATGAAAAAGCAAATTTCCGTACATTCGACCAGATCTTGAATCGCCCTGACCTGAAGCTGGCAGTAATCAAAGGTAGTTACTTTGCCGAGCAGGCAGCGAAGGTCTTGCCGCCGGGGGCTCAGGTGGTAGAGCTGGATTCGGCAGCCGAGTATTTTCATCGTCGGCACTCGGAGGTCGATGGTCTGGTGATGAGTGCCGAAAAAGGCTCCGCATGGACTTTAAGGCACCCGCAGTTTACGGTCACGAATCCACTGGAAGGTCGCGTTCGGGTGCCGCTGTACTACATGACCGCCGACGATAATGAGTTCGAGACTTTCCTGCAAAATTGGCTCACACTGCAGCGTTCCAATGGCACGTATCAGCGACTTTACGACTATTGGATTCTTGGGCTCGACGAGGCGTCGGAAGCCCCACGGTGGTGTATTCTTCACGACGTTCTGGGGTGGGGACGTTAGCCCGACGTTGGCAAGCGTTGTGTGGCATCTGCCCTGCCGGGTTTGAGGAACGGATTGCAGGAGAGCTGGCACGGCTCTTTTTGCCCTCCTTGATGAAGGCCAGATAGCTCCAGATGGCAGTAACAAAACGCCGTTTCTCAGCGGGTACCTGCTGTCTTAGCCAGATCTTAACAAATTGTTTATCTGAGCTTCAATTTGCAGCTACAGGTTATCCCAACGTGAAATTCAGGTTATTTCCGAGTGAATTATCGGAGTGTTACGCGTGCAGCAAGGCAGGTGCCTCGTTGGTCAGGAATGACCCGTCAGGTAGGTTCCGTGCGACTTCGGTTCACACGTGTTGAACGCTGAATTTGGCGCGGAAGTGTCACTTGATGTTGGGCAGGGCGCCTTTTGCGAGGTGCGACGGTGTTGGGCCGGTTTAATGGAAGAGGCTTGGCGAAAGGAATGTAGATGACAGTTTCGCAAGCGGAACAGGATGTAGCAGACATTTGTTATGAGGAAGACGACCTCTGTTCGAATCCGCACGTCGAGCACACGATCGGTGATGTTATTTCCCGACGGCAGCTATTGAAAACCTTGGCTGCGGCGGGGGCTGCGGCCATGCTCGCGCCGTCGACCGAAGCGGTGGAAAAACTCGCTCCGTCCGTTAACCGCGCGGTGAATCCCTCGACGTTGACATTCGAGGAGGTCGCGCACGGACTCAGTCTCGACACCGAAGTTGCCGAGGGATACGAAGTCGAGGTGCTGCTGCGTTGGGGTGATCCGATTTTGAGCGAGGCGGCTGCGTTTGATCCCTGGCAACAGACAGCTGAACGGCAATTGGGCCAATTTGGTTATAACTGCGATTTCATTGCCTTCTTGCCTCTGCCGCCACTGTCGAACGGTGCACCGCGTGGTTTGTTGTGTGTGAATCATGAATACACCAATACCAATTTGATGCTGCCGGGAATCACCGGACCACAAGCATTGCTGCAACTCCCGCGGGAGATGGTGGATGTCGAGCTGGCAGCGTTGGGGCACACGGTTTGTGAGATTCAACTCGAAAAACACGGCTGGGCCGTGCAGCGTGAGAGTGTGTTGAATCGACGGATTAGCGCATTGGATACCGAGATGGTCGTGTCCGGACCGGCGGCTGGCCATCCCCGTCTGAAGACTTCTGCTGACCCTACGGGAAAACGCGTTTTGGGAACGCTCAATAACTGCGCTGGCGGTGTGACACCGTGGGGTACGATGTTGATCTGTGAAGAAAACTTCAACGCGTATTTCAGCGGAGCTGCAGGCGCGACGCCGGAAGCTCGTAATCACAAACGCTATGGCATCGACGGGCCAAGTCGTTTCAGCCCTGCTTGGGCCAAGCATTATTCACGGTTTGACATCGAACAGGAGCCGAATGAACCCAACCGCTTTGGCTGGGTAGTGGAGTTCGATCCCCACGACCCGCAGTCAACGCCCATCAAACGTACCGCGCTCGGGCGAGTGAAACATGAGGGAGCGGGCATCGTCGTGAATCACGATGGGCGTGTTGTCGTCTATTGCGGAGATGACGAACGATTTGACTATGTCTATCGATTTGTCACGTCCCGTGCTTATGACAAATCGGATAAGCAAGCGAATCGTCATCTGCTTGACGAGGGTGTGCTGTCGGCTGCCCGCTTTGATGAAGATGGCACCGTCACGTGGCTACCACTCATTTTTGGCGAAGGGCCTTTGTCCCCCGAGAATGATTTTCATAGTCAAGCGGACGTCTTGATCGAGACCCGCCGCGCTGCCGACTTGGTGGGCGCAACGCCGATGGATCGTCCGGAAGACATTGAGCCTTCACCCACTAACGACCATGTCTTTGTGATTCTCACCAACAACGANCAACGCTCCGAAGATCAGACAAACAAGGCGAACCCTCGAGCGGGTAATGAACACGGTCATGTTCTCGAGATGATTCCTCCGGCGCAAGCAACGGGTGCCGACCATGCCGCAGACACATTTCGATGGGAAGTGTTTTTGCGGGCGGGAGATCCTTTGGAGGCACGGGACAATGCGAAGTATCATCCGCAAACGTCACAGCACGGCTGGTTTTCAAGTCCTGATAATTGCACGTTCGACGCTCAGGGACGCTTGTGGTTGACCACGGATAGCGATCAGGAATCCACCGGATTTGGAGACGGCATCTACGCTTGCGATACGTCAGGCAATGGCCGGGCGTTGCCCAAACTGTTCTTTCGTGGGCCTCGGGGAAGCGAAGTGAGTGGCGTGTGTATCTCGCCCGACTGCGAAACGTTATTTGTTTCCGTGCAACACCCAGGCGAAGAGAGCGGTTCTGATTTTCAGACGCCAACGACCCGCTGGCCCGATTTCTCTGCCGAAATGCCCCCCCGCCCCGCGGTGGTCGCGATTCGCAAGCGTGGTGGTGGAGTCGTTGGCAGTTAGCAGGCAGGGACTAGGGGGCCATGAGTCGCACCGGATGACCGGTAGGGCATCAAAAAAACGAGCAGGTGTTGTGAGGACACAACGCCTGCTCGTTCTATGGATCACGGGGTAGCGATCTGAAACTTCTGCAACGCGTTAACGTCGCGAAAGCGGAGGCAATAACGGTAGATTCGCCTGGCTTTCGGATGGGACTGGCGGTGGAGGAGCGATCACTGGGGTGGTGTCAGCCTCTACCTGCGTTGCGGTGTCAGAGCGTCCACTGCAGTTCCCCTGACTGCAATTTCGATAGGGTGTCCACGTGTATTTGCACTTCGGGCAGGTGTATTCGTACTTCACCAGGACGCGCACTGTGCGAGTTTTTGCACATTTGGCTGGCGGAGGACAAACCGCGCCGTCTTTGCAGCAGTTTTTGCCATGCAATTTGTGGAGTTGCCAGGGAAAGGTCACTT
Source organism: Blastopirellula sp. (assembly GCA_002701545.1). Lineage (GTDB taxonomy): Bacteria > Planctomycetota > Planctomycetia > Pirellulales > Pirellulaceae. The sequence continues at coordinate 38,437 of NZVR01000088.1, read as the reverse complement.
TGGGGATGCAAATGGTTTTGCACTCGACTTCAAAACAGTGCTTTTTGACGTCTTCGGTCGTGACCTCAGCTCGGCATCTCGTTTTGCAACGAGGGCAGTGATTGCAGGAGCTACAGTGAGAGGTGTTTTTTGAGGCATGGTGGCCGTCGGCAAACACCAGCGGCGGACTGAATGCCAGTCCGGCAAGCAGGCAGTAGAGGGCGATACGTTGCATGAGTATCTCCGATTGTGATTTACGAGTTGGAATATCAATAGGATTGGAGGGGCGCTGGTACGGTATTTCGATACCAGCGTGAGTCCTGCCGGCACGGAATTAGAAGTCCACCATGAAGCGGGCACCATACACGTGGTAGTTGCCATCGGTGTATCCACCGATCGCTTCATGGTCAGTGATCTGTCCATAGATGTAGTTGAACTGCACTTTCGAATATGCAGTCCAGAACCAGTTCACTCCGAGCGTGACATTGTTTCCAACCCCACCCAAGACGTCGTCATCGCTCAGGTCCAGATAGGAGTAGCGAGCAGCGACTTGCAACGCTCCCAGGCCCCAGCCGCGTCCGCCACGACAGCGATCGACGAGGAAGAAGTTTTCGTAGGGTTTGACGCGACCGATGATTCCACGTTTGCGATCATACGGTTGGTATTCACCGGTGAGGAAGTAAGAAACGTAAACGTAGGCACCGTGGAAAAACAACGTGTCAGCCGCCTCTCGCTGCGTCCAGTTGGCTTGGTACTCACCCACGATCTGCAGAGGACCAATATTCAGAATCGACTCGACAGCTGCGATTTCGTACCAGTCAGCATTGTCGATGCGATTCGTGTTAAGCCAACGTTGGTCAGAACGATTTTCACCACGCGTGCGGAAACGTGCTTCGTTGTTGTTGGTGTCGGCATCGGATGCGTCGCCGTCTGGTTTGGCGACCATCCCGGCAACCGCCCAGTGGAAATAACCGCGACCATCCGAGGTCTCGTCATACCAGGGACTCGACGAAAGCCGGAAGTTGCCGCTCATCTGCAGCGAATCACCAATGAAACGACCATCTGTCGAGGTGTTTTCCAGGCTGTAGATACCATAACGCCAGTGGAACAGCTCGCTGTCCGTGTAACCGTACATGGCCAGACCAATCCGGCGCGCGTCTTCATTGAAGGCTTCCACCACAAGGGGACGTTCCATGAAGACGTTGTAGCGACTACTGTTCAAGTGGTCCAAGCCGAGAGGCCGTTTCTGATTGCCTAATAGCAGGGTTTGATTGTACGGCAATTCTTTCCAACCAAAGTAAACGTCTTTGTACTCTGGACGCCCAGCATTGTTGAAGTCAATCTCGGACTTGTAGAGCATGGTGTCTAAAATGTCACCTTGCAGTCCAAGTCGGATACGACGGAAAGCGAAACGATCCTCAGGATCGGTGCCGAAATTCGGTTCTCCGGCATCGGGGTGCTCGAAGAAGCCAATGCCTGGCGATTCGTTCGGGTATCCCCAGTAATCGGCGTGGATACGACCGGTCCACTTTTGAGTTGGTTTAGACGGCGAAGATACCTTCGTCGCCTTCTTTTCCTTGTCCGCTTTGAGCGTTGCCAACTCAGCTTCCATGGCCTGCATACGGTCCAGAATCGACTGGTTTGCATTGTAGCCCGCTGGTGCGAGTTCCAAATGAGCAGCAGGGTAAATGGCTTGCTGTGGTGCGAACGGCTGCTGGAAATTCCGTGCTGGTAAAGGCGCGGGGAATCCTTGCTGCAGGGATGCTTGGGGTATCCCCTGCCCATTTGCTTGAGACACTCCTGCAAGGAGGCTCAAGCAAAGCAAGAGCTACATCCGCATCTTGATGTTTTTCACGATCATCTTATCTCACTCTGAAAATGCCTCGCGATTTAGTCAAAATGGTTATGGCTCAAAAGAGACTTCTTCTGGCTGTATCGGTAGGCAGGCTGCTGGCTGCGGAGCTGATATCGCGGATTGTCACGGTTTGAATGGACAGTTGCCTGATGCGATTGGGACATCTGGTAAAGCCGGTACAACCCACGCTTCTGCAAGCCACGTCGATTCGGGAGTGGGCATGCGCATGCATTATTTCCGTCACAATCGGTACATTTAGAAATACCCGGACCGCTCGCACTTTAGGAACTTTCAGGCTCCAGTGGCGTTTGCCAGAGTGTAAGAGTGGAACCGCTGGTGCTGATCGTTTCAGGGGCGCCAGGGCAGCAAATTGAAGGCCGGAGTGTTCGCGCGTTCACCGTGGGGGGCACGCTACTCTGGCTGCTGAAATTCGCACGGCGCGAGGCCTTGGCAGACGTCACACGGTTCGCCTTGCTGGTTGGCTCGTTCCGTACACTGCTCAATGCGTGCCTGAATGATTTGTGACATGAGCAGGTGGGCACCAAGCGGGGCGGTCACCAAATAGCGGATGCCGGAGTGGCGTTTCGCGGCTTCGTTGGCCAGTCGCGGGATGTCTTGTTGCCAGTGTCTCCCGGGTAGCAGGAAGTAGGGGTGAATGATCACCACTTCAGCCCCTTGTGCGACGCACCGCTCGAAGGCCTGGTTGATGGTCGGTTCGGCCAGTTCCATGTGCGCGGGTTCGACAATGGTATACGGAGAGGCTTGGCGGAAATTGTCGACGACATGCAACAGCATACGGTTGCTCTCCGCCCGTCGCGAGCCGTGGTCGACAATGATAATCCCAGTGGTTGGTTCAGGCACAAGGTCTACTTTGCAAGCGTTGCCAGATCGCAGGCATAGAGGTCGAATCTTCCCCCTCTTTCCGAAACAAACAGGAGTTGGTTTCCCTGTGGGTGCCAACTGGGATAGTCGTCGCGTTCCGGATGGTTGGTTACCTGGCGAACGTCGGTGCCGTCCAATTTCATCACGTAGATTTCGTGGTTGCCATTGCGGGTACTGGTAAAGGCAATCTGTTGACCGTCTGGTGAAAGGACGGGACGGATGTCTTGAGTCGGCGAGTCGGTCAGGCGGACGGGCGTTTTTTGATCGGCGTGTTTGGCATAGATTTCAAAATTTCCGTCGCGACTGGAGGCAAACACGATCGTTTTGCCGTCGGGAGAAAACGAGGGCCAGTTGTCGATCCCACGACTTTCTGTCAGTGTCTGGCGATCTTGTCCCTCGACGTTGACGGAAAACAACTGCTGGGACCCTTTTTCAGGGTGTGAATAGACCACGCGCGTGCCGTCGGGCGAGAACACAGGACTGCGAAAACCGCCTCTGCCTTGGCATTTGATTTCCGCAGTGCGCCCCTCCTGGGTGTCGCGGATGACTAGTTTGAGAGTCAAGTTGCCCGTGTTTTCGACGACAGCGTAATAGCGACCGTCGGGAGAGAACGCAATTTCTAATTCTGATCGCGACGCTTCCGCATGGAACGGAGTGACGTTACCCGTCTTGAGCTCCATGCGCATCAGACGAATACGGTCGGTCGTCTCATCCACGCCGTAAATGATGGCGTTACCCTGGTCGACGTAGATGGGGTCACGTTTCAAGCGACCATCCTGCGTCAAGCGGAGCAATTCATCAGCCTGCAGGTGGCAGGCCAGCACTCCCCAGGCGAGCACGACGATTGAGTAGAGAACTTTAAAGCAACTCATGGATGACACTGCCTCCGTCAAGTACTTCCATTTCGGCGCGTTGTTGCACACCGACGCCAGCCAGGTCAGCGATCGTGGTACCTGCCATCAGGGGTGTGATCTTGTCGGTAATCGGATCTTCGCCGTGCTTGTCACTTTGGCCGATGACCCGTCCTGGTTGGACGCCGCCGCCAGCCCACACGGAAAAATAGCAACGGGGCCAATGGTCCCTGGCGGCGCGGTTGTTGATTCGTGGTGTGCGGCCGAATTCTCCCATCGCCACGACGAGCGTGGATTCGAGCATGCCACGCGCTTTCAGATCGTCCAGCAGCATGGCCATGGCGCGATCAAAGATCGGACAATGCCGGTCCTGGAGTAACTCGAAGTTGTAGATGTGGGTATCCCAACCGAAATCAGCTGCCGGTGTAATCGATTCGACGTATTCACTCCAGTTGACTTGAATGTAGGGCACCTCGGCTTCCGCCAGACGACGAGCGAGGAGACAGCTTTGCCCAAAGGTCGTGTATCCGTAACGATCCCGTGTCGCCGCATCCTCTTGGGTCAAGTCAAACGCTTCGAGTGCGTCTTTGTTCGTCAACATGCCAAACGCGGTTTGCCGAGCCCGTCGCCAGTTCTCGATGCCCAGAGAATCGAGTAGTCGTCGGGATTCATCCAGATCGGTCAAGAGCGAACTGCGATCCGTAATGCGGTCTGGCGAGATGCCGTCGAGCAGTTGCAGGGAGGGAATGTTGATTTTGCCATCGGCAAGGCACTGAACCAGGAACGGATCGTAGGCAGCGCCAAGTGTTCCGCCTCCGTAACCCTCGATACGACGGGGGAGATCGCGAGGGATCCCGCGGCCGATGTAAAAGAAAGCAGGGAGCCCTGGAGGGCCGCCACGCTCTTTGGCGACAATCGAACCGAAGTTGGGTTTGACCGGTCGCGGGCGTTCTTCATAACCAGTCAATCCGACCGTGCCTGCGCCCGGATGGCCACCATTGCTATTGACCATGGAACGGACGACGGAGAATTGGTCGCTGCGAGCTGCCAATTTGGGCAGTAATTCGCTGAATTGCACACCCGGGTTGCGCGTGGCGATGGGGGCAAATGGTCCTCGATATTCCAGGGGCGCCTTGGGCTTGGGGTCGAACATATCCAAGTGACTGGGGGCACCCCACAGCCAGAGCAAAATCACACTCTTGGCTTTTGCCTGACCATTCGTTTGAGCTGCTTGAAGTGCATCGGCGACGCCCAATCCGACTGGTACGGATGCCCCGACCTTCAGGAACGATCGACGTGTGAGACCGCCGCAAGTTTTCGCTTTAAAGCGTCCAATATCAAACATGACTTCACCATTTCTTTGACGTGGCACCACAGAATAACAGTATACCATGCTGCGCTGGCTCAGGGGTAGTTCAGACGCTCAGGTGGTTTCCCTGCATGCCTGGCGGAATCAGAGGCCTGGCGGAATCAGAGGCCTGGCGGAATCAGAGGCCTGGCGGAATCAGAGGCCTGCGGAATCAGAGGCCTGCGGAATCAGAGGCCTGCGGAATCAGAGGCCTAGAAATGGCACCGGGACTAACAACGCATGTTGCTCGAACAGGCTCCATACACCGTGCCATGACGTATAACGGGTGAAGAAGAGAATGAAAACGAAGAATGTGGTGATCGGTATCGCGAAACTGAAAGCGAATGCGGAACAGATCATCCGCCAGGCGGTCAATGGCTGTTGCCTGCGTTTGCGAGCTAATCCCAGAGCCCAACCGGTAAGCAAGCGCGCCGGAAAAATGAACGCCACAAAAACCAAGCTGGGTAAGATCATCACTTCGCGTTGGAGGATCTCAACCTTCAGCAGATAGAGCGGCAGGGCGAAGGCCAGAGTCACCAGCAGCGCCAAGGCAAACGCTAACGGCGCTCGAGCAAATAGCTTGAGGATCGTGACGAAATCGAAGATGGTGGTNAATTTCCGTTCCGCTGCGAATTGTGCTTGCAGAAACGGCAGGGGAATCATCACTCCGATCAATGAGACGCCTCCCAGTAAGCCTGCCGGGATGCCTAAGATGGGTGGCAGTTCCGTGGCGCCGATGTAGAGCATGATCGGCACGAACAGCCACACGATGGCGCCGGCAAATCCGCGCAGCCCCAGCCAAAAGAAATAGGGGAGTCGGAGCGAGACGAGGTAATCCCAGACCGCATCACGCGTTGCCGAATAACGCACGCCCCGACGAACTTGCTTTAAGAACCGTAGGGGGGCCGGCCAGAGGAAGTGTCGGAATTTGCCACCCCGACACCAGGCCCACACGATGTGTCCCAGGATCAGCACGGTAAAAATGACCAGTAAGATGCGACGATTCCGTGTGATCTCGCTCGTCGGGTCGATGAGGTAGGCCGAGTACCAAGCGTCTGCAACGAGGCGTAACGGTAGCAAGCAGAGCCAGGTGCCGGCGACCAGGCTGCCGATACGCGCTGCTTTACGGACTCCCACAAATCCGTCTCGCAGGCGTCCGGTCCGCGAGATTCGACCGCTGGCTTCTAGCAAGTAACCCAGGCTCAACAACTGCAGGACGGGGAGCGTGGAAAGCGCAGCCAGTCCGAAAAAGAGCGCGGTGCAACCAAAACACCACTCGATGATCGACCCCAGTGTGGTGAACGCCCAGCCAAGCCACCCCGGTTTTTCTTCCTCGACCAACTCGGCAACGATTGCTTCCACTGCCACAGCACCTACCGCTGGGATCTCTTCCGGGGGCGTTGTGTTGTTCAGGAGCATACCTGAGGCTGCGGATGGTTGAGGTTCGTTAGGCATCATTTCGAGGTCGCAGGTGGAATATCCTCACCCCACAATGCGGGATACGCGGGTAAGGGACACGCGGGTAAACAAAAGAAATATTGCTCAGGATATCGAGTCGTTTGCCTCAGGTCACCAGGAACTGGCGATCTGTCGACAAATCCGAAACAATGGACGGAGCACACGAGTATGATTTGTCGAAGGTCAATACTCTGCAGAATTGCAGAACGTTTCATAAAATCAATTGTCAGTCATTGACCGCTATGTCAGTCATTGACCGTTAAGGTTGCTGGATGCGTCCGCGATGACTGCGGGCCAGACGCGATGTTGTGTCGATCCAAGGAGGCTCACCATGTGGGCGCGGAATATCGTCTTCTTGTTACTCTGCTTGCTCGGTTTGGCGGCTGTGGCTGCCAATCTGTTGAGTAGCAGAAAGATTGAAGATCCGGAAGCGTTTCCTGAGTTTGCTCGCCGCTCGCCGGAATTCACTCGTGTGGTTCAGCAGTTGAATGATGAGTTCGAGCAACATTGGCGCGCCCAGGGTTTGCAGCATGCAGGTCAGGCCGATACGTCTACCATCATCCGTCGCCTGTCCTTGGGGCTGACTGGAACCATTCCGTCGCTGGAGGAACTTCGTCGCCTGGACGAGGTACCCGCCGAGCAACAAATTGACTGGTGGGTCGCGCGTTTGCTTGAAGATCGTCGCTATGCAGATTTTCTGGCCGAGCGTTTAGGGCGTGCCTTTGTCGGAACGGAGGACGGCCAGTTTCTTCTGCTCCGTCGTCGGCGCTACATTATCTGGTTGAGTGATCAGATTGCCGACAACGTGGCCTACGATCAACTCGTGCGGACAATGATTAGCGACCGCGGCATCATGACGTCGGACCCGGCCGTTAATTTTTTGACAGCGACGGTGGATGACGGTGAAGAAGGTCAGCCCAATCCGATCAGTCTGGCCGGCCGAACGACCCGCGCCTTTCTCGGAATGCGGATCGACTGTTTGCAGTGTCACGACGATCAAATGGGCATGATTCAGTTCGGTAGCCTTGCGGAACCTCGGGAAGGCAAGCAAGCCGACTTCCATCAATTAGCAGCTTTCTACGGTCAGGCAAACTTGTCACTGGCCGGTATTCAGGACAACACAGAGCAGCAGTATCGTTACCAATATTTGGATTCCGACGAGGAAGTCGAAGTGCTGCCGATGGTTCCATTCATGCCAGAGTTGCGTCCCACGGAGGGCAGTCTGCGCGAGCAACTTGCTGTTTGGGTAACACATAAAAAGAATAAACCATTTGCGCGCGCCATCGTGAACCGCATCTGGGCGGTCATGACCAGTCGGCCCTTGCTGGCTCCTGTGGACGATATTCCGCTGTTCACGGATCCTGATGCAGTGGAGCTATCTCGGGTCAAGTTTCCGCCCGGCTTGGAGACGCTGGCCGAGGATTTTGTGGCACATGGCTTTGATCTGCACCGATTGATTCGCGTCATTGCTGCGACCCATGCCTTTCGCACGGATAGCCGAGCAGATTTCGAAGTGTTGCCACAACACGAAGCGAACTGGGCGGTCTTTCCTTTGAGCCGACTTCGCCCCGAGCAGGTCGCCGGTGCGGTGATTCAGGGATCTTCGCTACGTACGATCGACGCCAACTCGCACATCCTTTCCCAGTTGACACGTTATCAGGAGGAAGGAGAGTTCGTGGATCGCTATGGGGATCTGGGAGAAAACGAATGGGATGACCGATCCGGAACAGTCACGCAACGCTTGTTGATGATGAACGGCAAGCTGATTCGCGAGCGGACGAAAGCCGAAATCTTTAACGCCTCGGCTAAAATTGCCAGCGGTGCTGCAACCGACGAGAAAGCAGTGGAAACCGTCTATCTGACCGCCTTGACCCGCAAGCCAAGTTCAACAGAACTGGATTGCTTTGTGAAACGACTTGCTGGGAAAACGGGAGACGAGCGTGCTCGCGTGATGGAAGATATCTTCTGGATTTTATTCAATAGTACCGAATTCTCTTGGAATCATTGACAGGCAACCGGGACATGACAGGTCAAACATTCGAATACGCATGTCGGTCGGCGAACCGTGTTTCGCGACGTACTCTGTTGCAGACCGCTGGCTGTGGTGCGGCAAGCTGGTTGAGTGGGTTGTCGCGCGTGTTGGCGCGTGATGCCGAGCAGGCGCCGCGCGGGGAACGTCCCAAGAGTCTGATCCTGTTGTGGATGCAGGGGGGACCCAGCCAACTGGAGACGTTTGATCCGCACCCAGGTTCTCCGATCGGTGGTGAGACGCAAGCGATTGCGACTGCGAACCCAGGCGTGGAAATCGCCTCCGGGTTAGAGCAGGTTGCCGACGTGATGGATCAGATTTCTCTGGTGCGATCGGTGACCAGCAAAGAGGGAGATCACGAACGTGCGACGTACAACACGAAAACAGGTTTTCGTCCTGATCCGACGTTAGTGCACCCGTCGATTGGTGCCGTCCTGTGCCATCAGTTTCAAGGCGGTGCGAAGATCCCGACCCATGTGACCATCTCGTCGGGCCAGTTTCCAGGACGAGGTGGATATCTTGGTGACCAGTATGATGCGTTCAAAATTGGGGATCCTCAAAATCCGATCCCAGATGTCAAGGCAAGTGTCGGTGAGAAACGCTTTCAACGACGTTTGACGGACCTGTTCAATGTCGTGGAGGCCGAGTTTGCGCGAGGGCGACTGCGCAACGCGGATGCGCAAAAAACACTTCACCGGGTCTCGATGAGAGCAGCGCGTACGATGATGTCCTCTGCTCAACTCAAGGCCTTTGACGTCAGCCATTATTCTCAGGCAGAACGAGACGCTTACGGTGACTCTGCTTTCGGACGCGGCTGCCTGGCGGCGCGGGGGCTCATTGAAGCCGGCGTGCGGTGTGTGGAAGTGACGTTGAATGGGTGGGACTCGCATATTAACAATCACGAACTGCAGGCCGGTTGGGTGGCCACGCTCGATCCTGCTTACGCAGCACTGCTCCGTGACCTGAAAGCCCGTGATTTGCTGGATTCCACCATGGTTGTTTGGGCGGGAGAATTCGGACGAACCCCACGGATCAATCTTGCCGAGGGACGTGACCATTGGCCGCATGGGTTCACTGTGGCGCTTTCCGGAGGTGGCATCCGGCCGGGCGTCGTCTATGGGGAAACCGCTGCGGATCCCAAATTGGATGAAGGGAACCCGTTGCAAGATGTGAAGCAGCCACGCAACATTCAAGATGTGCATGCGACGATCCTCAAAGCGTTCGGGGTCGATTCTGAACGGATGCTCGATACACCGATTGGACGTCCCATGGCCATCAGCGAGGGAACGCCGATTACGGAATTACTGCTGTAGATGCCAAGGTGTGCGTGCCCCGGTGGGGTGTAGCCCAGGCTCCCCGAACGTTTCTCGCTGTCCCGCTTGGGCAAGCAGCAGAGGTCGCAGCAAAAGTCGTCGGTAACCCGCTTGCAATGCGGCGATCTGTTTTGGGGTGACGGCGTTGAGCGGCCGCTGGTCCTTGGGCCCCTCTGCGGTACACTATCAGCAACAACCATCTCAGGCGATCCGTGCTGAGATGTTGTGGCGACTCGCTGGAGTGTGTTGCCAAGTGCATGTGGAGCGTCGACAAGAGGTTGAGATCGTGGCTACGGAAAAATCAGCTGTGGTGCTGTTGAGTGGAGGGCTGGATTCCCGGACCGTGTTGGCCATTGCACAGGACGCGGGGTATCGCTGCCATGCAATCAGCTTTCGCTATGGCCAGCGTCATGCGTTCGAATTGGAGGCGGCAACTCGGATCGCCAAAGAATGTCAAGTTGCACAGCATGTCATTGTGGATATCAATCTGGCCCAATTTGGAGGCTCGGCGCTGACGACGGAATTGGAAGTGCCCAAGTGCGATGATGCCGATCAGATAGGCAGCGATATTCCCATCACGTATGTCCCGGCTCGCAATACGGTGTTTTTATCTCTGGCACTGGCATGGGCCGAGACTCTCGATTGCTTGGACTTGTTTATAGGCGTCAACGCGCTGGATTACAGTGGCTACCCGGATTGCCGCCCGGAATTCATTCAGGCCTTTGCCCAGATGGCAAATTTGGCCACAAAAATGGGAGTGGAAGGGCCACGTCCACTCCAGATACACACACCCTTGATCGATATGACCAAGGCACAGACGATTGCTCGCGGACTGTCACTGGGGGTCGATTACTCGCAGACGACCAGTTGCTACGACCCGGACCCTACCGGTGCTGCCTGTGGTCACTGCGATGCCTGTTTGCTGCGACTGCGAGGGTTTCGCGAAAATCAGGTCGAAGACCCTATCCGGTACGCTTGATGTCACCGGCGATCGGCGGATGTGCCCGACATGGGCGAAACGCTTGCCGGTCAGCCTTCAGGGGGGCTGCGGCCGGAGTCATGCAACCTGGGCTCAGTTTGAGGTGGGATGCAAATCGAACGATTTTGCTGATCGTTCGGTTGTGAATCATTTGGTTGATGGTGAGAGGCTGACCGGGACGATCTTGTCTGCACGGTCAGGTGCGGATCGTTTCGGGCGAGGATGCGCGGAGAACTGGTGTGCCATGGAGGCCGCCTCTCGTGGAGAACGACGATGTTACGCGGTGGAGCTTTCACACTACTGGCTGTCTTTTCTTGGGCCCTCAGCGCCGGTCTTACACCCGCTTTCGGGCAACTGCTGCCGATCGGTCCGTATAACCCATCCAAGTCGACTGGGGTGGAGGAACTAGAAGAAGTTCCTGCGATTCCCTCTCGGCTCTCCGGCTCAACATCTCCCTCGCGAAAAACTTTGCAGGCGCCGAAAAAGTTCACCGATACGCTGCCTGTCCCGTCTTACGCCGAAGCTGGAGAAGGTGTCACGGATCTGCGTGATGGCGGAGTGGAGATGATCACCGAACGTTATCAAAACGGTAAGGTTCGCATCCAGCGGTATGTACGACAGGACGCTCAGCGTAATTATCTCAATCATGGCACTTGGACCGCCTACAGTCCCCAGGGAAAATTACTGGCTCAAGGAGATTATCAGGACGGCAAGCGGCATGGTAAGTGGATGCGGGAAATGTCGAACCTGGGCGTCGAAGCAGGATTTCAAGGTCCGTTTACCTCGCAAGCGGACTTTATCGACGGTCAGTTGAACGGAACCTGGACGGTCTTTGATACTGCGCAACGTCTGGTGGCGTCGTGGGATTTCAAATCCGGCCAGCTCGATGGCAAGACGGCTGCCTGGTACCCCAATGGGCAACAGAAAAGCGAAATGAACTTTGTCCAAGGACAGCCGGACGGCGAAGCGCTGCTCTACAACAGCCAGGGGCGTGTGATCCGAAAGGATTACTATCGTGACGGCAAGCAGTTAGTGCCGGTCGTTTCACGCTATGACAACAAGCAGAAAGAGACGGAAGGCTGGTTGCTGCGTTCCGATTTTGTCTTCCAATCCCGTTTCGACTGGTGGAACGGTGTGGCCGAAATCTATCGTGAAACATCCTCGGGTGAAGACCAGAAAATTGGCAAGTGGGTACAGTGGTACCGCAATGGACAGCTCAAGTATGTTGGGCATTTTGAGCAGGGTGAGGCTGTCGGTAAGCACGCCTGGTGGCACGAGAACGGACAGCGCCAATTGGTTGGTGAATACGAGACCGGGCTGCGTGAGGGACTCTGGACTCGTTGGCATGTCAACGGGCAGCGACACGAGGAAGGCGAGTATCTAGCCGGATCCAAGTTCGGTGAATGGACCGTTTGGAATGACCAAGGTCAGGTCGCCGCATCACAAAGCATGACCCATGCCGAACAGAACGTCGGCGTTCCTCGCAAGACGGAAAAGAGACAAGTCTCTTATCCACGCGTCGGTCAGTAGGATTTGCATCGCCGAATGTCGGAACGCCTGGGCGGTTACGGAAGTGGAGAAAAGTCCTTTCCGAGGTCGCGATACCAGGCGCGCAACGGTTCGGCTGTCGCTTGCATGGCTGCATCAGCATCCGCGAAGCGGACTTCGCGAGGAGCCACGATGGCGGCAAGTTCGCGGATGTCGAACGCTTCAAGAAGCCCAAAGCAGAACAATTCCGGGGCTTGATTCACTCCGTAGTGCTTGGCCATCACTTGCTTGAGCGACGACAGGCAACCGTGTAATTCCAGTCGGCTGACCTGCTCTTCCAATCCAGCGGCGATCAGCGCCGACAGACACAGTCGCTCTCCATGAGCGATGATCTCGATCGCTTCACCCGGATACCGTGCGTGGCACCAGCGAGTGATGGCGGCCAGTTGACTGGCTTGAATACCCACCGGCCTTTCTCCGACAGCACCTACCAGCAGGGCAAACAAAAAGTCGCGTTGGGGTATTTGCGACTCACCGATATAGAACGGGTCGACGGCGATGACTCGGTGCCCCTGGTCCAGTAACTTCAGCACCGTTTTACTGGTTGTCTGTCTGCCTTTTTCGGCCACCACCACGGACGTTTTTTGTGGCTTTTTGCCTGCAAAAGTCAATTCGATTGCAGGAACGGTCCAGGTGGATTGCAGCTGGAATTTCCATAGCTTGCCGGTCACAGGGCCGATTTGGATGGGGGGCAATACCTGGGCTTGCGCCTCATAGGGATGGTATTTGACGAGCGCTTTCAGTTTCGAACGCGCTGTTGTAATCCAGTCGCGAGATGCTTTGGCCGGTAATCTGTCTCGTGGCAACTCGACCGCCAGACGCGTGGCGACCGTCTGGAATGTGGCGTTATCCGGAGGTAGAGGGACGGTCAGATCCTGTTTGGTCTTGAGTTCTTTTTTACTGACGATCTCGCGCGGATCGTAGTCTGTGTCTCCGGTGTAGAAATGCTGGCCGATCATCCGATACAGCGCTTCTCGATTGTCCTGCTCGTAGTTATGTGTACCAGGAAGATGATTGACGTGGGTTGCCAAAGACGCGGGCTGACCATAGAGACGAAATGCAGGGGAAGCTGCATCGACTAATGGTTGCAAGGCGTGGCCGGACGCAAAGCAGCATTGGTCAGCAACATTAAATGTCAGCAACGTTGGACGGGGAGCCAGCATCGCGGTGAGGTGGGTGTAGTCAGCTACCGTAGCCATGTCACAGGGGGTCTGCTCGGAATCACCCAGGTCCGAGTGGTGATGAATACGAGTGATAAAACTCGAGTACCCGGCCACCGGGTTGGCCAGCGTGACACGTTGGTCCAGTGCGCTGATGAAGATGGTTTGCCAACCACCGCCAGATAATCCGGCAACGCCAACACGCTGTGGGTCGGCGTGTTCATGGCTTAGCAGGATGTCCAGTCCACGTTCCATGGTCAGATAAAAGGGGGCGATACCGCTGGTCCCGCATAGATCCAACTGATTCATCTGATAGTGGCCCATGCCAGGCGCATGGAGTTGCCCCATGCCAAGCCATTCGACATTCAGCACCAGCATGCCACGTTTGGCTTGGTTGATGCACCGCAGTTGTTTGTGTGGATTCGCTTTGCCGTGTTCTCGATCGTGTCCGTTGACATTCATGAATACCGGGACTCGACCGGATAACTTGGTGGGTTCATAAAGCAGTGCTGGGACCCACATCCCCGGGAGTACCTGGTACCGTAGCTTCTTGATGCGATATCCGGGGCCTCCTGCCAGTTCGTCCGACCAGACAACCGCTGCGGGCAAGGTTCGCCAGCGGTTGGCCTGCCCGCGAAAGATGCAGCGTTGAAACAGTTGCTTGCGCCAGGCAGACGTTTGTGCTTTCCAGGCATCCCGTTCCATGCGAGGCGGCATGAGGGGAACGCGTTTTTCGCAGAACGTTTCCACTTCCGACTGAACCGTTTGAGGGTCCAGTAACGGGAACGACAGTAACGATTCGACGGCTGCCTGATGGTCTGCCCACGCTGTACCGGTGAAGAGCAACAGACAACCGAAGAGGGAGCATGGGATGACGTAGTGCCGCATGGAAAAGACCTGTTTAGGATTGGGATAGTCCATGGTGTTGATGCCAGGGGGGCTGGCTGCAACCTTGTGAGAGATTGTCGCACCGACCGCAGCGCAGAGCAATCCTTGGAGCTTACTGGGCCGTCTCCGTGCGCGGCCGATGCTGTGGCGAGAAGCGGTCGTGCAAAAATGTGCGTAGCTCCGTCGCCACCCGTTTGGCGACCTCCTCCGCTCCACGATTGGTGAAATGGTGATAGTCGTAGTAAAACGCCGAGTTCTTCGGTAGCTGCGCAGCGAGATCGATCAGAAATACGTCCTGTTCGCCCGCTACTTCACGAGTCACGTCGTTATACAACTCCAAAATCTCCCACTGCACAGCGCCGTTGACGTCACCCACCCGCACCTGACTCAGGTCCACCTGGGTTTCAGGGTCGACGCCCGTGCCGTAAAGCGCAGGTTGTGTCACCAGGATCGGTTCGATGTCATGCGTGCGAGCCAGTGCAATCAAGTCACGGAGTCGCTGGCGGTAAGGTTCGAGATGCTCAGCGCGGTGGTTTTCCAGGATGTGACTGCGTTGTTGGTCGGAAACCTGTTGCGGATCCTGAGCAGATAGCTTCAATTGCTCGTGGTCAACGTTCGTATGAACGATCCCCAGGTTGGTCGCTTTGCGATGGCGGCGATAATTCTCGATGAGTGCCAGGGTGGCGCTAAAGTCCACACAATGGAGATAGGCGCGTTTCAAAAATCCGGAATCTCGCCGAAGATCGTCATACGTACGCGGTGCGGACCTCCCTACATCATTCAGTCCAACCAGAAACAGGGCCACATCGGGCTGTAACGTTGTCAGGTACTGCTGCATGAGGTGCAGGTGCCCGTAGGTGGAATGCCCATCTAATCCGGCGTTGTTGACCCACAGTTTCGGAAACTCCGTTGCGAGTTCGGCTGCGAGTTGCGTTGGCCATGTCTTGTCATCCGACAGGTAAAAGCACTCGGTTGTGCTCCCGCCAACAGCAACGATGGTCAAGTGCGAAGGAAAATCATCCGGAGGGTCCGGGCCACGGAACCCAAGTGCGTTACGGGTCTGGGTAATCTCGGGGTCGATCCCAGCGATTTGATCGTTGGTAATCACCGTTTGGCTGTTGGTGGGCAGAGAGATGCGGCTGCCGCGGATGCGGAGTGCCACTGGCGGGTAATAATTCAGAAAGATTTCCAGACAGGTCAGGCCAACTGCCAAACCGATGCCGATCGCGAGGAATCGGAAAAGCCATCGTCTCCGGGACGTGCGTCGCATGTCGCTGGTTTGAGTCGGGGTAAGTGTCAGGCAGACAGGTTGAACGAAAGGTTGCTTTCAGAGACCTCTAGGGGGCCGGTTCGTGACGCGGAACGACTCCGAGCAGGTGTTTGACAAAGAAGTCGCGCTGTCGACGCCGACCATAGGCAGTTCCCGCAGCACCATGTCCGGCTCCAGGGATCACGATCAGATCGAAGTCTTTATCCGCTTTGATCAATGCGTTGGCGACTTGCATGGTAGAGGCAGGGTCCACATTGCGATCGAGTTCGCCGACAATCAGCATCAACTTGCCTGTCAAGTTAGGGGCCAGTGTGACATTCGAATTCTCGGCGTAGTGCGGTCCGATCGGCCAACCCATCCAGAGTTCGTTCCACCATATCTTGTCCATGCGGTTGTCGTGGCAGCCGCAATCGGCCACTGCGACTTTGTAGAAATCTCCGTGAGTCAGCAGGGCGGCCAACGCGTTTTGTCCTCCGGCGGAGCCACCATAGATGCCCACGCGGTCCAAATCCATCTGAGGGTATTTACCGCCGGCGGATTTGAGCCAAGCGATGCGGTCAGGTAAGCCGGCGTCAACGAGGTTTTTCCAGCACACATCGTGAAACGCCTTGCTGCGGTGTGATGTCCCCATGCCGTCGATCTGGACGACGACAAACCCCAGTTCCGCCATGCGTTGTGCGCCGTGAGCGATCGAGAATTGCTTGGGAACATGTGCGCTATGGGGCCCGGCGTAAATCTTTTCGACCACCGGGTAACTCGCCTCCTTGTTGAAGGTGCTGGGGCGAAAGATGACACCATAAATGTCGGTCTTGCCGTCGCGCCCCTTAGCCTGAAAGCGTTCCGGTGTNGGCCAGCCTGCGTCCAGTAACGCTTGCCAATTCGCCTGCTCCACTTGGCAGACTTCGGAACCGTCCGTGACGCGGCGAATTTCGGTGACCGGTGGCAAGTCGACTCGCGAGTAGGTGTCGATCAGATAGCGTCCGTCAGGTGAATATTCGATCTGATGCGTGCCGTCGCCGGCCGTCAAACGAACGAACCCGCTGCCGTCAAAATTGACGCGACAGAAGTGCACGTGATAGGGGTCTTGTGCCGGATCGATCCCTCCTGCACGAAACCAAATCTGCTTCGCTTCTGCGTCCACCCGATCTACCCCNCGTACCACCCATGCACCGGATGTGATCTGATTTTTCACCTCACCGGTCAAGGCGTCATAGCGATACAGGTGATTCCAGCCATCTCGTTCTGACATCCAGAGCAGCTCATTCGTGTCGTCCAGATAGTGGCAGAAGCGTTTGCCGGCGTAGTCAATAAACGTCTTGCTGACTTCGTCCACGATGGCCTGCGTTTCACCGGAACTGCGAATGCCGACGACCCTCAGGATTTGATGCCCGCGTTGATTGAACAGGAAGGTAAAGCGGCTTGAATCTTCGGCCCACCGCAGGTCCTGAATGCTCCAGGCGTTGGTAAACAACTCCTCCGAAACGGGGACTTGTGACAGCGACTCTAAACTAAACAGTCGGGGGCGTTTGACCGGGATGCGATCCCCCGGCTTGTAGTAGTGGAACGTGTGTAATTTAGGTTGCAGCTGATCTTTGGGGGAGGACTCTACAAAGTGCACTTCATGCTTCTCGCCCCGCTTTTCTTGCATCACGACCACGCGGCGCGAATCAGGAGACCAGTAATATCGCCCCTGATACGGGTCATCGGCATTGCCGTTTTTGCTCAGGATGGTCTCTTCTCCGGAGTCCACTGCGCGGGCCACGACGTTGTGATCACGAATGAAGAGCTGCCAGCGACCGTCCGGAGACTTGTCACCGCTCGGCGAGTTGCGTCGCGGTTTGTGCTGGCGTTGGGTGACACGTGGTTTGCCATCGATGATCACCGTCGCATCCCGAGTCGCTTGGATCGTGTGGAGCNCCTTTCCCGAGATCGTGGTCGCTTGCCAGACATGGCCGACGTAAGTGTGTTGTGTGAAGGTCTTGGCCGGATCCAGAACCGTGTATTCTCTGGAATTTCCGTCGCCGTCGATCCACAGCAGTTTGACAGGTGCCTGGGTGACGTTTTCAAACGTCACGTGCGTTTCTGTCTGGGACGATTGCGAGGGACGTTTGCGTGGCAGATACACGGCCGTTGGTCCCGGGGCTCGAAAGTCACCACCTTCGGTCAGTTGGTTGGATTTCACATCATATTGCCATGACTTGCCGAACGCCTGGAAGGCAATCGCGTGGAGGTCACGATGGAAATTGAGGGACCGGAACGGCAACTGGGTCGCTCGCACCGATTTGCTGGTTGCCTTAGCGAGTGCTTGCGCGAGTTGCTCGTGGTCGAATGCCACGCGTCGTTCTGCCTGGTCTGGATCCACCAACATGAATTGCGTGGCATCAGGGCCTCGCTGCGCTCGATACCAGAACGCCGGACCACCGTGAATCCATTGAGGAGCAATGCGGAGGTTGGTTACCAATCCGCCATACTTCCGAGAGAACTGGTCGGCACGTTGATAGTCTGCTGCGGACCCTTGTGACCAGACGACGGCAGGAGACAGGCAGCAGGTTGCTGCCAACAAGAAGCAAATTGGAATTCGGGACATGGCGCACGTGACGAGTCAGGTGAGGGAAGGTTTACGCAGAATCCAGAAATGATTTTAGCTCAAATCGGTGACGCTGTCTGTGCAACGCTGTGGCCGCGGGCGGTAACCTCGTGGGGTGCCGAGCGAGGTGGGTACGTCGCTGGCATGAGGGTGGTGTGGGAAGCCAGACTCGCGGATGAGCGGGCAACGCCGTGGAAGACGCAGACGTCAGCGTTCCAGGATGGCAAGGATGTGACGTCAACGACCGTCATGTTAGTGAATGCGGGCGCGTTTCTTCTGCAGAATTTGTCCCGCTTTCCCCAAACGTTCTTTCAAGCGTTCCATGTCCGCGTCCGCTTCGGGAGGGACGATGCCGTCCTGTTGCGCGAGTTCGTGGAACGTGACTTCCGGGAGGAGCACCTCACCTCGGCAGAGCGCCGCCAGGAGACTACGCGTGCATTGGAGGCTGGCGTCGGATTCTACCAGGAGCCTTTCCAGGTCTTCGTCACCGACGCCCGGCGGCATGGCGGTCACACAGGAAGGGCAACCGGCGGCGCATTCACAGTTGTTGATGATCGTTTCGCAGAGGCGGAGTGCTTCGGAAAAGATCTCAAATATCTTTTCGGCGAAGCCCACACCCCCTTCAATGGTGTCGTACAGATACAACGCACTTTCCCAATCGCCGTTGTCGAGTTTGGTCAGAGAGACATCGGTCTCAATGTCCTGGGTGTCTCCCAGGCATAAGCTGGGGGCGGTGCGGCGAAGAATGTAACTCAGGCCGTAGAGTGCGGCACCAGTATGCCGTTTGTCCAGGGCTTCGACTGCTTGTCGCCAGGCGGCGGGGGGATGCAAGCTGAAGCCGGTGGTGTCGTAAATGAAAGGCTCCAGAGTGATCGGCCCGTAGCCGATGTTTTCCAATGAACGCTCGCGAATCTTTTTGTAGAGTTTGGGTTGTCGATTGACGTTGACGTAACCGAATTCCAAATCGGCACCGTGTAAGGTGTCCTTGTCCAGTGAATCGGTCAGTGTGATCCGGCTCTCCCAAACGGCTTCGGTGTAGTAGTCCACATCGACCGGATCCACGCGACAGAGTTTCTTCTCCAGGTCGAGTTCCATCGACATGTAACGTTTGCCCAAGTGTTGGTAGATCGCATCTTTGTAGAGCGTGCCCCGCGCGCCGATCGGGTCCAGTTCACCAATCACTTCGCTGCCGCAGTAGATTTCAATGTTGTAGTCTGTCATGCCTCGCAGGTTGACTCCGCGGGCCGGATAGTCCCGCAACGCGTAGCGGTAGTTGCCGTGGTACTCGACCAGACTCCCGTCTTCACGCAAGACATCGACCGCTGCTGGATAAGCCGGTTCATGGAACGCCGGTTCGTCTTCGCGCAGTGGGTGTTCATGGGCGGCACAGGGGAGATGTTGCAGCAGAATGTACGGGTTGTCAGCATTCAGCCAAGCGCGTTCGATCGGGGCAGAGGTGACAAATTCCGGATGGTTCACAAAGTATTGATCGATCGGCGTGTCCCGTGCGGCGTAGATGATGATCGCCCGCGATCCGCGGCGTCCAACGCGGCCGGCTTGTTGCCAGAAACTTGCCATGGATCCAGGGTGACCGCTGAGTAAACACAGGTCCAGGTCGCCGATGTCGATGCCTAATTCCAGGGCGTTGGTGCTGATGATGGTGGTCACGCGGCCGGTTGCAAGATCGCGTTCCAACTGACGGCGTTCATTGGGCAGCAGACCGCCGCGATACGGTTTGACTTTGGATTGGATCTCAGGGTGACCGTCCGTAACCGACCGCCATAACCGTTCCACCTGCTGGCGTGCGCGGCAAAAACAGATGGTGCGGATGCCCAGCTTGGTCGCTTCGCGGATCAGTGGAATCGTCACCGAACCTGGACCTTTGCGATAGATCGCATGTCCATGGCTTTGGGCGACCGGAGGATTGATCAGATACAGGTCACGTTGGGGTCGTGGTGCACCATCTTTGGTGATCACGTGAAATTTGCGCTGAAACAGTTGCTGCACATGCTCGTCCGGATTGCCAATCGTCGCGGAAGAGCAGACAAAGGTCGGTCGACTGCCGTGCATTTCGCAGACTCGTACGAGCCGACGCAAGACATTGGCGACATGCGAACCAAACGCGCCGCGATAGGTGTGGACTTCGTCGACCACGATGTAACGCAGGCGTGATAAAAATGTCCGCCAGCGGCGATGGTGGTTGGGCAGGATACCGGAATGCAGCATGTCCGGATTGGTAATCATGAAGTCGGCTTGCGACTGAATGCGGGTGCGCTCTTCGCGAGGGGTGTCACCGTCAAACGTTCCCAGACGCAAGTCGGCGCCAGCGGCTTCGAGCAGTCGGCCTAGCGTCCCTTCCTGGTCTCGTGAAAGGGCTTTGGTGGGATACAGTAGCAGGACGCCGAAAGGCGCGTCTGCCTCCAGATACTCGTGGAGGATTGGCAGGAGAAATGAGAGCGTCTTGCCACTCGCAGTTCGCGATACCAACAACGTATCTTCGTTCTGGCGAATGGACTCGAAGGCTTCGCCCTGATGCGAGTACAGGCGTTGCAATCCCGAGCTTTGAAGTGCTTCGGTAAGCGCCGGGTGCAAGGTGGCTGGGATGTCGAGGAATTCACCCTCGGTCGGTTCGAGGACCGTGTGCGACGCAATCTGCTGATCAAACTTGCGTTCCAGGTAGTCGGCAAAGGCCTGGATCTTCATCGTGGATCCCTCCAGCGGTGCGCGGTGTGCTCCGTTGCAACGCAACGCCCGACTGCCCGCAGCTTGCAAGGCAAAGAGGTGTTGCACCACAGTCTCCTGCCGCTCGATTGTAACACAATCATTGCCAGCCGGGATCTGGCCGCCAGGCGGGCTCAGGGAGCAGCCAGACTAGACTTCTTTTAAGGCATTGGTGATGTCCAATACCGCCTGCTGACCGTCGCCGAACAGCATCAGTGCGTTGTCCGCCGCAAATAACGGATTGGGGATTTGTGCAAACCCGGGGGAAAGACTGCGTTTGATCACGATCACTGTCCGACAGCGGTCCACGTCGATGATCGGCATCCCGGCGATTGGGCTGTCGGGATCCGTGCGTGCAACCGGATTCACCACATCGTTGGCACCGATGACGATCGCCACATCGACGGTTTCCAGCGTCGGGTTGATCTGGTCCATTTCCAGCAGTTGTTCGTAGGGGACATCTGCTTCGGCCAGCAGGACGTTCATGTGTCCCGGCATCCGACCCGCAACCGGGTGGATGGCATATTCCATATTGGTGCCGCGTTCTTCGAGGAGTTTGGCCATGTTGCGCACGGCATGTTGCGCTTGCGCCACCGCCATCCCATATCCGGGCACGACGACCACACGTTGCGCACCGTCGAGAATCATCGCCACATCGTCGGCTGAGGTGCTGCGCACGTTGGCATAGATCTCATCTGCATCGGCACTGCTCCCGCCGCCATCCATGACGCCGAACAGGACATTGGTCAGCGAGCGATTCATCGCCTTACACATCAGCTGCGTCAGAATGATTCCGGAAGCACCGACGAGTGAACCGGAAATGATCAAGACCGTGTTGTTCAGCACGAAACCGGTTGCAGCTGCGGCCAGACCGGAATAGGAGTTCAGGAGTGCGATGACCACCGGCATGTCGGCGCCCCCGATCGGGCTGACCAGTAGGAACCCCAGCAGCGAAGCGACGACGACGAGCAACCAATACAGGGAGGTGTTGCTTCCGTTGGCGACCAGCAACACGGTGAGCACGACGAGGCCCAAGGCCAAGCCGGCGTTGACGATTTGCTGGCCAGGAAAACTGAATGGCTTGCGGAACAGCTTCAATTCCTGCAGTTTGCCAAAGGCGATCACACTGCCCAAAAAGGTGACCGCACCGATCACACCGGTGAGCGCTGTGGCGATCAGTTCTGGGGTACCGAGTGGCGACAGGGAAAGTGCTGCGCCAGCAACCAAGACGGACGCCACTCCGCCGAATCCGTTGAACAGGGCCACCAGTTGGGGCATGGAGGTCATTTGCACTTTCAAGGCAAACGCGGCACCGATGCCGCCGCCGATTACCAAGCCCACAATGATCAGTGGGTAATGCAGCTGATCGCTCACCAGGGCAATGGCGACTGCCAGTAGCATCCCCAGGGCGCCCAGTAAATTGCCACGGACCGCAGTCCGCGGGTGGGCCATTTGTTTGAGGCCGAAAATAAACAGAACGGCAGCAACCAGATAGCCGATCGCAAAGACGAATTGTAGTTGTTCTGCGGTCATAAGTTCGTTGTTACTTTTTCTTGAACATGGCCAACATGCGATGTGTTACCAGGAAACCTCCGACCACGTTGATCGTCGCCAGGGCCACCGCTGCCATTCCCAGCCAGGTTCCAAAGGTCGGACTACCGGCCGTATATGTGCCAGCCACCGCGATGGCACCGGCAAGGGTGATTCCGCTGATGGCGTTCGAGCCGGACATCAACGGCGTGTGTAATGTCGGTGGTACTTTCGTGATCACTTCAAAGCCAACAAAAATGGCTAATACGAAAATCGTGAGCAGAGCCGCCCAGCCAGCCAGCGATACTCCAGCCGTTGTTTCCTCGGTGGGGGCCGAAGTGTCCGCGACAGTGTCTTCCGATGCGACGGAGGTCTCAGCGTCGGAGTCCGTGGCAGTCGCGGCAGGGGGACTGACGTCTTTCGCCGACAGGTAAGCTGCCGCCAAAAGTCCGCTGGCACATGCCAGACAAAAAACGACTTTTGCAAAATAGAGCTTCATGGCATTATCCTTCCGACGGCTGA
This sequence comes from Blastopirellula sp., assembly GCA_002701545.1. Classification (GTDB taxonomy): domain Bacteria; phylum Planctomycetota; class Planctomycetia; order Pirellulales; family Pirellulaceae. The sequence continues at coordinate 15,517 of NZVR01000088.1, read as the reverse complement.
TCCGTAGCAGCTTCGTCGCCCGTTTCGGTCGCGGTCGGTGTCTCGGCGGGTAACTCAGGGAGGTCCAGCAACTCGCGAATCCGCGGGCTGGTCACGTCGCCCGCATGCGCGACCAGCGTATCCCGGACGATTTCGTCTTCGAGATTCAGTTCGACATTCCCCTCGTGGACCATGTTCAAGAGGAATTTGGTGACGTTATTGGAATACATTTGGCTGGCATGGAAGGCGACTTCTGCCGGTAGATTGGTTGGTCCCAGGATCACAACTCCATGCTCGACCACGCGCTGGTCGGGTTGGCTGAGTTCGCAGTTGCCTCCGCGTTCGGCGGCCAGGTCGACAACGACGCTGCCGGGGGACATGCCTTGGACGGCTTCTGCTGTGATCAACAGAGGGGATTGTCGGCCGGGGATGGCGGCAGTCGAGATGACCACATCGCTGTCCGCAGCAATTTCCGCCATGAATTCACGCTGTTTCTGGTAGAACTCTTCGCCGAGCGCCTTGGCATAACCGCCTTTGTCTTCGGCGGTATCCGTGGCCAGATTCAGCTCGACGAATTTCGCACCCAGGCTCTCAACTTGCTCGCGCACGGCAGGCCGCACGTCATAGGCTTGGACCACACCCCCGAGTCGGCGTGCGGTTGCGATCGCCTGTAATCCCGCCACACCACCGCCAATGACGAACACTCGGGCAGCGGTCAGAGTGCCGGCAGCAGTCATCAGCATGGGGAACATTTTGGGCAATTCCAACGCGGCCATTAAGACGGCGCGGTAGCCTGCAATGGTTGCCATGGACGATAGGATATCCATGCTCTGGGCGCGGGTGATGCGGGGAATCATTTCCAACGCGCACAGCGAGACACCTTGGTTTGCCAGGGTTTGAATGGCCGCCGGTTCGCCCAGAGGGTCGCACATCCCGACCACAATGTGTCCCTGACGCATGGCAGCGACGTCGGCTTGTCCAGCCTCCAGATTCGCTCCGAGAGCGCGAACCTGGAGCAAGATATCGGCGTCAAACAGAGAGTCACGCTGATCAACAACGGTGGCACCCTTGGTTTCGTACTCGGCGTCGGCAAAGCCAGCAGCGTGGCCCGCACCACGCTCGACCTGCACTTCCAGCCCGGCTTTGGTGAGATGAGTGACGTTGGCCGGAATCAGGGCCACACGGGATTCACCCGCAAACGTCTCCTTGAGAACCGCAACTTTCATAGTGTTTCCGTGTCCAAATGACGCGTGCCACGCACCGAAACGATCGCGAATCGACGCGGAATCGACGCGGAATCGACGCCCCAGAGTGGTCTCCGATCCGTTTTCCCGCGCCTTTCTGCGGGGTTAGTCTATCGGTGATCGCGTGACTTGGAAAGTGTCCGCGGCAATCGGACCCACCCGGGCGTTTTGGTGGTCCCCAGGAGCAAGAGGCTGGCCGTGGGGGCTTTTCCAATGAACGAATGCCGGCCCTCATGACTTTCCAGAGGAGAAACGGTGCACCAGACCGACGAAAAAAGAGACTTCGGGGCTTGATTCCCGTTTTCCCAGTCGTCAGTTTTATGCTACATTTCCCGATGCATCTGGCGGTACCTCTGTGGCGTGCCGGCCAGTTTTGTACCACACGACGACTACACGAAAGGCAGCAACAATCGAACGTAATCAGTCAACTCGGATCAACGACCAGATCCGTATCTCGCCGCTCCGCGTCATCAGCGACGACGGCACACCGCTAGGAATTATTGAACGAGACGACGCACTTTCCAAGGCTCGAGAAGCAGGCCTTGATCTGGTTGAGGTAGCTCCCAATGAGCGTCCTCCCGTTTGTCGTATCATGGACTTCGGCAAGTACAAATACGACAAGAAAAAGAAACAGAATCAACACGGTCACCGCACCAAGACCAAAGAGATTCGGTTGCGACCCAAGACGGGTGAACACGACATCGAGTTCAAGGTGAAGCAAGCGATTCGCTTCCTGGAACATAAGGACAAGGTTCAGATTTCCGTCATGTTCCGCGGTCGTGAAAATGCGCACATCGAAGAAGGCCGCAAGGTCATGGAGAGCGTCATTCAAGAGCTCGAAGAGTTCGGGAAACTCGAGGCGGCGCCTCAGCAGCATGGTCGCCGGATCTTGTGCACCATCGCTCCGCGTTAATTTGTGACCATCGCGATACGACCGATACGACCGATACGACCGTATCGCAGAATTAGCTCAATGACTAAACGGCAGGACGTCATGTTGACGTTCTGCCGTTTGCTTTTGGTTGGCAACATGCCCTGAGACAATGCCGTTGCGGAGCACTCGGGTAATCTGCAACCCCGCCCCTTCCGAGCCCAGCACTGCGGATGGCGGATGGTCTGCCGGGTTCAGTCGTGGCTGTCGTGTCGATGCAAGGCTTCGTGCGCTGCATCGTCTGTCGGGCGATTATCGAATCCTTTGTCTGCCGTAAATTCGATGTGGTCAACGAACTTGACGTTGGCACACTCATCAATTTCGTCCGTATGGCAGGCAGCGTGATTGGGGATGTAAAACCGGAACGGGCCACCGCTTTTGCCGGTTAAGGGAGCATCGTGCAGACGATAGATCAGCAATGCGGTGTCGCGAATGGGAGCCAGTGGGATGCTGGCGTGAAAGTTGTCAGCGGACGCGTGGAGACCAATGTATTGTGCCGTCTCCTGAACCTGAACTAACTCCAGAAGTCCACCCAGCGTGATCGCGTCACCGCCACGCTTCATGCCCAGTTTGCTCACGTCGATGACCTGATGGCTCGCGTTGATGCCAGCGAGATCGTCGTAGGAGATTTCACGTGAGTTGGTCACTTCACCTGTGATTTTTAGCAATTCTGTCATCGGATCAAACTATCCCTCAAACTTTCGGATCAATCATGGAACCACCTGCCGTCGTGAGGTNCGGCAGCGTTTCCACGATAACGGACACCCGCCGATCCGGCAACGTACGGCAGGCTGGCGTGATGCCTGGATGGGCAGGCTACGCGGGAAAGTGAGCAGGAGCCGGGCAGTCCATGGTACGGGGCACGCTGNCTCCCCAGTTGCTTGTTCGGGCCGCCTGCCACCGGTTACGATAGGGTGTCGCGCACAGGGGCAATGCCCCGTTTGCACGCCTTGGAGAGATCGAAGCTCTGCCTGAAGCAGCTGTATTAGCCATGCCTTGGGAATCGACCGCCCGCACGCCTTGCAGCCCCAGTGGGAATGCCATGCCTCGTCGACAAGTATCGTGGGAATGCGTCAGCCGGCGATTTGCTTCGGTAATCGACTGCCCGCAGCGACCGCAGCAGGCTTGCTAGCCGCGATGATGATCAACCACCACCCTGATACTGCACCATTCTATGAACTATCGATCTACGATTTCCGTGTTCGGCTGTTTGTTCCTGACGACGTTATTGGCAGCAGAGCGTGGCGATGTGAGCCATGTACAGGTAATCGACCGGTTAGATCCGACCAGCATTTACAACAGGATCTGGGAACCGCACCTTGCCAAATGGAGTGATCGGCATTTCGTTTGCTGTTATGGATTGCACCTGACGGGTAAAGTCGACATGGGAGATGTTGTCTGTTCAATCTCCCGTGATGGCGGCAAGACCTGGTCTCCTCGCACCATGGTGTTTGACCATCGGCTGCGGAATGGGACACGTCAATTTGCCTACAATAATGCGGTGTTGTTTCGACCACCTGGGCAGGATGTGATCTGGTTGTTCTGTATGCGGGCTCCACTGCACTATCGCGACAGCGAAAATGCAGATCTGGTTGCGGCCTATACGGTGGATGGTGGCCTTTCTTGGCAGCCCGTGGAATTGTCNTTGGGCTATCAAGGGCCTTTGATCATTGTGTCGGGCATTGAGACGGTGATGCGGGATGGCGTCCCGCACTATTTGCTGCCGGCGCATCGAAATACACTCAGACGCGATCGCCACGGTGACCGACGTCAGTTTGTGCTGGAGAGCACGTCGCTGGTCCGCTGGAACATGGGGAACTACGTTGACTATCCGCGGGACAATCCGCTCTTTCTGCATGAGGGCAAAATCGCGCGTTCCGACAGCGGAAAGGGGCTTAAGATCATGATGCGCACGGCTGACATGGTAACCGAGCGACCGCTCGAACGCCCGTTGGCCTGGTCGTCTCAGAGCACCGACGGGGGGCGGACCTGGTCGATTGCCCAGCCAGAGTCGGAACTGCCGAACTACCGTGCCAAGAGTTTTTTCGGTGTCGATGCCCACGGTCGACACATCTACGTTTATAACGACAACGCCGCCCGCGAAGGATTGTGGTACAAAATCAAAAGACCAGGCGGCGACTGGTCCAAGGCGAAACGTTTTTATCACGAGAACAACCGCAATAGTTATCCCACGCTGGTTGAGGATCAGCCGGGCGAGTGGATCGCTGTCTGGGACAGTTCTCAGGAGCCCGACAGAAAACGGACCGCGATTCGCTTTGGTCGATTGCAAGTGAAGGACTGACGAGGTGTTTATGATTGGGTACTGGAGTTGTAGCCGACGCTTGGCGGTGGTTGCCGGAATCTGTTTATGCTGGTGCACGTCCGCAGCCAGTCGGGCGGACGAAGCGCAGATGCTGAAGTGGGAGGCGCTGCCTGCGTTGCCGGATGCCTTAGGCGTTGCGGGCCCTTTCGCCGGAGTGCATCACGATGCCCTGATTGTTGCCGGTGGTGCGAATTTTCCCCGGCCGGTGTGGGATCACGACAAGGTCTGGCACGACCGCATTCATGTGCTGACCAAATCCGGAGACGAATACACTTGGCAAGACGGCGGTAAGTTGTCGCGTCCGATGGCTTATGGGGCCGCGGTGTCGACTGCGGAGGGGGTTGTTTGTATCGGCGGCAATGACGCGCAGGAGACATTTGACCGGGTCTTCCTGCTGGCTTGGGACGCCGCCGCTGGCAAGATCGAGACCAGCGAATATCCCTCGTTGCCCCAGCCCTGTGCTTTCGGGGCCGCAGCCTTGGTAGGGACAAAAATCTACCTGGCCGGTGGGCAGAGTGGCCAATCACTGCAGACGGCCATGACCAATTTTTGGATGTTGGATCTCGCAAAAAAAGATCAGCCGGATGCGTTTCTCTGGAAAGAGCTGCCTGCCTGGCCGGGCGCGACTCGGTCCTTGAACTTGACCGTTAGTCAACACAATGGATTTGACGATTGCGTTTATGTAATGAGCGGCCGGCGTCAGGCAAATGCCGATGCCAAAAGCGTTGAGTTTCTGAAAGATGTTTGGGAGTACACACCCAGAACCAACGCGTGGCGGCGCCGTAAGGATGTGCCACATTGCGTCATGGCCGGGACCGCGCTTGGCCATGGGCAAAGTCACATCTTTGTCCTTGGCGGTGCGGACGGGAAATTGTTTTTTCAAGGCGATGTGTTGCGCGACGAACATCCCGGCTTTCCTAAACGGGCGCTGGCGTATCACACGATCACCGATACGTGGACCAGTGCGGGGGTGACTCCGGCGAATCAAGTCACGACGATTGCGGTGAAATGGAATCAGTCCATTGTGATCCCCAGCGGCGAAGTACGACCTCGCGTCCGTTCGCCCAAAGTNTGGCAGGTCACCCCCGTGTCGCCGGCACGCAATTTTGGCATGTTGAACTACGTGGTGCTGTTTGGGTACTTGTTCTCCATGGTGGGAGTCGGTGTCTGGTTTGCGAGAAANAATAAGAATACCGATGATTTTTTTCGCGGTGGTCAGCATATTCCCTGGTGGGCCGCCGGTTGCAGCATCTTTGCCACCATGCTGAGTTCGTTGACATTCACCGGCATCCCTTCCAAATCGTTTGCACAAGATTGGGTCTATGCCATTGGGAATTTTATGATTCCTGTAGTGGCCTTCGTCGCGGTTTACGTTGCGTTGCCGTTCTTTCGCCGGATTAACGCCACGAGTGCCTATGAGTATCTGGAGAAACGCTTTAGTCGCCCGGTCCGGTTGTTTGGTAGTGCCAGCTTTACNCTGTTTCATGTGTTTCGAATGGCCGTGGTGATGTCACTAACGGGACTCGCTTTGTCTGTGGCGACGCCGCTGACCGCAGCGCAGTCGGTGCTGCTGATGGGGGTGCTGAGTATCGTGTATTGCACGATGGGGGGCATCGAAGCAGTGATCTGGACCGATACGATTCAAACGATCGTCTTGCTGGGCGGCGCTTTGCTGGCGCTCGGTCTGTTGGTCACGCAGGTTGACGGTGGAGTTCAGGGGTTCTGGGCTGCTGCCCACGATGCGGACAAGTTCGCGATGGCCAATTTTCATTGGGATATTACCAGCACACAAATCGCTTTGTGGGTGATTGTGGTCGGTGCGATCGCGCAGAATGTTTCCTCGTACACCGCGGATCAGGCGGTGGTGCAGCGTTACATGACCACCGCAGATGAGCGTTTGGCGGCACGTTCGATCTGGACCAATGCGATTCTCACCGTCCCCGCCACACTCTTGTTCTTTGGGACGGGGACGGCGCTGTTCGCCTTCTACCAGTCGCATCCAGACAAACTGGATCCCACCATCACGACAGACCAGATCTTTCCCCTGTTCATTGCCAACGAGATGCCGGTGGGGTTGGCTGGCCTGATTGTCGCAGGTGTCTTTGCTGCGGCGCAGTCCACCGTCTCGACCAGTATGAATTCCACGGCCACTGCTGTGGTGACCGACTTCATGCGACCGTTCAACGTGTGCAGCACCGAGCAGGGGTATCTGAAGGCGGCTCGATTTTGGACCCTGTTGATCGGGGTGCTGGGAACGTTGTTCGGACTGGTCTTCGTCAACCCTGAGATCAAATCATTGTTCGATGCGTTCATTAAAGTGATTGGCTTGTTCATGGGGGTGTTGGGTGGCCTGTTTGTACTGGGGGCCTTGACGCGGCGCACGAATGGCACGGACGCGATGATTGGCGCGATCACCGGTGCGGCCACGATGTTTTGCCTGTGGAAGTTCACGGAGGTCAATGGTTACCTGTACACCGCCAGCGGCATTGGTACCTGCTGGGTGGTCGGCTACGTTTCCAGTTTCTTCACCCGCCGCCCGGATCATGATTTAAANGGCCTGACGATCTATACTCTTGATAGCAGTTCGGACGGACGTCCATCGCTTTCCAGCCCCGCCTAGGCGAGGCAGACGAATGGGGATATCAGTATGCAGCGAAACAGTCAACGATTCCGCATATGCACCGTGGTGATGGTGTGTAGTGCATGGTTGTGGGGCGAGTTTCTCGTCGCAGCGGAGGTCGACTTCATGCGCGACATTCGGCCGATTTTGTCAGATCGTTGCTTCCACTGTCATGGTCCTGCAGAGAAGCAGCGGCAAGCAGATTTGCGGTTGGACAAACCGGATGGTCCGCATGGGGCCTATCGGACGGCTGATGGCACGACGGTGATTCAACCGGGCCAGTTGGCAGCCAGTGAATTGTGGAAACGGATCAGTACCGATGATCCGGATCTGCGCATGCCTCCGGAAGATGCGAACAAGAAGCCCTTGACGCCCGAAGAGCAGCAGTTGTTTCGTCAGTGGATNCTGGNGGGAGCCAAGTACGAGACCTTTTGGGCGTTCGTGCCACCAAATAAATCACCACTTCCCAAGGTGCAGGATCCTGTGTGGCAGACGGGGTTCATTGATCCTTACGTGAAAGCCCGTTTGGAAAGCGAGGGCCTGCAGCCGCAAGCCGAGGCGGATCGGCGAACGTTGCTGCGCCGCGTGACGCTGGATTTGACCGGCTTGCCACCGACCGTCGAGCAGATCCNGCAATACCTGCGTGATGATGCGCCCGGGGCGTACGAACGCCTGGTGGATCGGTTGTTAGCTGATAAGGCGTACGGCGAACATATGGCTCGCTATTGGGCCGATCTGGTTCGGTTGGCAGATACCAACGGGATGCACAAGGACTTTTATCGCAACTTTTCTGCTTACCGATCGTGGCTTATCCGCGCCTTTAATGACAACCTGCCCTTCGATGACTTCGTCACGTATCAGGTGGCTGGAGATCTGTACGACAACCCAAGTGACGATCAGTTGATTGCTTCGGGGTTTAACCGTTTGCATTTGATCATCGATCGCGGTACCGCGTTGCCAGAAGAGAGTCATCACAAAAATGTGCTGGATCGGGTAGAGGCTTTTGGCACGGCCTTTCTCGGTTTGACGGTACAGTGTGCTCAATGCCACGAACACAAATACGATCCGATCAGTCAGAAAGAGTTCTATCAGCTGTATGCGTTCTTCAATAATCTGGATGGATCTCCCGAGACGGTCGGAGCGCCTAAGGGAGGAATTCAGGCGCCGGCCGTGACGTTGCAAGCGTCGCCCGAAGATCCCTCGGTTGCGGGGAAGTCGGTCATGGTCATGCGTGATCGTGCGGCCCCCAAAACGACCAACCTCCTGATTGGCGGGGCGTATGACAATCCTGGCGAAGCAGTGCAGCGCAACACCCCGGCCTTTCTGCCGCCGCTACCTGACAAAGAGGGCTTCTACACCCGCATGGATCTGGCCCGCTGGCTTGTTTCTGCCGAACATCCTCTGACAGCACGCGTGGCGGTCAATCGCTTGTGGCAGCAATTCTTTGGTGTCGGCCTCGTGAAGACGGCGGAGGATTTTGGGGCTCAAGGCGATCTGCCTAGTCACCCGCAACTCCTGGATCACCTGGCAGCTGAGTTTCAGGCATCCGGTTGGGATGTGAAGCGTCTGGTGCGGGCCATGGTGCTCTCGCAGACGTACCGCCAGAGTTCCGATGCCACGGAGGCTGAATACCAACAGGATCCGGAGAATCGCTTGTTGGCGCGGGGTTCACGCTACCGCATGGACGCCGAGATGATTCGCGACCAGATTCTGTTGGTCAGTGGCAGCCTGAATCGCAAAATGTACGGCGAGAGTGTCAAACCGCCGCAGCCACCGGGACTTTGGAAGGCGGTGAGTATGGCTGCGCCGTTCACCTACGTGGCAGACCAAGGCGACAAAATCTATCGTCGTAGCTTGTACACGTATTGGCGACGNGCGCTGCCGCCTCCGCAGATGACGATTCTGAATGCTCCCAGTCGGGAATCGTGCATTGCCCGGCGTTCACGTACCAACACTCCCTTGCAAGCTCTGTTGCTGATGAACGAACAGGAGTACTTCGCGGCCGCGCGACGTTGTGCCTCGCTGACCTATCAAGAGGTTCAGGGGGACCCTCAGCGTGGTTTGCGATTGCTGTATGAAAAAGTGACTTCTCATCTTCCTGATGAACAGCAGCTCAAGTTGATGCAGGAGGCATTGCGTGAATTTCGTGAAAGTTATGCACAGGACGAAAAGCTGACCGCTGAAATCACGCCTGAGATGTCCGAGGCGGAACCCGCGCAGCGGGTCGAGATGGCCGCTTGGACCATGATGGCTCACAGTCTTTTGAACCTTGAGTCGGCAAAGGTGAAACGCTAATGCGAGATCGTTTACAACAATTCTGTGACCTGCAGCATCGTCGCCAGTTCGTCAAGCAAGCCAGTATCGGTTTGGGCGCTGCGGCCGCCAGTTGTATGACCGGCCCGCTGCGTGCGGATTTACCGGCGGGATGTCATCACACACCCAAGGCGAAACGCGTCATCTTCCTGTTCATGGCGGGTGGTCCAAGCCAACTGGATTTGTACGACGACAAACCGGAACTCGAAAAACGTCATGGTCAGGATCTGCCTGCGGAGATTAGTAACGGGCAACGTGTGACTGCCATGACGCGAGGAAAGAAGCAGGTGGTATGTGCTTCGGCTTTCCAATTTGCGCCTCAGGGCGAAAGTGGCTTGAGGATGAGCGAGCTATTGCCGCACCTGTCTCAGCACGCCGACGATTTGTGTCTCATCAAGTCGACTTGGACGGGAGCGATCAACCACGATCCGGCCAAGACGTTTTTTTGCACGGGTGCCGAAATGCCCGGTCGCGCCAGTATGGGGGCTTGGCTCAGCTACGGCTTGGGAACACTGAACAAGGATCTTCCCGATTTCGTNATCCTGACCTCCGCATTCTGGTCNGGTAAAGTCAATGTTCAGGCGCTTTACAGCCGACTCTGGGGGACGGGGCCCCTGCCGTCGCGTCATCAGGGAATCGCCTTTCAATCAGTAGGGGATCCGGTGCTGTTTTTGTCCAATCCTCCCGGAGTGGATCGGACGCGTCGCCGCAAGATGTTGGACTTTGTCGAGAAAATGAATCGCTACGAGCAGAAAACCTCGGGCGATCCTGAAGTTCAAACCTCGCTGGCCCAGCAAGAGATGGCGTTTCGGATGCAGATGTCGGTGCCAGAGTTGACCGACTTGAGTCAGGAGAAGCAAGCGGATGTCGAGCAATACGGCCCGGATGTGCATAAAGCGGGTTCGTTTGCTCGGAACTGTTTATTAGCCCGCCGTATGGCGGAACGTGACGTGCGTTTCATTCAACTCTTTCATCGTGGCTGGGATCACCATCGCGACCTGCCGACCCATCTTCGCGGACAAGCACGCGATGTGGATCAACCCATTGCCGCCTTGTTGCGCGACTTGAAACAGCGTGGNCTGCTGGAGGATACGTTGGTTGTCTGTGCTGGCGAGTTNGGCCGTACGACCTATGCCCAAACGCTGAAGGACCGTAATAGCTACGGTCGCGATCATCATCCGCGGTGCTTCACGACCTGGATGGCGGGAGGTGGTATCAAGGGCGGGACAAGCTACGGCGTCACGGACGAATTCTGTTACAACGTGGCAGAGAATCCGGTCCACATTCGCGATTTGCATGCCACGATGTTGCACCAGTTGGGCATTGATCACAGTCGTTTGACGTTCCCCTTTCAAGGGCTCGACCAACGATTGACCGGCGTCGAGGAGGCGCATGTGATCCGGGAGATCATCAGCTGAGCGATGGTCANCTCGCTGANTTGCTTTGCAGTTCGAGCGTTCCCCACAGGCTCGGGTCTTCCTGAAAACGAAATTCGGTTCCAACGCTGAACGTTTGCCAGCCGAGTTCGCGGTCCATGACACCATAAGTAAACCCGAGGCGCGGGTGGTCGTCTGGGGCGAATCCCGTCAATGCTGCGGCGGGAATGTGGGCTTCAAGAAGGTAGCCGTCAATCCGTTTTTGGCTGCGCACCTGCAGTGCATTNCCTGCGATCGGTTTCGGNTTCTCGCGCGCNCGATGGATGTCCACCAGGCGGGCGACTGGCTGGCTGTAGTCNGGGCCGTCGCCAAACGGAAGGAAGATGAAATGATGGCAGAATCGCGTGGCGCGATGGATGTTGTGGGTATCGCGCGTGTCGATGAACAGATGCAGGCCATCGCTGTCGTCGATCTTGTTTGCACGACACCAGGCCGTTTGTTGTTTTCCGGTCACACGCACAAGAAACGTCAGTCCCTGCCGATTCCAGGCTGCCCGGACATCTGCGAACCGTGGGCGCTGTTCCAGTTCGCCAAACGAGGGTAAACGGAAGGCCTCGCTGAGTTTGGTCTCGGACTTCGACCAGATCTGCTTGCGCGATGACAGCGGTGCGGAGAACCGAAACAGGAACGTCGGGGCCAGAAGTACTTCGTTGCTCATGGATCTTGTGAGATGAAAGACAGTGAATCGGTGAGGGCGGGCAATACAAACGTTATGAGGTCAAGCTGGCAAGGGAAGCATCAAGGTGTTGTTGGAGGAATGCCCGCAGGTCCCCTTTGTCGAGGTCGGCGAGCGTGCGGAACTTGAGACGGATGTAGTCGACATCTTCTTTCATGGAATCAAATTCGCGATCCCAGCCAAGCTCATTGGCGCGACCATAAGCGACCGAATTCTTGGGACTTGCCAGAACCAGATCCAGCGACTCGGGGCGTTTGGTCAGCAGGCGAGCCCACGGTTCCCGTTGGCCCGTAAGATACAAGTTGACCAGCATCTGATTGTTCCACAGCCAATGACCATCGGGCAGGATTTCGTTGAGTAGCTGATGTAACTCTTCGAGAACTTCAGGTTCCCAGTGAATCTTCTTGCGGGGCGGGAATCCTTTCCTGAGGAAGTGCCACTTCTGCCCCATCTTTTTCCAGGGCATGTGGTCTTCCAGTTTGGTGGATGCGTCCGTCGATTTGCGGGCGAAGTTTTCGGTCATCTGATCGATGAATCGCCAGAACTCGTCGTGATCCACTTCTGCCAGACTGTGCACCCGCACTTCCACTTCCTGGAAAGGCCCGCGTCCGGTTTTTAATCGCACACGTGGTGAGTTGCTGTAGAGTGGGATTTCATCCATCTCGTTCAAGGTGGGAAGCGGGATGCGACGTTCGAGTTCCTGGCGGTTGAAGGTATTGCGATCAACTCGGAATTTCATCTTTAACAGCCAGGCTTCGCCGGTGATCGCGTGAAAGAACCAGCCGTCACTTTTCTTCTTGGCTGCAATTTCCACGACGCTGCGAGCGTTCCAGTTGGTCGCTCCCAGGTCGGCTTTGGCGTGAATGCGGTCGACGACGCGTGCCAGGATTTGCCCTTCCCAACGACATGGTTCGCCTTTACGGCCGACGCGGTCGACCGTGTGCCACTTGCGACCATCGGCTTCCCAAGGCATCTTGGCGCTCTTGCCAATGTCGCTGATTTCCTGGTCATCTGCTTGCCGACGTTCAGCTGCCGCAAAGTCGTAAACTTCGCGTTCGCGATAAGGACCGGCTTGCAGCACCGGTGCCAGGGCGACGGCCGTGTGACTGACGGTTGCTGTGGCCAGATCGAGCTTGCTGCAGATGGTTTCTGGGGTGCCTGCTGCGACCACTTGGCCTCCCGCGTCGCCCGCCTCGGGACCGAGGTCAATGACCCAGTCGGCTTGTTTGATGACGTCCAGATTGTGTTCAATGACGACGACACTGTTGCCCAAATCGACCAGGCGATGCATGACGTCCAGCAGTTTTTGCAAGTCATCGAAATGCAAGCCGGTGGTTGGCTCGTCCAGCAGGTACAGCGTGCGTCCCGTATCGGGGCGGGCCAACTCGGCTGCTAACTTGACCCGTTGTGCCTCGCCACCTGACAGAGTTGGTGCTGCTTGGCCGAGGGTAAGATATTCCAGCCCGACATCGCACAGGGTGCGCAGGATGCGACGAATCTTGGGGACGTTTTGGAATAACTCGGCTGCGTCTCCGCACGTCATTTCGAGAACGTCATTGATCGAGCGGCCGTGATAGCGGACGGAGAGCGTTTCCGGGTTGTAGCGTTGGCCGCGGCACGTTTCGCATTCGACCCACACATCCGGGAGGAAATGCATTTCAATGCAGATCTGCCCCGCGCCCTCGCATTCGTCGCAGCGTCCTCCAGGGACGTTGAAGCTGAACCGACGAGGCGAGTAGCCACGCAGCTTTGCCTCGGGAAGTTGCGCGAACAGCGCGCGAATCAACTCGAAAACACCGGTGTAGGTCGCCGGGTTCGAAGTCGGCGAATTGCCGAGCGGAGTTTGGTCAACGCGAATGACCTTGTTGATGTGTTCGATGCCTTCGATGGCGTCATGGGGTCCCGGGATGGTATTCGCACGATGCAAGGTCTTGGCGAGATGAGCATACAAGACGTCTTCCATCAGCGAACTTTTGCCGCTACCGCTGGGGCCAGTGATGGCGACCAAAGCCCCTAACGGAATGTCGACATCGATGTTTTTCAGGTTGTGGTGACGTGCTCCACGGATCCGCAGCGCATGGTCTGGAGTCGCCGTGCCGTTGGTGGTCGGAGTGTTTTTACGCCGCTTCCGTGGTGGGTTCTTTGTTGGTGCCGGCGTCGGTGTGGCGGCATGGTCGCAAGGCCTGCGGTTACTGGGGATGGCGATCGACTTCTTGCCACTGAGGTAAGGTCCGGTGACGGAACCCCGGCGTTTGGCGACTTGATTGACGGTGCCATTGGCGACGATTTGCCCGCCGTTGCGACCGGCTCCGGGGCCGAAATCGCAGATGTAGTCACTGCCGCGAATGACTTCCTGATCGTGTTCGACAATCAGCAGAGTGTTGCCCAAGTCGCGGAGCTTATGCAGCGCTTGCAAGAGCCGGGTGTTGTCCCGAGGGTGCAGTCCAATTGTCGGTTCGTCCAGCACGTACAGTACACCGCACAAGCCACTGCCAAGTTGGCTGGCTAAGCGGATGCGTTGCGCCTCGCCGTTGGACAGTGTGGCGGCCCCGCGATGGATGGACAGGTAATCGAGTCCGACGTCGTTCAAGAATTGGACTCGATTTTGAATTTCGCGGATGACTTCACCGGCGATTTTGCGATCTCGATCGGTGAGCTTCCAGGATTGGATTTCACGTTGCAACTCTCCCAGCGGCAAGCGGCAGAGTTCATCGATCGTACGGTTACGGAAGCGGACGGCGGAAGCATCGTCGCGCAACCGGCTTCCGCTACAGCTGGCACAGTCGACTTCGTCGACGAACTGTTCCAGGCGAGCACGCAGGGACGGCGAGAGACGGGACGCTTCTTCCAGCGCGGGGTAAAGTCCCTTGTATTGGAATTTGAAGAGGCTGCGTGCTGCCTTCTTGCCTTTGCCGGCGGTTTTGACATCGATCCACTGCTCGCCCGCTCCGTGCAGGATGAGCCGCCGGTGCCGCGCTCCGAGTTGTTCGAACGGGACGTCCAATGGAAGTCCGGTGGCATCCGCCAGGGCTTCGAGCATCAAGCGGGAAATCGGCTGATCGAGTTGAGGCCATAGCGCGACCGCGCCTTCGGCCAGCGTTAACTTGGGGTCGCGAAGGAGCGCGGCTGGATTGGCTCCCACTTGCGTCCCCAGCCCCTCACAGGAGTCGCACCAGCCGAGGTGGCTGTTGAAAGAGAAGTTGTGCGGTGTCAGACGTTCGAAACTGCGGCCGCATTGGTCGCAGGCCATATGCTGGCTGTGACGGATGGTCTCCCAACGCGACTCGGGTGTCTCTTCGTTGGCGATCGCTACTTCCATGACGCCGCGACCGACTGCCAGGCAGTGTTCGATGCTTTCTGCGATTCGCGACCGATCCCCCGATTTGACAATCACACGATCGAGCACGATTTGAACCGTGTGCTTGCGGCGTCGATCGAGCGTGGGCGGTTGGTCCAGAGTATGGGTCTCGCCATTGACTCGGATGCGGTGATAGCCGTCTGACTGTAACTCCTCCCATAAGGCCGAGAAATCTTGGCCCGTCTCGACTTCGACCGGAGCCATCAGGTAGAGGCGGGATGCTTCTGGCAACGCCAGCACTTTGTCGACCACTTCGTCGACCGTTTGGGTGCCCACCGCGACATCGCATTCCGGGCAGAATGGCTTGCCTAGACGGGCTAATAGGATTCGCAGGTAATCGTAAATTTCGGTGACGGTTCCGACGGTCGAGCGAGGCGTGTGTCCCAGATTCTTTTGTTCGATCGCGATTGCGGGTGAGAGCCCTTCGATGTGTTCGATCGCCGGTTTTTGCATCTGACTGACGAACTGTCGGGCATACGAACTGAGGCTTTCCACGTAGCGTCGTTGGCCCTCGGCATAGATCGTATCCATGGCCAACGAACTTTTCCCCGAGCCACTCGGTCCGCAGAAGACGGTCATGCGATCACGGTGAACGGTGGCATCGACCGATTTCAAGTTGTGTTGTGCCGCTCCCTGA
>NZVR01000087.1 GCA_002701545.1 Blastopirellula sp. | reverse complement strand
CTTAAACCTGTCCAACCCGGGATTTGTCAAGCAACTCGAGCGTGCCACCAAGCAAGCCAAAGCGTTGGGGCTCTCGTTGCACGTCAGCCTCGGTCTCGGTGAAACGCCGGACTTTGCCAAACTGGCAACCGCCATCGCGACACACCAACCGCCGGTGGCATTCTGGTTGGTACGTGGCGGGGATCCAGAAGATCTTCAGCGCGTCCGCGACGAGCTACCCTCGCTACAGCAAAAATCCAAACTCGGGGTGACGCGGGTCACTAACTTCGTCGACTTAAATCGCGCACGCCCTGAGGATAAGACGATCGATGCCGTCGGGTTTGCGATCAATCCGCAGATCCATGCTTTTGATCACGCGTCAATGATCGAAACCTTGCCCATTCACGCCGATGTGGTCAACAGCGCACGACAATTCGCGGGCCAACTCCCGCTGATCATTGGCCCGATTACACTGGCACCTCAACTGCTTGACGGCGTCGACCAGCCCGGCGGGCCGCCTCAAGGCGGGCCACTGCCAACCCACATCGACCCGCGTCAGGTCGAACCGTTCGCTGCCGCGTGGACCCTGGGCAGTCTGAAATACCTCGCCGACGCCGGCGCCCACTCGGCAACGTTCTACGAGACGGTTGGCTGGGCGGGCATCATGGACGCCGACGAAGTCACGTCCCGCCCCAAAACGTTTCCATCGCGCCCCGGCCAGCCATTTCCTGTCTACCATCTACTTCGAGAAATTGGCGAGTTGCCAGGCGCATCCGTGCGGCAGATCAGCAGTTCCAATCAACTTTCAGCCGTTGGTTTGGCAGTACAGGCACCAGGTCGACTGCGCGTGTTCGTGGGGAACTTGACCGCCGCACCTCAAACCGTAACGCTGCGTGGCCTCAGCGGAAAGCCGGTGCCGATCCAGGTGCTTGGTAAAACAAGCACTGCCGTAACGCCTGAGCTTTCCATCCGTCTTCCGGCCTACGGCATCGCCCGTCTTGAGCGAGTGATTGATTGATGGAAACCGCCACGAAGCTCTCATCACGATTCCTGCTCGCCGTGTCGGCGATCAGTGTCTGTGCATTCGGCATTTCGCTGTTGTCAGGGAAATCGGACTGGGGTGGACCTGTCCTGACGGTCGGATCCGTCAGTTTGTCGCTGGCAGCTTCGCTGGGGCGAGGGACCTTGAAGCAGCTCGCCTTCACCTTGTGGATTACTACCGGTGTGATCGTGGGCTTGGCCTTTCACACCCGGTTCATCACGTTTCCGGAACAAATCCCCGTGCTCCACGGTCGCGAGATGAGCATCGTGTTCATTCCGCTCTTACAGCTGATCATGTTTGCGATGGGAACGACGTTGAGCGTCCATGACTTCATGCGGGTTTTCACAATGCCGCTGGGCGTGCTCATCGGACTGATCTGCCAATTTACCATCATGCCATTGATCGGCTTCACACTCGCTTATTCCTTTGGTTTACCACCTGAGATTGCGGCCGGACTGGTCTTGGTGGGATGTTCGCCAAGCGGTCTCGCTTCGAACGTCATGGCCTTTATCGCGCGGGCCAACGTTGCCATGTCCGTGACGATGACTGCATTTTCGACCCTCCTGGCCCCACTGCTGACGCCGTTGCTGATGCGGGCGTTTGCTGATGAACTGGTGCATATCGAGATTCTCCCCATGATGTGGACCATGACCAAGATCGTGCTCTTACCCGTACTGGCTGGGCTCATCTTTCATCACTTGGTGTATATCCATTTGAAGTGGCTTCACCGAGTGATGCCCATCATTTCCATGGTAGGTATTCTGGTGATGACGGTGATCACCGTAGCAGTGGGACGCGACAAACTTCTGCAAGTTGGTCCTTTGCTGATGCTTGCCTGTGTGATTCACAGTTCTGCCGGGTTCGGCCTGGGCTATTTTATCTGTCGTTTACTGAAGCGAGACGAACTCACCTGTCGCACGATCGCGTTGGAAGTCGGCCTTCAGAATGCGGGCATGGCAGCCGGGCTTGCAAAAAACCTGGGAAAAGTGGCAACGCTGGGTCTGGTTCCCATTGTCTTTGGCCCCACCATGAATTTCATCGCATCGATTCTGGCGAACTGGTGGCGAGCGCACCCGGTCGCAACTCATCCTGCAGAGGTCCCCTCGACAGAACCTTAACGTCGGTTGCCGACGGGCCTGCGGCATCCATTCCTTCTCTCCCCATGCATCAGACGAAGCCCCTGAGCTCTTGACCATGAAAACCCGTGCATTAACTCGCTTTCGTTCCAAGCTGGCCTCCAACGAACCGGTCTTGGGGCTCTGGGTCACCTTAGAATCCGCAAGCATCACAGAGATGGCTGTGGCGCTCGGACTGGATTGGGTAGTGATCGACGCCGAGCATGGTTACCTCGACTGGAAGGAGATCAACGAACACATCCGCGCGGGCTTGCGCAGCGACACCGTGGTTTTGGTTCGGCTGGCAGAGCGTAGTACGTCACTGACCAAACGTGCTCTGGACATCGGTGCCGATGGTGTGGTGATCCCGTGGATGGAAACGGCAGCAGAGCTCACCGAAGCCATCCGAGACGCCCGGTATCCAACCGAAGGTCGTCGGGGGATTGGCGGTGAGCGCGCGACAGCGTGGGGGCAGTGCCTGGTGGAACATACAGCGGAAGCGAATGAGCAAGTGCTGGTCATCCCTTTGATTGAAAGTGTCGCAGCGATCCCTCAGGTACCGGAAATGTGTGCGGTCGACGGCACGGATGTTTTCTTTTTCGGCCCGGCCGACTTTTCTGCCACCGCCGGCTATCGTGGTCAGTGGGAAGGCCCTGGAGTCGCCGAACAAATCCTCCAGCTCAAAGACACCATCCGCGGGGCGGGCAAGCACTGTGGTCTGATGACCACCAGCGTTGACAACCTTGTCCAGCGTTGCCAGCAGGAGTTCCACATGCTGGGAGTCGGTGCGGATAACGGCCTGTTATTGCGTGCACTCCATCAGGCCTTGCAAGCAATGGATCGCGACCGACTGCCCGCACCCAGCCTGGACCCTGCCGACGGTCGAGCCGTGTCTCTTCCGCAGGCACAACCGCCTGTGGAAATGACTCCCGATCGCCCGGAAGTGATCACGTGTCCCGGGCAAGGGGAAACCATCGAATTGGAAGCCGGCGTCACTATGGAAGCCCTGGTGGGTGAATTCAATGCAACCCGAGGATTGACCACGGGCAGGGTGACAATGCAACCCGAGGCGCTGCTCCCTTACCACACTCACCCTTGTAGTGAATCCATCACCGTCCTCACAGGCGAAGCGGAAATTTCTGTGGAAGGCCGCGTGTACCACCTGGGCCCTCGAGACAACATCACCATTCCCCGCTGGCTACCACATCAAGCTCATAATCCCAACCCCCAAGAACCGGCCACCCTACACGTGGCCTTGGCCATGAGTGCTCCTGAACGTGCACTAGTCGAACGTCCCTTTCAACACACACCGATGCCGACGAGTTCTGCGGGGACTCCCGGCTTAGAACGAGTCACACGCATCGCATCGGCCCAGGTTCAACGAGACCTTGGCAGCCATGTGGAATACGTCGATTACTACCACGCCGATTTAGTGCCCGGCATTGAGATGAGCGGTGGCTGGGCACGATTCGCGACGGGCGGTCGACTGCCCGATCATGTACACGACTTTGACGAGTCGATCTGCATCATCCAGGGTGAGGCGGAATGCCAAGTCGAAGGACAGTCCTACTCGCTCAGCAACTGCGCCACGGCGATGGTACCTCGGGGTCGCGTCCACTTCTTCAACAATCCAGCCAGCGATGCGATGGAAATGCTGTGGGTCTATGCAGGCCCCATGCCCGAACGGATCATCATCGCACCGGGCTTCGTGCGGCAAGCCAAAGACGGACAAGGATCATGACGACGTCTGAGCAACCACCCTTTCGCGTCTCGTTGACGGCCGACTTCTATCATGCAGATGGCAAGCCACGATATGAAAATTTCGGGCTCGACACATTCAGCGAACATCAGCATGTTGCGATCACGCAATTTGCAGAACATCAACAAGAGATCACACCAGACCAACTGCAGAACTGCCACGCAGCCCTGGTGCTGACCCCCTCGGTCACTGCCAACTCGATAGCAGGCTGTTCAGATCTGCTGATGATCAGCCGCTTTGGTGTCGGCTATGACACCGTCGATGTCGCTGCCTGCACGGCCAATCATGTATTGCTTACCAACACGCCGGGCGCGGTTGACCGTCCCGTTGCCGAAGCGACGATCGGCTGGATGCTGGCCCTCACGCATCGTGTCTTCCAGAAAGATCACCTGGTGCGTACCGGTCGCTGGGATGACCGGAGCCAATACATGGGGTGTGAACTGCGAGATCGCACACTCGGCGTCGTTGGTCTCGGAGGCATTGGCCGACAACTCGTCCAATTGCTTAAGGGATTCGGCATGCGACCACCGATTGCGTTCGACCCTTACGTTGCGCCGGAGACGTTTGAGGCTGAACATGTTCGTCAGGTGACGCTCGACGAACTCCTGGCAACGGCAGACTTTGTCTCGCTCCATTGCCCTCTGACCGCTGAGACCCAGGACCTGATCGGTGAGACGCAATTGAACCGCATGAAACCGGGATCCTACCTGTTGAATCTGGCCCGTGGTGGCATTGTCGACGAGAACGCATTGTACGACGCCTTAACCAGCGGACACATCGCTGGCGCCGCGCTCGATTGCTTTTCAGAAGAGCCGGTCACAACACCTCATCGTCTGGCGGAACTGGACAACGTCCTCCTCGCACCCCACTCCATTGCCTGGACCAACGAACTGTTCCGAGATATCGGTCGCGCTGCCTGCCAAAGCATGCTCGCTGTGTCTTACGGGAGGCAACCTCAGGGAATGGTCAACCCGGAAGTCCTGGAGCACGACGCGTTTCGCCGTAAATGGGAGCGGATCCGAGGCATCGCCAACGAGTAATGCCCCACCCATCAGCGGCCTTCACCTGCGAAGGATTCCTGGGACTCCCAACGGCTCGGAGCACGATTCCACACAACTGGCGATCTGAAAAACGCGTGATGCAAACGGTAAAGAATGATCGGCATGCCGATCCACCGGTCCGCGCGACCAAGCAAATGAAGGCCCAAACAGTCTACTGATTCACCGGCGCATGTCGCGATAGCAGAGGTCATCACCTCGCTGAAGCACAAGCCTCAAAAGAGTAGCATTGGTATCGGATGCGAGCCAAAATGATGAAATCTAACACAACGCCCCAACCCGACAGGAAGCCCAAGCGTCGGATCGTGCGTTTCAGCTTGAGACTACTGGCTGTCGTAGGTGTCGGCTTCGTATTGGTACTCGCCATGCTTTCCTATTGCGAAAACTACCTCCTTTACCCCGGTGCACTCTCGCGTGGTGGCGACTGGAATCCCCGCTGGCTGGACTACGAGGATGTCTGGTTCTCTTCAGCGGACGGCACACGACTCCATGGCTGGTGCTTGGAGCACGACCAACCGCAAGGGTATTTGCTTTATTGCCACGGCAACGGGGACCACGTGGCACATCTGGCGGAATACTTGGAACATTTGCGTCGCGAGTACCGCGTCACGGTTTTCGCATTTGACTATCGGGGCTACGGCCAAAGCGATGGCAGTCCTCACGAACAAGGGGTTCTGGCGGACGGCCATGCTGCCCAGCAGTGGCTGGCCCAACACGCCGAGATTCCAGCCGACCAGATATTGCTCATGGGCCGTTCGTTAGGTGGCGGCGTGGCTGTGGATCTGGCAAGCACCAACGGTGCCAAAGGGTTAATACTGGAACGCACCTTCACCTCTTTGCCAGATGTGGCGGCCCGCCTGTACTGGTGGGCTCCCGTGCGCCTTTTGATGCGCAACCGGTTTTCGTCGATCGACAAGATCTCCTCCTATCGGGGCCCGCTGCTGCAAAGCCACGGTACGGCAGACGAGTTAATTCCGTTTGACATTGGCCAACAATTATTCGCCGCCTGCCCCAGTCAGAAAAAATCATGGATCGCGATGCCGGGTGTTGGCCACAACAGCCCCAACACCCCCGATTACGAATCCGCATTACGCGACTTCATCACCAAACACGGATCCCTCACGGTGACTCCGTAGAGGCCTCGTCGACAGGCAATCATGCCGTTCAGAACGGTTGTAGCGAAAACGCGTGCACCACGCCGCATTGCCCTGGGTCTCAGCCTGCTTCTCACGGTATCAGAGGATGGCCAGGAGGTACGTTTAGAGAACACCTTGCTAGTCCCTCTTTGATGTGACACGATGAATCACCGAGCCATCTGCCTCCGCTCTCTCGCGCTTCTCTGCCTGGCCTTGGCATTTCACAGCCAGAGCAACGCACAGCAACCTCAGGTGGTCCGTTTGCGAGATTGCTGGTCGAAGTTCCCCGTCGGTTCGTGGTCACGAGTTCGTGTGACGAAACAACTGCACAGTGATCAGAAGCAGCCATCAACCACGCGTTCGCGCGAGACGCTTTCCACGCTGATGAAAGTCAACCAGGAGGGCTATGAACTGCAACTGGATGTCGACGTCAAAGTGGGAGATCGCGTCTTTGACACGCCCTCGCAGTCACTCAAACGAGGACGCATGCGTCAGGTTCAAGGTGAACCGTATCGGATCAAGACACAGGGTTCAGCCAATCTCACCATCGATGGTCGCAAGATTCCGACCACGGTGTATCAGATCGTGTACGGGGAAGGAGAATCTCAGCGAGTCAGCAAGATGTACTACTCGCCTCAGGTCTGCCCGTTTGTCTTACGCCAAGAGTCTCATCGCGGCACGGCGCTGGCCAATCCACCAGAGACAAAGGTCGAAGTGATTGCGTTGGACATGCCCTATCAAGTGCTTACCAACCGCAAGACGGTGGCTTACGTCAAGACGACCAAGCGGCATGACGAACGACTGACCGTCACCTATGAGGTTCACTGTGCGGACGTACCTGGCGGTTTGGTGGCCCACTCATCCATCACACGCGACGCCGAGGGCAAACTCCTGGAACGCAGTTCATTGACCCTCTTAGCCTATGGTTCGCAGGACAACCCAACGGAGGCCAAGCAGTCGTGGCTTCGCCCGAGTCGAAGATCTCGACTCGCCTGCCAATGGCACGGTCCCAGCCAGCGTCGCGAGCAGCCGGTCTTTTTTGCCGCGGAACTTCCTTAAGCTTCCCTACGGTCGCTTAACTCAACTTCGCATAGGCTAACCAACCGCCAGCGATCAGCATACCTACGGCGGAAACCCAGAGGCAGATATCCCATGCCAGGCCGGGTTTGAGCCGCTCGTCACAGCGATAGTATCGGAAGTACAACGCGGCTGCAGAAAGCATCGGTAACATCAAGGCCTGCATGAACCCACTGGCCAAAACCAACTTGGCCGGATTGGGAAAGACGATGTAAACAAACAGACAAGCCAGGGGAAACACGCCACTGTAGATCCGGACATTCCGCCGATAAGCACGTTCGCTCGGATCCCCGATATTGAGAACCCGCAGGGCGTCAGGAAAGACCCGCGCGTGGCTCGCGTTGGCAACAAAAAATGTCGAATACAAAACCGCGAAGGCACCAAACAAAAAGAGAACTTGCGTCCAGGACCCAAACACGGGCTCGTACATGACCGCCAGTGTGCGAATCATCGTCTGGCCACCTGGATTAAGGCCGACACGACCGAGAATTGCCGCCCCCAACAAGTAAAACGCCATCGTGGCAAACGTGTATACCACCATCGACAGCATCGCGTCCCAGCGCATCACTTTCAGCCAACCGCGTGCCCGGTCTTCCCACGCCTTCGATGAATCGCGTGGCCCGGTGAAACTGGCATACCCTTTTTCCAGACACCAGTAAGGGTAGGTCACCAACTCACTGGCACCCACGCCAATGATCCCGAAGGTCTGCAGTGCGGTAGAAATGGGCGAGACCCCCGAGGAAGCTTGCGAGGGCGGCAGTCGAAACTGCATGCCATTCCACACTTCACTCCACGTCACCGCCCAATCGCCGGTCATCTGCAGGGCAAGCAGGTTGGCAACCGTGATCACGGTGAAGGAGGCGACCATCACGGTCGAGAAGGACTGAATCAAACCGTAACGCCCCATCACCAAGATGAAGCAGGTGGCGATGGCAATCATCGCAGCCCACAGCTTGTGATCATTGGCACTCAGCCTGCCATACATGGCATACGCATCAATGAACTCACGTGATTTTCCGACCAAGTCATCACCGGTCGTCGCCAATACGGCTTTGGGATCTCCCGGCGAGGCAACTGCCCGGGCCTTCATGATCGCGTCAATTTCTCGCAACTGTTCAAGTCGCACGGCCGACTCGCTCCCGACAACGGAACTGTCTTTGACCGCCTCCGCCTCCGCCAACTGCTGACGGCCCACATCCAATCGTTTGGCAATCACACTTGGTCCCAACTTAGCGATCTTGTCGTCCAACTCCTCAATCCGTGCTCGCTTGGCGTCACCTTTCGCGCGATGCAGTTCGCGTTCGGCGTAGGCCACATCGTATTCGGTCTCGGCATCGACTTGTTCGTTGAATGCCCGCCCCGCACTGGTCAGAGGCCGACTGATGGCCAAAGCTTGTCCGACGCCACCGACAATTCCACCGAGCTGGGCAAGACTGACCAGAAACATGGCGAACCAATACCAGACCAACCAGTTACCGCGCGACCCACTCCCGCCGCCACTATCTAACAAGCTAACGGAGATACTCGGGCCCGGCACACGATTCATCGCTTTGATGGAAGTTTCACTGCAGGTGATGGCATAGCGACCAAATTCCACCTGGACGAAGACCTTGATGACGCAGCCAATCAGAATCAACCACAACAGCCAAAAGCCGGCTTCGGCGCCGGTTTTCGTCGTCGCAATCAGTTCCCCCGAACCCACAATGGATCCAGCCACGATCAAGCCCGGTCCGAGACGACTGAGTATTCCAAGTATCGTTTGCGGTGGATCCTCAGTGCTGCGTAACGGTTCAGACTTGGTTTTCGAATCGGCACCGGCCATGANTTTCTTTCCACTTCGCAAATCGAGAGTTTGTCGTAAACATTTTTAGCATCAACACCCTAACGTACACGGCAGCCAAAAGAAAGATGCAAGCGGACAGACCCCACCCAACGATGATCCTATGCCGCGTGGATTCCTGAAAACATGCTATCCTGACTGCTGCTATTCTGAGCTACGGTTTGCATCCGAGGAGGAATCTGATTCGATGAACGCCAAACGCCTGACAATCGCCCAAGCATCCCAACTTTTACAGTCTGGCGACATCACTCCGCGCAACTTGGTCGAAAACTGCCTCGACCAAGTTNCGCATCTGGATGCTCAGATCCGCGCGTGGGTCACGCTCGACGGCGAAGCTGCGTTGGCGACCGCAGATCAGTTGGGGCGAATGTTGCAAGCAGGGAATTCGCTTGGCCCTCTGCATGGAATCCCCTGGGGGATCAAGGACATTGTGGATGTCAGCGGCCTCCCGACGCGTTGTGGTTCACCGAGGCGTCAACACCACCGTGCGGAAACCGATGCCGAAATCGTTGCTCAGCTCCGCGCCGCCGGCGCCATCATCTTGGGCAAGACCGTGACCACGGAATTTGCTTGTTTCGACCCTCCTCCGACCCGCAATCCCTGGAATCTGTCACATACACCCGGGGGGTCAAGCAGCGGTTCGGCTGCTGCCGTGGCCACAGGCATGTGTCTGGCAGCCATCGGCTCACAGACGGGAGGATCGATCAATCGCCCTGCCAGTTACTGTGGGGTGGCTGGCTGGAAGCCAACGTTCGGTAGATTCAGTCGGGCAGGAGTTTTTCCCGTCAGCGAGCGTCTCGATCATGTCGGTCCCATGGCTGGCACGGTTGCAGATTTGCAACTGGTTCACAACGCCCTGGGAGGTACTGCCCCCAGTCGCCGCCTCCCTTTGCATCGGCTCACCGAATTCGTCGACGAACGTACTGCGAGTTCGGTCGCCACCACAACGTCACAAGCGGTNGATCAATTGAGCNCAGGCGCGCCGATCGAGAGCGCGTCCNCGCTGCCAACCGCATTCGCAGAAGTACACCGGCATCACTTCCGCATCATGGCCGTCGAAGCNGCCCAGGTGCATGGCGCGCATTGGCTGGCCGAGCCAACAACGTTCGGCCCGAATCTGTCCCAACTGATTGAAACCGGACTCTCGACCAGTGTGTCGGAATATGAGCAAAGCCAACAACATCAGACGCAATTCTACCAGGAAATGAATCCCTACCTCGCGGAACAAGGTGCGTTACTGCTACCTGCCACTCCGACGACCGCGCCTGGCGATCTCGGGACGACGGGAGACCCCTTATTTAATTCACCCTGGAGTTACGGCGGGTTCCCCGCGGTCAATTTCCCTTGTGGTTTGGACCGCGACGGGATGCCGTGTGGCCTGCAATTGGTCGGCGCACGTGAGAGCGACAGTGAACTGCTCGAAACCGCTGTCTGGTGCGAACTGCAACTGGCCGCCAGCCTCGGCAAATTCCCGACACACGACCTGACTATCGAGTAGATCATGAAACTCCTTCGTCGTGACTTCGAGCGTCTGCTTCCGCCACCGGGCACCGCCGACAAACCGCTCCCGATTTGGTGCTCTCCCGATGCCGCTCCGCAACATCGCAACGCCCGCACCGTCCTGCCTGGTGCATTCAACCCGTTGCATGCTGGGCATACTGCCATGGCGGCGGTTGCCGAAGACCTGCTCGGCTCCACCGTCGACTTCGAGATTTCCGTCGTGAACGTCGACAAACCAGACCTGACTTACGCTGACGTGACCCAACGCATGAATCAGTTCGCGCACCGGGCAAATCTCTGGCTCACCAACGCTCCCACATTTGTGGCAAAAGCCGCGTGGTTCCCTGAGGCCACCTTCGTGGTCGGCATGGATACGCTGGCGCGCATCGCAGCGCCCCGCTATTATGCGGACAACTTGTCAGGGCGCGACACCGCTGTAGAACAACTAGCTACGCTGGGCATTCGTTTCCTGGTCTTTGGCCGCGTCTACCAAGGAAAGTTTCAAACGCTCGCAGATCTGTCGCTGCCACCCGCGTTAAGGGCCCTCTGCGACGAAGTTCCGGCAACCCAGTTTCGCAAAGACATTTCGTCTACCGAACTGCGCAATGACTCATCCGCAGGCAATACATAACGGCTTGGCGAGCAACAGCAAGTACGGCCCCACCAACGCGCGTAGAACAACGTTCGTGCACGTCAAACAACGATCGTCACGATACGCTTGCGAGACTTACAGCGGAAGCCGCGTCGGCTTATCGACCGGAGTCGTTGTTCCACCTCGCCAGCACTTCGCAGGACCAACGTCTTGCAAGCGTCAGATCAACGCGTTTTGTCAGGCAAGTTAGTTCTGACTGAAACTGATCTGCGCGGGTACTTCGCGCCCGAGCGGATTCTTGGAATAAGCGCGGAAGCAATCGGGACACAGATCAAAGCGACGCTTTTGGTAAACGTCCTCGCCGATTGCATCGTCTTCCTCATCTTCAAGACGTTCGAGAATATCTTGAATTTCGAGCAAGTAATCACGATCGTCATCAATCTCTTCCGCGTCGGCCGGGTCCATGGCCGCGTGGATCTCTAGTTTCACGACGTAGCGGAGATCACTGTCTGGATTCATGTTTCGCTTACAGCGATCACACGAGTAATGAATCATCACTCGGCCCCTGTTGATGAGAGAACCATGGAAGGCAAACGGTATCCATAGCCGCTTGCGTAATGTCATATCTCATCCTAATGTCGATTCGAGTGGTGAAGCAAGTCGATTGTCGCCATTTTCCTGAATCACGGCCAACTAATTTGGTCTGCCTGCAGGCATGCTTGCTGCCATGCAAACGAAACCTATGGCAGCTACAAACGACACAATCAGCGATGCTTACCTGGCAGTTCCTGTTCGCCGATAAGCCATGGGCGTTAGGGCACGCACGCATCCCCTGAGGCTCGTGACTGGCCCCACCTGTTCACCACAGCTACAATGGAGTGTGTACATACTCTGACGCCTGCTGGGATTGACTGACGAGATGCCCCGGCACGCACCTTTTCCGACACATTTAAGTCGGGAGGAGATGGGTTATTGCGGAGGACTCCGATGCAGCGTACCGAACCGGCTCGCGTGCTCAGCAACAGCGTGCTCGTGCTGAACCGTTTTTATATGGCAGTCCATGTGATTTCGGCTCGGCGGGCATTCATCATGCTGTACAGCGACACGGCAGAAGTCATCCATCTCGAGGAGGGCCATTTCGCCAACTATGACTTTGCCACTTGGTGTGAGTTGAGTGAACTGCACTCAGAAGAACCCGCACCACATGACGATTGGGTACAAGCGGTGAACTTTCGCATTCAAGTGCCGCGAGTGATTCGGCTGCTGGCGTTTGATCGCGCCCCCCGGCAGTCTTTGCGTTTCAACCGCCGCAACTTGTTTGCCCGCGACAATTACAGCTGCCAGTATTGTGGCGGCAGCTTCCCCACAAACCAACTCAGCATGGACCATGTGCTGCCGCGCAGTCGCGGCGGCGAGACCACTTGGGAAAACATTGTGTGCTCGTGCGTGAAGTGCAATACGAAAAAAGGTGGCCGCACACCGAAAGAGGCGCGGATGCGACTCATTCGCCCGCCGTCCAAGCCGTCCCAAAATCCGTTGATGGCGTTAAAAATGGAAAACCCCAAATACGAGAGTTGGCAGGCATTTCTTCCCAAGACAGGCTGAATCCAACAGGTCTTGTAACCCTGCTCCCAACGCATCACGCTACGCAAACGTTCGTTGACTCCCTCTCGAGACGCCTTAGAATGGTGACATTCGCTTTGCGTTCGAGGATTGCAAACAAGGATTAACACCTCAGATGAAGTCGTTCCTCACTGCCTTGCCGGTCTTCAACGAGGCACCCTACGTCGATGCGGTTCTCGATCAAGTCGCCAACTACAGCCCGCAAGTGCTGGTCGTCGACGATGGCTCTTCCGATGGCACCGCCGAACTGCTGAGTCGGCGCTCGGATATCCAGTTACTCACACACCCTCAAAACCGAGGCTACGGAGCCGCCTTGCGGAGCGCTTTTCAATACGCTGCTCAACAGGGGTTCGAGTACCTGGTGACGATCGACTGCGATGGGCAACATGAACCTCAGCGAATCCCCAGTTTTGTCGCCGCTTGCGAAACGACAGACATCGTCTCGGGCAGCCGTTACTTGGAGATTTTCCCCGAAGACAGTGAGCCACCAGCGCAACGGCGATGGGTCAATCAGCAGATCACCGCAGAACTCAACCAACGTTTAGGCCTGCAACTCTCCGATGCCTTTTGTGGCTTCAAGGCCTACCGCGTCGATGCCGTCTGCTCATTGCATCTCGATGAGGATGGTTACGCCATGCCGCTGCAATTGTGGGTTCAAGCGGCGGCCCGCGAGCTAAAGATTGTCGAGCATCCGGTGCCGCTGATCTATCTGGACGAAACCCGCTCCTTCGGCGGCATTCTCGATGATGCTCGTACCCGCCTCGAACATTACCACGAAGTCATCGACAAAAGCGTGAGCTCGGCACTTGCGGAAGGCCTCAAGATCCACCGCCAATCGTACTGTCGAGGTGAAACTGGATAGCTGACGTGAGCGATCCGCTGCAATATCGTCGCTACCGTGCTCCGCAAAATCACGGAGAGGCTTTGATCCTCCCCGAGTTAACGGACGCCGGTTCGCTGTTGGCCCAGCAGCCGCTCGCCATCGAGATGCTGGGGCGTTCTCTCACGGCGTTGCAAACCGAGACCAGACAACGCGTCCTTGAGTTGGCCTACCAGACCACGCGGCAATACCGCGACATCGCGGTCCCCTCAGCCAACCTGCCGATCGTCATGTCGGGCCACCAACCCCAGCTCTTTCATCCGGGTGTCTGGTTCAAGAACTTTGTGCTGTCCGGACTTGGCGAACGGTATCGCGCCAACGCCATCAATCTGGTGATCGACAACGACCTTTGTCGGACACCCGCCATCCGGATCCCGAGCGGCACGCTCGACTCGCCTCACACCACCAGTCTGGCTTATGATGCCAGCAGCGAACCGCTTCCTTACGAAGAACGCCACATTCTCGACCGCAGCTGCCTTGATTCGTTCGCCGACCGTACAACGCAGGCATTGACCGATTTGATTCCCAACCCGCTGATCCGCCAGTGGTGGGAGACCACCGCGAGTCTGCGGCAGCGCGCCACCCACGTGGGAACGTACTTGGCTCAGGCGCGTCACCACTTGGAAGGGGAACTTGGTTTGCGAACCTGGGAAATTCCTTTGAGTCAGGTTTGTGACACGACCGGTTTTCACTATTTTTGTGCGACGATGCTGGAAGATGCCGCACGTTTACAGACAATCTACAACGCCAGTTTAGCGACCTACCGCGCCGTCAATCGTGTTCGCAGCCCCCTGCATCCGGTGCCTGATCTGGTAACAGAGGGTGAATGGCAGGAAGTCCCCTTTTGGATCTGGAGTGAGCAGAACCCACAGCGTCGCCGTCTGTATGCCCGTCGCACGCGCACCGCGCTGCATTTAACGGATCTGCAACAGACGGAATTACGGCTCCCGGCGGTTTCCTCCGAGCAAATACCGACCGCACTGCGCGATGTGCGCGACCAGGGCTATAAAATTCGCCCGCGGGCACTCATGACCACGATGTTTGCCCGCTTGTTCCTCTGCGAAACCTTCATCCACGGCATTGGTGGAGGCAAATATGATCAGGTGACGGACGCCATCATCCAGCGTTTTTTTAAGATTGCCCCACCACCATTCACTGTCGTGACGACCACTTGGCTACTCCCGTTGATGCCCTCGTCCCCAGACGTTCGGGACCTGCGAACGATCGATCAAACGCTGCGCGAATTGCGTTTTCACCCGGAAATTCACGCTTCTTCGTCCCCTGATGTCGACGATTTGGTGCGGCAAAAGCGCGCTTGGATCGCGCAAGACCTACCACGGGGCGCCCGTCTGGAAAGGCATCAGCAGATCACGGCCTTGAATGAGCAACTTCAAACGCACGTCAGTGACCAGCACCAGGTGTTGCAGGACGAGCGCGAGCAAACTGCCAGACACGTCCGGCACGCCCACATTTTGGCTTCGCGCGAAACCTCGTTTTGTGCCTTCCCTTCAGAAAGTTTATGTCCAGGACTACTGGAACTCGCGCGTCAGGCGTTTTACATTGACAAATAGAAAAGATGGCAACGGTGATTGAGCAACATTGATGGAACACTTGGAATGATTGGTAACTTGTCCTTTGATGGATAAGTTTTCGGCGAGAGCAAGCGATTGCTAAGGGAAGTCAACTGAAGACTTCCAGGTCGTTTGTTACTGACTGATGGAACGATAGCCCCGAAGGGACTCAGTGATGACCTCCACCATCATGAGCGGACGTTCGTATGCGTTCTCCCACCTGCGTACTCGTGACAACGCGCTCCCGACGCTCGATGAGAATCTGCGAAAGCTTGGCCTGTCTCTGACCACGGCCAATCCGGGTGATCACCCCGCGATCTTGTCGTTTCTGCAGAGCATTCATTATCAACCGACGGCGGCCGAGTTCCTGGCGCAAACGGATCACCCGCTGTATGAGCCGACCGATCGGCTGTTGATTCGGAATCGCACGCAAATCGTCGGTCATCTCCAGATCGCCCGCCGAGAAATGCACTTCGGTGGCCTCCGCTTTCCCACGGCTTGTTTCTGCGACATGGCGATTGCACGGCCGTTTCGCGGCAAGGGTCTGGGCACGGCATTGCTGGCCGAGGCTGAGCGGCAAGCGACCGCAGATTCCGCAGTTCTGGCGACGCTGTGGACCAAGAGACCGCAAGAGTATTCACAGCACCAGTGGCTACCCTGCGGCGGGCAAACGCATTCCATCGCCAGAACACGGGACATCATGTCCAGTGCCCACGCAGCGGCGCAACCGCAGCAGACTTCGATCACGTTACCGACCGACGAGGTCGCTTCGGAATTAAACATCCGTCTCTGGCGTCATGTCGAAGAGGATGCGTTGGTGCGTCTGCGCGAATTTCGGTCTGCCCACAGTTTTGGCTGGACAGCGCGCAGTGCGGACTACTGGCGTTGGTTGATCAGTCGCCGCGGTTACGATCGCATCTATGTGGCCATTGATGGTCCGGCCAAATTAGACCTCGACGAATCAGTCACTTCGATCGTTGGTTACGCAGTGATGCGTGAAGGGCGCATCTTAGAACTCGTGACCTCGCCTGAAAGACCCGATGCCGGTCTGCAATTGTTGACGCGTGCCTGTGGAGATGCGATGGAGCGTGATGTTGATCCGGTGCGATTTGAAGGCCCAGCCGACGAACCGCTGCACTCCATTTTGCTGTCTGCCGGAGGCAGCATGAGTGATGACGCCTCCCCCGAAGACAGCACCGCTTTGGTCAAAGTCTTCGATCCCTTGGCCTTCCTGAGTCAACTTGCCCCGTTGATTCACCTCCGCGCGAAGGCAGCCGGAGTGACGCTACCATCAGAACTCGGCCTGCTGGTCGACGGCGAAAAACACCAACTCGTCGTCTCCCGGCGCAGTGCACGGCTGGGGCGAGGCAAACTCGGCCGCAGTTACCTGACATGCTCGAAAGTGGGACTCAGCCAATTGCTGCTTGGTGGTCGCCCCTTGTCCGATCTGGTGTCCCAAGATTGGATCCAGCCGTCGACACGGATTGCCGAGCAGTTGGCGACAGCCCTCTTCCCGCGGCTCGCGTTCTGGCTGCCCCCGTTTGATGAATCGCCGTCACTGACCTAAGCCCAGGGCGACGGCAGCAGGTCATCGCACCGAAATCGCCGATGGGACGCCCCGCAGGCTCGCACCTGCGTTCGTGGTTGCGGAGCGTGCAACCTCAGGTTGGCCGAGCGAAACACGGCCCAAACGGAGTTGACGGAAGTCTTTTCAACGATTAACTTTGCGAAAAGAAACCTGCGGATCCTAAACGCACCACAAAACAGGGACGCCCATGAGTGTCGGCGAGGGAGCGAACATCGACTATTCCACGATGCGTGGCCGTGACTACCCCACCATCCGGCAGTTCACCGTGTTTCTTGAGAATCGCGTCGGGCAGTTGCTCGAAGTGGTCCGTCGATTTGAGGGCAGCAAGGTCCGCATTGTCGCGTTTTCGATCAATGATGCGACGGAATGTGCGTTCGTTCGCTTCCTGCTCAGTGATCCCGAGCAGGGTCGAGAAATTCTGGAACGCGCCGGTCTGCCGATGATCGAGAGTGATCTCATCGGAGTCGAACTGCCGCACGGCAACCAGCCGTTACTGCAAGTCTGTACCGCGCTGCTCCAGGCAGAATTGAACATTGTCCAAGCGTATCCGATTCTGAGTCGTCCTCATGGACGCCCGGTCGTGGCGCTGATGGTCGACAATATCGAGATGGCTCTGGAAACCTTAAGTTCCAAGGGATTCACGATGATCACCGAGCACGACTTGGTGGACGACGAATAATTCGCGTGCGGGTAACGGGTCCTTTCAGCATTGGCTTTCATCTTGTCCCGGGCCCCCTTACAATTCGTGCTTTCCTGGATCATCCCGAACGCGCGCCATGATTGATGCTGCCCAGCACCTCTGTGAACCATGGCCCTTGTTCTTGCTGATGCTCGGCACGTCCTTGGGAATCATCGTCGGTGCCGTACCTGGCTTGACGGGCGCTATGCTGATTGCGCTCACCCTGCCGCTGACTCATCAGATGGATTATCCCAATGGCGCGCTCGACGCCATGATCCTGCTGGTCTCCATGTATGTCGGATCGATCAGCGGAGGCTTGATTTCCGCGACGCTACTGCGGATGCCCGGCACGCCTGCCTCGATGATGACCACGCTCGATGGCTACCCTTTAGCTCAGCGGGGCCAGCCTGCACGGGCGCTGGGACTGGGAATCAGTGCGTCATTTGTCGGCGGCTTGGTATCTTGGGTGTTCCTGGTGTTGCTCTCCAAGCCGATGGCCGACTTGTCCACCAATCTGGGTCCGTTTGAGTTTTTTGCCCTGGTGTTGATGGCTCTGGTACTGATCGCCTCGGTCTCTGGCAAATCGATTACCCGCGGGATCTTTTCCGGCCTGCTGGGAGCGGCAGCGACACTTCCGGGCGCGAGTCCTGCGACGGGTGAAATCCGTTGGACGTTCGGATACGCAAAACTGGCAGACGGCCTCTCCCTCTTACCGGTCCTGATCGGGTTGTTCGCCATCAGTCAGATCATCAAGGAATTCACGCAACTGGATCAGAGCCCAGACCGCCTCACGCAGGTCCGCGGAAGCATCTTCATGTCGTGGCGTGACTGGAAGCAGCAAGCGGTCAATTTATTGCGTTCTTCGCTGATCGGCACATGGATTGGAATCCTGCCGGGCATTGGCGCGAACATCGGCTCGGTCGTCGCTTATTCGGCAGCCAAGAATTTTTCTCGTCGGCCTGAAGAATTTGGCCAGGGCGCAGAAGAAGGGATCGTTGCATCGGAAGCCGCCAACAACGCAACGGTTGGGGGTGCTTTGATCCCGCTCGTGGCAATGGGGATTCCGGGCAGCGTCATCGATGCAATCCTGCTGGGCGCATTGGTGATTCACGGGCTGCAACCCGGCCCACTTTTATTTACCAATAACGCCGACGTCGTCTACACCATGATGATCACAATGTTTGCAGCCAACCTGTTCATGTTCGGCTTCATGCTCGTCACCACGCGGTGGATCGCACGTTTGGTCGACGTGCCCAAGTGGATGCTGTTACCAACCGTCGTGGTATTCTGCATCGTCGGCGCGTACGCTCTGAACTACCGCTGGTTTGACGTCTGGGTCATGCTCGGGTTTGGCGTGGCCGGCTACGGGCTCGAACGCTTGAAAGTGCCACTGGCACCCTTCGTGATCGGATTTGTTTTGACACCGTTAGCTGAAGAGCGGCTTAGCCAAGGTTTGATGGCTTCCGCCGGCAGCTATCTGCCTCTGGTCACCAGCCCGATCTGCCTGTGCTTTCTGATCATCTCCGCCGGTTTACTTGCCTGGCCGCTGTTCCAGCGTCAGAAGACCGACGGTTAGTCGCGCCTGCCAATCTGCGAGTCTACAATCTGCGAGTCTAGCTACGTCGCAGGATAAGTACCCGCATGCCTTGTCGCATTTCGTCGACCGATGGCAGGGTCCGCCCGTAATAGTGGCGACGACGAACCGTATTCCCGTAGAAGTGGAACGGACGGTTCTTGCGTAACAGCACAGGTGTTTGCTCGATCTGCTGGCGTTCCTCACCAAACGTAAGGACGTTCGGATTCCAGCCGTGAGGTGCCGCACTCAAGGGAGCACTTGCCAAAACCATCAAAACAAACACGCCAGCGACGAACGATTTCATCTCGGTTCTCCGAACATGAGTGACTCTTGTGATGACTCATGAAAAACATANGCCACAAAAATGTGGGGCGACGCCATTCTCAAGCNAGCACGCGGGCTGAAATGCTGATTTTATCGGTCTGCTTCTCAGGTTCTGACACACTGGTGGGGGACTACATGAAATCATCACGAGAGCGCCCCGCGTTCCCTGAAGCGGCGGTCTGCCGGGCCTTCGCTGCGCTGGAATCATGTGCGGCGTGGCGATCGCTGGCCGCTGTTTTCTGACCTCTCTGGCAGGCCCCGGAGACCAATCTCAAAAGGCGAACATAAGTCCCTGCAACACAACGGTTTGCAATGTCGAATCCGAGCGTTCGCGTGGTTGTGAAGAATTGAAAAAACCGGTAAAATCAGGGATTCTCAATACGTTCATTCCGCTGTTTTGCGTGAACCGGATTAGCACCGGTGAAAGGACTCACTTTTGGCAACTGACGCCCCCCAAGACCCGAATGACCCAGGCGGTAACGGTAACGGCAACGACGGCGGCACGGGCGACGGCAACACGTTCGACCAGCCGATTGAGAATGAGCTCAAAGAGAGCTATCTGACGTATGCGATGAGCGTGATTGTCAGTCGCGCTCTGCCGGACGTTCGCGACGGCCTCAAGCCGTCACAACGGCGCATTCTGGTGGCCATGAACGATCTCAACTTGGGGCCCGGTTCCAGTCGCACCAAATGCTCGAAAATCACCGGCGAGTGCATGGGTAATTATCACCCGCACGGTGACCAGGCGATTTACGACGCGCTCGTCCGCATGGCGCAAGAGTGGAATATGCGGCACCTGCTGGTGGACAAGCAGGGCAACTTTGGTTCGATCGCTGGCTTGCCGCCGGCGGCCATGCGGTACACCGAAGCGCGCCTGTCGAGTGTCTCGGCCCAAATGCTGGACGATCTCAAGCAAGACACCGTCGACTTCGTGCCAACCTACGACGAGCGGAACTCTGAACCAACCGTCTTGCCCTCGCGGTTTCCCAATCTCCTGGTCAATGGTACCAGCGGGATCGCGGTTGGCATGGCCACCTCCATCCCGCCCCACAATCTTCGCGAGGTGTGCGACGCTCTGGTCCGAGTGATCGACGAACCCGAGATCACGATCAACGAGATCATGACGATCATCCAGGGGCCGGACTTCCCCACAGGCGGAATCATTTGTGGACGCAGTGGCATTCGCCAGGGATACCATACCGGTCGCAGCACGGTCGTGGTGCGGGCACGCGCCGAAATCGAAGAAGTCAAAAAACGTCANCGCATTATCGTCAAAGAAATCCCGTACATGAAAAAACGGGACGATGTTGTCGAAAAGATTGCCACCTTGGTGAATGGTGACAAGATCAAAGACATTACGGGAATTCAAGACGAGAGTGATCTCAAAGAACCCGTGCGTCTGGTGATCACACTCAAAGCCGGTGCGGATCCCGACGTGGTTCTCAACCAACTCTACCAGTTCTCGCCGCTGCAAGACACGTTCTCAGTCAACCTGCTGGCACTTGTCGATGGCAAACCGAGAACCCTGAATATCAAGGAGATGCTGGAAGAGTTCATTCGCCATCGGGTCACGGTGATCCGTCGCCGAACTCAGTTCCTGCTGGCCCGCGCTCGCAAGCGGAAGCATACCGTCGAAGGCTTACTGCTGGCCTTGGCTAACATCGATCAGATCATCAAGATCATCCGCGCGTCCAAGACACAGCAAGAGGCGAAAGTCGGCTTGATGGGGGTCGAATGCCCCGCCGCCATGATGAAGCGTGCGTTGGGCGATGAGGGCTTCCAGGTTTTCCAATCCGAGCGAGGCGAGTCCGATGCCTACACGCTCACTGCAGTGCAAGCGGACGCCATTCTGCGCATGACGCTTGGTCAGTTAGTCAACCTGGAACAGGAACGACTCGGCGACGAACACAAAAAGCTACTGGCCGAAATCGCCGAGTACCTGCGAATTCTCTCCGACGAAAAGAACATTCTGGCCATCGTCAAAGACGATCTGCAGGAAATTCGCCGCAAGTATGGCGACGAGCGACGGACCGAGATCACCGGCGAGGAACTGGGCAACATTGACCTGGAAGATCTGATCACCGAAGAGACGATGGTCGTTTCCATCAGCCACCGTGGCTACATCAAACGAACGCCAGCGAGCACCTATCGCGCACAGCGCCGTGGAGGCAAGGGCATCAAGGGCGCCACGACGGAAAACGAAGATCCGGTGGAGCACTTGTTTGTAGCCAGCACACACGCCTACCTGCTGTTCTTCACCAATCTGGGGAAAGTGTATTGGCAAAAAGTCTACGGCTTACCACAACTCAGCCGCGAAAGTCGTGGCCGGGCAATTGTGAACCTGCTGAATCTCGATGAAGGTGAAAAGATTGCTGACTGCCGCGCAGTTCGCGATTTCAACCTCCCCGGACATTTCCTGATGATGGCCACCAAGAAGGGGCTCGTAAAGAAAACTCCGCTGGAAGCCTACAGCCGCCCCAAGAAAGGGGGCATCATTGCCGTCAAGTTGAAAGAGGACGACGAACTGGTAGACGTGGTCGTCACCAAACCGGGCGACGAAGTCGTCCTGGCCACCTCACAAGGAATGGCCATTCGCTTTAACGAGGATGATGCTCGTTCGATGGGACGTAACACCTCCGGAGTGAAAGGGATCAATCTGAGTAGCGACGATGAATTGGTGGGCATGGTCGTCGCGGACCCCGAAGCCACTTTGCTGACCGCCAGCGCCTTGGGGTATGGCAAACGCACCAAGTTCGGAGCGAATGCCGCCGTTACCGACGACGCAGCGGATGCAGAAGACGAAACTGCGTCCGGTGCGCGCTATCGAACCCAACGTCGCGGTGGCAAAGGTATACGCGACATGAAAACCACCAACCGCAACGGACGAGTCATCGGCATTGTCCGCGTGGATGACGAGCAAGAATTGCTGATGATGACGGCGCGTGGCAAAATCCAGAGGATTCGCGCTGCGGATATCTCGGTCATCGGCCGTAACACACAAGGTGTCCGCATCATGAGCCTTGACGAAGGTGATACGCTGGCCGCCGTGGTACGTGTCCCCAAAGAAGAAGGTGATCCTGAAGCAGAGGCGACCGCGACTCCCGGGACAACCACACCAGACGAAGGTACTCCTTCCGAAGGTGCCTCCCCGAGTGACTCAAGCCCCTCCGACGATCCATCACCGAGCGACGATCCATCACCGAGCGACGATAACGCGTAAGACTGTCATCAGGTTGTCAGTTGGCGAACGAACGTGCGACGGCGATACCCACCGCCACCGCACACAACCCCACCAACACGCTGACGGCAATATTCAAGAACCCAGCCAGGTACTCTTGTCGCTCCAAATGCCGGATCGTTTCGTGGCCGAACGTCGAGAATGTCGTCAGTGCTCCGAGCAATCCAATCGTGATGCCACGATGCAACCACGCTGGTAAACGATCGGGGTGCGTTTCATTCCAAGTCGCTGCCAATTCAGCAATGCACCCCAACGCGAAGCATCCGAGCAGATTGACGAGCAGCGTGCCGTAGGGAAAACTTTCGCCCAACAGGTGTCGCAACACACTGGTCACGGTATATCGCGTGATCGCCCCCACTGCGCCACCAATTCCAATCGCCAGAACAATCATCGGCTGAAACATGACTCCACACCTCATACGGCAGAACGTGTGACGGGGGTCCCACGTTCTTTCATCGCCTGCTCGATACGTGCAAGCTGGTCATCACTGAGTTGCCACCCCATCGAAGCTGCAGTCTCTTCGATTTGGTAAGCACGTTTTGCACCACACAGCACGGACGTGATCCCGGGCCGGTGACATGTCCAATTCACCACCACCTGCGCCACCGTTTTGTCCGCCTCCGTGGCAATCGACCGTAACGCATCGACAAAGTCCTGATTTTTTTCCCACTCCGCCCCCTGAAACATCGGATATTTCTTCCGGCCGTCCTGAGGGTCGAAGACATGGTCCCGTGGCAATTTCCCAGCCAACAGCCCCTTCATCAACGGCCAATAGCTCACCACCGCAACCTGCTGTTGCTGACACCAAGGAATGATGTCCGCCTCGATTTCTCGTTGCAACATATTGTAATGTGGCTGACACGCTGCGATCGGGCAGACGCGGTGAAACGCTTCTAACTGGGCAATGGAAAAATTCGACACGCCAATGGCGCGTGCCTTACCTGCTTGCAGAATCTCGCCTAACGCAGCTGCTGATTCCTCAACAGGAACTTGCGGATCGGGCATATGCAAATACAGCAACTCGACACGATCGGTTGCCAAGCGGCGAAGGCTCTCGTCGACCTGCTGTCTGATCCGCTGGGGGGAACCATCCACCACGCGCTGACGATTCGCATCCCAGTGCATACCGCACTTCGTTGCTAACACGACCTGCTCACGCTTGCCTTGGAAAGCCTGTGCAATTAACCGCTCACTCTCGCCGTCCACTCCATACCCAAACGCCGTGTCAAAGAAGTTAACCCCCGCGTCCAAAGCGGCTTGCAACGTCCGCAAACTGTCGGCGTCATTGACGTCAATGCTCGTCATCCCTGCAATGGGCCAGCACCCCATCGCAACAGGCGTCACGTGAATGCCCGAATGACCGAGCGCCCGCATTTCAAATGTCGTCAAAACGAGCCTCCCAACCGTGGGCCTGGAAATCGGCAAAACGCCTTGTAATGGCGGAAGATAATCGCCTCGAACCACCGGTGCAAGCGGTGTTCACGGCCACATGTCTGCCGGGGGACGCCGAGCGATCGCCACCCAGTTGACCTACTTCCACCGCGTCTTTCTCTGGTATGCTATCCACTCCCCACCGTGATGGCGACCAGCATGACCAGTCCTTTTTTTCACGAGCAGCCCCACGTGATCCGTTTGCGCGGACCATGGCAGTACGCTGTTCTCGAAGGCACTCCGACAATCACCGCAGAACCAAGCGGTCAGCTCCAGTTGCCTGCGGATTGGTCCACCACGCTCGGCGCCGACTTCCGAGGGACGGTGCGTTACAGCCGCAATTTCGGTTGCCCCACCGGGCTGACCGACCTGGTTCACATCCTGCTGGTCGTCAGTGCGGTCGATTACTCCGCCAACATTCAGCTGAATGGGCAGACATTAGGACGGGCCACCTGGGGCGATGGCCCTCAAGCGTTTGCGATCCGCGAGCATCTGCAACCGCGCAATCAGTTGGACATCGACATCAGCCTGCCCATTGATCTCGATCTGCCTGCGGAACACAATCGGGCTCAGCGAAACGCGCAAGCCGGCGGCTTGATTGGCGAAGTTCGCTTGGAAATTGGCCATGACCTGGCTGACCCTGCGTTGGTCAGTTGAATACGAGAGGAAAACAAATGTACTGTGGACGCCGCAACCGCTGCTTATTCTCACTGCTTGCCATGCTCACCCTGCTGGTGTGCCTTGGCTGTCAGTCTCAGGTCGCTGAGCCGGATGCCGATCCACCGTCGTCAACGGACGCCACAGAACCCACCACCGCCGCCACGCCGCCAGCTCAACTTCCGGATTTGTTACCAGAAGCAGCATTGGCCGACGGCTGGATCTCGCTGTTCGATGGCCAGACCCTGTTCGGATGGCAGCCCGACTCCGATGCCAATTGGCGAGTCGAAGAGGGCAGTATTGTGGTCGACCAAGGAGCCAAAGGGTTGCTGCACACCACAACGCGTTTTGCTGACTATGTCCTGAAAATCGAGTTTCGTTCCGCCCCCGGCACCAACAGCGGCATCTTTCTCCATACGCCACCAACGATTAACGACGTCAGCCAAGACGTCTATGAACTGAACATTGCCGATGCCGACAACCCTTTCCCAACCGGGAGCCTGGTCAATCGGAAAAAAGTCGAGGGCACATTCGATTCAGAGGACTGGCAAGCGTACGAGATTACGGTGGATGGCGATCAGATCACTGTCGACTTGGATGGCGAGCGCGTCATGGAATATCAAGATCCCAACCCTTTACGGCGCGGCACCATCGCCCTGCAACTGAACGAGGGCAAAGTGGAATTCCGGAATATCCAACTGAAGCCCCTCCATGTGGCCAGTATCTTCAACGCTCAGGATCTCACAGGCTGGGTTGAGTATCCCGAAATGGCAACCAAGTTCAGTGTCACCGAGGAAGGGTTCTTGAACGCACGCAACACGGGTGAGGGCCGAGGCCAATTGGAAACGGCCGACACGTATGGCGACTTTGTCCTCCAATTGGAATGCATGACGCACGGAAAATCACTCAATTCCGGCGTCTTCTTTCGATGCATCCCCGGGGAAACCATGAACGGTTACGAAAGTCAGATCCAAAACGGCTTCAAAAACGGTGATCGCTCCCAACCCGAAGATTGCGGGACCGGTGGCATCTTCCGACGGCAAAATGCCCGCCTCGTCGTGGCGGATGACGAAACCTGGTTCTACAAAACATTGATTGCCGATGGACCGCATATCGCCACCTGGGTCAATGGTTATCAGGTGAGCGATTGGACTGACGAACGCGCCCCTGATCCAAATCCACGAAAAGGACTGCGCACCGAAGCCGGGACGATGATCTTGCAAGGGCACGACCCCACCACCAACTTAAGCTTCCGCAACCTGCAAGCAGTCGAACTCACTCCTCGAGCTGCACCGGCAGAGTAACCTGACAAACGTATGCCGTATTACCGAACTCAACAGTCAACAACGGATTGCATGACTCAATGAGCTTACTCGATACGATCAAAAACACGCATCTCACGCCCGCCGCAGTGCAAGCGCGGACGGGTTCCATCATGCAGACGGTCTTGAACCGTTCCAAGTATCTGAACGCGCCCAACTTCACTTCCATTCACGCGGACGATCTGCGGCACTTCGCCGAACTCTACGATCAACAGTTTTTCGGCGGCCAGTTGTTACCGCTGGCGGAAAAAACAGGGATCGATTTCCGTTTGTCTCAAC
Source organism: Blastopirellula sp. (assembly GCA_002701545.1). Classification (GTDB taxonomy): domain Bacteria; phylum Planctomycetota; class Planctomycetia; order Pirellulales; family Pirellulaceae. The sequence continues at coordinate 3,009 of NZVR01000087.1, read as the reverse complement.
GGATGACAAAAACGGGAGGTACCACAACCAAACGTCATTGGCGGCGTGGTGTCGTGCCCACAAAAGCTCAATACGAAATCGCGGTGTCGACCACTTTGCTGTACCAGACCTTTCGAGACGTAGAACGCCCGATCATGATGTCTGGGATTGCGTGCAAGACAAGACTTGAAGCATTGCAACGCGTCATGGAACATGAACTCGTGCATCTGGTGGAATTACTGGTATGGGATCGATCCAGTTGCAATGCCACTCGGTTTCACGACATCGCCAATCGCTTTTTCCGCCATACGGAACACAAGCACACGCTCGTCACGCAACAGGAGCGCGCGATGAGGCGGTTCGGAATCCGCACGGGAGACTCGGTGACGTTCCAATACGAGGGCCGTCAACTCACCGGTTTTGTGAATCGGATCACCCGCCGCGCAACGGTCCTGGTCCCCGATCCGCGCGGCCAACGTTTTTCCAATGGCCGGCGTTACGCCAAGTATTACATCCCGATCGAGAAACTGGCGCGCGTCGACGGCGGCTCCCGTCTGCGAGCAGCGCGAGCCTAGCTTCGCCAGATTCGCAATACTGACAACTTGTGCCGCTCGCCAACCAGCGCCACATCAGCCACAACCGCCTACGCTGCAACAACTTGCATCCAAGCCCCAGAACGACCGTTGCCAGTCCCACTGACATCGGTAAGACTGTCTCGCTGAGAAATCACTGCCAAGCGTAACCGCACGGAGGTCGATGTGGCCACAGGAAGTACCAAGCGATTCGATCGCAGCGCCAAGCAGCCGGAGCGCGCCGCCGACATTTTTGAGCGGCAACCACCGGTCGACGTGGAAGCGGAGATGGGGGTACTCGGCAGTATCCTGCTCAACCCCGAAGTGTGTGACGACGTTGCACTGATCCTCCGGGGCGATGACTTTTACGACGATGCCCATCAACGCATTTTCCGAGCCATGCAAGACATGCATGATTCGGGCAAGAAAATTGATGTCAAACTGCTCGTCCACAAGCTACAAACGACTGGCGACTTCGAACTGATCGGCGGCAACGCTTACCTTGCCAAACTCAGTCAGGCGGTGCCCAACGCTGCCCATGCCGTCTACTACGCCGAGATTGTTCGAGAGAAGGCGACCTATCGTTCGCTCATCAACGCTTCTTCGGAAATTCTGCGTGAAGCCTACGAAGAGGGCACCGAAGCGCGCGAGATGCTCAGTAACGCCGAGCAGAAGATTTTTTCGATCTTGGATAGCCGCGGCAGCTCGACCGTGAATGACATTCGCGAAGTCTTGCACGAAGCGATGGATCGCATCGATGCGCGGATGCGGGGTGAACACACCGAGGGTGTCGTTGAATCGATGTTTGCCGATTTCGATGCGATGACCGGTGGGTTTCACGCGAATGAACTGGTTATTCTCGCAGCCCGCCCCTCGATGGGGAAAACAGCCTTAGCTTTGAACATGACTGAAAATGTCGCCATTCATCAGTCCACGCCGGTCCTGTTCATCAGCCTCGAAATGGGTTCCACCGAGTTGGCCGACCGACTCCTGTGTTCGATGGCGCGCGTCAACGGCCACCGCTTGCGCAACGGAACCATTTCCAACGAAGACCGCATGCGTCTGGTGGAAAAGGCGGGTGAAATCAGCCAATCGCCTCTCTACATTGACGACTCACCGAGCCGCACGGTCAGCGAAATCGCTGCGGCGGCGCGTCGCATCCGGCGTCGCGAGGGCGCCTTAGGGATGATCGCAATTGACTATTTGCAGCTCATCGAGCCCGACAATGCACGCGACCCTCGGCAGGAGCAAGTTGCCAAAATTGCCCGACGGCTGAAGGGACTTGCTCGTGAATTACAGGTGCCAATCCTCTGCCTCTCGCAACTGAACCGGCAGGCCGAAGACAGCCGAGACCACAAACCCAAGCTCAGCCACCTGCGTGAATCAGGGGCCATTGAGCAAGACGCGGACGTGGTCATGTTTGTCCACCGTGAAGAGTACTACCACCGTGGCGAAGAAGCCGAGCAATACGCTGGCCAGGCCGAGATCATCATCGCCAAACAACGTAACGGACCGGTCGGTGACGTCGAGCTCGTCTGGGAAAAACAATTCACACGCTTCCAGGACAAAGCACCGGAACGCATGCAAGAGTTCGACAATTACAACGATGGTTTTTGATCGACCCGGCACGTCCCGGGGTGGCCCACCAAGCGCCCCTCCCAAAGCTCGCCAGACTCACCGTACGATGCCTGCGCATTGCTTGGATCAAGAAAGAGGTCCGCAATGAATGGTCAGCAGCACTTCGAACAACTGGCCGCCTGGATCGAGATGGAATCGGCCGCTGAAGCACAGCGTCTGGCCGAACGTCGCCAGCGACAATCCGGGGCCCATGCGGAAAAATCTGGGGAAACGCTTTTGGATCTCGTCGTGGTGGACCATCAAGCGGGACTGGGCGGGCGTTATCTCTTTACCTTCGTCAAACGCAACCGTGATTTAACGCTCCCCTGGAATCGCTTGCGGGTCGGATCCCCCGTCCTGGTCGGAGATCCGGCTGACAGCGAAGCCAATCTCTATCCCGGCGTAGTTAGCGCTCGTAACAGCCAGAAAATTCAAGTCGCGTTAGATGAATGGCCGGAAGGCGAACGCTTCCGCATCGACCTCTCGCCCGATGAAATCACTCGCAAGCGTCAGCTGGCGGCGTTAGCATCCGTCGTCCATGCCAGCGGACGCACACGTCAATTGCGGGACGTGATGATCGGAGAACTGGAACCTCGATTCGCTCCGGAAGCGGAATATGAGTTCCTGACACCGCTGAATCCCTCACAACAGCAAGCGGTCCAATTTGCCATGTCAGCGCAGGACGTGGCGATCATCCACGGACCTCCAGGAACCGGTAAAACGACCACCGTCACCGAACTCATCCAACAAGCGGTGTTGCGCGGCGAAAAAGTTTTGGCCTGCGCCCCAAGTAATACCGCCGTCGATAACCTGGTAGAAAAACTCGCTTTCTCCCAAGCCG
>NZVR01000086.1 GCA_002701545.1 Blastopirellula sp. | reverse complement strand
CTGTGGTGGTCTGAATACTGTGGTGGTCTGAATACTGTGGTGGTCTGAATACTGTGGTGGTCTGAATACTGTGGTGGGCCCTGTGGCGTCGTGGTCTGGCTGCCTCAGCCGGTTGACGTTTGTGGTGGGCCGTGTGGCCCTGTGGTCTGAATGTGTCAGTGGTCTGGGGCTGTCGGCAATGTCTGTTATATTATGCGTTTGGCAAACTTGCCGTGATGGCCGAGTGGTGGAATTGGCAGACACTCAGGATTTAAAATCCTGTGAGCATTGCGCTCGTGCGGGTTCGAGTCCCGCCTCGGCTACCTCTTGTAAATTCCAAGCACCGGTACGCAACTCCATGCGATTCTCTGCGGTGCTTTGATCGCCGTGCGGCTCGTTGTGATTCTGTTTCCGCCCCCTGCGGCATCGCTTTTGGCATCGCTTTTTCTTGTTGTGGTTTCGGTGCGCCTTGCGCCCGCTTCCATGTAGGCCGTACTCTTCAATAGCGCGTCGTTCTTCATAGCAACATGGACTGAGTTGCCAATCCCCGCACACACACGACGCAGCCCGATTTGATCCATCAAGTCGGGCTCGCGTCGAACTCCCCATCGAGCCCAATCCTTTAGGGCGTCTGCCTCGTTTCTTATCATCCCCAGAAAAAAAACTGTTTTTTTGAACCCCCTACGGGGTTCAGTGCGAAAAATGTTTTTTTCCTTGTTGCCAAGTGACATGTGGCTCGACTAAATCCTTGCGATCAGTCGTTCGTTGTCTCATTCAGCTCAAGGAGAATCTCACGATGAAGACGCTTGTGATCGCGGAAAAGAAATCGGCAGCAGAAACATTCGCAACAGCCCTTGGTGGATTTAAAGCGACCTCGGACGTTTACGAACGTCATGACATGGTGATCGCTTGGGCGTCAGGGCACCTTCTGGGACTGCAGCAACCTGAGGAATACAATTCTCAATATCGTGAATGGAACCTCGCTCGCTTACCAATCATTCCCGGCGAGTTCGTGCATCAGCCGCTTAAGAGCCAGACACGATTACTAGAACACCTTATTCGGCTGTGTGCTGATAAAGGTGTGTTGGAAATCGTTAACGCTTGTGATGCAGGGCGAGAGGGAGAGGTTATCTTTCATCATATTCACGAGGCAGCATGTCAGAGTGCACCATCGGTAAGAAGAAAGCCGATCAAACGTCTCTGGTTACAGTCGATGACGCACCAAGCTATTCGTCTCGCTTTCGATAATCTGGGCGACAGCCGATGTCACGTGGGACTTCGCGATGCAGGATTGGCTCGTGAGATCGCCGACTGGTTGGTTGGGATCAACATGACTCGAGCAGTCACTCGTCGATTCGCCCGACGAAACGAAGTTCCACTAACCGTTGGTCGAGTGAAGACGCCAACACTCTCGTTGCTAGTGGATCGCGAACGCGAAATCGACGGGTTTTCACCAGAACCCTTTTTCCAGATTGAAGCGACCTTTGACTTGCCGACCGGTAAATTTACTGGCCGGTGGAAGGGGCAGGATGCAGGGGGACGATCCACGGACAGTCTTCAGCACAAGCAGGAAGCCGAGCGAATCCGCGAGGATCTTGCTGGGCAAAACGGCAGAGTTTCGGACCAGGTCAAGCGTCGTCGAGAACAACCGCCACAACTCTTTGACCTCACAACCCTGCAGCGGGTCGCCAGTCGTCGCTATGGTTTCACCTTGGATCGAACGCTCGACACCGCACAACGACTCTACGCCAATCAGATAATTACTTATCCGCGTACATCCAGTCGCTACTTGCAAAACGATTACAGATGCGAGGTTTCCAGGATCTTGGGTGCGATTGCAGACCAGCCGATTGGAGAAAAGCTGCAAGAACCACTTGCGTCAATCGAGATTGACGACGCCTTGGAGACGCGAAACCAAGTGTTCGATGATGCCAAGGTAACAGATCACTTTGCCATCATTCCTACGGGGGATCATTCAGGTCACCTTTCGGGTGATGATGCAAAAATATATGAGCTTATCGCGAGAAGATTCGTCGCAGCGTTCTTGCCATCAGCCATATGGGAAGATGTTGAGAGAAAAGTGCATGTTCGCGAACATGTCTTCACCACGAAAGTGCGGCGACTCGTGACAGAAGGTTGGAGAGTTGCGGAGCCGGTATCAGAAAGCCACCCCTTGCCACCGGCGACCGAAGGTGCGGTGGTGTCTGTAAGGGATATCGATGTCTTGGAGAAGCAGACACAGCCGCCGCCAAGGTATTCGGACGGTACGCTCGTCAGGGCTATGGAAACCGCGACTGCGAATTCAGATTCTCCAGAGGCAATAACGGATCTGAATGATGCGATGATTGACGAGATTGCGGCAAAAGGTCTTGGCACTCCAGCGACGCGGGCAGGGATATTAAAGGAGCTGATCGAGAAGAAACTGGTGCGCCGTGAGGGCAAGACGCTTCTACCCACGGGCATGGCCTGCACACTCGTCCGTCTCCTGCGCAACCTGGATTCCGTTCTGAGCGCGCCGGATTTAACGAAAGAGTGGGAGTATGGTCTTGCTTTGGTTGCGTCGGGCGAGGTCCAGCGGGCCGATTGGGAAGCCGAAATCAAACGCCATGTGGAAGATGCGATTGCCTCCATTCGTGGGTACACAGGTGGAAGCGACAGCGTCCTCAAGCGAGATCACCCCGCGACTTGCAAATTGAAATGTCCCCGATGTCAACAGGCACTCGTAGAACAGATGTATTCGTACCGTTGCATCAAAACAAACTGCGGTTTCAAAATCGGAAAAGAGCAACAGGGAAAATACCTTTTCCCAGAGACTGTAGGGAAGTTGCTTGCGCAAAAACGAACTGGTCCACTGACCGGATTTCAAGGAACACGGCGGCCCGGTTGTTTGGTACTGCGTGACGCAAAGTTGGAGGTGCAGTTTTCTGGTGACGAAGATTCTGTTTCGACAGATCTCTCACCTGGAACTGTCGTGGGTGCATGTCCCAAATGCAGTCACCACGTCACTTGCGCAGAAAACGGTTACAAATGTGAGCGCTGCGACTTTGTTCTGTTCGAGCGTATTAAACAAAAGCGACTCTCACGTAACAACGTCAGGCGGCTGCTTGGTGGCGAATGGACTGACTCGATCAAAGGATTTGTTGATCGAAATGGCCGGCAATTCACAGCTAAACTCAGATTCATTGGGCCAAAACTTGAATGGAGGTTTCCTAGCTAACGCTTGTGTCACTCCGGTAAGTGCCCGTTCAGACACCATGGAAGAGCAACATGAGACCCGCCGCTTGCGTTGGGAACTGGGGGCATTTTCTTCGCCGATCTATGTGACGTACTACATATGTGGTTGCGAATCTTCGTAAGTCCAAGCATCAAAAATGCTTTTGCTAGGGACGATTTCTGGGGCGATGATCGGCCCAATGCCTTAGATAGATAGAGGGGCAGTTCGACAGGAACGAAGCGAGTACTGCATGTGGAGCGTCCGTTTCGTTTCTGTTTCTCATACCAGATTATGGAGTTTCGAAAATGACAAACACCAATACTGCAGGGTGGCACCCAAGAGAGATAACAGTGCCACCTCGCCACCACATTTTTCGGAATTATTGATGTTCCGCAACCCGTTTTTTTAAAATGGTTTGCGACCGAAAGAAATCTAAAATCGGTGGCAAGATATGGACGGAATTCGGGGGCAAGGGACATTATTAGGGAGGGCCTGTGTTTTCTCTCTCTCTCTCTCTCTCTCGCGCAACCCACATTTTTGGTATTCGGTATCGGTTCGAACCAGGGGCACAAGATGCTTGCGTTATTTTTTGGTTTTCGTTTTCGGTGACGGTTTTTCCTATTCCCAGTAGAGGGAGAAGCGGTTCTCACAACATCAACCAACCTTTTTTACGGAGTGCTCCCAGAAGGCTCCTTCTCGCAGGTTCTTCTTAGGAATCTTAGAACGTAAACATGGCGTCTTAGTCGCTATTCAATCGAATTGATATCGTGGCCCCACTACATAAGTCACATAAGTGACGTACTACGTATGTGGTTGCGAATCTTCGTAAGTCCAAGCATCAAAAATGCTTTTGCTCGGGGCGATTTCTGGGGCAATGATCGGCCCAATGCTAGGTATAAGTGAGAGGGAAAAGCGGAGTTCAAAGTTTTCGGATTCAGTGGAACTGACGTATCACCTCCAGGTTCAATGGGGCGTCTGGGTCCCAAGTTCCGTAGTAAGCAGTGGGGCAGAATGCCTGCGTTTCAACCGGAATGGCGAATATTCGGGGGTCGCTTGAAAGGATGGAAAGTAGCAGGGTTGTTCCAGATCGAGCACAGCCGCCAATGATGATGGGCCGCCGACCCCAACGCAAATTTGGATTGAGGAGTCGCGAAAGTGTTCTCGATAGACCACGAGAAACGTTAGGTTTAACCGCTCCCATTTTCGCCTCCATGGCACTGCTGAGCGAGAGACGCGAAACGAATTAAGCAGGAGGTAGCTTCCCTGAATGATATCATACTGCTCGTTGAATATAGATAAGCAATGTGATTTGGCTTTTTGCAAAGAGTCCACGAGATAATACCTGCTAAAATTCGCGGCCTCATGAAGGGGGCGATTCGAAACAGAAGTCGTGGGACTCGACAGTGTGCCTCGGCAGTCGTCCGCAAGGAACGCCACGAACCGCTGTAATCTATCGATCCAGAAGCCTGGAAAGATTCTGAGGATTCAGATGAGCGCTGATTTCAAGAGTTTGCAGCTGACCTCGCTTGTTGAGCCTTGCTGAAGCTGGCCAATAGCAACATTCAAGCTTTTCCGCGATTTTCCATAGACTTGCCTTCAGCCGATAATTTAGGGCGTCGTGAAGCAAGTCGCTGTTCGTCTTGTCTCTCACTTTGGATCGCCATGCGAAGGCGGTGGTTTTTCTGTTAATCATGCGGATGCTGACGCCAAAAAATAACCATGCGTGCGTTTTGCCAGCAGACATGACAGATACCGATGCGGGTTTCGGGAACTCCTGGCAACCGCTTCATGCTGACAGCCAGCTTTGTCCGTCGAGTCAGATCATTGGACCCTTTGGTGCTTGGGTATTCGCACCCTAGATTCGTTGTAGGTAAAGGAGTCCATGTTAGAATTGCTGGTGGCCGCCTCTGCAAACTGCATTTGTGCGATAACATGAACGAGGATGGCGATCGCTCCAGATGATTTCATGGTCCGCACGCGAATCGCTTGCTCTTGTGCAGAGAAATCGATCGAGCCTTGTGGCCGAATGACGTCGATGGACTAACTTTGTTTTGAGTAGAATCTGTCACAGAAGCGTCTCACCACTGACCCCGCTTGAGAACGCAGTGACGATTCCTGCCATGTGCCACGAATTGAGGATCTCGATGAAACGCTTCGCTTGTCCTCTCCTTGTCTCGCTTGCGGTCGTTGTGGCTGTTCTTGGTTCGGTTGCCCAGGCCGAAGAAAAACAACCGCCGGCGTCGGCGGAATTCAAAACAGAGACGCTCAGTTTCTTGACGACCTACTGCGCCGCTTGCCATGGCAAGGATATACAGGAAGGCGACCTGCGTTTCGACACGATCAGTCACGACATGACCGATGACAAGACCGCCCGGTTGTGGAATGACATCTTCGCTCAGGTTCAGTTTTCGGAAATGCCACCGGATGACGCCGAACAACCGACCGCGATGCTCAAAGCAAAGTTCCTCAGACAGGTCGAAGACGAGTTGATGCGGTTTGGGCATGGCTTCGGTCTCGACGAAAAGATGCTTTTGCCGCAGTATGGGAATTACGTCGACCACCAGTCGCTATTCGATGGCAGTGTAAAGGAAATGCCCTACACCCCGTCGCGGCTTTGGCGCCAGCGACCGATCATCTACGATGCCGTTTGGGCCAACGCTTACGGTCGCGCCCCTTGGTACAGCATCAAGATAGGTGGTACAGGCAACCATCTGATCGAGCGGGGACCTCACAAAGGAAAACTGATGGCGACGCGGTACTTTGCTGACGCGAAGTATGCCAGCCCGTTCTTTGAGTTCGTCCATCACGCCTCGGGCTTTACCGACTATGCCTCGATCGTAGCCGATCAATCATCGCTCGAAGCGCTGATGGTCAACGCTGAAACCATGGCCGAGATACTGACTCATGGCCAGAAAGTGCGGATCGTCACTCAAGTCAAAAACAAAGGAAGTCGCACAGGGAACAACGAAGCGATGTTCGTTGGCGGTGTGACTACCTCGGCCACCGAATACCGTGGTCGGGTTCCGGTCATCTTTCGCAAGATCATGGACACCGAAGGGTCCGTCGATCGCAACGATTTCAATGAAGCACTCGACGTCGCGTTTAATCTCTTCCTGCGAAGGCTGCCGCAAAAAGCAGAGTACGACCGGTACTGGACCCGAGTTTTCCAGAAGAACGCCGAGCTTGGTAACACGATGGCACTGCAGGCCGTCTTGATTTACGTCACCCTTTCGCCCGAGTTCGTCTACCGCATGGAGTTGGGACTCGGCGAAATAGACGAGCATGGTCGTCGATTCCTCTCGCCTCAGGAGTTGACCCATGCGATCAACTACGCCTTTCAGAATAAGCCGACCTTTGGTGTCGACGAGATCGAAACGATCGACGTCTACACCAAGAACAGTGAAGCACCCGTCAAGAAGACGATGTCCACGCCGTCACCGACGTGGTCAGCCAGGCACAGCAAGCTGGTGCTGGAAATGCGCGAAGGCAATCTGAAAACACGCGAGGATGTCGAACGCGTCGTCCGAAAAATGCTCTCCGGAAAACCGGATGGTCGGCCCACGAACCACAACCGCACCTATCTGACCACCGCCAACCCTCGGATCCTGCAGTTCTTCCGTGAGTTCTTTGGCTACTATAAAGCCCGCGAGGTCTTTAAGGACGTAGACAAGTTCACGAAGCGTGAGGGTTTTAAGCAGTTTGATAAGGGCAGCGCCTCTCGTTACGAGTACGACACAGACAGTTTGATTCAGCATATTCTCGCCGAAGACAAAAACGTGTTGTACGAACTTTTGACAACGGACAAGATTGTGGCGAGCTACTGGAACGGTTCCAATTCGGAAGAACAAATCCGGCGAGCTGGCGGCAAAGAGGCTTACACAGAAAAGCACCATCTGCAAAGTTACAACCTTGATCCATTTAAGGCAGCCTACGAAAACGGACAGGCGGGCCGCGTCCTACGAGCTCCGAAGGACCAGCGCTGTGGCATCCTGACCCAGCCCAGTTGGCTTGTTGCCCATAGCGGCAACTTTGACAACGACCCGGTCCGGCGAGGTAAATGGATTCGCGAAAAACTGCTCGCCGGGGTCGTCCTCGATGTGCCGATCACAGTCAATGCCGTCATTCCCGATGACGAACATCAAACCCTCAGGCAGCGATTCAGCGTCGTCCACGAAAACGAATGTTGGCGTTGCCACAAAAAGATGAACCCGCTTGGCATGCCGTTTGAGGCCTACAATCACGTCGGCCGCTGGCGAGCGTTAGAATTGGGCAAGCCGGTCGACACCTCCGGCGGCATCACTTTTACCGGCGACGATTCGCTCGACGGCGAGGTGCAAGGTGTCCGCCCGATGATGGAGAAACTGGCGAAATCCACCCTCGTTCGTCAGAGTTTTATTCGTCACGTTTTCCGCTATTGGATGGGGCGTAACGAAATGCTCAGCGACTCAAAGACATTGATGGCGATGGACAGGGCTTATGTCGAAAGCGACGGTAGCTTCCGAGAACTTCTGGTCAGTCTGCTCACCTCAGACTCATTCTTATATAGGAAGTAACAGATGATGAAATTGCTCAACCGCCGAACGGCACTCAAGGGCATTTCGCTCGGAAGCGGCGCTGTGGCGCTTTCGCCGTTCATCGAACGCATTGCTGCTGCCGAAGGTGCGCCAACACCCAAGCGATTTGTCTTCGTCGTTAAGAGCAGTGGTCTGCAGGGCGATTATCTCAATCCGGAAGGGCTCAAGCACCGTGGCGATGTGCTGGTCGACGAGTCGCTTGAAGGCCGCAAGCTTTCCGACAGCATGCAGTCGCTTGAACCGTTCAAAGACAAGCTGACAATCATCCAGGGCTTGAGCGGCAAGATGACCAACTCGGGCCATAGTGCCCATTACGGCGCACTCGGCGGTTTTAAAGCCTCCGCTCATGCACCACCACTGTTCGCCACCATCGACGGACACCTTTCCGAAACATTCCCTTCGGTGTTCAATCACATCGGATTCAAGATGGGGGAAGGAAGTCAAGGAACGACCTTCCCGGCGATTTCGGCTAAAGGCAAGGGAAAGCAACTTCCCTTCCAGCAAAACCCTTTGAGCGCCTTTGAAAATCTCTTTGGCAGCATCCTCGAAGGGGGCAACCTGAAGAAGAAGTATACCCGAACCGGAAATGTCCTCGACGCCATGTCCGACGACATCAAGCTCCTGCAAAAGAACTTGCCGTCCCAGGAACGAGAAAAACTAGGCTATTACCTTGATGGTTTTGAAGCATTGCGCGATCGCCGAATCAAGCTGATCTCAATGCAAAAGGTCCTCAAAGAGAACGCCCCCGAGCTGGACGATAAGTACAGCTCGACGATCAAAACGCATCACCTCGAAGCCCACTTTGACATGGCGTCCGCTGCCTTGATTTCCGGCTTGACCAACGTCGTCACGGTGCATGCCGATGACCTTAGCTGTGTCTATTCTGGTATCGGCGTCGGTAACAATGTCCACGCCATCGGCCATGGTGCTGGCTATGCGACCCTCTCGTCGCAAGATTGCCGTGATGCCATCCGAACGTTCCATATCGAATTGATTGCTGGCATGGCCCAAAAGCTGAGCCGAGTGCCCGAAGGGGATGGCACGATGCTCGACAACACGATCATCGTCTACACGAGCGACAATGCCGCCAATCATCACTCGTTCGGTTTCGACTGGCCAATGTTCGTGCTCGGCAATGCCGGCGGTGCGCTCAAGTCGAAAGGGCGTTATCTGGCCTATCCCAGTTACGGATCGAAGAACCATAACCATACGATCTGCAATTGGTTTACCACCCTGTGCCACATCGCCGGGGTTCCGCAGGATCTTTTCGGCCAACCCGACATGGCGCTCGGCAAACTGGAAGATCAGCAAGGCCCGTTGCAAGAGTTGTTAGCATGAACACGATGACAAACGTTCTATCGACCTGTTCACGGCATCAGCTTGTCGTTGCTGCGCTGATCGTCTGCGGAGTGTTTTCCGTCAGCATCACCCAAGCGGATCGGGCAGTCACCGCCGAAACGTCAGCAGCAATGAGCACCGCTGCCGCCGAACAGCTCTTGCAACAACAAGGGGCTGAGCTCCGCGACCAGGATCTGCAACGGATCTGCACCGCCACCGAACTCACCAACCTGGACCTGACCGGTTGCAATCGCTTGACCAACGCCGGCTTTAACGCCATCGCGAACCTCACGGAACTTGAGTCGCTCAGCTTGTCACGCTGTCATAGGATCGACGACCAGGTCTTTGTCGAGATCTCAAAATTAAAGAAGCTCAGGCGTCTCGATCTGAGTTCCACCAGAATGAATGTTTCCAAGGTTGCCCTCTGGCTCAAGCAGATGCCATCGCTGAGGGAACTCGATCTCAAAGACGCACCGAACCCCAAAACCAAAGGGCTCGGTGAAGTACGCCAGCTTACGCACCTCGACATCTCCAGCAGGAACAAACTGACCGATGCCGATCTCGCGGCGCTCGCCCCACTCACCTCTCTGGTTTCGCTCAATGCCAACGGCAGTCGCAACTATCACGCCAATGGTGGAGTCACGAATGCTGGGCTCAAGCACCTCGAAGGGATGACGTCTCTCGAATCGCTTGGACTGTTCGGATATCACAGCCTGCGGCCAGCCGGCTACAACCCGTTGTTCAATAAACTCAAAAAGCTCAAGAAACTTGAGATGGGCTTCAACTGGCAGCTCAAAGGCGAAAGCCTTGAGATTCCAACCTCGGTTGTCGATCTCAACCTGATGGAGTCGTTCACCCTGCAAGATGTTGCGATCATCGAGCTCAAGGAGAAACAACGCCTACGCAAGCTGAACTTGTTTTATTGCCTGAAGTTGACCGACAAGAGCCTTGAAGCGCTGGCCAACCTCCCAGAGCTTGAGTATCTGAACCTGGGGTGTATCGGTGCATTGACCAATGACGGTCTGCAGCACCTCGAAGGCAACACGGGGCTGAAATTCTTGAGCCTGGCCGATAACGACAACTTTTCCGATGCCGGTTTAATCCACCTCAAACCGATGACTGCGCTGGAAGAATTAAACCTCTGGAGTACCCCTAACCTAATCGGCCAGGGCCTGGCCGTGCTGCCGTCGCTGGTCCAACTAAAAACTCTCAATCTGGCCGACTGTGCGAATCTCACCGATGAAGCCTTGCGCCATGCCGGCGGCAGCGGCGATCTGGAGAACCTTTATCTCGACAATTGCACCATGATCACCGACGCCGGACTGTCTAAGCTTTCCGACCTGAGCAAGCTAANNGAACTCACCCTCGGCGGCTGCCTCGGCATCACCGACAGTGGGCTCGATAGTCTGCACGACTTGAAGTCGCTGGAATACCTGGATCTCTCCAACTGCCCAGGATTGACCCGCAAGCGGATTGCAAAACTCGAAGAGGCGCTGCCCGACTGCGACGTCATCCGCGACTGACCGCTGCCCGGTCGCGTTAGCCGCCAGGCAATTGCATTCATGCCTTAGTCATCACGCGAATACCGTAGGCGCAGACGTCGTCAGTCAATCGGAAGAGCTCTTTGGACTTAAGTTGCACTGCAACTTGCAGCAAAAATTGACACGAAAGGTAATTGAAACCTCGATGACGCCGCCGTGTGCCGATGAGCAGTGTTCAGGAAAAGAAAACCGAACGGGTTCATTTTTGCAGAGAGCAAGAGGGGTCGTGTTAAGCGGTCTGCCCCACTTTTTTTCTTATTTTGCTTTGGCGTCTTGCTGGGATAACTTCTCCCAGTTTGGTCTTCCTTCCTCACGACATCGTTTCGCACTTTCACTGGTAACCGGCGGGGGAGATTTTGGATGATCCGCTGAAACCATGGATTGGGGTCCAGGTCAACATGGCGTGCGATAAAGTGATGGGTGTGATACTCTCTAACAAGTGCGACATTCGCCGTAATAACTCACCGATTTTTCCCATCGACTGGAAGTGCTCCGAGGATGAAGTTTGCCGCATTGACCGAGCCCTTTGCCGACTACCCGCAGTTGCAGCAACGCGTTTTATCCGTCTTGCAGGCGTTGCCCGACGAAGTGCAGCGTGATTTTGTCGATGATCCTCGTTTCGGTACTGCCATCGAGAATTACGAACCGGGAAAGGGGTGGACGCTGTTTATGCCAACGCCTGGGCCTCCTGGTGAGACAAGTCGTCGGGTGGTGTTGCGGCCCAAGCTGGACTCGGCGTCCGAAGCGTTCGCGAAATACATCATCGCCCACGAGTTTGCTCATGCGTTTCTGCATAACGGTGGTTGGGGTGACATCACCGACGTGGAAGAAGCTGCCGATGCGCTCGCGGCTCACTGGGGGTTTCACAGGCCAGCGACATCGAGTTGAGTTTTGTACCGAGCCGGCTCAGCCGCTTTTTATTATCCGGGGCTTTGCCAACCGCATGGTCATTCATTCCTTTCCGTCGGTCTGATGCTTCTTGCTGTTTTTTGGGGGGAGACGCCTTGCCTTTTGTCGACGGGCGCCCGCTTCAAATCGCCCTCGGTCGGCTTGCCAGGCGACTTGCCAGGCGACTTGCGTAGTTCTTTCCCTTTGGTCGTTCAGTCTGTGGTGACTTGGTCCGCGGCGGAATTGGCCTTGGGTGAACGGGGGGCGCGGTGAACTGCCGCGGAGAAGATTGCCCCCGAGGTGGACTGGTCCTTGGAGTCTCCGCAGTACGTCGCTGCGTGGGACTCTGCGTGGGGACTCTGCACCTGAGATTTGCTGCGTTTCCTGCGTACCTCTGGGTTGAGAAGGCTTTGAGCCGCTCATGGTGTCGTTCGAGGAGTGCTCCACGGACTGAGGTGGTGGAGCCCTGGGGGAGTCGTTGCGGGGGGGCGCGTTGCAGAGGCAGCCGGAGGGGGGGAGCTCCCGGCGTGAAACGTGTCATCCGATCGGTTTTTCGGGGCGGTTTGCTTCCCTTGCTGAAACTTGCAGACAGCGCGGGTTGTGACCTGTGAGCGAAAGCCATGGCGAACCCACGGTCTGGTCCTCGAGGAGNCCACCCGATTACCAGAAGTTGGNACCTCGTGAGTTGGGTGTGCTTAGGTACACCGTGTGGTTAGCTTACACGCTGTCACGGCACAAGCATCATGATTTTTGGCACCTGGATTTCGCCTCGATGAAGTACCCACGTTCCTCGCGCTACAAACGTAAACATCAACTTGCCCGTAGCCGGTCGAGGCTGCGTTCCCTGCTGGGGATGGAACACCTTGAGTTACGTTTAATGTTAACGGTTTGTCCCGACGGAACGGCCCCCCAGCCAGGTTCCTATGCTCACCACGAGACCCTTGCCACGACACCCTATGTGGTGAGTACGCCGCTGTGTTTTGAAGGTGATGTTGCGATCTCTTCGAATCAGTCGGTCACCGTCAATGAAGACATCTTCAGTGCGACGGGTGACGTGACGATCGGCTCGAATACTTCAGTTGCTGTAAATGCGGAAGTCACTGCCGAAGCCGGTGACATTGAGGTCACTGCAGATCAATCCCTGACCGTCAGTGACTCGCTGACGAGTGACGCTGGTGGAATCACACTCGAGGCAGACGATGTGATCACGATCCAGGCGCCGCTGACCGCTGAGGAGGCAATCGAAGTCACGGGCCACAAAACGATCGATGTGGACGCTGACGTGGTGAGTGACAATGGGGAAGTTACCATCGAAGCCGTTCACAAACGTTTAAACTTTGGGTTGAGTGCTCTTGATCAACTCCAGGATCTGTTTGCCAACGGCTCAGGGCAACTGCAAGTCACCGTTGGAGGGATGTCTGGCGAAGTCGTGATTCAGGGGCACGAGGGCGTGTCGGTCACTGCCGAGGCTGGGATCAATGACGACTACAACATCGGTTCCAATCCGTATTACAAAAACATCATGCCGGTGTTTCTGGAGTTGATTGGCAAGCCTGATCTATTCTCTCTGCCGCTGTCAGTTCAGGTTTGGAATCCCACAGCGGAAGTGACGGCCACCAATGCGAAGATCATTTCGGACGATGGCGAGGTCACCGTGTCGGCGGTTGCCGAAGCGAATGCGAAAGGTAAGGCGGTATGGAATCGAGTCATCGGGACGGGCAGCGAAGTGGGAGAAGGTCTCGGGTTTGACAAAGGTGGCGGGGCAGCCGGTTTATTCTTTACAGATGCGACTGCCACCGTTGACGTGATTGGGTCTGTGCTCTCGGGTGACGGGGTGGAGGTGTCGTCGGAAGTCACGAATGAGATTGAACTGGAAGTTTCCGCGTTCACGAACAATGGGCTCAGCGACACGAACCCTTCATCGGTGGCGATCGGCTTCGGTCTGACCGAACTGCGCACGACGTCGACTGTGAACGTCGACGAGAACTCGCTGATCAGCAGTACCGGTTCGGTGACGGTTGCTGCATCTGGCGAGGATGACAACAGTAACTCAGTAAAAGCCACCGCCTATCGTGATGGTGTGGTGGGAGCGGCTGCTGGTTTTACCTACACCGATGCGACCGTTTCGGCCGTCGTTGACGGGAAGGTCACGATGTCGCCTGACACGGCGAGTTCCGAATCGGATAGCACGCCCGCAACCTTGGATTTCAATCCGGCGTTGCAAGTTGATTTTTCGAATAGCTCTGTCGGTTTCAGTGGCACACCGGATTATCAGACTGGGGATGCGGTGGTGTTCTCCAGCGAGGATAACGGCACGATTCCGGGGTTGGTTCCCGACACGATTTATTACCTGATTGTGACTGCAGGTGCTTCACCGAATACCTACCAGGTGCAGTTTGCGGAGACGGCGGAAGATGCAGCCGACAACGAATTTATTTCATTTGGTGCGGCGTTTCCGGAACTGAATAATCTGCGCACAGGGGTGGATGCTCCGATCACGATTACGGCGGTGGATGCTGATGACCGCCATCTGATTCTGTTCGGCTACGATCAGACGTTGGACGGAGTGGCGTTGTTCGAAGATGGGGACACGGTGACGTTCATGCCGTCGTCGGGGCGTTTTTTAGGCGTCGAAGATGAAAACCAGAATCTGATTGGGCCCTTGGCTGCGGGGAACTATACCGTTACCACCGTCGAATCGCCGCTCGCCGAACAGTATCCCTTGGCCATTGAGTTGATCGACGCAGAGGGGCAACCCATNGCACTCAATAGCGCGTCCTATCTCGAGAGTGACTCGGGCACCCTTTATCCGATCAGTGCGTTTGACATGACGGAGAATACGGTCGACCTGAACACGGTAACGATTGATTCCACCACCAATGAAAAGGTCACCACGGCGCCAGGCACTATGGTGCAGCAGGGCGAGTCCCTGGTGTTCCGTTCTGGTCTGATCAGTAACGTGCCGTCGTTGCAGGATGGGGCTACGTACTATGCCATCGTCGACGCGGATAATGAGGGCATCATTCAACTTGGTTTGACAGCATCGCAGGCCGAGTCGTCGAATCCGGCGGTGCAAAACGCTCAAGCTCATCTCGCGGCGATGGTCGAGGGGCAATCGGTTTCGATTCCCATCGGGAATTTCGAGGCCGGGACGGGGCTGGTGTTCTCCGACGATCCGAATCTGGCCGACGGAACCCCGGTGGTTTACAACGCGGTCTCTGAAAAACCGATCCAGGGGCTGGTCGATCAGGCGACCTACTTGGCCTACAACGTGAGCAATATCAACGACAACCCTGCGGCCCCGCAGTCCATCGTGGCGTTGGTCAATACAACTGCTGTCGATCTGAGTACGAACGCAGATTCGGGTTCGTTTCAGTTGACAATTTCCGACTCGCAGGGAACGCAGGGCACAACGGCGTCCCTCGCCTACGACGCGACGGCGGGGGATTTGGCAGACGCCATCGACGCCTTGCAACTTGCCGGTGTATCGGTGGTGGTCAGTGGCTTTGGGACAGCCCAGGCGCCTTGGTTGATTCAAGGATTGGATGAAGATGCGATCGCGGTCGATGCCAGTCAACTTTTCCTGGGCGCTTCACCTGCTGAGGTTTCGAAACAGACGCCCGAACTGGGGATCGTGTTGGGGTCAGAGGCGGTTTCGGGGACCTTCACTCTGACGATCACCGATGCGACCGAGCAGACTGCGACCAGCGCACCATTGGCGTGGAATAGCACGCCCGCCGAGATCGAAACTGCGCTCAATGGATTGTTAGGGATCACCGTATCCGCTTCTGGCATGGGAAATCCATTGTCACCCTGGCGCATCCAAGGTGTGCTGCCGTCTCAAGTCACAATCGACAGCTCGCTGCTGTTGGATCGCTTTGGTGAAGAAGTGANGATGGAGATGACCAGTGATCTGCAGGAGAACTTTTGGACGGGNCAGACCTTACAGCGGGATGCGGAAGCGTTCACGATTACCGGTTCGAATGCGGATAACAATGACTTGACGTTATTGTTAACCGAGGCAGCTCCGGTGGTCTCCAGCGATGGTGGCGCGTTGCAGAACGGTTCCGTCTCCGTCAGTGCTGTGGATGCTGGGGCGACGCAAATGTTTTCGTTTGCAGATGGTGGAACGTTTACGCTCACGATCACCGATCCCCGAACCGGGAGTGTGACCACCACAGCCGCGTTGGATTGGGATGCCGCTGCTTCCAGTATCGCNTCGGCCATCCAGGCGGCGACCGGCTGGGGAGTGCAAGTGACGGGCAGTGGTACGTTGCAGTCACCGTGGCTCATCAGCGGTGTGGGCGCTCAGCAAATCGTCGTCAATAACGACAACCTGCTGCAGGGGGCCGGGCAAACCAAAATGCTGTATCGTTCGACAGCGGCCAGTGCCAATGTGGTGAGCAGCGACGCGGACGGCGGGACGTTCACGCTGACGTTTTCAGATGGTTCGCAATCGGTCGAGTCGGCGCCNATTCCCTTCGATGCCTCCGCAGGGGATGTGAACGAGGTATTGCGTGCTTCCTTGTCCAGTGTCAACGCCGAGGTGTTTGGGTTGGGGACGGCACAGGATCCGTGGGTCATTATTAGCTTCGCCCAGCCGATACAAACGGGTGACGCCATGACCTTCCACGATTCCTGGGATCTGCCAAGTCTCGGTTTGGTGAATGGTCAGACTTACTATGCGGTCGTGAAGCCGTCGGCTTTGGACGCCAATATGGTGATTGTCGGTTTGGCCGCAAGTCCTGCTGATGCGACGGCGGATCCACCTGCGTTCGTGACGCTCGCTTCATCCGTTGATTTGGTTTCCGGACCGCCGGTCGTGATGACCGGTGCGCAGGAATCGATAACGCCTGTTCCTGAAGCTTTGGAGTTGGAGATCAGCACGGAAGTGACCTCCAGTGACTCCAGTTCGTCTGCTTCGGCTATTGGTGGTCGTCCGATGTTGGGGTACTACACGGACGGTGCCAAAAGCGCGAAGACACGGTGGTTCTCTGAGCAACCTCCTGCTGGGGCGAGTGCCGTTGATCATGAGATCGACGAACGAACGCCTGCGGATTTGAAAACTAAGGTCAATCCGTTTTCACTGACGTTCGGAATCTCCATCCTGGATGTCACGAATGATGTGCAAACCGTTGTTGGTAATACATCGGTGATTGGAGTTGAAGGGAGTGTCGCGATCACAAGCGACCTGAAAGAAAATGTCCACTCATCGGCCAACGCGGGTTTGTCGAAACAGAGTTCGAAAGATCACGGCGAGAGCACTGCGGTGGCGATCGCATCGGCTGTCGCATTGTTGAATAATTCCGCTCAGGCCGTTATCGAATCGGATGCCGAAGTCACCGGCACCGAAGGGGTGGAAGTGACCTCCGAGGTCACCTATCCCAAACGTGTTAAAGTTCCGGGGTCGAAAAACGGTGGTTGGGACGAAGCGTATGGGATTCTGAAGAGCCTGGCGTTGAATCCTACCGTCAACGCGGTGGAATCATGGTTCTTCAATACCTCAACCAACGTGGGTATCAAAGGTGTGGGCACCGACGATGCCCAGCGGTTGAGCACCATTTTGACGGGCAGTTTCTCGGTCCAGGACATCACCAACCGGAATCTTGCCCAGATCGCCGACGGAGCACAGATCAATCAATCGCTGACGGGGTACTCGTGGTATGACACCAGTTCCCAGACAGTGGTGACCACCCGAGATCTAGGGGAATTGGAAGATACCAACAGTGTCGTGATCGAAGCGACCAGTGATGTGTCGCAAATGGGAATTGCTGGGCAACTCTACATCGGTTTGAATTTGCTCACGCTGGGCACGGCCGATCTGGCGAACAATCTGCTGCCGTTCCGTAAGTCCAGTCGCAATGCCTTCGGGGGATCGGCCAACTTTGTGATCCTTTCAGAACAAACCCAGGCGTTGCTCGGTGGGACCGACCCCGATGGCAACGTGCCGGTCAATACCTCCACTAACGTGACGTACGGTGGCGGCAGCGAAGAAGAAAAAATCGGTTTGTCGGTCACGGCGGAAACAGCGACCACGCTGATTGAAATTGGCCAGGCGGCGGCCAACAGTTCGGGCGTCGGTTTTGAAGCGAGCACGGCGTATCTGCTGATGGGGAAGAATGATGAATCGGACGCGGATCGAGGGCAATTTACTTATGCCGAGATGAACACAGACAACCTGCCGATCGAACTGACGGCGATCAGCGGGACCGCTGGCGAGGTGCTGGTGAAGGCGGATGATTTGAGCGACCTGTGGGCTGTCAGTGGCGCCGTGATGCTGGGAGCGACCAAGGGGATCGGTCTCAGCGCTTCGGTGATTGAATTAAAGCGAGACGCCGTAGCTGTCGTGGGCTCGCGTACTTCGAATAGTGGAGTCAAAGCAGCGAATCGTAAACAGGCGGCGGGCGACGTGACCATCGAGGCGAATTTGGATGGTACGGTCATGCCGTTGTCACTTGTCGGTGCGATTGCGGCTAGTCGACATGGGATCGAAGAGGACGGTCGATCGAGTGTGCCTCACGCAGACGGTGTGGAGGGTGCCGCTTCGAGCGTTACAGGAAATTGGGGGGTGGGTGTCTCTGGTGACTTTGCCGGTGCTTGGATTGATGACCAAGCCNTTGCCTATTTGAATAACCCGGGCACGTTTTCTGGCATCGAAGGCGAGGTCGGTTCGCTGGATATCACCGCCGTGAACGATACCGTCATGAATCCGATTGCTGGGCAAGCGACGATCTCGATTGCCCGCGGCGACGAAGGTGCTTTAGCGGGCATTGCTGGTTCGGCGGCAGTCGTGGAAGTCCAGTCGAATGTCCAGGCCCTGTTGCAATACGCCGACGTGGAAGCGTTCGAGATCGCTTTGGAAGCTTCGAACGATAAGAAGATTGGCAGCTGTGCCGCCGGGCTTCAGGTGCAAGCGCCGAAAGGGACTGACCTGGCGATCGCTGGATCGGTTGTGGTCAACACAATCGAGAACACAACCAAGGCATCGATGATCGATGTGGGGGAAGGCGAGTTGTTGGGTGAAGTGAGTCTGACCGCACTCCAGGAAGATGAAGTCTGGGGAGCTGCGGGTACTGCGTCAGTGACATTTGACCGACGCAGCGACAGACCTCGGGCCAAAACCGCCATTGGTGTCGGCATGAGTGCCGTGATGAATCAGCTCGACAACACGACTACGGCGGATGTGAGTGATAGCGAACTGACTCAAAGCGAGGGCGCATTCAATGTGACAGCGGAAGATTTCACTTCCAGTCGCGTGCTCAGTGCCGGTGTGGATGTCACGGTCTCAGCAGGGACCGCTGTCGATATTGGTGGTATGTGGGCCACCAATTACGTGAGCCCCAACACGACGGCTCAGATCTCCGGCAGCACAATCGAGAATGTGAACACTTCGGATGCTTTGAATGTGGTCGCCATTCTGGCTCCTGCACTGACCTCGTTCGCTGGGTACTTCTCGGCGGAGTTTGGCAAGCCATTTTCGGAGAAACCAAATCAGATTGGTATCGGTGTTGGGTCGGGTGTGGTTGTTTCTCGGTTGGGGCCTGGTGACGATTCTGATCCAGCCTTGACCACGTTGGCGACCGTCACCGCTTCCGTACTGGATCGTCTTGGCGAAATCGGCGTGAGGGCGTATGCCGGTGCCTTATCTGATGAAACTGCGTCATTCGTCCCCGACCAGGANCAGGTGGCATCGCAAGTTGGTGAGGAAAGTCTGCATGCCTTGGCGATCGCTGGNAGTGTGCAGGGTCAGGCTGCGGCGGAGAGTTCTTTTTCTCTGGGCGTCGTAGTGAATGGCGCGGTGATCGTGACCGATCTGAAAATGGATACGGTGGCATCCATCTCCAGCAATTCAGAGATCAATGCCAACATGTCGGCCAGCGAATCGATGTCGCAGGTCCAGGTGCTTTCCACGAATCAACTGTCCGTGTCTACCGATGCCGGTGGGGCATCGGTATCTGCGGGCGTCTCGGCGTCGGGGTCTTCTGTAGAGATTGCCGTNGGCGGGGCTGAAAACAATTTTNTGTCGTCCAACCAGACGATCGCGACGATCGAGGGGAGTTCTACCGTCGTCGGTGAGAGTGTCACCGTCGATGCTCAGCATACCCCAGACTTGGAGCACATCGCTTTCGGAGTGGCTGTNTCGGTCTCTGTTTCGCTATCCAGTTTTGGTGCTGCCATCGGATTTTCCGGTGCGTTCTTGCAAGTAGATCAAAGCGACTCGGTCTGGGCCGGCATTTCGGACAGTCACGTCAGCGTCGGGGCCGCGCTCGCCGTGCAGGCCGATGATCAGACAAGCATGAACACCAGCAGCGGTTCCGGTAGCCTGCAGGTTTCGATTGGGTCGGCAAGCTTCTCGCTTGCTCCAAGTGCGGTGACCAACAAGGTCACCGTTGGGAACCAAGTCCTGGCTTGGATTGGTGAGCAGCCTGCAGCCGATGGCACGCTAGTCGACACGTCTGTCAGCGCTGATACTTCGACGGTGACAGCGGGTGGAAGTATCCTGGTATCGGCGACGTGTGATCAGGATATCGACAACACGGCCATTGCGGTCGCTGTGAGTGTTGCCATTGCTCCAGATTTCGACAGCGCAGCAGGTGCTGGGGCGGGAGCTTCTTCGACGGTGACTACCAACAACGTGGTGAAAGCCGCCGTGAATGGTGTTTCTGACGTCAGTGTCGGTGGCACTGCCGGGCTCAACGTGTCTGCCATCGATTCGGGTAGCGCCACGGTGACGGTCGGTTCTGGTGCGGCAGACTTTGCCTGGTTCGGCGCATCCATTGGGATCTCCTTAGCGGAAATCGTCAACAATGATCAGGTGGTCGCTGAAGTGCAGAATTCCATGGTGAACACGACCGCCGCAGGGACGCCGGTCAGCATCACGGCTGAGGATACCGTCACTCTTTACACCAAGTCGGTCGCTACTTCGCTGTCGCTGAGTATCGGAGCTGCCGGTGCGGGTGGAAACTCGAACATCACCAGCAACGCCAATGTTGCGGCGTCGTTTGGTGCGAATTCCCAGCTGGCGCCGTCGGGTGGCGTGTCGCCTGGTGACTTGGGGGTCAACGCACAGCAGGCTGAAAATCTGCATGCGGTGATTCGAGGCGGTTCCGGAGGTCTGGGTTCGGTCGGGGTGTTCAATTCAGACGTCATGTTGAGCGGTTCCACCGGGGCTTATCTGAATACAGAGAATTCGCTTGATCTGAATGACCTGAACGTGATTGCGAGCACTTCGCAAACGGTGCTTTCGGAAGGTTCGTCACTGACGATCGGTGGTTTGGCTGGCACGGGTGAGAATCACGATGTCACCATAAGCGAAGCCGTGTCCACGTCACTTACCGGAAACAACGCGGCGTGGAACGTGGCCGGAAACCTCCAGGTGGACGCCGATTCGGGGATCGACGCCACGGCGCAGACGAGTGGTTCAGATAACGCGGAGGGTGTTAGCGTCAGCGCTTCGTTGATGGGCGTCGGGTTCTTTAAAGTCAACAGCTGTGTGGCACCGACGGTGCAGCTGACGGTGACTGACGTGACCTTGGATGTTCAAGGAAATAGTTCCTTTATGAGTCAGTCGATGAACCAGAACACGACTGCGTCCAAGTCAGGTTCTGGGTCCCTGATTGGTGGCGACGCAGCCAAAGCCTTCAGTGAAAATTCACCAACGATCAGTCTGACGACAGCCGGCTTAGACTTGACAGGGAATGGCAACGTGACGTTTGCGGGCGTGAGTGATGGAACCTATTCCACGAACGCCAACTCAGTGTATGCAACGGTATTCGGAGGATCGGCCGCGCGTTCTACGAACGAGTCGAAGCCGTCGCTGAACGTGCTGCTTGATAGTGGCACCCATATTTCGTCGGGCGGCACCGTCCAAGTCGAAGCATCCAACAAGATGTTGGGAATTGGTGACGGTACCAGTAAAAAAGCATCGGGTTTTATGGCGCGTGTTGGTGCGGGTGGCGGGGCGACCGGTTTCGGTGGTTTCAGTAAGTCGGAAATGACGAGTAGCACGGAAATCCAACTCGCCGATGAGGTCACGATCCTGGCCAACCAGCGGGGCGATGTGCTTATCGGAGCGTCGAATCAGTGGGACTCCACTCAGTTGACACATCTGGGGACGGGTGGCGCGTTGAATGATGCATTGGTCGAGTCGGACCTGGAATCGACGCTCCACAGCACGATCGACATTGGCTCGAATGTGCAGATTACCGCGCCGGCCGGAGAGATTGGCATCGGGACCAGCAACTACAGCGCAACCACCACAGATGCCGATTCCTACACGTTTGGTCTGGCAGGCGGAAGT
This sequence comes from Blastopirellula sp., assembly GCA_002701545.1. Taxonomy (GTDB): domain Bacteria; phylum Planctomycetota; class Planctomycetia; order Pirellulales; family Pirellulaceae. The sequence continues at coordinate 61,658 of NZVR01000086.1, read as the reverse complement.
TCGAGTAGTTCGACCAATGAGATGACCTCGTCACAAACGGTCACTGTCGGTGATGGTTCGATCTTGCATGCGGCGGAAAACATTGTGGTCACAGCTGGGCAGAACCCGCTGTCCAGTGCTCCCGGAACCTTGGTTGACGTCTATGCCATTGTTACCGCACGCTGTGCCGGCTTGATCGAAATCCCCGACTCGACGGCATCTTCGGAGTCAACGGTGACTCATGATCTGACGATTGGCGAGGGAACGTCGATCATCAGCCATGCAGATGTGGAAATCGGTGCGGTGCCGGGAATCAACAACGCATCGTGGTACACCTTCTCCAGCATTGATGGTGCGAAAGGAAAAGTACATACGGGATCGGATGGATTGAGTGAGGATTACGGCGTCACGATGGATGGCGACGTGATCGCAGGTAATTTAAACGAATTGTCCATCGATATTCCATCTGTGGGGAGTGATCTCAACGTCAACGGCTTGGTTTCGGAGCCACTGAGCTTGTTGACCACCCGACAGGAAATCACTTCACCAAACCCGTTTGCGGCGACCGGGGCTTTCGCTCCGTTCTTTGCCACCTACGATTTGGATTACAACGCCCAGGAGTTACTCGACGGGCTCGACGACATTTCCAAATTGATCCTGCAGCCGTCGATCTCCAGTTCCCCCGTACCCGCAGTGACTCTGAATGGGTTGGCCGCCATTGGAGGCCAAGTCATTATCCATGCCAAGACGTTGTCTGGTGAGGGTACGGCGACTGCCAAGTTGCCGTCGCTGACGATCAGCAATGCCAGTGACGCTTATCTTGTACTTGACGGTCTCGGCGTCAAAAACTCGCTGAATATGGGACAGGTCAATGTGATGGGTGGGGCGGCCCGGCCCGCGGGTATGACCTTTCAGCAGACGACCGGTGACCCAACGATCACCATCTCTCAGACCTATTCGGAATCGGTTGGCGACGTACCTGCGGGGCCCGCGATCGCAGTGACCAATCGGATTGTGAATAATGCCGGGTCGGTGCAAATTACGAATGATGAGGGGGCTTTGGTGCAACTTGCTCCCATCAATGCCAAATCCATTTCCATCAGCACACCGAATGCGGCGTACGTGGTCGAAACTCCGGCGGACTATTTCGGTTCGAGTGGTGAAGTGAAAGACTATTGGACAGCGGATACCTCGCTCGTCGGAGATGGGTACTTCGAATCGCCGGCGACAACGACGTACGCGTACAACCCCACCGGCACGGACTGGGATTTCATTGGGTTATCGGGGGTTTCTGCGAATAACAGCGGTTTCACCTCGAACAATCCGGCTGCACCTCAGGGTAAGCAAGTCGGGTTCTTGCAGGAAAAGGGGGAGATGAGTCAGGTCATTGACAGTGTGACTGACGGAGCCACCTATGTGTTGCAATTCAAAGCGGCACAGCGAGAGGGCTATGATGAGCAAAGTTTTGAAATCGCTTTGGACGGTCAGCAATTGTGTCAAATCACACCATCATCCAGCGATTACGAATCTTACAACTGCACGTTTGAAGCCCCGTCGAAAGAGTCGCCAGACCAGGAATTTCTCGAGTTGACTGACGGTGTGGTCGATACGGCCACTGCGTATTGGTATCAGGACCTGGTCGAGTTGCCAACTTCGGGTTCGGTGGCTATCGATTTCACTTATCAGGCCGGTGGCGCTAAGGCGGCTGACGGTGTTGCCTTAGCGTTTCAGACGGTCGGTGTGAATGCGATTGGTGGCCTTGGCAGTAATTTGGGTTATACCGGAATCGCCAGTCCGACCGCCGCTTATCAGATCAATCTTTATGATGCTGGTGGCGCGCACATCCCGGGTTCGAATTTTGTGACCAACAACACCTCGGGCAGCTACTTGGGCACCTACCCGGTCGATTTCACTCTGGGGAATCCGGTTCAGGTCAACCTGGTTTACGATCCGGTTCAGCAAACGGTCCAGGAGACTCTGACCGATACGGCGACAAACGATCAGTACTCGTACACGCACAGCAACGTTGATCTCTCTTCCATCCTGGGCGAAAAAACCTACATCGGGTTTACCGGAGCCGATGGTGGGGCCACCTCGACACAGAGGGTGTCGGATTTTTCTTTGTCGTTCAGTGAGCAAGGGCTTGCGAGCTCGATCGAAGGGTTTGGGGATTGGGAGATAAACGGCAGTCGTATCTTGACACTGACCGGTTTGCAGCCAAATGGCACGGATGAGACGGTCTTTTTAGATGAACTGATGCTTTCCACGAATCCCACAGGCATCACGCCGGGACTCAATTCCTATGTCGATTTCTACACGGCCAATCTCGCTGCCACCACCGCTGCGAATCAACTTTACTTGAGCGAATCAGGCACCTCGAATACGTGGAGTTTTTCGGATTGGCTGTACAACAAGGGTGGTCAAGAAATCAATGTGAATTACGACGTGTCTAGTGGGAATCCTGGCGACAATTATCCACGGAAGGCCGGCGACAATTATGGAGACACGCAGAACGGAAACGGGATTATCTTCTTCGGGAGCGAAATCCCGTATTTGTGGGATAGTACTTCCACCATCAGTTCCGGTTCCGGCAACCTTTACGACGGTTTGGGATATCTCGACGATCTGCAAACCGCGCAAACTTATAGTGTCGCGGCCAGCGGTAATTCGAATCACGACTATTTGAACGTAACCCAAGGCACGGGACCGCAGCACGACAATGTGGCTCCAGGGCGTGGAATCTTTCCTGCCGTGCCAGCAGATTTTCCGACATCAGTCACCGTTTCCAGCCCGCAAACTCGATCGTTGGGGGGCAGCGGTATCACGGCCGGTTCGATCGATGTGTCAGCTCTCTATATCGACATCAACGGCTCTGTCGACATCGGGGTTCCCGGTAAAGATGTCTCGGTGGTGCTCGGAACCGACGTGGGTCAGGAAATCGCGAGCTATCAATATGATTACGATCAGGGCTTTGAGACCGACAAGACTCTGTCGCTGAATGATTACTTCGGCAAATCCGGTCTGACTGGCTATTACGACGCGAAGACGCAGCAGGTCGTGATCGATCCGTATGTCATCAATGCCGGGGTCTCGACGGCCGCTTTCACGGGAGCCATTATCTCAACCTCCGACTCGGGGGAGATCACGATCCAGAGCAACCCCGGTGATATCTCCATCGATAACCAAACAGGGTACCCGTTGGTGCTGCAGAATATTGCGTCGGCGCAACAGGAGGTGGGTGGGGCAGTGTTGATCGACGACACGTTGACCAATACCAAGACAGCTTACCGTTATGATCCCGATAACAAAGTCCGCATCTATCAAGGCAGTTCCGATGACAGTTGGGATGCACTCCCGAGTGTTGCGACCATGGACGATGATACGGCAATGTTTTATCCCGGTTCAGACCTGGCATACGATGCTGGTGATACCAGTGTGTCGAGTGTGCTTTATCAATGGCAGACGGATGCGTGGATTTCGCGTGAACTGTTGTTTAGCGTGAATTCCGATGGCAGTTACGACCTGGGCGCACGTACCCAGAATGACTATTGGAAGTGGGGGCGTCTGAGTCATCACGCGAGCAACGAGCAGACGGACGATGGCAATCCCTTCCCATCCTCTGAGACGTTGCTTTTGTCGGATGGGGTCACCGATGATGCCAACGCATACTGGCACCCGGACAAGATTGATATCCCAGATACGGGTGAATTGGTCATTAAATTTACTTATCAGGCGAATGCCGACAAAGCTGCTGATGGAATCACGTTCGCGTTTCAGAATGAGGCTGCCAACGCGTTGGGGGGACTGGGCGGTGCACTCGGTTACGTCGGCATCAGCGGTCCAACGGCTGCCTATCAAATCAATCTGTACGACGCTGGTGGCACGCACATCCCGGGTTCGAATTTTGTGACCACCAATACCTCGGGGAGTTACTCTGCCACAGGGGATGTCCAGGTTAACAGTGGGAACCCGATCCAAGTTTCGATTACCTACGATGCGGACAGTCACACCATTACGGAATTGCTGACGGATACGGTCACCAACGCGACGTATTCAAATCTCTATGAGGATGTGGATTTGCGCGAGACACTGGGGGCATCATCTTACATTGGCTTCACCGGAGCCGACGGTGGCGCGACCTCGATCCAAGCGGTAACGGACTTCTCCCTGACGGGGGCGGGTTACATGGTGGAAGGGGTTCATGGGTGGAATGACTTGTATGACCAAACGGTTGTTACTGTCGAGTCGCCAACCTCCTTGGATAGCGATTTCCAGCAAAGCGTCACGGCGACCATCACGCAAAATGTCACGGCAACCACAATCTTTTCGGGTAGTTCGTCGGACGCTTGGAACTACGGTCCCTCGACGCATTGGGACTGGACCTACCCCACGGAGATCTTCTTGCAGATTGCCAATCAGGTGCCGGCGGCCAATACCATCACGATTGATTTTTCCGGGGTCGCAAATGGAAACCTCAACGTCAATTCAGACGCGGCGTTGCGAATGTCCGGAAACATCACCTTTCCCGGTATCGTGACACTATCAGCCCAGGATGATTTGACGCAGGCCATGAATGCCACGGTGACGGCACAGCAAGTGACGTTTACGTCACAGGATGGAGCGGTTGGCGGAGAAGATGCTCCCCTGGATGTGACACTTGGAAAAGTTAGCGAAGTGAACGTGTCGGCATCCGAGGGCATCTATGTTTCGGTCGCGGAAGAAGTCCTGGTCGGTCAAATCACGGCCTCTGACGGACCGGTGACACTGCAAGCTGGTGGCAATGTCAGTCCGTCGACCGCCTCTTCGCTGATCCAGGGTACGAATATTTCACTCCAGGTGGACAATGGCAGCATTGCCTCGCAGGATGTGCCTCTGAAAATTCAGACTCAGACGACCCAGCTCGAATCGGGCACGGTGGTGGATGGTTTGCTCACCGCATCGGCAGACGACAGCATTTATCTCGTGCAAGAAAACGGTGAGTTGCGGTTGCTGTCAGTAAGCACGAGCTCGCCTGTTGGAGTTGTCTCTTTAACGAATGTGAATGGCGGTATTACCGACGGCAACACATCGGATGTGTTTCAGTTGAATCAACTGAGTTTAGAGCAGGCCAAGGAACTGGTGGGCAGGATTGAAACGGCCCAGGTCAATGTCGCTGACGATACGGTGACGGCATTCAATGTGTCGGTGAATCAGAGTTATTTGCAGTACTGGACCTTGCTGGACTATGGTTCTGTCGAAGGTGGAACATTCACGCTGACTGCGGATGGGGTCGCTTATTATCAGCCGCAGGCGAATCTGTACTATGACGTGAGTGCGAACAGTGATGCCAGCGAAGCACAGGTTCAGGCTTATGCGGCTCTGCTCTATCAACAAAGTGTGACGGTGTTTGAAAATGAGATGGTGTTTGGTTCGACTTGGATGAGCCAGCCACCGTTTGCGGCATACGACTCGAATTATGTCTACTCTGCGACGGACGAGGTGGTTTCGGAACTGACCTATAACGCTTTGGATCTGAGCAATTCTTTCGCGATGCTTTCACTTGATGCGTTGAGTCCTCGAGGCACTTCCGTGCTCGGCCCGATTACCCCAGCGATTCAAACCGCCTTCCTGGATCTTCATGTCGGTGGAAGCATCGGCGTGCCGTTCCGAATTCTCGAAATCGATTACACGGACATTCAGAGTGGGACGTTAACCGACGAAGAACGCGAGATGCTGGCGCGCGCGACTTCTGCTGGCGAACTCGAATTTGTGGGGGTCAACACGAACCAAGAGCGAGTCTTTTACTCCGCAGGTGATCGCCCGAGCGATGTGACGACGACCGGGGTGATTGTACGGATTGACAAGCCACTGATCATCGACGGGACTGCGGACGGTCTGGTTCAGGTGCAAGCGAAAGATTCAATCAATTTGGTCGAATACGACGGTGATCTGAATATCTTGTATTTGGAAACACCAACCACGACCAAGCTGCTGTCGGAGACCCATGTTGTCACAAATCCACTGAACAGCACCATGGCCGAAGTCGGTTGGTTTGCTGATGAGANCGGCGTTTTGGGCTACACCAATAGTGACAACGTTTACATGGCTACCAGCTTTACACTCGGTAGCCCCGTCTTCAGCACGGGCATGATTGAAAACGGGAGTTTTGAGAGTCCGGATCAAGGAGCAGGCTTTACCTACGACCCTGTGGCAACGAGCTGGACGTTCAATTCGGAATCCGGGATCTCCGGTAATGGGAGTGGTTTTACCGGAGCTAATCCGAACGCGCCTTTGGGCGAGCAGGTGGCGTTTCTCCAGTCGCAGGGCGCGATGTCGCAGCCGATTGATGGCTTGGTCTGGGGACAGGCATACACGTTGCAATTCGACGTCGCTCAGCGCATGAACTACCCAGTGCCAACATTTACGGTGGAAATCGGCGATCAGGAACTGACGACGCAATCACCGGATTCAACCACTTACGAAACGGTCACGATCCCGTTTGTGTTGGAAACGACTTCCGTGGAACTGACCGACGGGCAGTTCAGTGAGGCCAATGCCTCCTGGTATCAATCTCCGTTAGGCATCTCTGCGGATGACAACTTTACAGTCGAATTCACCTATCAAGCGGGTGGTGCAAAGCAAGCTGACGGTGTTGCTTTTGTATTCCAGAAAGAAGGTGTGGACGCGGTCGGTCTGAGTGGAAGCAACCTCGGTTATGTTGGCATTTCCGGCCCGACGGCGGCCTATCAAATCAATCTCTATGATGCCGGTGGGCTGCATATTCCAGGTTCCAATTTTGTGACCGAGAACACATCCGGGAGCTATCTGTCGACAGGCGAGGTGAGCTTTAACAGCGGACGCCCGATCCAGGTGCAACTTGCATTTGATGTCAAACAGCAGACGGTGACCGAAACGCTGATCGACGCCGAGGAGGATTTGCAATACACCCACGTTTACACGGGAATCGACTTGGCTTCGCTGCTGGAAAACAGCGCCTATATCGGTTTCACCGGGGGTGATGGCGGTGCTTCTTCGACGCAGACGGTGACAGACTTCAGGTGGTACCGTGGGGAGCAGGTGGAAGTGCCGATTCTGGATGGATTTGGAGGGTGGAATTTCAGTAAACCCCAGACGCTGACCTTCACGGGAGTGGATCCTTCGTCAGTGGATCAAACCGCGTTCATTGATGCGGTGAACATTGCGCGGTCGGCCGGGATTCTTTCTGGCGATCTGCGAGTTGTTGCCGGGGGGGATATCGGGAGCTCGACGAATCCTTTGGATGTCCAGGTTGGCGGGTCTGTCGACACGTTTGCGACGGGGGATTTACATCTGACACACCAGTCAAGTAACAACCTTCGATTGAACGAACTGTTCGCCAGTGGGGACACCTTTGTGCAGGCTCCGATAGCCAATNTCTTTGCGGTTGAAAATCTGGCGAAAGGTGACATCTCCGGATTNGGNGATGATGGAANGGGNTCGGATTGGATCAGCGCCGCCAGCAATGATGCCGGTGTTGCCAATTTCGAGGACAACACGTTGACCTTAGTGAACGACCCTGCACCCGACGGTGCTCCGGAATCGTGGAGTAGTCTTGTTGCGACGCAATTTGAGATCCCGGTGCAGGTCGAAAATCGTTTCATCGCNAATTTTGTCGTCGAACGTTATGAGATGACGACCGACTTCGAGTTCCTCTTGGCTGCTTCTGATACGAATTTGGCGACNCTTGTCCAAACCGATGGCACAGAGAGCCTGGATACCGTCGCGGTGGTGTTTGAGGGGCAGTGTGACGGATGCCCCTCGACTTTGGGAGTTCGGTATCAAGGAAACTATGTGTCCACACCAGTACCTGAGGAACTGGAGTTGACTCCGGAAGCACAGATCGAGGTTTCGGTGATCTACGAAGCCTTNACGAGAACCCTTTCGGTTACGTTGAGCCAAGGTGACAGTGCATTCAGGACGGATGTCACCGAGTTNGATATGTTTGGGGCGTTAGGTACCAATCGAGCCTTTGTGGGTTTTCGAGCTGAAAGTGATGGTACGGAGGCCGCTACGTACGTCAGTGGATTCCATTTCAGTTATGGTTCACCAACGATTGAAACCAACAATCTAACGATCTCTTCGGGAGGGCAAATCGGCACGCCGGATAGTCCGGTTGTGGTGTTNGCGCTGGGATCGATTTCTTCAGATGGCGACGATGGAGTCTATCTGACACAACTCAAAGATGACTTCGTCGTTGATTCGGTGAGCAGTAGCCAAACGGTCCAGTTGAATGCTCCCTCAGGTTCTGTCGTGGCAGGCAGTAACTCGTCGCCCGATTCGGGGTCGGGAATGCCAGGAGGTGAGGGTGAGATGGGGGCTCAGAGCGGGCCACACGTTCAGGCAGCTGCCTTGTTTGTCACGAGCTTGAAACACATTGGCGCATCTGGTAACCCATTGCAACTCAGTGTTGAAAAACTGGGGTCTCAGACTGTCCTAGGCGACGTGTATTTTCTGCAAGCGGGAGACCTCTCGATCTTCCAGTCGTTGGCTGTGGGCGGGACAGTGAGTCTGATGGGTGCCACGACGATTACCGTCAGTGCCCAAGTTCAGGCTGAGGAGGACTTACACCTACTCACCCAAGATGATGCGGGGCAGATATATCTCATCTCGGGGGGCAGTCTGGAATCGAACGATNGTGAGATTCACTTGCATGCTGAGCAGGCGTTGATGACGGAAATCGGAGCAGTCCCGGAGAGTTGGACGGGGTTCTCGATTGTGGGAGGCCGCGCTCAACTCAATTTTGGTGAGGCTCACCAGAGGTTTGTCACTTATACCAATGCAGATAACCGGTACGACGTGGATGGTGATGGCACGGTTGCATTGGAGGATGCCTTGGTCGTCGTGAACTACATTCACAACCACGGCGAGGGAATCCTGTGGGGGTCGGCGGACAAAGGGATTCCAAGCGTCGATACGACTTTCGACGGTCGGGTCAGTTTGGACGATGTCTTGACGGTCATTCGCAAACTTCATCAGTACGAGTTGGCTGCCGAAGGCGAAGCCGACGAGAGAGCGTTTGCCGCAAGTGCCGATACCGGAAAAGATCTCTTCGGATGGTTGGAGTCTCCGAACGCTTTCACGAGCACAGGCTTGCCGACGGTCCGCCGCCAAGAAGTGGCGGTCGACGTCGCTGCCAGTTTGGATGAAGTGCTGACTGCGATTGCTTGGGAAGCGGCTGGCAACCGCACCGAATCACCAGAGTGGTACACTGACCTGGAAGAAGATAACGANNTGCTGCTCGATGACGACCTGCTGGCCGATATTGCGTTGGCGAATGAAGACTAGGTGATATTCCGCTTAGTCTCATGCGGCTGCAGGTTCTTTGGAAGCGTGTTGTCTGGTCGAGCAATCGCGGAAACGATCGTCCAGAACGCCCGCTGCGCAGACCTTGCATGACATCCCGTGGTGCAATGGTCTCTTAAGCATCCTGTGTGGCAAGCGCGTCTTTCGTGACGTGCATGTCGCAGCCAAAGGTCATGAAGCGGCGGACGCCAGGAATGCTGGTCACCAGGGGTAAGCCATAGACGGGAATCGGATGCAGCCGTTTTACCGCGAATTTGCTTCGCACGATCTTGGCAAACCTCGTAAAGGTGATGCGATTCAATCCCATTTCTGCCCAGCTGGTGGTATTGGACGGGCAGGCTCGAATGCGGTCAATGCGTCTTTTAAGCCATTGTCTTCCCAAGATCAAATGTGACCAGGGATACAAGCCAGCCCAGTAGAAGTGGCATCCGTAGGGGCTGTAAAACAGCGGCCCAAAGCGTGAAATCAATGCACCGCCGGGGCGCAAGATGCGACGCAGGTCATCCAGCACGCCNTCCATGTCCATCACATGCTCGAAGACGTTTGTNGAGAANACAAAATCGACCGAAGCATCTTGGAGGAGGGAGATGTCGGAGACAAACCGGGCCGCTTCGCCAGCAAATGCTCGTGATTGATTCAGTGCGCTTTCGTCAATGTCGACCCCGATGACCTCGGCTGGGCCCTGCTCGGAGAGCCACAGCGTTTCTCCTCCCCAGCCGCANCCAAAGTCGACGATGGTCTTACCTGAGATATCGACTTCATTGACATACACCCCCATTCTCTTGGGTGCATTGGCGTATTCGTGCTGAGAGATTTCAGCTGGGGNCATCGGTTTTTGATGCATCTTCGTTCCCAATCCAAAGCTTGCAGTCGTTGCTCCCGAGGACGTGCCAGCCGCATGGCGGGCAGATCTGTTGTTTGATGTAAGCTTCGTATTCTCAATCGCTCGTCAAGGTCCGAATGCTTACCAGCGTTGACTGCCGAAGGACGGGCTGCTGGCTTGCTCGTCGATATCCATCATAACTACGCCGTCTTCGTGGGTCTGCCCGACGCAGCCATGACTTGGAGAGCCAATGCCTGCGTTTGAGTGGATGGGGAATTGGGAATCACAAGGTGGACAGAGCGTGGCCGTCCGATGGCGTTGGCGAATCGGGTAGATGGCCGCATGGGAGCATCGGGACTGACACGAGTTGTCCGTTTGCGGCCAACGGATTACACTGTGGGCCTGATCAAATGGAATGGTCTTTATTGTGTTGAATGCGAGTGAAGGATTCGAACGCAAAATTGCTTGTCAACCAACGCCAATTGGCGTGGTTTCTGGCCGTCCTGGTTGCGCTGACGACGGTATCGGGAGGTTTAGCCGACTTCCTTATTCACCGCGTCGTAGCTGATCCGCAATCGAGTATCACGAAGCTGCTTAATCGTTTTGACTTGGGCCATGAGCCAAGCCTTCCAAGCTTCCTGTCTGGCTTGGGATTGTTCTGCTGTGCCGGAATGCTCTTGTTGTTGTTCAAGCTCGAGTCACCCACACGATGGACCTGGTTGGGATTGGGGCTCTTGTTTNTNGTCCTTAGTTGTGATGAAGTGATCATGCTCCACGAGATGATCAATCGGCCCTTATTGGCTGCCGGTTTGGGGCGTTGGTTGTTATTGCCGTGGGTGCTCGTTGGGGCCATCTTTGTTTTGATTGTCGGGATCGGTTGCGTGCCGTTGCTGCTTTCACTCGACAGAAGAACGCGGCGCCACTTTGTCACCTCTGCCGTCATCTTCGTTTTTGGTGCGTTGGGTATGGAAATGGTTGCATCCGTGATTTATTCCGGCGCTGGGTCAGAGGAGATCGGGATTCATGCGTTCGCACACGTGATATCCCAGACCATTGAAGAAGGCTGTGAAATGGCAGGCATCGCGCTGTTTTTCTGGGCGCTGGTCGACTATGCATTCTCTCGCTTTGGCAGTGTGCAAATTGAGCGAGCATCTGACGATTCGCGCCGTGCTTAGGCATCTTTGTGCATGGTGTTTCGTTCCGCGGTGAGCACACTAGCGGCGCGTGCTGGCACACAGACGGCATATTCCTTTGGAGATGACCCACAGCAACTGCCTGCATACGGAAATTTTGCCGACCGGACATTCTACGAAACAGGCGATGTGTATGCGAACTACGCTCATCGCGTATGGGTGGACGGAGTGGCTCGACTAGCACAGGTCGGCTCCTATCAACCGAATGCGTGGGGGCTGCATGATATGCACGGAAATGTGGCGGAATGGTGCCTGAGCACAGCCGTTCGCGGTGGGTCATGGGTCAACACGGCGACTGATTGTCGTGCGGCGTACCGCCATCACTATTCTTCACGCAACGAGCAGAACTATATTGGTTACCGGATCGTGATTCAGAAAGTCCCACCCTCCGAGCAGAGGTCGAAATGACGTCATTCCTCAANCAACCAAGGTTCTATCTTGCCGTCGTGTTGACCTGTGGGTGTGGATGCGTTTCCGTTCCCTGNTTTGCGGACGACNAACAGGTGCAGGACCGTGAGGTGTTCCGTACGGTGGTTGACGGGGTGGACGTGGAGATTTACGTCCCCGAGGTGGTAGAAGTATTTCGCGGCGCATTGCTTCACTCGGCGAACGCTTCTTTGAAGACCCATGGTCGGTGGGCTGAATTGTGTAAGCGGCAGCGCTGGGTGCATGTCGTGACGACCATGCAAAACGTCAGGAAACAAGGTAACCGTGGGCCACGACTGCATCGGGCTGCGGTGGAAGGTCTCCAGCGATGTGGCACTGCGCGAGCGCATCCGGAGCTGAAATACGCGCCGCTCATTGGGGTGGGGCACTCGGCGGGTGGTCTGGTCACCCGAGTGCTTGACCGCGAAGCCAGTCGGGCGGTGGCCTATGCAATNGATTGTAGTTGGGTGGTGAAAACCGAGAGTNTTTCGGCAGAGTTCACGCGCGTTCCGGCGTTGTTCACGATGGGCGAACTTCCGGANGCCTTCAAAATGCTNCCGGCGATCCCAGCAAACTATGACCCTGCTCGGAAGCAGGGGTTGCCTTGGGGGTTGGGCTTGCAGCCTGGTTGCAANCATGACTGGGGCAACGCCGGCACNATGATGGTTCCCTTCATCAAAGGCGTTGCGGCTTTTCGGATTCCAGCGGACTGGGATCCTCGGACTGGGCCTGCGATGCTGGCTGAAATGAAACAAGAAGATGGCTGGCTCGGAGATCGATCGACCATGGGGTCGCANTTGTCGCGGATTGCCGCATGGTCGGACTACACCGGAGATAAATCCCGNGCGGCTTGGTTTCCTGACCGCGCAACCGCCTATGTCTGGCGAGCATGGTGCTCGAAGTTTCCGCCAGTACAGTTGAACGCAAAGACGACGGATGGCACCCACCAGCTTACCGTCTACAAGAAACGTCAAGGCATCAGCATGTATCCCGAAGCGGGGCAAGATATCGAACTTGGCGTCCTGGTAAACGACAGTGTCGAACTGCAGTCCGCACGGTATTATTCGGGTGACGCGTTGCTCGGCGAGGTCACCGCGGCACCGTGGACATGGGTGTGGAAGGCACCGGCTAANGATTCACATGCTGTGTTTGTGGAATGGACGCTGGCCGATGGCACGAAGGGGGTTTCGAATCCGGCTTTGATCACGGTTGTGGCCCGATGAGTGCGGCTCTTGGAGCACACAACCGTGATCTGTGCCGACGACTAACGTTCCATGTGTGGGGGAACTAGCGAGGTCAACCTGCTCGCCTCAGGTACAGATGTTATTTAGTCGTCATCGTCATCGTCGTCGTCATCGTCATCGTCTTTTTTCGACTTCTTCTTTTTCTTCTTTTTGTCGTCATCGTCATCGTCGTCGTCGTCGTCGTCTTTCGACTTCTTCTTTTTCTTCTTCTTGCCGTCATCGTCATCATCGTCGTCTTTTTTCGATTTGGATTTTTTATCCGGTATGACGATGTCCAAAGGCAGGCCGCTGGGTACAGACTCGGGAATGGTGGCTTCGAGTCGCTTGTGAAGGTCAGGTGCAGTCAGTGATTTCAGGAATTTCAANAGGTATTTTATTTTTTTCTTCGACAGCTTTTTATCCAATGGCGGCAGGTCACCGGGGATGGTTGCCGCAATGAATTCAGGATCCCAGGGAGAGATGGCTTCGAATTGTTTCAGGTTCTTCATCGGGTTGTAGTCGGTGAATGACACGACGATATCCAGATGGTGCCGCACGGCTTTCTCAAGACTGGTGTAGACGCCATTGTGCATGTAGGGCCCCGTTTCCGTGACATTGCGCAAGGGCGGTGTGCGGAAGCGATATGCATCATTAAGCTGGGCGGTCCGCATGAACCGTCCGCTATCGTCCGGATTACCTTTGAAGTTGGCTTTTTTACCTGGTCCCACGTGGGGGATTAGCAAGTTGTGATGCTCTTGGTCGGTTAACAATGGACCGGCATGGCATTGCGAGCAGTTGGCTTGACCGAAAAACAACAACGCCCCTTTTTTCTCTGACTTAGACAAGGCTTTGCTGTTCCCTTCGAGATAGCGGTCAAAGGGGCTGTCCAAGAAGGTGAAAGCCTCTGCTTCGAAGGTGGCGATGGCATTGGCCGCATGTCCAAATCCGATGGTGTCATCCAAGTCGGCATCATCGATGCCATAAGCGTCACTGAACATCTGGCGGTAGCCAGGGATTGCCAGGAGACGGTCTGCCAAGGTATCCCAGATGCCTTGAAAATCATCGTCGTCAATGATGGCTAACTCGTTGCCGTCGGATACTGCTCCCCGCATCTCATCACGCGAGGTGACAGGGAACATGGCTTGCGCTGCTAAGACGTTAGTAATGACAGATGGCAAGGCGATGGGAGCGGGTGAGGAAATGGGATGTGGGGCGAGTTCGTTGTTGTTGAAGGCGACACGACTGTCCCAGTACTGAGTTCTCCACAGGGTCGATCCACGATTAAAGACTTCGGGTGCGTTACGTGGAATTAGTCTGCGACCGAGTCCTCTTTGGCGAAGCGGTCCCAAGGCTCCTNTGTTGGCNGCCCCAGTTCCAATCGACANNGACATGGCATCGCCGGTAGCCAGGGTCGGATGGTGGCAGGTCGCGCAAGCAATATCACGATTTCCACTGAGCTCGTGATCGAAGAATAAGGCTTGCCCGAGCAAAATCATGTCCGCGTCCGGCTCTGCAGGTAAACCGGAATCTGGAACGTAGATGCCTTGCTCGTCGAGCAAAGCACGCAATTGATCGTCGTATTTATCCGCATACGCTGCGAACGGCAGTAAGAGGAATGCGGTGACGGTGGCGGTGAAGACGGCTCGCGAGCCAAGAAACCGCATCAGAGTGAGGGTCGAAATTGCCATGGTTGTGCCTCGTACGCTTCTCTGTCACACCTCCAGACGCAACCGATGAATGGGTTGGCTTGAGGTGACGGGGGAACAACAATGCTTCCGAGTGAATCATCCGCCGCACACACGAAACATGTGCTTAGTTAAAGCGGGTGCGGCATGATCCGAACGGCATGCACTTGTGATTACTGAATTGACGGAAAAACGCATATAATCGTCAAAACGCTAGCTGCAAATTGCATGCCTGTACTGACTGTGCGGCATTATGGGGTTGTGCCGAACCTGACAAGATCCGGATAGGGGCGTGTTTCCTTACATTCAGCAAGCCGCTGTAGGGTGTGAGAAGGGCGACGGCGAGCCCGGGAGCTTGCCTGCGGGATGGTCGGTGGACGCGGTCTGGGGGCATGCGTGGTGCTGGTCCGCGTTCGGGGGCTGCCGTTGGCAAGGAAGGCAGCGTGAAGGTCCCTGTTGATGAGACGTCCGGGTTATTTGAAGCTTGTGCGTTGATGTCGTCCGGTCTGCTGAAGGCTGAAACGAAAAGGCCGCCTCGTCGGAAAACCGAGCACGAGGCGGCTGGATTCGAAGGGGGCTACTGTCAAGAAAGCGGGAACACCGGAGGTGTTAGAAGCCCAGTTGTAAACCAAAGCCCGGTGTGCGCACGCCAAATTGCACGCCCGGTCGATAGTAGTTGCGATAGCCGTAATAGTTGCGGCTGTAGTAAGGAGAATTCAACGGGTAATATCCACCGTAGTTTCGCACGCAGTTCGGCGACCGGTAGTACGTCGGAGGGCGGTAATAGGTCGGAGGACGATGGTAGTGCCGATGTTGTACTTGCGGGTAGCGGCCAATCGGCACGCCATAGCCAATGCCACGGACTTGACCTAGTGTGAGCGTTTTGTAGTGCACGCTGGAGCCCGGTGCGTAGTAATTGCCGCGAACTCCTAGTCGCTGGCTGCCGAAATGATCCGCGCTGGCTGAGTTCGTCACCAACATCAGGGCCGCGGTGACGGCGGCGCCGCAAAGTATCCGATACATGTTTCTTCCTTTCATCAGAGTACGGGGGGACGATTGCATCAGCCAACCGGATGCAGTTTGTGTGCGAGTCACCGGGGAGTGTGACGTTACTTGTTGTTGTGTAAGCGTTTGTGGATTTCTTTCTGACTTGCTGGAGATGCTCGCAAGCGGCAGGAATGTCGTCGAAATGACTCCACGGTGTGGTCGAAAAGATCACGTCTTGGTCGCCACATGGACGATCTTTGGGAAAGGAAGCCCGGTGGATCGACGTGGAGCTTACGTGCCGCATGAGCCTGGCGGTTGAGCACCATTCCCAAGTTCGGAGGCAAAAGAATGTTGCCTAGTCTGCTCCCGACCAAGTAGGATATGGGGCGAAAATCGGACGGTAATCTGCGAGTGAGGACGCCATGAGAATCGACGCGGGAAAAAGCACTAGATATTGTGATGGAGCAAGTCGACGGAGCTTTCTGCAGTTGGGGATGGCTGGCCTGGGTAACCTCTCTCTGGCCAGTATGTTGCGGGCAAAAGATGCTTCTCGGCGTCAGACCGGAAACGCCAAGGACACGTCTGTGATCTTGCTGTGGTTGGACGGTGGGCCGAGTCATCACGACACCTATGACCCGAAACCGGAGGCTCCCTCCGACTACGCGGGTATTTGGCGTCCAATCAAGACGAATGTGCCTGGGATGGATATCACTGAGATGTTCCCCCTGCAGGCTCAGTTAGCCGACAAATTTTCGATTCTTCGCTCGGTGCACCACAACGCGGGGGATCACTTTACTGGTGGGCATTGGATGTTGACCGGCCGCGGCGGCGTCAGCGGAGCCATGAAGGAGGGTAAATCGCCGTTTTTCGGCGGGATTGCGGCTCGAGTGGCAGGGCCTCGTCAGGTAGGAATGCCGGCCAATGTCGCGATTCCTTACGCCATGAGTATTGGCCTGCGCCCCGGCTATTTTGCCGGCAATTACCTGGGGGTGGAGTATGATCCATTTCAGGTCGGTGGTGACCCCAATCAGAGTAATTTTCGGGTGCAGAATCTGAATTTAGCGTCTGCTATGACTATTGATCGTCTGGCGAATCGAAGGGCTTTGAATCGCAATCTGGACGCTTTGAGGCGTAATTTCGACCGCTCGCCAACGGCTGCGGCGATGGACCAATTTGACCACGCTGCATTCGATCTCGTTACGGGCGACAAAGCGCGTCGTGCGTTTGATATTTCGCGGGAAGATGACACGGTCCGTGACCGCTATGGCCGTCATACATGGGGGCAAAGTACGCTGCTGGCCCGCCGCCTTGTCGAAGCGGGGGCGACTTTCGTGACGTGTCACTTCGGCGGCTGGGACAGCCACTGGAATCATCAGGAAACGATGCTGCGGCACTTACCCAAGGTCGATCAGGCCGTTTCATCCTTGTTCCAGGATTTGGAAGAACGCAGCTTGTTGGATCAGGTTTTGGTCGTGGTGATGGGGGAATTTGGCCGAACACCCAAGATGAACGATGGCGGAAATGGCGGGCCGCCCCTCAGTAAAGGCACACCGGGCCGGGATCATTGGGGCAATGCAATGTCCGTGCTGATGGGGGGAGGCGGTTTGCGCGGAGGGCAGGTGGTTGGGTCGACGAATCGACTCGGTGAAGTCCCTCAGGATCGCCCTTTGCGACCAGGTGACATTCACCACACGATCTTCCGTGTCTTAGGCGTCGATCCGACATTGAGTTTTAATAATCACGCTGGTCGTCCCATTGCCGCCATCGACCACGGCCGAGTGATCGATGAATTGCTTTAGGGCAATCAGCAAAATAATTCAACTTTTTCTCGCGTGATTTGGCGGGGTGATCGAACTGAGGGTATCTCGGAATTCTTTCCCGGTAAAAATGGAAAATCGGGGATATTTTGCCGGGTTGTTTGGGGGTTCAATTGAGGTGTGATTGCTTAGTTCTCTGGGGTGGTTCGGGGTGCTTGGCGTGGTAGGCAGGTGCCGGAAGTCACGGTCGGTTATGGTGCCCGTTGGGAGCTGACGAAGTTGCAGCGGCGGCAGAGGTCATCGCATGCGTCGCGCGGCGTTTGCTACAATCAGGCAGGTGAGGAGCATGCCATGTTGACGATCAGTCGCGGAAGCTTTCGAACGTGCAACGGAATCCAGCGGCGGCGCTTGCTGCAGATTGGCGGTGCCGGGTTGGCTGGCTTGACGTTGCCCCAGATGTTGGCAGCGGAGTCGCAGGCGGACGCCCAACGCCCTCGCCGAGCCAAGTCGGTGATCTTCTTATTTCTTTTTGGTGGTCCGAGCCAGTTAGAAACCTTTGACATGAAGCCGGATGCGCCGGCAGAGATTCGCGGTCCATTCAAGCCGATTGCGTCGCGTACTTCCGGGTTGCGAATCTGCGAGCATTTGCCGGAACTGGCGAAGGTGAGCGATCGATTTTCGGTAATCAAGACGATGTCGCACCACTACAACGACCATAGTGGTGGAGCGCATTTCGTGCAGACGGGGCGGCCTTGGCACGTGCCCATTGGGGGCGGTTTCAATGTGACTCCCAATGATTGGCCGGCGATGGGGTCGATCGTCAAATATTTCGAGTCGCAAGCTGCGGGGGTGAGCGATGTGCCACCGTACATGGTGACTCCTAATTTTCTGGGGCGTCTTCAAGACTACAAAGTGCAACTCCGTCGGCCAGGCGAGACCGCGGGTTGGCTCGGCCGCCCCTATGATCCGCTGACCACACGGATTGATAAGCGAGACGCAAAGGACAATCCCTATTTTCGTTCGTGTACGGATGCAGAATTGGTCTTCCAGATCGAAGGTCTCGGTAAGCGTGCCGATCTGAGTTTGCAACGGGTGGTGGCGCGCCGGTCGCTGTTGGGGCAGTTGGATGAGGCTCGACGATTGCTCGATACGAGCGGTTCAATTGAGGCTTACGACGAGTTTCGACAGCAGGCGATGGCATTGGTGGCATCGCCGATGACACGGGATGCGTTAGATGTGCGCCGCGAGCCGGACGCGCTGCGGGACCGCTATGGTCGCAGTCTGTTTGGTCAGTCGACCTTGGTCGCCCGGCGATTAGTCGAGGCAGGGGTGCGCTTCGTGACGGTGCATTACGATGCAGTGGATGGCTACAGTTGGGATTCGCATCGTAACAGTGACGACGTCAAACGCCATCTCTTGCCCAGTTTCGACCAAGCCCTCGCAGCCTTGTTGGTGGATCTCGAAGAACGCGGGATGTTAGAGGAAACTCTGGTGGTGGCGATGGGCGAGATGGGTCGCACGCCCAAAGCCAATCAAGCGTGGGGACGAAACCATTGGAGTACGTTGTTTCCCGCAGTGCTTGCCGGAGCTGGTGTTGCGGGTGGGTGCATTCATGGCGAGACGGATCGTCAGGCTGCTTATGCGACCACGACGCCCGTACGTCCTCAGGATCTGTCAGCTACGATTTTCGAGGCGTTGGGGGTTGATCCTCGGGCGCGCGTGCGCGATCACCTGGGGCGCCCTCATCCGATCGCAGCCGATGGCAAGGTGTTGCATCATCTGTTTGGCTGAACCGGCGTTTCCGTGGTGGCGGATGTCTCCACCGTGCGCACAAACGTCGTAATGTGTCCGGTCAGGTCTTCCCAGCCATAATCCACGGCCAGTGCATGGCCGGCGTCTGGCATCACCCGCAACGCTTTGCGTGTTGACTCGGTTTCTGCAAAGAACGCGCGTGCGGCGTCGAGGTCAATCACTTGATCATGGGCTGCGAGAACCATCAGCAGAGGAACTTGCAGTTCTGCGGCGCGCGATCGGTTTTCGTCAAATAGGAGCAGCGTTTCACGGATGGTTTCGCGCGGTGTAAAGGGAGTGCGAAACACGCTGTTCGCTTCCAAAGGGTCCTGAGCATCAATGGGAAATGGAGATTCTGTGATGCGCGTGAAGATCAGCATCGTATTGGCGATTGTCTGCCACGTGCGTACGGGTAAGAGAGGGCTACGATGGTTGGCGACGGCGATGCCTGGAGCGAGCAGCACGACGGCGTCGACGCTGCTTGGATTCTGCAGTAGATGTTGAATGACGACCGCCGCTCCGAGTGAGTGTGCGACGATGCACACACGGGGATGCGTCTTGCGCAAGTCCTGGACCTTGGCGTTTACCGCAGCCACCCATTCTTGCCGCGTCGCTTGGGCGTATTCTGCCGTGGGCTTTGCAAATCCGGGTAAGCGGATGGCGTGACAGGCGTAGCCCTGTTTGGCCAGTTGAGGAGCCATCTTGTAATAGAAATGAGGCGAGTCATTGATGCCGTGGATCAGCAGTAAGGCGGTCTCACCGGTACCGATGGCGAATGATTCACAGCCCGCACGAACTCCATCGGCGTTCCGCTTGACCGTGGATTCCCATTGACGATGGCGGCGTGTCACGACGCGTGAGTAGGCAAAGTCTCCCAGCAGGATGCAGCCGTAAATGCCGAGGCAAGCGATGAGGATGTGCCGTATACGGCGTCTCCCACGTTTTGGCCCTGGTTGGGTTTCGTCCGGCATTAAAAGATACCTGCACCAAAGTCTCCGCCCCCCGCTGGGTCGGGGCGATTGTCGCTGGAGTCTTTGGCTGGGGCCGTGTGCGGACGTGGAGCTGGGGAATCGGATTGCGAATGCGCTTTGTCTGCGCGCGTGGTAATGGACGATTTCGGCGGCGGCGAAGTCGGCGCATCAGCCAGTTCCTCGTACTCGTCGTCATACCGTGAGACGTAGCCCGGTTGCTTGGCGAGTTCCAATTCCTTGTTGTATTCTGCAATGACACGATCTTGGATCATTTCGCGGCATTGTGAATTGATCGGGTGTGCAATGTCTGCGTACAGTTTGGTACGCCCTTCTTGATCTCGCACGGCGCGATCATCCTTCATGCGCGTCCCGCAGTGAGAACAATAGGCTGCCCGTAAGTGATTTTTGTAGCCGCATTTGGGGCAGTGTGAGGTGAGTTTGCGGCTGGGCATCGCCACAAACGGGCCATTGGATCCGTCGATGATTTTCAAATCACGGACGACAAACGCATCATCGAAGGTAATGGAGCAGAATGCCCGCAGCCGATCGTCGCTATCTTCCATCAACTTGATTCGAACTTCGGTGATGTCCATCGGTGGTCTCCCTCGCCAGTGCACGAGCTAGTCATTGCTCTTAAGTGTGGGACTCAAACGATCCTTGAATTGGGTTGTCTCATTGCATTGGGTGCGTCGGTCATGCTTGTTGAGGATGGTGGAACGTGGCGGCGTGCATGACGCGCCCAACGCGGCGCGAACGTACGATGTGGGCCAGACGGCGGGCCTGACGCGCCGTGCGACACAGGCCAAAATAGCTGCTCCCGCTGCCGCTCATCTGGTGCCCGATAAAGTTCAATTCGTCAAATATCTGATGCAGATTTTGGATCCAAGGTGTTTGCGCTCGAGCGGCAGGCTCAAGGTCATTTTTCATGCCCCCGGCCAGACCAGCTAAGTCTCCTCGCGCGGCGGACCGTTCTAAGGCCTGAACACCCAGCGGACGTTCTGTGACTTGGCAACCGCGATACACCGCGGGGGTCGACAAGCCCACCGGTGGCTTCACAACGACCAGAGGTAACCTTGGAAACGCCGAGAGTCTTTCTACCTGCTCACCGCGACCACGACAGATCGCAGCCGTACCATCAAAGAAGAACGGGATGTCACTTCCCAACGTCGCGGCAAGTTCTTGCAGTTGTGTTCGTGACCACTGGAGGTTCCAAGCGGCGTTGGCGGCCAGCAGCGCTGCGGCGGCGTCGCTGGATGCGCCACCCAGTCCGGCTGCCGCAGGGATTCGCTTGACCAGAAAAACGTCTGCACCATAAGGCACGTCCGCCGCTTTGGCCAAGCGCGTCAATGATTTGTAAACCAGATTTTCTTCCACGGCAGGTAAGGTGGTTGCCGCGTACGAAACTGCGTCTGTCAATGCGAGCCCGGGGGCCCAGACGCACTGGAGGTGAATGCCGGGATGAGGCGTGGGGCGTAGCCAGAGCGTATCAAACAACGAGATGGGTACCATGAGCGTTTCGATCTCATGAAAGCCATCGGGACGACGCTCAAGCACCTCTAAGAAAAGATTCAGTTTGGCCGGCGCATCGACTCGCAATGTGTCGCCGGAGCGACAAACAAACATTGTGACCTCTCCCGGTCTGCGCAGGCGAAGCCGCGTGATCAGCGCTGCAGAAAGCAGCAGTTTTGATGGGGGCAGCCTAGCGTGTTCCGAACTCGTATCTTCGCTGAATTCTAGCGATCCACATAAACTGGTCAACACGAATATGTTGCGCTGATGTTAGCAAGAGCGCCCAGATTGACTGCTGGGCAAACTTCTCGACACCATGGGTTTTCCCAGTGTCGAGTTGGGGGGCGTGAATCCGATATCCCTTATGGGGTATGTCGTGTTTGTCGTGTTGTTTGCAAGCTATCTTTTTTTATTCGATTGATTTTGCAAGGTTCCTACCGATGTCCCAACAACTGCCACAGACGACTGAGTCACCTTCCGTCCCCAGTTTCTGGCGCCGCTTTGCTGCGATTGCCTGGCGTGGGTTCTTTATGGGCGGGGCGGATATCGTGCCTGGGGTATCGGGCGGGACGGTGGCGTTAATCCTGGGGATTTACGAGCAGTTGGTTACGGCAATCAGTCGTGTTGACCGCGTTTTTTTGCGATTGGTGTTCACGGGGCGATTTCGAGAGGCTGCTAAGCATCTTGATCTGTTCTTTCTCTGTTCTCTCGCCTGCGGGATCTTTGCCGGGTTGTGTACTGCTCTGGTATCCATCAATTACCTGTTGAACGACGAGGTCTTGCGGAAATTCACCTGGGCTGCGTTCTCGGGGATGATCCTGGCATCGGGGATCCATCTTGCCAGATTGATCCGTGCCGAAACGACCGGTTTGCGTCTGCAGTCGATCTTGGCTGGTGTGTTGTCGGCTGCCGCAGCCTATTGGCTATCGAGTCAAACGCATGCTGCGGCTGACGCACCGAGTCTGGTGTACATCTTTGTCTGCGCATCGATTGCGATCTGTGCGATGATCCTGCCAGGCATCAGTGGCGCGATGGTGTTGTTGTTGCTGGGGGTTTACGAATATTTAGCGCATCTCCCGTCCGAAATCGTACACGGCCAGCGCGTCGGGCATGGGATGCTGACGGTGTTGGTTTTTGCAGCCGGATGTGGTCTCAGCCTGATTTGCTTTAGCAAATTATTGCGTTGGCTGCTCAAGCGACATCACTCGCTGACGATGGCCATGTTATGCGGGCTGTTGTTTGGTGGGCTCCGCAAGTTGTGGCCGTTTCAGGTGGACCTGACTCCTGAAGTGGAATCTTTTCGGCGCAAGACGTTTGATGTTCGCTGGCCGGAATCACTGAGTGAATTGGCAGCGGTTGCCGTGGTGGTCGTCGTTGCTGCAGGTTTGGTTTTTCTCACGGAACTCTGGGTGAGCGGTAAGGGGCTTGCAGCGCGTCAGGCGGGCGAGCAGTTCGGCCGCTAAGGAGCGGAAGATGTTCCGGCGGTCGCCGACCGCGTTGGCGGAACCGTTTGGGATACCCTGCGAGGCGTGTTTACTTTTGCAAACGCCATTGAAACCCAGCTGCTTCGAACTTGTCACGTGACTGTGCGATTTTTTCGAAGAGGCGTTCGCTCAGGTATTTGTTAGCGCTCGATTTGGCGATGCTGAACGGTTGGATGGCCTTGGCTTGAGGCGATTCAATTGGAACCACATCGACTTTATTGGCTTCCGCCTGGGTGTCGGTCACGTACGCCAGGACGACGTCAGCGGATCCTGTGATGACGTCGGGTACGAGCATTGCCGAGGTTTGTTTGGTGTTGATTTCCTTGTCGCGCGTGAGCTGGTCGTAAATTCCCTCTTCCTGGAGTAGGCGTTTGGAAAGCACACCGATCGTGCATTGTTTGGGTTCTCCCAGCACCAGCCGCACGTCGTCTCGCAGGAGATCTTTGAGTGTTTGGATCTTCTTGGGGTTGCCCTTTTTGACGACCATGACAATATCGGTTGCCGAGACATTTTCACTTTCCAGAAATAGATCCTTGACGGTTTCCATGTAATAGACATCACAGGCCATGAAGGTATCTGGAAAGCTGCCGACCGGATTGGATTGCAGTGATCTCATCTCCGCAGTCAGGATCCCACAACCGTTGTATTTGGTGTTGACGGTGACTCCTTCGCGTTCTTGAAATTCTTTGATGATCGGTTCCAACGCTTTGCGATTGACGGCGCCTGCAAAGAGAGTCAATTCCGGATGTTCGCTCCAGCGATCCCCAGCGACGGGCTGCATCCCTTTGGCGCGGAAGATTTCCAGGCCTTTGTCGATGGAGGCCAGGTAGCGGGCAAAGTGCAAGGCGGCGGTGGGGTGTTTGGTTTGTTTCACAACGGCGATTTCAATCGTCGCGCGTCCTTGGTCGAGTTCCTCGCAGTGGATTGCCTCCATGTCGGGATATTGGGCGACGGTGGAATCCCAGACGATGCCGGCGTCGACGTCGATTTTTACCGCATTGATTGTTTCGTTAACGGTGGGTTTGTAAACGCGGGCGGACTGTTGCAAGGCATTCCAATGTCCGGAGGCCGACAGGAGTTGTTTGGCTTTTTTTCCACAAGCAGCGGCGTCTGGATCAGGGAGAACGACACTCACGTCGTCTCGTAGCAGGTCCGCTGCTGACTGAATGTTTTTGGCGTTACCACGTTTCACGACGATGACAGGCGTTTGGGTGGCAACCGGGATTGCTTCAGCTAAGAGCCCCTTGTCGCGTCCTTTCGTGATGTAGCTGTCATCTGCTGCCAGATACAGGTCGCCAGTTTGGTTGACTTCGAGTTGGCTGAGCAGAGTATTCGATCCGCTGTAATTCAAGCTGATTTTTTTTCCAAACTCGGCTTCGTATTGTTTGACGATCTCGTCGACGGGATACCGCATGCCAGCGGCGCAGTACATCATGAGTGCTTCGTCAGAATCTGGCGATGTGGTGGCGTTGGACGTGTCTTGTGTACCATCCGCGGTGGAGGGATTCGAATTGGGTTTTGTCCAACGACCGAACATCGCCAGCCCGAGAACGATCAGTAAGGCGACTGATCCGATGGCGAAGAGGTAAAGTGAATTGGAGGATCCGTGTCGAGGTACCATCGTGAGCTCGCTAGGTAGGAAACGCTGGGGATATTTCGGAATTTTAGCATGGTTTGCGATGATCAGCCACTTGGTGAGGGGGCCTGGATGCGCGAGATTTGTAACGGAGTTACGGTTACGATTAGGATGATGGTGTGTTCAACTGAGCCTGGGAGACAACCTGATGCCGCAACCTATCGTTCACCGTCGCCGACTGCTGCAGGCAGCGACATTTGCTACGACACTTGGTCCCCTGGCCAGTTGGGCCGCGAAGCCGGAGAAGCCCATGGGATACATTGATGCTCACTCACATATCTGGACGCGTGATGTGAAGCGTTTTCCACTGGCTCAGGGAAAGACGGTAGCTGATCTGGCACCTGCCAGTTTTACCGATGACGAGTTATTGAAGGTGGCTCGCCCCGCGGGCGTCGACCGCGTGGTCTTGATCGCGCACAGCATCTATTACGCTTTCGATAACTCGTATCTCATCGCGGCCGCCAAGCGTCGTCCGGAAACGTTTCGGGTGGTGGCCATGATTGACGATGCTGGCCCAAAACCGGGGCAGCAGATGCGCGACCTGTTGCCGCAGCATGTGACGGGATTTCGGATCACGCCGCGCCGACGGGGACGCGAGAAATGGCTCGACAATCCCGGTATGCGTTCGATGTGGAAGACCGCGGCGGAAACGCGTCAGGCCATGTGCTGCTTGATCAACCCTGAGGACTTACCGGCGGTGGACGCAATGTGTGCTCAGAATCCCGAGACTCCCGTGGTCATAGATCACTTCGGTCGTGTAGGGATCGACGGAACCATCCGTGAACAAGATTTGCGGACGCTTTGTCGTTTGGCGCGGCATCCGCAAGTTCACGTGAAGATCTCAGCTTATTATGCGCTGGGCAAGAAAAAGCCTCCCTATCGCGATCTGTTGCCGATGATCAAGCGCGTCTACGAAGCGTATGGTGCGGATCGATTGATGTGGGCCAGCGATAGTCCTTATCAAGTTGTCGATGGGCATAGTTACCAGGCGTCGGTTGATCTGGTCGCTAACGCGATTGACTTCGTGACCGCAGAAGAGCGTGCTGCATTGCTAGGGAAAACCGCAGAACGCGTGTACTACTATCAATGATCCGAGGCTGACGGTCGCTATGTTTGACCGTCACCTGTGTCGACGGGCAGCCACACTGCCGAGTCACGTGGGCGTTTTTGGCGAATGGCCGTCCTGATTGAACGGTGCAGATGCGGGCCAGCCCATGCCCCAGCCCGGTTTTCAGGCGGGGATTGGATGCCGGTCACGCTCTGGAGATAAAGTCGCCGGTGCGCGTGTCCACCTTGATCCGTTCACCCTCGGTAAGGTATTCGGGGACTTGGACGATCAAGCCCGTTTCGACGGTTGCTGGTTTGGTCCGCTTGGTGGCGGAATCCCCTTTGACGCCCGGGTCACACTGCGTCACCAGCAGTTCGACGGTGGTTGGCAACTGAACCCCAACGCACTCGTCGTTGTAGATCAAAGCCAGCATGCCCTCGAGTTCTTCCGTGATGTATCGGGCTTCATTTTCAATGTCTGCAAGCGGCACGGTGTATTGGTTGAAATCGGTTTGGTCCAGCAGGTGCATATCGGTCGCGTCAACATACATGAGCTTGACGCCACGTTTGCCGAAATCTGCTGCTTCGAGCGATTCGCCACCTTTGAGCGTGATGTCGGTCTTCTGCTTCGTGACGAGATTGCGACCTCGGAATTTGTACAGCGTGGCAGCGCCGCGCGCGGACGGGGTTTGCACATTGACGGATTCGATCAACACAGGAGAACCGTTGTAGTTGACGACAGAACCGTTTTTGATTTCTTTTGCTTGCATGGGGTCAATTTACGTGAGGTGGTGATGCAGTGTGGTGAATGTACGGTCGGTGGGATGGGGTTGGGATTTCCAACCTTGAGTAAGGAGTGAACGAGAAGCGACGTGATGCAGAGGCACCACGCCGCTCTTTCCAATCGCTCCCAACGGAAAAATTCTTGGCAGAAGTTCACATCTTCATGGAGAGCTTCACGCACATGTAAGCAGATGTTTGATGACGTCGTGCAGTCACGAGGCTTAGGGTAACAGGTAGATTCCGCCAGCCACGGCTGCTGTTTGAGCCAGCGCTCCACGGACACTGAGCGGCACGGGGGGAATCAGCCACGGTGCACAACTGCCGGGGCGGTAATAGCCCAAAGCGTATTGGCATTCGCGGGGTGGGTGGATTCCCATTTTGTAAGGTAAGGTCGCGATGTTCACGAAGAAATGTGCACCTGACAGAATCGGCTGCTTGATGACACCGGCCGAGTGACCGTAGCGTTCCAGTTGCACCTGTTCGAAATACAGCGGCTTGTGACAGAGTGCGGATGCTTTCCAGGTCACGGTGGATGCCAGCCAGTTGCGTCCGGGTTGATCGGTTGTCTGCAACGGGCACTCACCGGGAATCTGCCACCAACCCGTGACAAAGCAGTTGTCGTCGGCACTCAACTCGGTGTAGGGAATGCGGACGATCTCACCCGCCGTCGTTTCGATCAAGATGCGACCGCTGACAAAATCGACAAAGCGACCGGTCGTCAGAAGGTCTCCCGTTTTATCTCGCCACTCGCGTGTGGGGAGCTGCTCGAAGGCGCGTTCGCGAGCTACCATCGAGGCGGCGTATTGCTCGTCCTGTTCCGATCGCAGCACGCCGACGTTGGGTTTGAATCGGGGGGTGATGTCAAGTTTCACCTGGCGGATCGATGTGCTTTCCAGTCGCCGATGAGCCTGACGGCAGGTGGCATCCGTCTTGCAGCAATCATGGCCGTTATACACCTGTTGGCAGGGACCATCCGCGGGATCACGCAGCAAGCCATCCTGCGGATTGGGCAGCGTCTGTGGTTTGCCTGGCTCGGCAGGTTGTACTTCGAACGGGAGCGCGGGTGGTGCCTCATCCGCCGAGGGTTGACCAACCGGAGCGTTCGCTGCGGGGCTCGGTGGGGGTGTTGAGAAGGGTTGCCAATCCGGTTCTCGCAACGCATTCGGTTGGGCTGGAGTGGCCGGAGTCGGTGCACCTGCCGGGGGTGGTGTGCGTGGTGACGCGTTGTTCTGCTCTGCTGGAGTTGGTTCCTGAGCTGCCTGTGGTTGTTCGGCGAACGGATCGAAGCTGCGTTCCCCCAACTGTGACACACGTCGAATGGGAGGTGACGCGGTCTTGGTGGTTCGCGACGGACCGAAGGGATGGTCATACGATGGAATGCGCGCCGTGTTTCTGTTTTGCGAGCTGCCTTTTGCGGCGGTTGGCAGGATCGTCTGGCGGTGAGCATTCGCGCGAGCTAGTGGTTGTGCCGCTGTCCGCCGTTGCGGTCGTTGCCATTGCAGCGCTGGCGTTGAGTTCCACTGCGGCGAGGCACCAGGCTCGCGGCCTTCTGTAGACTGCGGTGTCGCGCAGATCGTCAGAGCCAGCAGCAACGTCAGCAGCGCCGGCCAGCCGGACTCAAGACGGGTCGCTGCCGGACGATGATTCCGGGCTGTAATTCGGAGCCTCCTGCGTGATGGCGATATCGTGGGGGTGGTTCTCACGAACCGTTGCCGCAGAGACTTGAATGAAGTGCGCATCCTTTCGCAACTCCTCAATGGTTTGGGTACCACAATAGCCCATGCCAGCTCTCAAGCCGCCCACAAGCTGATACATAAAATCACTCAACGCACCTTTGAACGGCACACGCCCTTCCACCCCCTCTGGAACAAGCTTGCCATTGCCGGTGCCATCATCATCCTTGGATTGTCGATAACGCTCGCTCGAGCCTTGAGCCATGGCCCCCAACGATCCCATCCCTCGATAGACTTTGAATGTCCGTCCTTGGTACAGGATGGTTCTGCCGGGGCTTTCGGCGAGTCCCGCAAAGAGCCCTCCGATCATCACACAGCTGGCTCCTGCAGCAATTGCTTTGGTCACGTCTCCCGAAAATCTCACACCGCCATCACCGATGACCGGTGTTCCTGAATCCTCCGCCGCTTGAGCCGCTTCCCAGATGGCGGTGATTTGTGGAACTCCGACACCTGAAATCACGCGTGTGGTGCAAATCGATCCGGGACCGATCCCGACTTTGACCGCGTCTGCTCCCGCATCGATCAGATCCCGGCAGCCTTCGCGTGTTGCCACATTGCCAGCGACGACATCAATCTCCCATCGTTTTTTTACTTCTCGCACCGTCTGCAGCACATTGGACGAGTGCCCGTGTGCGCTGTCAATGATTAACAAGTCGACACCGTTGTCGATCAGGCTCTCAGCGCGTTCGAGATCGAATACGCCAATCGCTGCTCCGACACGAAGCCGTCCCAGCCTGTCTTTGCAAGCATTCGGAAACCGCTTCATCATGTCGATGTCTTTGATCGTGATCAGACCTGTCAGTTTGTATTGGTCGTCAACCAGTAAAAGTTTCTCCACCTTTTTAGCCGTTAAAATCTTTTCAGCTTCCTCAAGCGTTAAAGTCCCCGTCGCCGTCACTAGATTATCTTTTGTCATGACATCAGCTATCGCGACATCAGAGCGTTCGAGGAAGCGCAAGTCACGGCGCGTGATGATGCCGACCAGACGCTGATCCTCGGTAGTGATTGGCACTCCTGAGACCTTTTGCTGGTCCATAATCTCCTGCGCCTTCTTCACGGGCGCTTCGGGGGGCAGGGTGACCGGATCTTCGATAATGCCGTTGGCAGACCGTTTGACCTTGGTCACTTCCTGGGTTTGGCTTTTGACCGACATGTTCTTGTGAATCACGCCCAGTCCGCCCATTTTGGCCAAAGCGATGGCCATGGCACTCTCCGTCACCGTATCCATCGGCGAGCTGAGGACCGGGATATTCAATCGAATGTTTCGCGTAAGTTGAGTGCTTACATCGACATCCGAAGGCATGACGCTACTGAGACGGGGTGCTAGCAAGACGTCATCAAACGTGATGCCTTGTGCTTTTATCTTGTCAACCATTACGCATCACCCGAAAAAAGTGCTTGGCCAGCGAGATGTGGCTCGCCGAGGGGACTCACCAGCAGCCATGCGTGCTGCCTGAGAATCCCGTATTATGGTTTTCAACCGTGAACTTGAAAACCACCCACTCGAAGGCACATGCATGCAGTCAATTTACCAGCAGATCGGACTGGCTTGTATCGCGCTGGCCTGCCTGCTTGGCGCAGTCTGGCGGAGCGAACAGCGGACGGATGGCCAGTATCCGGATCAGCCCATCAAATTGATTGTGCCGTTTAGCCCCGGCGGAGGGACAGATACCTTTGCCCGGACAATTAAGAAGGGCATNGAAGAGACCGATTTGTTGCCGCAGCCGTTGGTAATCATGAATATCAAGGGTGCGGGGGCAACCATTGGCAGTCGCAAGGCGAAGGTTGCCAGGCCGGATGGCTACACCTTGTTGCTGCTGCATGACTCTTTGATGACGGCCAAAGCCTCGGGGCAGGTCAATTACGGGGTCGAGGCATTTGATCCGATTGCAGCCACCGGTGAGTTGGGCATGGTGCTGTGCGTTGCCCAGGACGCCCCCTATCAGAACTTGCAGGAGCTTCTCCAGGCCGCCAAGGAGCGTCCGGATACGATTCGGTTTGGTGTGAATATGGGGGCGATCGTCCATTTTGCTGCGTTGACGTTGGAGGATCGGTCTCCCGGCACGCGCTTTCTCCATGTCCAAAGTGGTTCTGGCGCCGAGCGGTTCGGTGACATCAAGGGAGGCCATACGGAAGTCACCGCCTTTTCGATTGAGGAATATGTGCGTTTCCGGACAGACGTACTGCGCGCGGTATGTTTCTTTGGTGAAACNCGCCATCCGGCNGTGCCGGAGGTACCTACGGCGCGCGANCAGGGGATCGATGTCGTCTTTGCCAACCGTTTTTACTGGTGGGCACCTCGCGAAACCCCAGCGGAACGGCGAGCCTACGTCGCAGACGTGTTGGAAAAGGCGATGCAGACGGAGTATGTGCGCACGCAGTTAAGNAAGAGCCATACGGCCCCGATCTTTATTCGCGATGAGGCGCTGGTGAAGGCGGTTCAGCAAAGCGAAGATCGTTATCAGAGTATTCAACAACGGGATGCCGTTGTGTTGCCCGATATCCCCATGTTCATCATGGGCAGTTTGTTGGTGATCGGTCTGCTGATGTTTATCCCGTGGTTGCGGAAGCAATCCCGTCGTCCTCCAGGCGATCAAGGTGACGGCGAGCTTGCGCGACAACCCTCCCGCCTGTTGACGCCCCGGCCGTTACTCGGGATCGGGGCCACACTGCTATATGCTGGCCTGCTCGCCTTGTTCCAACTTGATTTCCGCATGACAACGACTTGCTACTTGTTCGTCATGGCCCTGGCGATCATGCCCACCCGTCAACGTTGGTCAGTTGCCCTGGCCTTCTCGGTGGCGATGGCTTTGAGTATCCATTTTGTTTTGCAGGGGCAGTTTGGTGTGCTCCTCCCCTGATGGTGCGAGGCCCGTGGCGTGTTCGCATGGGCAACCAGGAGGAAACCGGAAACCAGGAGTCTCGAGAAAACCAACTGGGATCGTCCTGCGCCGAGTCGTTTTTGGCGCTGTCTGACGCCAGAACCGATATACTAGNGNGTGTGGAACGCAACGAGCTCTGCCTGCTGTGGNGTCTGTTTCAACGTGCGAACGAATTGCGTGCCNCAGCTTGCAGGCAAGGGAAACCATGGGGTGAGGTCACGGACTCGCTGATGAAACGACTGCTCTTGATTGCCGCGCTTGTCTCAGTNGGAGGTTGGGGAGACANCTCNTGGAGAGGGGCCCTGTATGCGCAACAGTCCCCCGCCGTTTCACTTTCCGAAGATTGGCANCTCGAGACGATTCGCTTGCAGAACGACCGCGAATATCGTGGGTTGGTGCTGAGTGAGTCCCCGACGCTTGTCGAGTTTGCTGCGATCATGCGCCGGCCAGGCCGTGCGATGTTTACCGTGGTGATTGGTGTGGAACCGAGCCAGGTGGTGGAACTGGTGCGTCTTCAGGGGGCCGCCAAACGCCAACTTGTCGCTCGGTATGAACGCTTTAAACGTCGCGTTCCCATCATGCTCGGACGCATGGAAGAGTTGGACTTGCAGGTGGTGGAACATCAGGGAGTGTCCCAGCAGCGCTACGAAGGGGCTTGGTTTACCTTGACCAGCACGGCCAACGATGAAATGACGCGTCGTTGTATTGTCCGCATGGAACAGATGATGCTCGCGTTTCGCCAAGTGTTACCTCCACGCCAAGCTCAGCCTGCGAAATTTGCAGTGAGACTGTTTGGCAGTTCCAGCGAGTATCGAGGTTTTCTCAGCTCAGCGAACTTGACTATTTCCAACCCCGCTTTCTACTCGCAGTCAGAAAACTTGATAGCGGCTGGTTGCGATCTGATGCTGTACTCCGAGCGACTGGATCATAGCCGTCAAGTGAACGAAGGTATCCGCCGGCAATGCTTGGAGATGGATGCACGTTTCGCCCAGCGTAAACGTGAACTGACCACGGAGTACCGCCGACAGGGTCTGAACTCGGAGCAGATCAAAAGTGAACTCGATCAGCAGACCACGCGCTGGATCGAACAGAAAAAGACATTGCTCAGTAAGGTCAAAGCGGCAGATCGGCGAAATCAAGCGATGTTTCATCAGGTGACTGACCAAATGTTCCGTCGGCTTTATCACGAAGCCTTTCATGCCTATTTGGAAAACCATGTTTTTCCAAGCGATTCCTATCGCGTGCCACGGTGGCTGAATGAAGGNCTTGCTCAGGTATTCGAGAGCGGGCAGTTGGATGGTGATGTGTTACGAATCGATGCGCCGGATGCGGCCTGGTTGGCCGATCTGAAACGGGATTTGGCGCGTGGCAAGCGGCCGGCGATCGCTGACATGTTGCAAGCGAACGAAAACCAGTTTTTAAGGCGACATGGAGATCCCCGAGCAAGTGCCTCGTACCGGCTGAGTTGGGGAGTGGTGTACTACCTGTTGTTTTCCGAGGACCTGCTGACGACAGATCGCCTGACCCGATTTGTCGCAGCGGAGTCGGACGAGCAACCTGCGCTGGATCGTTTCGAAGCCTTAGTAGACACACCCTTNGCAGATTTTAGCGATGACTGGGCGGCCTACATGCGGAAACTGCGGTGACCGACCAACCGCTCACTGAGAAACTTGAGGCAATGCGGACCACAGGCATCCCTGCGGCGGGCCCTGGCAGGATGGGGCGACAAGGGGCAGAAACCGCAGGGGCAGAAACCGCACTAAATTAAATCTTGCTTGCGACGCGTGCGTCGACTCTGTTTGCGGCAAGCCTCACACACGCCGGTAATGATCAGGCGATGGCTGGTAACGCGGAACTGGTGCTCCTGCGCGACCTCATCCCGTAAACGCAACAACGCCTCGCTTTGGAACTCGAACAACTGTTGGCACTCTTTGCAGTACAGATGATCGTGCTGAGGGTAGCCGTAGTCATGCTCGTAGACGGATCGGCCATCCAATTCAAAGCGTCGCAACAGACCCGCATCGACAAACTCGTTCAGAGTGCGATAGACGGTGGGCCGGCTGACATAGCCCGTTTGGCCTTTGCGAGGAAGCTGTTCAATCAGCGCNTCGGCGTCGAAATGCTCGTGATGACTGAACACGTGCTCGACCAGCAGGCGTCTCTGTTCGGTACTCCGCATGCCGCGGCTTTGCAGATACTCCTCGAACCGCTCCTGCGGTGTGAGCGATACCTGAACGCTTTCGAGAGGCTGTTGCGACATGGATCTGTTTTCGGAAAAGGTCTTATTGAGACTCAGCGGAAGTATTGGCCGGCTTTTTTGCGTATTTTCCCTTGGCTTTCCATTGGTCTGTCTCAATAAGATTGTAGCGTGGTGCCCTTGGTTCGCAAGGCCGCCGTGGGGGGGGCACGCTGATTTTCACGGTGTTTCTCGTCGGATACAGGAGCGGTTGGCTCAATGATGCAGCGCCGTGCGAGTCAGTCGCTGCGACATCAAAACCGGCCCCCCGGCGCAGCAAAACGGCGCGCCGCAGAGAGTCTGCAACGCGCCGTGAGTGCCCGTTTTGTCAGGCGATACGGTGAAATCCGTACGCTTACTTTTTCTCGAAGCGGTAGATCCCTTTGCCGGTGACCGCGCCGATGATGTAATACACTTCGCCCTGTTCATCTTCGCCGAAAGCCAAGACCGGGATACCACCGGCTGAGATGGCCAGATTTTTGGTCACCTTGCCAGCGGCTTCGTCGTATTCGAGGGCCCAGATTTTTCCGGTGACGTAATCAGCGTACACGTACTTGCCTGCTAACTCAGGGAGTCGTGTCCCGCGATAGACGTAACCACCGGTGATGGATTTTCCGACGCGATGGTCATATTCCCAGATCGGATCGATCGGGTCTTTGGCTCCGGTCAGATTATTAAACGGATAGGAGGCTTCCCATTTGCTCCAGCCATAGTTTCCGCCGGGCACGATGATGTTGATTTCCTCCCACAGGTCTTGTCCGACATCGGCAGCCCACAGGTGCCCGGTCTTACGATCGAACGCGATTCGCCAGACGTTGCGGAAACCATACGCGTAGATTTCGGGTTTTGCTCCCTCGACTTTTACAAACGGGTTATCGGCGGGGATTCCGTAGTTCTTATCACCCGTCTTGCTGTTGACGTCGATGCGGAGGATGGAACCGAGCAGCGTGCCGAGGTTTTGGCCGTTCTTGATGGGGTCGTTTCGCGAACCTCCGTCTCCCAAGGCAACGTACAGGTAACCGTCCGGACCAAAGGCGATCGAGCCACCATTATGGTTGGCGAACGGTTGTGGCAAGGTCATGACGACTTCTTCGCTATCATCCGCTTGATGGGGGTTGTCTTTGGAGATGCGGAAGCGGGAAATTTTTGAACTGCGTGGTTCTTTTTGAGTGGAATAGCTAACAAAGAACTCGCCGTTCTTCTTGAAGTCAGGATGAAATGCCAAGCCGAGCAGGCCTTCTTCGTTCGAGCCGGGGCTTTTCCAGTCGCGAATCCGTTTCGACAGGTCGAGCACAATGTGGGTCTTTTCGACGTTGGGGTCATTTTCAAAGACATGGATCACGCCACGCTGTGTGCCGACAAAGATACGATTTGTACCGTCGTTCGCATGGGTCAATACCAAGGGTCGTAGCGCCCGGACTTTGCCATCGTCACCTTCCGGGTCGAAACCTGTGAACTGTAACTTGGGAAAGGCCAGTTTGCCTTGCAGAGCCAGTTCGCCGTCGACTGGGTTGGGGACTTCGTCGCCCGTGCTGGAGAGTTTGCGCAACTTAATATTGCGATAAGCAACTTCGTTGCCATGATCCTGTAGGCAGATGTGACCTTTGGTTGGCTTGCCGAAGTTCTTGAATTTGGCGAATTTACTTTTCGCGACAAGGGAGTCCCATTTGGGGTCGCCTTTCTTGAATTTGTAATAGCTCACACCATTCATGCACACTTCAGATTGCTTGTCCGAGATGCGGATGTAGAGGTGATTCCACTCGCCAGCAGGTCGGGTGGCGTCGACGACGTCGGGTGATTTCACACCGACTTGGTCTTCGAATTTTTTCTGCCAGCTTGGTTTGGCTGGTTTGAAGAGTTGATACAGCCAGCCAGCTTTTTGAGGATCGTGTCCGTCGACGTTGTCTTGGACTTGAATTTCCGGACCGGTTTGCCAGGGAGCGCCCTCGGTTTCTTGCACGTGGAACATGACGCCGCTGTTACCGCCTTTCGAGATGCGATATTCGAGCGCCAGTTCGAAGTTGTCGTATTGCTCGTTCGTGATGATGTCGCCGGCGCCCCGCCCCGTGCGGACCAAGGCTCCGTCCTTGACGGCCCAGCCGTCACTGATGCCATCTTTTTTATAGTTGCGCCAACCGTCGGTTGTTTTGCCATCAAAGATCATGGTCCATCCGCTGCGTTTTTCGGCTTCCGTCAACGCGTTCAATGGGACCTCGGCCAACGTGACGCTGGTCAGTCCAACCAGCAACAGCAGCGTGTACAGTGTGCGGCATGTCTGGGGCATGTTCGTATCTCGCTTGGGGAATGATCGTGGGGGTATGAAGCACAGCAAGCGAACCCGTATCGGCAGGGTTCGGTGTGAACGGGCCCTGTATTGTAGTCGTTTCCAACTGCTCTGCGAGCCACCCGTGATAACTTTTTCCAGTTCGCTGCCACGGTGGGGTACTTGCCCTCGCGGCGCTGGCCACTCCCTACTCGCGTCACCCCTCTGCCGGTAGAATGCCTGGAAATGTGATTGCTGCGGCTAGGAGGAGTACTCCCTTGACACCCAATTATGATCGTGACGGCATCCGGTTTTGTTACCCCGAAAACTGGACCATTATTGACGAGAGTTTCGACCAATGGCCCCGCACAGTCTCGGCGCAAAGTCCCCATACCGGGATTTGGATGGCACACTGGTATAGTAACCACGAATCTCCCACCGAGTTGGCGGGGAATGTACTGCAAGCGCTACGTCAAGAGTATGATGAGGTGGAGGCAGAGGTCGTTTCGGAACGGATCGAGGACCACGATGTCATCGGCTATGATGTGTCTTTCTATTGCCTCGATCTGATTGCGGAAACCAGCATTCGCAGCCTTCGGATGGGCCCGCATACCCTGGTCCTGGTATGCCAGGCAGAGGATGCTGAGTTTGACGCATTACGATCGGTCTTTTCGGCGATCACGTTGAGCTTCGTTCGTTTGAGCGAGTTTTCGTCCGCGGTGTAACTTTTCCGTCGCCGTGTGGCTTTTGGCGGGTTGTTTTGATGCTGGTTCCAGCGCGGGGCTTGGGTCCACCATTGGCGTGGGTGGCCTCCTCGCCGTCTAATAGCGAGCATGCAGAGCCGTGGCTGCTGGTAACGGCACCCGCAAAAGGATCAGGTTCGTCGCAGGTTCTTGATGCGTTGTGTGGGCTGGGGGTGTACAATTTGCTGTACTGCCTGCCCGTGGGCGCACGAGAGGATAGAGCGTTTGTTCGTGTGGATATCCCATGGCCTGACCGACTGACCCACCGTGTACAACGCCATGTCTTGCTTACGCCCTGCCTCTGTTTGTTTGATTCTGTTCATGCTGCTGAGCATGTCGCCGATGGTGAAGGCGATTGATTTCAACTCGGAGGTTGCCCCGCTGTTGGTGCGGCGGTGTGTCGAGTGTCATAAGGACGTGG
This sequence comes from Blastopirellula sp., assembly GCA_002701545.1. Taxonomy (GTDB): domain Bacteria; phylum Planctomycetota; class Planctomycetia; order Pirellulales; family Pirellulaceae. Next base: position 24,765 of record NZVR01000086.1, on the reverse strand, counting down.
ATTCAGCGGGCGGATTGAATCTGACCGAGGCCAGTGGTTTGCGGGCTGGCGGTGAGAGCGGTGCGGCGGTCGATGCAGACCGTCCTGGCGACAGTTTATTGTTGCAACGTGTGGTGGATGGTGAGATGCCGCCGGCGAAGCGTGGTGAATCGCAGAAGCTGCCACCCGAGGAAATTGCGATCCTGCAAAAGTGGATTCAGACAGGGGCGGAATGGCCCAAAGATCGCAAGTTGGATATTTATGAGTCGACGTCCAGTGTGCGTGGAGGACGCGATTGGTGGTCGTTGCAACCGGTAGTTCGTCCGCAAGTCCCTCAGGTGCAGCACGCGCAGCGCGTCTCCAATCCGGTGGACGCATTTGTACTCGCTCGCCTGGAAGCACAGCAGATGGAACCCGCGCCGNTNGCGCCCCCCGGGATTCGCATTCGTCGCTTGTACCAGGACCTGTTGGGGCTGCCGCCCACTAAAAAACAGATTGACGCCTTCCAAGGCGATGCTTCGCAGGAGGCTTGGTCGAAACAAGTTCAGACGCTTTTGGATTCTCCCCACTACGGCGAGCGTTGGGCCCGCCACTGGCTCGATGTTGTGCGTTTTGCTGAGACGAGCGGTTACGAGCGCGATCAGGAGAAACCGTTTGCGTGGAAATATCGAGATTGGGTTGTGGCGGCTTTGAACGCCGACAAACCCTACGACCGGTTTGTCCTCGAGCAGTTGGCGGGGGACGAATTGGGGGACCGCAGCAAAGAAACGGTGGTGGCCACCGGTTTGTTGCGACTGGGCACTTGGAATGATGAACCGAATCAGGATGCGGATTACCAGTATGAGCGTTTGGAAGATTTGGTACACGCGACGACTTCGGCCTTTCTCGGTTTGACGGTGAAGTGTGCACGTTGCCACGACCACAAGTTTGATCCGATCCCGCAGGTCGACTACTACCGCATCGCCGCGGCGTTCTGGGCCGGGCCGATTGCGTCCCGGGACCGGAAGCTTTTGGGGGGGCCGACCGTGGACGAACTGGGATACGACGATGTCCTGGGGTGGACCGATGTCGGACGGGAGGCTCGTCCGCTGCACGTTTTGAAGAACGGGGAACGCCATGCACCTCTGGGCGTTGCCGCCCCGGGATCGTTATCTGCAATCCCAGCTTCGTTTCGGTTGTTCGATGCCGCGCCGGCGGAGGCCAAGACGACGCATCGACGACGCCAGTTAGCGGAGTGGATTGCGAGTCGTGAGAATCCCTTGACCGCTCGGGTGGTCGTCAATCGTTTGTGGCAACATCATTTTGGCCAAGGGTTAGTGCGGTCACCCAATAACTTTGGCTTCCGAGGCGATTTGCCGACGCATCCCAAACTGCTCGACTGGCTGGCGGCGGAATTGATGGATCACGATTGGAGTTTGAAGCACATTCATCGTCTCATCCTGACCTCAACAACCTGGCAACAAGCCTCCTCGCACCCGCAATTTGATCTTTATCGTGAACGCGACTTTGCTAACCAATTGTGGTGGCACGCGCCGCGGCGTCGGATTGACGCGGAGGCGTTGCGAGATCGTCTGCTGTTCGTTTCCGGTGAACTCGATTTNCGTGCGGGTGGGCCGAGTTTCCGCCCCACTATCGCGCCGGAAGCTTTGGAAGGCCTTTCGCGGCGGGCAGCTGCTTGGGTCGCCTCACCTCCCAAGGAACAGTTGCGACGCAGTCTGTACATGTATTCCAAACGCCATTTGATTTCGCCGTGGATGACCACGTTCGATTTTTGCGACACGACGTTGCCGTGCGCTCAACGAGAAGTCACCACCGTTGCGCCGCAAGCGCTCGCGCTGCTCAATCACGCGTTTGTTCACCAGCGCAGTCAGGCTTTGGCACAACGTGTTGCGGAGGTCGCTGGGGCTGACGAGCGCTTGCAAGTCGAGACGGCGTGGGAATTGGCATTGGGACGATCACCGACCGCTCAAGAAATCCGTTTGGGTGTGGAGCATCTGCGTGCGCAACGAACGCGATTTGAGAATCCCGGACCTGCTGCTCCGGCAGCGGAGCACGCAGATGCGGCAGGCATGCAAGCCGCTTTAAACAAGGCACTCGTTCTCCATGTGCGAGCTGACAGTGAGATGGAATTGGATGAGGCGGGACGCTTGATTTCGCTGGTCGATCGATCGGGTAAGCGGCATCATGTTTCGCAGCCGGTGGCCGCTCAGCGCCCGTTATGGGTAGAACGCGGCATCCACGATCGACCCGTGATTCGTTTTGACGGCCAGGCGCGTTGGCTGCAGGTCTACGGCAAGCTGTTGGACGATGCGAATTGTACAGTGATTGCCGTCGCCAGCGACCAGTCGCAACATGGCAAACACCGATCGATCGTTTCCAATTGGAATCGGACAAATTCGACAACGTCACTCTTTTTGGGACTCACCGGGGATTACACCGTGCGTCTGAGTGACCAATACCGTAACGCCGGTCGGGTCGCTGCGGCGAAACAGCCATTCTTACTGACGGCTGTCAGCAACGCGGAGGGAGCTCGCACTTACCAGAGCACGTCGCTTATTTCCAAGCGAACTCAGCCGCTCATGGCCCGCAATTTGGAGACGCCATGGGTGATTGGGCAGCAAGGAAATATCGATGGCGAGTATTGGAACGGTGACATTGCCGAAGTGAGAATCTATTCTCGAGCGTTGACGCCGCAGGAATTGTCGTCCGTGTGGCAGCAACTGATCGAGCGTTATGAGATAGCGCAAGTGGACGGAGCACCCTCAGGCGAGTTTGAGGTCGGCAGTCCCGCAGAGCTTGCCTTGGCATCGCTATGCCAGGTGCTGTTCAATAGCAATGAGTTTGTTTACGTCGACTGATGTGGTGAAGGCGAGAAACATGTCAAAACAACCGCGAAAGCTTTTTCCCTGTGGGACGACCCGGCGAGAATTTGTGTGGGAGATGGGGGTGGGTGCCGCCGGGCTGGCGCTGACCTCACTGCTCAGTGAAGACCAATTCTTTGAGAGGCATGCGTGTGGTGCAGAGCGTTCGGCAACGCAGCCACTCGCCCCCCGGGCTCCGCATTTCAAGACGAAGGCCAAGGCGTGTATTTTCTTGACGATGAATGGCGCACCGAGTCAGGTTGACACGTTTGATTACAAGCCGGTCTTGGAAAAGTACGGTGGGAAACCGTTGCCCCAGGACAAGAAGTACATCAACTCGGGTGGCCGCAAAGTGGGCTATTTGACTCCTGCGTGGCGGAAGTTTCGTCCAGGAGGCAAAAGCGGCCTGTTGATCTCGGATTACTTTCCTAAAGTGCGTGAGCACGCCGATAAACTGGCTGTCATCAAATCCTGCCACACGGATAGTCACGCTCACGGCTCGGCTTTGGTGGCGATGAACACGGGCAAGACATTCATCGGACGCCCGTCGCTGGGGGCCTGGGCGCTGTATGGTTTGGGCACGGAGAATCAGAGTTTGCCCGGCTACGTGGTGATCTTGGACAAACGCGGTGGGCCGATTAGTGGTCAGCCGAATTGGGCGAGTGGATTCATGCCATCCACCTATGCCGGCACATTGTTCCGACCTGTGGGAGATCCGATTTTGAACCTTCGTGGGCCGCAGCATATGACACGTGCGGCCCAACGGGAGCAACTGGATTTACTGGCCAAACTCAATGACCAGCACATGGCCTCGCGTGCTGGCGGCGAGGAGCTCGCTTCACGGATTCAATCGTACGAGTTGGCTTATCGCATGCAAGCCGAGGCACCCGATGCGGTTGATCTGTCTCGTGAAACAGCAGCGACGCAAGCGGCTTATGGCGTCGGCCAGAAACCTACGGATGAGTTTGGCAGAAATTGTCTGGTAGCGCGGCGTTTGGTGGAACGAGGCGTGAGGTTTGTGCAGTTGTATTCGGGTGGTGGTCACCTGGAAGATACCTGGGATGCCCATGAGAGCATCGAGAAAAATCACGGTAAGCATGGAGCGGAGATTGATCAGCCGATCGCTGCCTTATTGGCCGATCTGGAACAACGCGGTTTATTGGACTCGACTCTGGTCGTCTGGGGTGGCGAATTCGGCCGGATGCCGTTTAGCGAAGGCAAGGGAGCGCCGGGACGTAACCATAATCCTTATGGTTTCTGCATGTGGTTTGCAGGGGCTGGTATCCAAGGTGGGATTTCTTACGGCGAGACGGATGACTTCGGGTTTGAAGCGGTCAAGGATCGGGTACACTTGCACGATATTCATGCGACGATTTTGCATTTGCTTGGTTTAGACCACGAGCAACTTACCTATTTCCACCAAGGCCGTAAGGAAAGTCTGACGGATGTGGGAGGTCAGGTGATTCGGGGGATTTTGAGTTAATCCAAGCAGTGGTTCGCTGGGTGCGGCCCGCAGGCATGTTGATTGGCTGATCGCCTACCCCAGGGAACGGGAATCGCGAATCTCGCAACGGGAATCGCATGGTTTTGACCACATAGCTTGATGGATCACCTCCGCAATGAAGCAACGTCAGTTGACCGAATTTGAGCTTGGCGAAAACATCGGCGTGGGCACGGTGGGGGCCATCTTTCAGGCCCAGGACAAAGTGCATGACTGCACGGTGGCGGTCAAAATCCTGCAGGCGACCGTGTCGGAGGATGCGGTGGTGGCTGCCCGTTTTGAACGCGAGATGCTTGTGCTCGGCAAGCTGTCGCATCCGCATATCGTCCACTATTTCGGTGGAGGAAGGGATGGTCGGCAGCTGTTCTACGCGATGGAATTAATTGCCGGTGGGTCCTTGCGCGATTTGCTGAGCGAGAGTGTACGGTTGCCTTGGCAAGAGGTCGCGGGGCTGGCCATTCAGGTCTGTTCCGCCCTGCAGCACGCGCACAATCACGGTGTGATTCACCGGGATCTCAAGCCGACCAATTTGATGTTCACCCCGGAGGGAGAGGTCAAGCTGACGGACTTTGGCATCGCCTTGGACGCGACCGCACCGACGATCACGGCTGCCGGGCTGACTGTCGGCTCGTACGCTTACATGTCCCCTGAACAAATTAAGGGAGAGGATGTTACGGGCAAGACCGATTTGTATGCGTTGGGGTGCTTGCTGTTCGAAGCCTTGACCGGACGTTTGCCTTACCCAGGCAAGAACTTTGCCGAGATCTTCGAGCAGCATCTCAAGAGTGAGCCGCCCTCTGCGCGGGAGTTTGACCCGGATATACCGGAAGCCATTGATCAACTGCTGCGGACGTTGCTGGCCAAAGACCCGGAACAGCGGCCCTTCAATGCTCGGGCAGTCCAGGCCATGTTAATGCAAGTCATTGATCCAGTGAGAGGAGCGACGGAGGACACCGCACCGGCACCAAGTGCCGCAGAAGACGTGCCTGCCTCTGCAGCTGTCGATCGTGTCCAAAACGCGATTCGCGGTCGAGTTGCTCACCGCACCGCATTGCCTCCGCGGCCGGATGTCTCCTGGCTGCGGCTGGGCGTCGTCTTTGCGGCGATCGTGATTACCGCGGTCGTTGCTTATCTCGCTGGAACGTTGCAGAGTCCCTGACGGCATGGGCCGTGCGACACGTATCGCCCGCCCGTCCGATTTGTGCCGACCGTGCCGAGCTTACAGGACGGTCGCAATGGCCTGACACAGCGGAGTGATGTTCGTTGGGTTCATGCCCGCAATATTGATGCGGCCGTCACGCACAATGTAGACGCCATGCTGGTTCTTTAATTCATCGACTTGAATGGGTGTCAGGCCCGAATACGAGAACATGCCACGTTGCTTGACGATAAAGGAGGCATCGTAGTCGGGGGCGTGCTCACGCATCGTGTCTGCAAACAATTGTCGCATGGCGTTAATGCGATCACGCATCTCCGCAACTTCCGTTTCCCATTGGTTGCGCAACGCCGGATCCTGTAACACGCTGGCCACAATGGCGCCACCGTGTTTCGGGGGATTGGAGTAATTGCAGCGAACGCACAATTTCACGTGACTCAGAGCGGCCTGGGCCGCATCGGGGGTTGCGGCGACAACGGTCAGCGCTCCGATACGCTCCGCATACAGACCAAAGTTCTTGGAGAAGGAACTGCAGATCAATGCCTCGGGAACCGTGTCCACAACAGTGCGGAGTCCGGCGGCATCCGCATCGAGACCGTCGCCAAACCCTTGATAGGCAAAGTCGACGAGCGGCAGCAGTTCTCGCTCTTGGATGACTTGCGTGACCTGCTGCCACTGCTCTGCGGATAAGTCGACACCCGTCGGATTGTGGCAACAGGCATGCAGCAGTACCACATCGCGCTGCGGGACTTGCTTCAGATCCGCGAGCATGGCATCAAAGTCGAGGCCAGTGCCAGCGGCGTCGATATACTTGTACTGTTTGACATCCAGACCTGCTGCTCGAAAGACGTTTCCATGGTTTGCCCAGGTCGGTGTGCTGACCCAGATACGGGCGGCTGCGAGCCGTGTTTTCAGGAAGTCAGCTGCAACCCGCAAGCCACCGGTCCCGCCTGGAGTCTGGATCGTGAAACTCCGCTGGGCTGAGTTGATCGGATGATCAGCACCGAAGAGCAGTTCACGGACAGGCGCGCCGTATTCGGGTAGTCCATCGATTCCGAGATAGGCTTTGTTGGTTTCCGCATCGAGCAACTGACGCTCAGCTGCTTTGACGCACTCCAAGATCGGTGTTTTTCCGTCGGCGTCTTTGTAGATGCCCACGGTGAGGTTGATTTTGTTCGGATTGGTATCCTTGCGAAATGCCTCTGCCAAGCCGAGGATGGCGTCCGGAGGAGCCATTTGGAGTGATTCGAACATCGATGGGTACTTGCCTGTACTTGCGATAGGTGATGGAGATACGAGGTGGGGCGTTTGCAGTCTGGGAGACCGCAGTGATCATCAGTTTATCTTTGCGGTGTGTCTCTCGGTAGGCCCCAAAATCGAGCGATCGATCCCGCTCGTCCCCCTCAGAGAATCACTTGGTGAAACCGTTCGCCCTCGTGAAAGAGTGGCTGCAGCCGTCGCAGGCGGCCGATTAGAATAGCAGCAGGTGGCTGACGAAAGTAAGGGCTCGGTGGAACGGTTCACCGATGGATTCAACCAGCGGCCTGCGGGGGTATCCCGTGGCTAGAATGGCTCGGAGAGAGTACGAGAAGCGACCGCATCCTTGACGAGCGCATAAAAAAACAGGAGCGGTGAATGAATTCCAACTCCTGCTCAAGCAAAAAGTGCTTTGGATGATGTTCGTAATATGTACGGTCTCCGCTCGTTTGACAAGACCGATTGCAGCCGACCAACCGTTTTTTTGGCAGAGGTTTCCGCTTCATGTCCACCGTTTCCCGTAGCCTTTGGATCTGTGCTTATTTCACGCTGATCGGCGCCCTGGTAGGGAGCTTGTTCTACCTGCGTGTGCAGACGGGGGAAATGCAGAAGCAGGATGAATGGGATGCCTGGCGCGGCGCCGAAGTTCACGATGTGAAGACGCACGTTTTGCGAAAACGCCCGAAAAGTCAATTGCCTCCCATGACGGCCCTGCTGCAGGATCACTTTGGCACCTGTTTGGCAGGGGCCGTGATCTTCGGGTCGGCGCTCTTTGTGACCTTCAGCTTCTTGATTCGTGGTGTTTGGAAGGGCGCACCCACGACGATTCATGAAGACGCTGGCGAGCCGCAATCAGCAGTTGCGGGGACAGATGCATCAGACGACTTGGATGGGTCGTAAGCGGAGGAGGTGTGTCGTGTTGGCGACTCACTGACTCTGCGGGGCGGCGGGGTACCACTTGCGCGATAGGTCAGATGGCTTCGGGGCCTCGTTCGCCAGTTCGAATCCGCACGCAGTCGTCCATGGGCAGCACAAAGATCTTGCCGTCACCGATTTCGCCTGTGTCGCCAGTCCGGCCACCTTTCAAGATGGCCTCAATGGTGGGTTCCACAAATTCGTCGTTAACCGCGATCTGCAGCTGTACCTTGCGCAGCAGGTTCACACTGAATTCATGGCCACGGTAGACTTCTGCTTGGCCTTTTTGCCGGCCAAATCCTTGGCAATCCATGACGGTGAGCCGTACCACGTCCACTTCGGTCAACGCCGTTTTGACATCTTCCAATTTGGTCGGTTGTATGATGGCGATGATCAGTTTCACGAGTGTGAATTCCAGCTGAGTGTTTAACGGATACTGGAGCTGAGTCTAGCTACCTCGCTCGATGACGGCAACATGCAACTGCCGGCATGGAGAGAAACGAGCGGGGAAACTGGATTTGCTGATTCCCGGCGTGCTGTTCTTTGTCAGTCGTGTTGTGAAACGGGCCTCGTACTTTGGTTTTCGTCGCCTCAGGCGAGACAGGTTGCGGGGGCCTGCATGGTTTCATCATGCATGGGGTTCAATTTCCGGGAACGTTGACCCACGAGCCCGACTGGGCGGATTGGAGTGCGGCATCGGTGAAGCATTGGACATGCCAGCCGTGCTCCAGGGTTGGGTGTTCCGGTGGTGTGTCGCCGGAGAGGAGGCATCGCATGGCCGGGAAAACGAACTTTTCGAAGCGATTTCCCAGGCCTTGGTCGGAGATGCGTTCGCGTACTTCCGGTGCCTGATCGGGCAGGCCCCAGATGACATCTCCAGTCACTCGGTTGATTGCCAGCGAGGCCTGGGTGCCGTGCAATTCAAGTTCTGGGCAGAGGCCTTTGCGCAGGAAGCTGGCGTGGGAAACCATGAGCATGCCCACCGCACCTCCGGTGAATTCCCAGGCGATATTGGCGTAGTCTGGTGTGGTGCCCCGTTGGTGTTGGTGGTGAGCCGCTGGTGCGGCACCCCAGTCGAGTGCTTCTTGGAGATTAATGTCCCCCAGATCGGCTTTGTCCGCGGTGACCGTATCGGCATGGACCAGCACACGCGTCGCTTGTTCTCCCAGGATCCAGGCGACCGTATCGTAGGCATGGGAGCCCACATCGGCGATGCTGCCACCGGCAGAGAGTTCTGCGTTGTCGCGCCAGGTGAGCGGCATGCCGGCGGGACGCGGATTGTGCCAGCGGTAGACCACGCCACGGATCTGTCCCAGGGCGCCAGACGCCACGATCTCTTTAGCGCGGACGAAGATATCCGCGTAGCGTGTCCAGAAAGGAACGAAATGGAAGAGCTTGTCGTGCGCGCGGTAGGCTTCCCACATCTCTGCCGCCTCGGTCGCATCTTTGCCGACAGGTTTTTCACAAATGATATGTTTTCCAGCCGCAGCGCATGCCATCACGGCCTCGTGGTGCAGGGCATCCGGAGTGGCGACAACGACCAGATTGACATCGGGATGCTCTGCGACGGCCCGCCAGTCCGTAGTTGCCAGATCGGCAGCATCTTCTTGTGCCGCAGCTTCCAGTAAGTCGCGTCTGCGGGCACAGAGGGCAACGATCTTCGTATCGGAGACGGCACGCATCTCTTCTCGGTACGGCTGACCGATGTATCCGGTGGCGCCGAGCACCCCCACCCGAATTGGTGTTGCGTTATCCATGGAAAGTCTCCCTTGTGTTGGCTCTCCTGGGCTGAACCTGTATCACGTCCCAGAGGATTGGATTACTTGTTGGGCTCTGGACGTCGCCACCTGCCTGTGGGCACCCGGCAGCACCTGTTGGGAACGAAGTGCGACTGACAGGCAACCGTAGCAGGCAACCGAACCGGCATCATGTTATAACTTGTGGTTTCTATCGAATCGACCATAACCCATGGTGGTAAGGAAGTGGAACAGACGAAAGTAAATTCACTGACTCCGACGCAGCGTTATCTGATTTTGACGGTTGCTTTTTTAGGATGGTTTTTTGGAGGTATGCAAATCGGCATCACCGGGGTGGCGATGCGTGACGCNCCATTGGAGTTGTTGGATCGCGTCGGCAAATTGAACTTAGAGGACTACCAGCAGTGGCAGAAGACGAAGCCCGAGGAGCTTACCGAAGCTCAGGCTAAGCAGTTAGGTGCATGGAATGCGGCTGCCGCACGGTGGTTTGCCTGGTACCAGTGTGCTTTCTTGTTTGGTGCGGCGCTGGGGGGCTTTGTGTTTGGGCGTTTGGGAGATCGCATCGGACGCACCAAGTCTCTGGCGATCAGCATCATTTGTTTTGCCGCACTGACCGGTTTGTCGTATTTTGTGACGTCGCCGATGCAGCTGTTGGTGTTGCGATTTCTGGCTTGTGTCGGCATTGGTGGTACTTGGCCTAATGGGGTCGCCCTGGTATCCGAGGCGTGGGCTCAAGCGGCTCGCCCGATCGTATCGAGTGCGATTGGGATGGCGGGGAATCTGGGCATCTTTGTGATGTTCAGCCTGAGTGCTTGGCGTGCCGTCACGCCAGAAGATTGGCGTTGGGTGATGCTGGTCGGAGCGATTCCCTTGTTGCTGGGGGTGTTGATCTGGTTCTGTGTTCCGGAGTCACCGGCTTGGTTGGCGCTACCCGGTCGTGGGAAGCGTCGCAGTGAGAACGATGGATCTCAAGAGAGGTATCCGAAGGGATATGGTAGCGCGATCCTGGTTGGTATTGCTCTGGCCACCATTCCGTTGATTGGCGGTTGGGGGAGTGCCAATTGGATGATTCCTTGGGCCGGTGAGGCGGGTGCCGCTGTGGGCGACGACTTCCTCAAAGCCAATGTGGGGCAAGCTCGATCATTAACCAGTATCTTGGGCAGCTTGCTGGCCGGCTGGATTGCTTGTTCGCTTGGTCGACGTCGCACCTATGCGTTGACGAGCATCGGTGCGGTGGTGATTGCGCAATACGCATTCTGGTTCTCGACGCCGACCGATTCTTTGTTCCTGGTGTGGGTGGCAATTCTGGGATTCTTCAACGGNGTTTACTTTGGTTGGCTGCCTTTCTTTTTGCCCGAACTATTCGAGGCGCGGGTGCGATCCACGGGGGCTGGCTTGAGTTTTAACAGTGGTCGGATTCTGACAGCGCTGACCATTTTCGCCACNGGTGCGATGAAGGACATTTTTGCTGGTGATTACGCTTTGATCGGCCGCGTGACGAGTTGGGTCTTCTTGCTGGGGGTTGTTGCGATTGCTTTTGCTCCGGATACAAGTCAGAGAGACATGGACGAATGAATCAGCGTTTATCACTAGCCTTGGCCGTTGCAGGTGAGCACGCGGATGCCGTCGCTTTGATGGCTCGTCGCGTCACGGACCGCATTGTCGATGTTGGTAGTTGTCAGGCGTGTGTTACCGACGACCCTTCATTGGCGGTGGAAACTGCCAGTGCAGGGAAACCGACATTAGTACTCGACCCGTTCCGGCTTTCAGAGGCGACGCGGGCACAATTGGCTGCGCTGCCGACGGTGCCCGGGCATACGGCGCGTTTCGTTCCCTCGATCGGAGAGGTCTATCAAACGTGTGCTGCGGGCAAACTCGGCGCGGCAGGCCTGTTGCGAATTCACCTGTGGCAAAGCGTTGCGGATCGAGCAGACGAGCTGCTGGCAGAACAACTTGACTTGGCAATTTGGCTGTTCGGACGCCAAACGCCGGAGACCACATATACCGTTTCGCGTCCCGGGTACACGCAGGTGCATCTGGGATTTGCCCCCACCGGGATGGCGTTAATCGATCTCGATACGTCGCTCCCGGCAGGCAATGACTATTACTCGCTGTCATTGATCGGATCGACGGGGGCGGCTTACGCGGACGATCACCGCAATATGAACCTCGTATGGGATGCAGACGGGTCGCGGATGTTGCCAACCGAGGAAGGTCAGGTCGCCTTTCGCAATCTGTTGGCAGCTTTTGTGGGAGCGATTGCTTCACACCAACCGTCGCCCGTTACTTGGAAAGAAACAGAAGTCGCACTGGCGGCCGCAGAGCAGATTGCCAGTGNNNCGGAGCAACCGTTGGTTGTCAGGGGGCGTACCGATGGCTGAAAACGCACGATTTCGAACGCTCGTCTACAGCGTAGTCAAGCATGATTACATTCCGCTGGCCGTGGCGGCCCATCCGCGTTTTGATTTAGTGGCGGTTGCTGATGAGCCGGATCAACCAGAGTGGGTGCATCAGCGGAATCAGGAGTTTGCGGACCGTTTCCAGATTCCGTATGTCCGCGATTTTGCCGGTGCGTTGCAAACGTATGAACCGACGGTTGCCGTGGTGAGTTCCCAAGCCGAACGGCATTGTGAACTTGCCGTGCGAGCGACGGATGCCGGTTTACACGTGATTGTCGACAAGCCATTATCGACGCGGTTGAGTGAGTGCGACCGACTGGTCGCTGCTGTCGAAGCGGCGGGGACACGATGTTTGCTCTGGAACCGTAACTTTCTACCCGCCTTGTTGCAGGCGCGGGAGATCGTCGAGAGTGGTGCGATTGGTGATTTGCGAGCGGTTCACTGTGATTTTTACTTTTCCAAAGACGCAGGGCCTCCTAAAGGGTCGCGATCTGCGGATGCGCCGCCGATCAATTGGCTGGAGCGGCAGATCGAAGCCCATGCGGATGGTTCCGATGGTGGCGTTGGCGAAGTTGCGATGGGCGAGTTGGAAGTGGAGGGGATCTATCCCTTGGCCTATTTGCGGATGCTGGCAGCAGCGCCCGTCGAGCGTGTGTTTGCTCGCACAGCCTCCCATTTCCATCAAGCGCATGCCGATAACGACGTGGATGACTTGGCAACCGTGACCTTGGAAATGGAGGGAGGTCTGGTGGGTTCACTTTGTCTGGGGCGGATTGGGGCTGCCAGCCACCCGGATATTGGAGAGATCAAATTGCATTTGCAAGGGACGCGTGGTGCGTGTGTGGTGAGCGAGGCTCGGCCCGAAATCTCGGTGTACTATCGCGGCCAGCCCCCGCAAGAATTTCGGCACCTGCGGGTCGCGGATGAGAACAATTTCCGGTTAGTCGAGGATTTTGTGGAGGCCATCGAGACCGGTCGTGAGACCATCTTGAATGCCCAAGGGGGGCGGGATATTTGCGCGATCGTTGACGCTTGTCTGCGTTCCGCTCGATCGCATCGTGTGGAACCGGTTTGATAGGGCTCCGCCAGGGCTTGGCCGTTGAGAGAAGCGGTTCTTGCTTGGATTTTTCCCCGTTTCGCTGCGCGGCAAATTGGGTTGTGCTTGGCGTGTCGGAAGAACGCCTTTGAAAACGTGGCGAGGGGCCCCTTCACCCGGCCTGCGGATCGTGTTAATTTTGAGCGGTTTTACCTGCATTTGGCAGCCCCCTTTTTCCCTCCATCTACCAAGAAGGCCAGACTTCGTGCCCAGACGCGACGATATCAAACGGATTCTTATCATCGGCTCCGGTCCCATTGTGATTGGTCAAGCGTGCGAATTTGATTATTCGGGAACACAGGCTTGCAAAGCCCTACGTGAGGAGGGTTACGAAGTCATTTTGGTGAATTCCAATCCGGCTACCATCATGACCGATCCCAGTACGGCGGATCGCACCTATATCGAGCCGCTGACGTGGCAGATGGTCGAAAAGGTGATTGCCAAAGAGAAGCCTGATGCGCTGCTGCCCACTTTGGGTGGTCAAACCGGCTTGAATGTGGCCATGGACCTGGCCGCCAACGGGGTGCTGGAAAAACACGGCGTCGAGATGATTGGTGCACGGGCCGACGTGATCGCTAAAGCAGAGGAACGCGATCAGTTCAAAACCGCGATGGAAAAGATCGGGTTGGATGTCTGTCGCGGCGAAACGGTCAGGACAATCGAACACGCGCGGGAAGTTTTGGAGAAAGTCGGTTTGCCCGCAGTCGTGCGCCCCAGCTTCACGCTCGGTGGCAGCGGCTCCGCGATTGCTTACAACCGCGATGATTTTGACGTGTTGGTACGGAACGGGCTGGATCAGTCTCCTGTGACCGAGGTCTTGATCGAAGAATCGATCATCGGCTGGAAAGAATACGAGATGGAGGTGATGCGCGACGTTGATGACAACGTAGTGATCATCTGCTCGATCGAGAACTTTGACCCGATGGGCGTTCACACGGGCGACTCGATTACCGTCGCGCCTGCCCAAACGCTGAGTGATAAAGAGTATCAACGGATGCGCGACGCGAGTCTGGCAGTGATTCGCGAGATTGGCGTGGAGACGGGTGGTTCGAACATCCAGTTTGCAACGGATCCTGAGACGGGCCGGATGATCGTCATCGAAATGAATCCACGGGTCAGTCGCAGTAGCGCCTTGGCGTCGAAAGCTACGGGATTCCCCATTGCAAAAATCGCAGCCAAGCTTGCCGTCGGCTACCGTTTGCACGAGTTACCTAACGATATTACCCGCGAAACCAAAGCGTGTTTTGAGCCGACGATTGATTACGTGGTCACCAAAATCCCTCGCTTTGCCTTTGAGAAATTCCCTGAGGCAGATGCGACATTGACCACGCAAATGAAGTCCGTAGGCGAGACGATGGCCATTGGCCGTAGNTTCAAGGAGTCATTCCAGAAAGCCCTGCGAGGTCTCGAAGTCGGTAGTTTNGGANTTGGATGCGACGGCAAAGACNTGTGGGGTACNGANCTGCAGCCGACGCATGACGAAATCTGNGCCAAATTGGCGACGCCCAATGATCAACGTGTCTGGTACCTGCGCTACGCTCTGAAAAGCGGTATGTCGTTCGACGAGGTTTACGAACTGACGCATATTGATCCATGGTTCCTCGATCAGTTGTCTCAGATCATTGAGGTCGAGGATGCGCTGCGGAGTGTGGGCTCGCTGGAAGCTGCTGATGCGGCCTTATTGCGTCGAGCCAAACGTTACGGTTTCTCGGATCGGCAACTTGCCACCTTGTTGGATTCTAATGAAATCGCAGTTCGTGCGCGGCGAAAAGCGGAAGGGATTGTGGCGACATTCAAGTCCGTCGATACCTGTGCGGCTGAATTCGAAGCTTACACGCCCTATTACTACTCGACTTACGAAGATGAAGACGAAACGCCGGCCAAGGGCGCCGATACCAAACGCGTGATGATCTTGGGCGGTGGGCCGAACCGGATCGGTCAGGGAATCGAATTCGATTACTGCTGCTGCCACGCCAGTTTTGCACTGCGGGAGTTGGGAATTGAGTCGATTATGGTCAATTCCAATCCGGAAACGGTCAGTACCGATTACGACACCAGCGATCTCCTGTTCTTNGAACCNCTGACGACCGAAGATGTGCTCAATATCGTCGANCGCGTTCAACCCGATGGCGTGATCGTTCAGTTCGGTGGGCAAACGCCCTTGAATCTTGCCCGAGCGCTGCATTCAGCAGGCGTGCCGATCATTGGCACCAGTGTGGACACGATCGAAGCGGCGGAAGACCGGGAAAAATTCCAGCAATTGCTTGAGAAGCTGAATTTGAAGCAACCGGCCAACGGTATCGCCAGGACGATGAGCCAAGCGCGGAGTGAAGTTGCAAAAATCGGGTTCCCGGCGCTCGTACGCCCCAGCTTTGTGCTCGGTGGACGTGCCATGGAAATCTGCTACGACCGGACACAGTTCGACCGTTTTGTCGCTGAGGCATTTGTGGTGGCCGAAGGGCAGCCGGTGTTGATCGATCGCTTTCTCGAAGATGCAACGGAAGTCGATGTCGATGCGATCAGTGACGGGAACGATGTGGTGGTCATGGGCATTATGGAGCACATCGAGGAGGCAGGTGTTCACAGCGGTGACTCGGCTTGCTCGATCCCACCCTACAGCCTGGAAGGGCCGGTCGTACAGGAGATTCGCGAAGCGACGCATGCGATGGCTCACAGTTTGCAAGTCAAGGGCTTGATGAACGTGCAGTTCGCAGTCAAGAAAGAAGATGGCGCCTTCAACGTGTATGTTATCGAAGTGAATCCGCGTGCCAGCCGAACGGTGCCTTTTGTCGCCAAGGCGACCGGGGTGCCGGTGGCCAAACTGGCTGCGAAGGTCATGGCCGGGCAGACGCTCCAGGAATTGGGCGTGACCGAGGAACCGATTCCGTCACACGTTTCCATCAAAGAGAGCGTGTTCCCGTTCCGTAAATTTGTCGGCGTGGATATCGTACTCGGTCCGGAAATGCGGAGTACCGGCGAGGTGATGGGGGTCAGTGAACGTTTTTCGATGGCCTTCGCCAAAAGCCAATTGGGGGCGGGGGTGGTGCTGCCGGAAAGTGGCAAAATCTTCGTCAGTCTGTCGTCTCGCCACAAAGATCACGTCCCGGAACTCGCCACGCGGCTTGCCAAACTCGGCTTTGAATTACTCGCCACGTCAGGTACCGCGCAGCGAATCGCTGACGCCGGGATTGAAGTCGAACGCGTCAAAAAAATCGCTGAAGGAAAACCGAACCTGATCGATTATTTGAAGAACGACGAAGTTGCCCTGATTATTAATACTCCTTCCGGCAAAGGGGCTCGGACGGATGAAGGCCGCATTCGGGCTGCTGGGGTGCAGCATGGTGTGCCTTGCATTACTACGATTTCGGCCGCGACCGCAGCGGTCAAGGCAATGGAAACGTTGCGCGAAGACGGGATGGCTGTGCAGCCGTTGCAGGAACGTTTTCCTGCGGCCGTGGTGCCGGAAAAATCGGAAGTCAGTTAGTCCGTTTGGCCAGAATGCGTTGTTAGGGCAGTGAGTAGGGCAGTGAGCGGTTCCCTGGCGAGCTTGACTCGTCACGCGGAATCGGGCGAATCGACGTGACATCACCGCCGCGAACAGGCTAAAATCAGGGAAACCCGCCCCGTGCTCCCTCCTTGATGTCCCATGCCGTTCGCTGCCCGCAAATTGAAATGGATTCTAACGCTGTGCGTTGTTTATTCACCCTCAGTCGCAGTTTGCGGTGAGGTTCTGTTTGAACGCGACATTCGGCCAATTCTCAAGGCGCATTGCTTTCACTGTCATGGTGAAGACGGCACGAAAGAAGGCGAGCTCGATGTCCGTTTACGACATTTTCTTGTGTCCGGAGGTGAATCGGGGCCGGCTTTGGTTCCGGGCAAGCCAGCGGAAAGTTTGTTACTCGCCCGAATCACGGCAGGCGAAATGCCACCAGAAGATGTGGAGCAGCGGTTGACCAGCGACGAACTGGCCCGGCTCGAGGCTTGGATCGCACAGGGAGCTCGCACCGCACGGGAGGAACCGGCATCGTTAGAGGCGGGCACCTATTTCACCGAAGAAGAGCGACGGCACTGGTCATTTCAGCGTATCCAACGTCCTGCCTTGCCCGAGACGGCAGGCGGTTCCGAAGCAGTGCAATCGTCGGTCGACCCCTTTGTGCTGTCGCGGCTGTCAGAACATGGTTTGGATCGAGCGCCTCAGGCGGCGCCCGCGACGCGACTGCGACGTGCTTTTCTGGATTTGATCGGCGTCCCGCCCTCGGTTGAGGAGACCCGGCGGTTTGTTGCGGATACGACGCCTGATGCATACGAAAAACTGCTCGACCGATTGTTGGCGTCGCCCGCTTACGGCGAGCGTTGGGGAAGACATTGGCTGGACGTTGCCGGCTATGCGGACTCCGAAGGGTACACCGATGCGGACAGCGAGCGACCGTACGCATACCGATACCGAGATTATGTGATTCGTGCCTTCAATGCGGACCTGCCCCTGGACCAGTTTGTCACCGAGCAACTCGCCGGAGATGAACTCATTGGCCGTGCGTTGAAGAATCTGACGGACGACGAAGTGCGGCTGTTGGAGGCGACCGGATTCTTGAGAACTGCTCCCGATGGGACGGCTNCCGGTGATGTCGATCAGCCACTGGCACGTAATGAAGTGGTGGCGAAGACGATCGAGATTGCCTCCTCCTCCCTGCTGGGACTGACCGTCTCTTGTGCCCAGTGTCACCACCATCGCTATGATCCGATCCCACAGCAGGATTACTATCGCCTGCGAGCGGTCTTCGAGCCGGCGTTGAATTGGCAGCAGTGGTTGTCGCCGCCGAAACGACGTTTCTCTCTGTATACCGATGCAGACAAGGCTGCTGCGGAGAAGATCGAGCAGGAAGCGAAAGCATTAGATGCGGCCCGTGCTCGCAAGCAGGAGGAATTCATTGCGGCGACGTTTGAAAAGGAATTAGCGAAGCTCGATGCCACGTTGCGACCTGCGATTCGGGCGGCACGCGAAACGACCGAAAAGGAGCGGACCGCTGAGCAAAAGCAGTTGTTGGCCAAGTATCCGAGTGTGAATGTCACGTCCAGCTCACTGTACCTGTACGACGGTAAAGCCGCCGGTGTGCTCAAGAAAATGACGGAGGACGCGACCAAGTTGCGGGCGACCAAGCCGCAGCAAGAATATCTACGCGCTCTGTTCGAGCCATCGGGGACGCCGCCGAAAACCTTCCTGTTTCATCGCGGTGACCATCAGCAACCGAAACAGGAAGTGCAGCCAGCTGCGCTCAGCGTTTTGTCTGAAGCCATTGACAGTCAACTGTCAGTCGAATCCCCGCAAGCAGTGAGCAGCGGGCGGCGGTTGGCCTTCGCACGCTGGGTAACCGACCGAAATAACCCTCTGTTTGCCCGCGTCCAGGTCAATCGCATTTGGTTGCATCACTTTGGCCAGGGCATCGTCCGTACGCCCGCAGATTTTGGCACGCTGGGGACACCGCCCACGCATCCGAAACTGCTGGACTGGCTGGCAACTGAGTTCATGGAAAGCGGTTTTGGTNCGAAACATCTGCATCGCTTGATCATGACGTCGGCGACTTATCAACGTGACTCGCAAGCCACCGCTTTGCAGTTGCAGAAAGACCGCGAACAGCGTTGGCTAGGCAGTATGCCGATACGACGAATCGACGCCGAGACGTTGCGGGATGCCGTGCTGGCGCTGAGCGACGATTTGAATTATCGTCGGGGAGGGCCAGCGGTTCCCGTCATGGCGGATCGCGTTGGGCAGTTTGTCATCGGCAAAGAGAATCTGAACGCTGGGCGACCAGGGCCTGTGATTGCCATGCAAGGCGAAGAATATCGCCGTAGCATCTATGTGCAAGTCCGGCGAAGTCGCCCGCTGAGCGTNATGGAACCGTTCGATCTGCCGCGCATGGAACCGAACTGCAAAGTCCGTGCGGCGTCCACCAGTGCCACTCAGGCGTTGTTGATGATGAATGGCGATTTTGTTTTAAAGCAAGCTGATCGCTTGGCTCGCAGGCTGGCCAACGAGGCCAGCGAACAACCGCAGCAAGTCGNATTGCTGTGGATGATCTTGTATGCACGTGAAGTCACCGCTGACGAACAGCAGGCAGCCTTGGCTTTTCTCAAGGGGCAGACGGCGACGTTCCTGGAAAGCCTTCCCAAACCCAAGGAAGGGACTGCCGAAGCACAAGCGCAGCATGAAGCTTGGGTGAGCTTGTGCCATGCACTCTTCAGTTCCAACGAATTCTTGTACATCGAATAACGGGCTCCGATTTACCATGCATGACCATCCTGGCCACGTCACCAATCGACGGCGATTTCTCAGTGGGACGGCAATGTCACTCGGGGGCGTTGCGAGTGCCTGGTTGATGCAGCAGGCGAATGCGGTGGCGGTACCGCCCAAGCCGAATATNACCGAGCCGGAATTCAATACGCTCCCCAAGCAAACGATGCACGCGCCGCGCGCGAAGGCAGTGATTTCGTTGTGGATGCAGGGAGGACCGAGCCANATCGATCTCTTCGATCCCAAGCCCGCGCTGCATCAATTGGATGGCCAAAGCTTTCCGGGGAAAATTAAGTATGACAACGCCGCTCAGGCAAGTTCCAAGGTGTTAGCGTCACCATGGAAGTTCGCGCAACACGGCGAGTGTGGCATGGAGCTGTCTGAGTTGATTCCGCATCTTAGCAGCGTGGCAGATGACCTCTGCCTGATTCGCTCCATGCATACCGGGGTCAATAATCATGGCCAGTCGATACGCGCACTCAATACAGGGCGTATCCAAGAGGGGCAGCCCTCACTGGGCAGTTGGGTGACGTATGGTTTGGGTTCCGAGACCAGAGATTTGCCCGCCTATTTGTCGTTGATCGATCCCGGACAGNTGCCGGTGTTGGGAGTCGAGAATTGGTCCCATGGTTGGCTGCCAGCGATCTATCAAGGGACGGTCGTGCGGGCGACTGAGCCAAGGATTCTCAACCTGGCCTCACCGCAGAAATACGCCGGCCCGGTGCAGGACCGATATTTGCAGTTTTTGACGAAGTTGAATCAGCGGCATTTGGAGCGGCACCCAGGCCAGCTCGATCTCTCCGCACGGATTGCCAGTTATGACTTGGCGGCACGCATGCAGGTCGCCGCCCAGGAAGCACTGGATTTGAGTCGCGAGACGGCGGCGACCAAAAAGATGTACGGCTTGGAAGAAAAAGCGACAGCCGAATACGGAACCCGGTGCCTGATTGCCAGGAGGTTGATTGAACGCGGGGTCCGCTTCGTGCAAGTGTTCACACAGAACCAGTTCTGGGATCACCACGGCAGCATTCGCAGTAAGTTACCTGCCTCTTGCCTGAAAGTAGACCAACCCTCGGCTGCCTTAGTGAAAGATNTGAAGCAACGCGGACTGCTCGATTCGACCGTCGTGCAGTGGGGCGGTGAGATGGGCCGCTTGCCCGTGGTCCAAAATGATGCCGGAGCAAGCAAGATTGGACGCGATCACAATACCTACGGCTTCAGCATGTGGGTCGCTGGCGGAGGGTTCCGTGGAGGTTGTACGTATGGCAGTACCGATGAATTTGGACATAAAGCGGTAGAGAATGTAGTCAACCACTATGACTACCATCACACCTTGTTGCATCTGCTTGGGATCGATCAAGCCCATCTGACGTACGAGCAAAATCAGCGGAAACGCAAGTTAATCGAGAATGTTGAAAGCCGTATCGTGCATGATATTTTGGCCTGAGGCCGCGGCGCGTGATACTTGCCGTCGTCGGGAATGCCGGAACGGGCACATTCATCCATTGGCGGATGAACGCTCGTTCGATACAATCGGCTCCCCTGGTTAAAAGCTGCTAGCACGAGGATTTGCATGCGTTTTACGAAGATGCACGGAGCGGGTAACGACTACGTGTATGTCGATTGCTTTCACGAAACGATGCCCAAGGACCCGCAACATCTGGCGCGGGTTATGGCCGATCGTAGATTTGGCATCGGTGGTGACGGTTTGATTTTTATTCGTCCGTCGGAAGTGGCCGACGCCCGGATGCAAATGTTCAATGCGGATGGCTCCGAGGCGGAGATGTGCGGCAACGGGATTCGTTGTGTTGCTAAATACGTTTTTGACCACGGGATTTGTCAGCAAGACACCTTAGCGATCGAGACCGGTGCGGGAGTCTTAGCGGTTGCGCTGGAGACACACGAGAATCGCGTCGAGCGGGTTCGNGTCGATATGGGAGAACCGATCCTCGGTGCGGCGGACATTCCCACCGGGTTTGAGGCCACCCCCGTTGTGCAGCAGCCGTTAGAGGTTGCCGGTCAGCGATTTGAGGTGACTTGTGTTTCCATGGGAAATCCACATTGCATTATCTACGTACCCGAAGCAACGGACGAGCTGGTACTCGAGATTGGTCCTCAGATTGAAACCCACGCCATGTTTCCGGCGCGCGTGAATGTGGAATTTATTGAAATCGACTCTCCACAGGAAGTGCGACAGCGTACGTGGGAGCGCGGTTCCGGCGAGACCTGGGCTTGCGGTACGGGAGCGAGTGCCGTTTGTGTGGCTGGCGTGCTTACTGGGAAGACTGAACGCAAGATCTTGAATCATCTGCGCGGGGGCGACTTGGAGCTGGAGTGGCGTGAAGAAGATAATCACGTATTCATGACTGGTCCGGCGGCGGAAGTGTACTCGGGAGATTGGCCCACATAGGATCAAGTTGGCATGGATGCCCGCAAGCTGGTGAAAAATCCCTTTGCCCGTAACCTTGGCGGCCTGAGTCTGGCAGTCGGGACACGGTTATGGATGCGCACCCTCGCTTACCGCGCAGCGCTTTATGATCCCACCGTCGATCCACCTCATCCGGAATTCCGCGGACCGGCCATTTTTCTTTTTTGGCACGAGTACATTCCGTTTATGTTCTATCTGCGTAGCCACAACAATGTATCGTTGTTGGTGAGTCAGCACGGAGATGCCGAGTGGCTTGCTCAGGCAAGCCGGCATATGGGGTTTGGTACGGTGCGTGGATCATCGACCCGTGGTGGTGTTGCTGCTTTGAAACAAATGTTCGCAGCCTCGCGATTGCATAACCTTGCCATCACTCCTGATGGACCGCGTGGACCACGTCGTCGTTTGGCACCCGGTTGTATTTTTCTTGCTTCGCGTTTGGGGATGCCGTTGGTTCCGGTCGGTTTGGGGTACGATCGTCCCTGGAGGGTGAATACTTGGGACCGATTTGCCATCCCCAGGCCCGGTTCGCGGGCCCGCGCGATTTCGGCTCCTTTTGTCCATGTGCCGCCCAATCTTTGTCGGGACGGCATTGAACTCTATCGTGGCAAGGTCGAGAAACTGCTTCTGGATTTGACCTATGAGGCAGAGGACTGGGCTCGGACCGGCAGGTACGTGACGAACGAATCCCCGTTGCGACGCGAGCATTCCAGTCGCCGCCAGCAGTTGGAGTCCACATTCAAGCTGCGGATTTCAGGTGATGATCACGAGCCTTCACGGCGACAGGTTGCTTAGGAACCGAGTCCCCTGCCCCGACTGCGATTGCCAGGATGGCGCCCAGAGTTGATTTTANCGCCTGATTCACTTATGACATGCAGGTAACGCGCATTGCAGGTCCGTTTGGCGACCAGGTCCGTTTGGCGACCCGCCTGATGAAGCAACTTGGCGTTGCATGGTGACCGCAGCGCTCCGCAGACTGGTTCGTGTTGACAGACGCATCGCCGCTGGCATGATGCCCCGATCGTTCCGCGATCGTCAAAGCAAGTGAGAACGGAGAAGACATGTTGGGAGCAACCCTCGATTCGAAGGCCTACCTGGGCCGTTTGAATGCAGAGTTAGAGCGTATTGATCAAGCAGCGATGGAACGCTGGGCAGATTGGATTTACGAGGCGTGGGAACAAGGAAACTGGGTTTACATTTTTGGTAATGGTGGTTCCGGTACGACTGCCAGCCACATGAGCGAGGATCTCGGCAAAAGCACTTTGCATGAAAAAGACTTGTATGACGATGGCCGCAAGCGATTGAAAGTCTTGAGTTTGACCGACAACGCTGGCTGGCTGATGGCGGTTGGGAATGATCTGGATTATGACCAGATCTTTGTCCAGCAACTGATGAACTATGGATCAGCAGGTGACGTGGCGATTGCCATTAGTGGCTCGGGAAACAGCGCGAATGTTTTGAACGCCGTGGATTGGGCCAATCGCCACGGCTTGAAGACGTTTGGATTGACCGGCTACTCCGGTGGCCAGCTGAAGACCATGCAGCAAGATGGTCTGCACGTGGAATTGGATGATATGGGGATGGTCGAGAGCATTCATTTATGTTTGTTCCATTGGGTATTGAATGATGTCTTCGCACGGATCAACGGCGAAGGGCGTTATCAAACAGAGGCAGTGTGATTTACCACAAACCGCGTCTTATCAATTAACTAAGGAACCGCAGTATGTCCCAGACAGCAAATCGCCGTGAATTTGTCAAAACGACTTCTCTCGCCGTTGGAGCGACTGCCGCGCTCGGAACGATGCGCGCCGTGCATTCGATGGCAGCGGAACCCAAAACGCGTTTGAACCTTGGCATCATTGGCTGTGGTGGCATCATGACGCATCATGTGAAAGGGCTTGTGGGGCGTCGAGAGAACGTGAACCTGGCGTGGTTGTGTGACGTGGACGAGGCGCAGATCGCGCGGATGGCAGGGCATGCTGGCAATCATAAGCCGCGCAAGACAGCGCGTTACGAAGACGTGATTCAGGACAAGAATGTGGATGCGGTGATTATCGCTACCCCGCATCACTGGCACGCTCCGATTGCCATGGCTGCCATGGCAGAAGGCAAAGATACCTACATTGAAAAGCCGATTTCGCATGTGTTTGATGAAGGCCCGCAGATCATTGCCGCCGCCAAAAAATATCGACGGGTGGTGCAGCAAGGGAGTCAAATGCGCAGTAGCCCGGTGACTGCCAAGGCCGCCAAATTATTGGCCGACGGAGTGATTGGCGACATCAAAGTTGCTCGTGCTTGGACGGCGGAGACGCGTGGCGTCGTGAAGCCGGTGGCGGATAGTACGGCGCCCAGTGGTGTCGACTACGACCGCTGGCTTGGCCCAGCCCCCAAGCACGCGTTCAATAAGCATCGTTTTCACGCTACTTGGCGGATGTATCGTGACTACGCGAACGGTGAAATTGGCGACGATGGAATTCACGACCTGGACATGGCTGCTTGGGGATTAGGAGTCGACACCTTGCCTCAGCAGATTACTGCGCGGGGCAGTCGCATGATGCTCCATGGTCATGCCAGTGACTATCCCGACAACATGAACGTGACTTACGAGTACCCCGACGGGCGCTTGCTCATCTACGAAAACTATCCGTTCACGGCTTACGGGTTGCATGGATTTGACAACGGCAACGTCTTCTACGGAACGGAAGGCTATATGATCTTCTCGCGACGCGGTGCCTTTAGCGTCTTCCTGGGGCCGAAAAACAAGCCGGGACCAACCGAGGGCAAAGAGCTGCGTGGTCAGCGAGGTTATACCGAACACATGGCCAATTTCTTGGACGCAGTGCGAACACGACAGCGAGCGACACGAGCTTCTGCTGAGATCGCGCACCGCAGTTGTGCATTGGTGCACCTGGGTGAAATCGCTTATCGCACCCGTGGCCGCCTGGACTTCGACGTCAACTCAGAACGGTTCGTCGATTGTGACGAGGCCAATCAGCTGTTGAGCAAAGAATACCGTGCGCCTTACGGTTTACCTGAAATTGCCTGAGGTGACTTGCTTGCTGTGTTACCCGGCGGCCGGGATCAGGAGGATGTTGGCGGTTTGAGATTGTGACGCGTGCTCCACGTGTAA